>CAJTSD010000029.1 GCA_910578795.1 uncultured Lachnospiraceae bacterium
AACGGATGCCACTACCATATCAATCACAATAAACGGTATGTAAATAATAAATCCGATGATAAACGCAGTCCTAAGCTCGCTAATAATAAATCCTGGTATCAGTACGGAAGTTGGAACCTGCTCCATGCTTGCACCATCCCATGCCGTATTAGAAATCTGCATAAACACATCAATATCTTTTATCTGTGCCTGCTCAAACATAAACGTCCTAAGAGGCGTAATCGCTGTTTCATAAGCCTCCTCAAAACCAATCTCACCGGCATCATAGGGCACAATTGCTTCCGTATACACCTGTGAAAAAATAGGCTGCATAATGAAAAAAGTAAGGAACAATGAAATCGCAATCAATACCTGATTTGGCGGCGCTGATTGCGTATTTAATGCCTGTCTTGTAAAATGCAGTACAATTAAAATTCTTGTAAATGAAGTAATGGTTACGAGAAGAATCGGCAGCACTGCAATTGCCGTAAGAACAAGCAGAATCCGAAGTGTACCGTTTAATTCTCCATTACCGTTATCAAGCGTAATGGTAAGACTGTTTGCAATATTTAATTCTGCCAAATCTTCCGGTGTCTCCGCCGTACCCGGGTCACTGATTGTCGTTCGATTCTCATCGGTATCAGGCTGATTGTCCAATATATGCTCCGCAGCAGCCTCATCCTCGCTCGTAGCGCTTGCAACAGCCACATCAGCTACCACAAGCAAAAACACCATCGCCAGCGCATAAAACAGCTTTCTAAGTTCCTGCTTTATATCATAGTTTTTATATCTGTTTCTCATTTTTATACTCTTGCTCCTTCCATAGCATACAAATTCTTGACAACGAAAAGCGCAGCTTTTTGTTGTATGCAGCGTAAGCACAAATTTGCGGATTAAAAATTTTAATTTTCAACCTTGCTACTTCCTGAGTTTTTCAAAAATATCCTTAAAGCTTACCATAGCTGTATTTTCACTGTTTTTAGCAAACTCCGTAATATCATCCTTGGCAAGTTCTCCAAGTAAGGTAACTGTTTCCTTGCACACCACATAGGAAAAATATTTTTCACCAATTCTTACTACCTGAATATACTTGGTTGGCGCTATTTTAAAAGTTTCAATAATCTCCACATTTGCGCTTTGATATCTTCCCTTTTGTAAACCGGCCGTAAATTTTGTCGTAATATATGCAAGCGCCAACACAAATACAAATATCAGTAATACCGTAAACAATTGTACGATCGAGTCCAGCATTATTAACCAACTACCTTCTTAACCGCCTCTAATACTCGTTCCGCCTGAAAAGGTTTCACAATAAAATCCTTAGCGCCTGACTGAATTGCCTCAATAACCATTGCCTGCTGTCCCATAGCAGAACACATAATGACATTTGCTCCGGGATCAAGCTGTTTGATTGCTTTCAATGCCTGAATACCGTCCATCTCTGGCATTGTAATATCAAGCAGCGTCAAATCCGGTGATGCCTCCTGATATTTACTAACGGCAACTTTTCCGTTTTCGGCTTCTGCTGCGACTTCATATCCGTTTTTGGTAAGGATATCTTTTATCATCATCCTCATAAACGCCGCATCATCCACGATAAGAACTCTCTTTCCCATATCTGATCTAATCCTTTCTTAATGAAACTTCCTTATTTAATAATTTCCATAATTCTGACGCCGAAGCTTTCCTCAATAACAACAACTTCACCCTTTGCAACAAACTTACCGTTTACAAGCACGTCAATCGGCTCACCTGCAATTTTGTCAAGCTCAATAATTGTACCGGGAGCAAACTCTAATATATCGGAAATGGATTTACTTGTACGTCCAAGCTCTACAGTTACCTCTAACGGCACATCCTTAATCAGCTCGATACTCTCGGCGCTTACCATTTCACCCTGCCCTACCGGTGCAAAACTTTGGAACTGCGCAGGTTGTATATTTACATTGGGCATTCCGTAACCCATCATAGGCATTCCCATTTGCGGCATTCCCATGTTCATCTGGGGCTGCATCCCCATGTTCATGTTCATGTTCATGTCCATACCGCCCTGAGGCATTCCCATGCCCGCTTGGGGCATATTCATCTGAGGCTGCTGCATGCTCATATCCGGTGCAGGCGCTGCCGGCATTGGTGCAGGTGTTGGTGCCGGAGCCGGTGCAGGCGTTTCTGGTGCTGCCGCATCTCCACCGCCCATCATCTGATTCATAAATGTATCCGATACATCTTTTGCAAACTCCAACGGATAAAGCTGCATCAATGTGGAATCCACCAAATCTTCAATCTGCATCCTGAACGAAATCTTGACAAAATTGTCTTCAAGGAACGGAGAAAGCTCCTTTGGCTCCTTAGACTGCAAATCCACAAGACTTGCCTCTGGCGGACTAATATCAATTGTTTTTCCAAGCATAGAGGAAAGTGATGTCGAAGAAGACCCCATCATCTGATTCATTGCCTCTGAAATTGCACTCAAATGAAGCTCTGTCAGTTCTCCTTCAATATTTGTACCGTCACCACCCATCATCAGATCCGTGATAACCTTTACATCATGCTCCTTCAATACTAAGATATTTGTCCCGTTTAAGCCTACTGTATATTTAATCTGAATAAATACACACGGTCTTTCATACTCCTGAATCACATCCGCCCATTTTGTCATCTCTACTACGGGTGTTGTAATATTAACTTTCTTATTTACAAGTGAATAAAGTGTTGTAGCAGAAGTACCCATACTGATGTTTGCAACTTCTCCTATCGCATCTTTCTCCACATCCGACAAGGGTTCTTCCCCTGCCATCGTTGCTGTCGCTGTGTCTGCTCCCGCATCGCTTCCGCTGTCTGCTGACAGGTCTACGCCATTCAACAACGCATTTATTTCGTCCTGAGATAACATACCATCCATTATCCTATTCCTCCTCCCTAAATACAGATGTTACCCTCACTGCATACGCTTCCTTGCTTGCGCCCGGAACTGCACTGAATTTCTTTATATTCCCCACATATACATCCAGCTCATCCTCGACTTTTGAATCAAGCCGTATGATATCACCCACCTGTATGTTAACAAAATCACTGACTGTAATAACGCTCTTTCCAAGCACCGCCTTCACGGGCACATCCACTCTGCGCACCATGCCTTCAACAAACTGCTCATAAGATTCGTCATCTAAATTCTGCATGCTCGAATACCAAAACTTAGTATTCAATCTGTCCATTACGGACTCCAGTGTAAAAAACGGCATACACACATTCATCAAACCTTCTACTTCACCAATCTTTACATTCATGGTAACAAGCGCTACCATATCACTTGGCGAAATAATCTGGGCAAACTGCGGATTGGTTTCAATCCGCTCCAAAAACGGATCAACCTCTGCCACGTTTTTCCAGGGTTCCCTTAACAACTGCATACAGATAACCATGATTCGTTCAATAATGCTCATCTCAATTTCCGAGAATTCTCTCGGCTTTTCCAATGCGTCACCTCTGCCTCCCAGCATCCTATCTATAATCGCATACCCCAATCCACTTGTCAACTCCATAATGATGTTTCCGGGCATTGGAGAAAAATTAACGACCGTAAGCAATACCGGATTTGATAACGCGTTTGAGAACTCGGCAAAGGTTACCGTTTCGGAACTTGCCACACTTACCTGTACATTTTTTCTTAAATAGACCGGTAAGTTTGTAGACAATAGCCTTCCATAGTTATCAAAAATCATGTTTAATGTTCTTAAATGTTCCTTCGAGAATTTGGCAGGCCTGCTAAAGTCATAATTTTTGACCTGTCGCTCATCCTTCTCCTGCATATCCTCAACATCCAGCTCACCGCTGCTTAACGCTGCCAGCAAACTGTCAATCTCACTTTGAGATAATACCTCTCCCATTCGCTATTCACCCCCTGTTAGCATTGTTTCAAAGAGGTTTTCGTTCATAACCCTAAATATATCAACTTCCCTTTGTTTCATATAAGCCCCTTAAACTTTATGAATATAAGAAACTAAATGATACATCATAAATGACCTCTGAGCCAAACCGCTCCTGGATTTTCTGAAGAATCTCCGCCTTGATCTGCGCGTCATTGCTTCTTGCATCATCCATTGTGTAATTTCCCATGACGGAATAAATAATGTCCTTGATAATTCCCTCGCTTGTCGCAAGTGTTTCCTCGTTGTAGGTCTTATAGTCATCATGCGTTTTGTTGAGTGAAAGTGACACATTTCCCACCGCATAATGAGATGTTCCGTCCTCGCCTGACTTTAACGGGATTGTCATTTCGTCCGTAATGTTGTAAACCGCCGTGTCCGCCATTGTAACCGTCTGCGCCCCTACGTCCGATGTCGGCAGTCCATTAATTTCAAGCCCTATAATCGTGGAAATGTCTGCCACAAGCGCTGCCGTCTTTCTTGATGCGCTTGAGACTGTTACCATCATGATTGCTGACAATACAATATTGACTACCAGCAATGCAAGGATAATAATAGATAATAAGTTTCTTTTCATCGTTTGTCCCCCTTATTTATATTAGTTCATCAAGCCCGAGCTTAATGAATTATATACTTTAATCTCGACACGTCTGTTTTTTGCCCTTCCCTCAGGCGTCGTGTTATCCGCAATCGGCATATACTCGCCGCGTCCGGAATGCTTTACTGTTCCCGGATCAATGCTGGAATTTTCCTTGAGATAGTCAAATACTGCAAGCGCCCTGTAACTACTAAGCACATCATTGTTCTCATACCGTCCTCCATTTAACGGTACCGAGTCCGTGTGTCCTTCGATTTCAATATCCCACTGCGCATATCTTGCAAGAATCATTCCTACTTTATTTAAAACTGGAAGCGCATCCTGTTTTAAGTCAGCTTTGCCTGAATCAAACAGAAACGCACCGTTAAAAGTAAGAAGAACATAATCCGCGTCAACCGACACATCGACCTTGTCTTCAATCATATTTTCTGCAATCGCTTCCTCGATTTTTTCCGCAAGCGCCTCGGAAACCTGCAGTTTTTCCTGTTCAATCTGCTCTACCGTTTCTTTTAAGTCCTGCATTTCCTGCTCTGTCATCCCCAAAAGCTGTGCTGCATCCATAGCTGCCGCCGTAGTCGCGTCCGTAGGCTCAACATCCGCCGATGCCTGCTCCGATTTATCCAGCTGCTCAGGATCCTTCGCATCGGCATCCGCCGTCTTACCGCTTGAATTAATGAACTCGTCAAGCATATTCAGCTGGCTTACGCCGTTGCTGACCAAAATCCCATCGCCGATTGCCTGTGCGCCGCCCCTAAAGATACTAAAAGTCGACTGAAAAGATTTTGCCACTTCCTCAAACTTTGCAGCATCAATGGTTGACATTGAGAACAGCAACACGAAGAAGCACATCAGCAGCGTCATCATATCCGAAAAGGTACTCATCCAGGGTTCCGGAGTTCCGGGCGGGAGTTTAAATTCTTCCTTTTTCTTACCCATTAAGCTTCACCTCCGCCGCCTTCTTCTGAAGCGCCTCTATCCTTCGGTGCAAGGAAGGATTTCAGCTTTTCCTCAATAACCCTCGGATTTTCACCTGCCTGTATGGAAAGCAAACCTTCTATCATAATTTCCTTAGCGCTAATCTCTGTTGAGTTGTTTGCCTGTAATTTATTGGAACAGGGCGAGCAAACCCAGTTTGCAAGCATGGATCCATAGAATGTGGTAATCAGGGCAACACCCATCTTCGGACCAATCGAGGTCGGGTCTGACATGTTCTGCAACATACAAATCAAACCAACGAGCGTACCAATCATACCCCAGGCAGGCCCCATCGAACCAAGCGTATCCCAAAAGCCGGATCTTAATTTATGCCGTTCATCAATACTGTTGAGCTCCGTTTCAAGAATCCCCCTTACAAGCTCGGGATCCGTACCGTCAACAATCAGCATGATTCCTTTTTTCATGAAATCATCCTCCAGGTTTCCGGCTGCCTCCTCCAAAGAGAGAAGACCTTCCTTTCTTGCAATGTTTGAAAGCTCAATAATCTTTGTAATCATTTCCGGAATGTTAACGCTCACCGGTTTAAAAATCAACCCGATACTTTTCAAACCGCCGACAAAGTTTGGCATCGTGCAGGAGGTCATCGTTGCAAAAACGGCACCTCCAAACGTAATCAGCGCCGACGGCGGGTCAAGGAACCAGCGAAGACCTGCAATCGACTCGGCACTTTGGTAAATACCGAACACAACCAAAACAAAACCTACTATCATACCTATCAAAGACGCTAAATCCACTTTTTACACACTCCTTTATCTTTTTCTCTTTTTGCGTATATCAGGCATCCTGTCAAAGCACATCAAAACAAATCAATGATTTGCTTACGCCATGTATTTTTTCTCATATATATATAATACTTTAAGGTTACATAAATTGCAACAATTTTCTGAATATTTTCTGAAATTTTGTCAATTTACCATAGGATACGTGCTTTTTATGTAAACTTATACCAATTTTTCCCTGCAAAAATACTCCTGCCGTGTCGTTTTAATCAGGTTTTTGACTTCCAACCGCGATTCTTTTACGATAATTTTTTTCCCATCCGTCAAAGTGAGCACCGTATCCGGCGTTTCCTCAACAGTCCCTATCAGATTTGAGTTAACTAAAAACTTTGTTCCGTTTAGCTTTGTCACTTCTATCATGAAAACTCCCCCTTTCTATATGTATCCATGTATCCGCGAATTTGTGCCATACACAAATTTGTCGGCTGAAAATCTATGATTTTTCAGCTTGCTATCTTAGAAAAGCCCGCACTGTCCTGTGCGGGCTTTTTCCTTTTATATCCCAATGTCAGCTTATGTACCGCTAATTATTATCTCTTAAGATTTACAAGCTCCTCAAGAAGCGTATCGGACGTTGTAATGATACGGCTGTTCGCCTGGAATCCTCTCTGTGTCGTAATCATATCCGTAAACTCCTGTGAAAGGTCTACGTTTGACATCTCAAGCACGCCTGTCGTCATATAACCTGTTCCGCTTGCCTTGATGTCCACGGTCTGGCAGTCGCCTGAGTTTGCAGTCTCAGAATACAGGTTGTCGCCCTCGTTTTGAAGTCCCATCGCATTGGCAAAAGTGCCGACACAGATCTGTCCCAAGACTGCGGACATACCGTTGCTGTAATTTGCCGTAACCTTGCCATCATTAGCAATGGATACACCTGTCATTGTACCAAGCTTACGTCCGTCGTCGCGGTCTGCGGAGATAGACGATTTTCCTTCGTTAAACTGGTTTATGGTATCAGACATATCTACTGAAACATTAGAAAAGTTTCCGTCTGTTCCTACTGCACTTAAGTTCAGCTCAAATGCGTTTGCACCGTTTGCGGAAACAAACAGACCATTTTCCGCATTGTAAATAAGGTTTACCGGATCCGGTAAAGCAGCCTCAAATCCTTCAACAAGATCACCCTTATAGTCTGTCATAGATAAAAGGGTCATTGTATACTGTCCCTTTACAGGCTCATTACCGATTTGCTCGGTTGTATTATATGTACCTTTAACCGTTGGCGTAACCGTATTCAATAGCGCTGTTATGTCAGAATATGACAAGCTCTGAACTTCACCAGCAACAATATCATTTGTACCATCTCCATCCAAATCTTCATTGAGTGTGTTCATCGGTGTTCCATCAGCATTTGTAAGAAAAATTTTATATTCTGTTACGTCTTCTCCCGACTCCTGATAGGTTCTTTGAACAACCTTTATAGCTGTTGCGCCTCCTTTTAGTGTGCAAACAGGAGGTGTTCCGGTTGGTGTGCCATACAATGCACTCACAATTTCTGGAGTAAGACCAGATATTGGTTTATTACTGTTACCGGGATCCGTATATACTGTCTTTTCATCACAATAAACCCTTATTGTCTTTCCCGCCAATTCGGTACCTACAGCCACTTTTCCCGGCTCAGTATTTGCATCCAAAAGGACATCCACATACTTCCTTCCATTTGCATCAGTCTGAGGTGTCTGACCAGCAACATATTTGTCTATCTCCGGCATCAACTGATCCGCAACGACCGGAATATCCGCTGAATTTAACTGACCAGTCACTGTTGATGTTGTTGTATCATAGAAATAATATGAATAATCAGGTGCTGTTGTTGGCGTTATAGTCATGGGAACATTATATATTCTTTCTGTATTCTCTATAACCTTATCTTTTCCCTGCATTACAGGCAAAATACCAAACTGTAAATTGTATTCATATCCGCTCTTGTCAAGTATCTGCAGATTCATAATCTTACCGTTCTTTGTCTCAAGGTTTGTATCTGTCTCATCAATAATACCCGAAGCGGTTGCTTTCGTCGTGGCATCCGCCGTATATTGATTCTTTGACATTACATTCAGATTCCTTACCGACCCCTGAAGAATATTACCTTCCTGGTCAACGCCCCAGCCCTGCACAATATAACCGGTACTTGCCATACAGAGGTTTCCTGCCTCGTCAACGTTAAATGACCCATCCCTTGTATAATAAGTCTGTGTACCGTCGCTTACCACAAAGAACGCCTCGCCTGTCAGCTTCAAATCAAACGGATTACCCGTAGACTGTGTTGCACCTTCCTGCGTGATTGTCGTGTTGATTGCAGCAGTCTTCACACCAAGACCAATCTGTCTTGGATTGATGCCGCCCACGTTCTGGCTTGGTCCCGACGCCGCCTGTGTGGTCTGATAAAGCATATCCGAAAAGTTTAATTTCTTTGACTTATAGCCTGTCGTGTTTACGTTTGCAATATTGTTACCAATAACGTCCATTCTTGTCTGGTGTGACTTTAAGCCTGATACACCAGAGAAAAGTGATCTCATCATAATTAAGTGACCTCCTAAATCATATTTGCCGCCCGTAACATTGTTCCATCTGTCAGTCAGGAACTTAAGCCTCCTTAAAAGGTCCGGCTCTAAATAATTACGGCTCCGTCAATGTTTGTAAAAATATTTTCGTTTGTTTCTGTCTGATCCATCGCTGTGATTACCATATTGTTTTTGGTGTTTACGATAAACGCAAGCTCGTCAACCAGCACAAGGGATTCCCTGATACCCTTCTCGCCTGCTTTTTTCGTACCGACGTCCAGCCTTTCCATCTGCTCGTCTGTCAGCGCAATCTTTCTGTCGCTCAGTCTGCCTGCCGCATGCTTTGAGAATTTTACCTGCGCAGTCTTTTGCGTTTCTTTTGCCTGCTGCTTTTGCAGTACCTCTTCAAAGCTCATTCCTGCCGGCGCCTTCGCGTTTGTGCCGACGTTTTGCTGTCTGTTTAAATACTGGTCCTGTAATTGCTCTATGGAAAGGAATTGGCTGTTCTTTACATTCATAGTCCTTCCTCCCTGCATAAAAATACATGCATAAAATGCATCCGTACGTCAAACGATAAAGCCGTTTACTCTGTATCCTTATCGCCTTCCGTATCCGTATCGCCTTCCGTATCCGTATCGCTTTCTGTTTTTGTCAAAAGATTCAGCTTGTCAATGATTGCATCCATCTTTGTACCGAAGCTCTTCATAATATCATCCAACGTCGTAGGCGCCTCTTCCTTTTCATCCGGCGTTACGTCACTGAAATCAACACCAAGCTTTGTAAGCTTTTCTTTCCACTCTGCAAGTACCTGAAGCAAATCTGAGCCATACGTAGCCATAAAGTTCTTCTCATATTCGTTCATTGTATTGTAATACTTATAAGCGCCCTTAATAACATTTTCGTATGACTTATCCGCGTACTTAATATTCGGAAGCCCTTTGAGCATTGCCGTCAGTGTGTCATACTTGTCATATGCTGATGAATACTCGCTGCTGACAACCGTATCCAAATCAGCCATTGAATACTGTTTATCGTCAATCCAAATAATCGGCTTTCCGTTTTCTACCGTGATAAAGTCAACCGTTCCTCTTGCATAGCTTACATCACCTGTCGACTCGCTTGTTACCTTCATGATAACTTCCTTGCCGACCAAATCATTTGCCCTTAGCAAATCAACTGATTCCGCCATCTCACCCATCTTTTCAACCTGTGTGAACGTCGCATACTGTGATACCCACTCGGTATTGCTCGTCGGCTCCAGGGGATCCTGGTTCTGCATCTCCGCAACCAAAAGGGATAGAAACATATCGCTGTCAACCGTGCTGTTTTTCTTTTTGTTTTTGCTGCTAAGAGAATCTCCTGATGTTGTTTGCGTCTGTAATTTTCCGTCTTCTCCTACTGGTGCTACTAAACTGCCCATATAATAATCCTCCTTCCGTTCCTTTCATAGCTTAAATCCTGCTTTATGCCATTAAATCCATAGAATTTCCATTCGCTGCCATAAGTTCCATTGCAATTCTTGTCGCATCATCCGCGCCCTGCATTTCTTCAGCAATCTCATCGCCGTCAACAAAAGAGTTAAAATTAATGCTGTTTCTGCGTGTTCCCGAAACGCGCTGCCGTTCTTCCTGTTCCTGTCTGCTTTGGTCATTCTGGTTGTTTTCATCCAGATTCCGTTCCATCTCGTGACTTGCCACAGATACCTCAACTGCTTCTACTTTAACCCCCTGTTCCTCCAGGTTTGTAACCAGCTGTGAAACCTGTGATTCAATTGCTGCCCGCACTGCCTCATTCTGTGTGGTAAACTCTGCCGTCACTGCTCCTCCCTTTGTGACAAGAGATACGTTCACCGTTCCAAGACTTGCCGGATGCAACTGAAGTTCCATTTCCGTGAGATTTTCATTCCGGATAATCTTTACAAAGTCCGCAAGCTGTTTGATAATGCTCTCTACATTTTGCGAAGTATAACTTACCGCCGTTTCTGCCGTAACCGGTGTTGTCATCTTAGAGTTCTCAAGATTTTCACCAAAACTGTGCGTCGTATCCTGCTGCCCTTTAAAATCATCTGATTTTCCCTGTCTGTTCGCATGATGTTCCGCTTTCTGAGTCTGAACTTTTACCGTTCCATCGGTCGGATTCTCCTGCTGATTTTCCGGCAGCTCCTCATACTGCTTTTGTGTCGGCTCATCTTTTGACGTTTCCTTTTGCTGTTGAAGCGTTTCATCCCCCTCCACAACGACCGCCGGAATTCCTTCCTGCGATAAAGCCGCGTCTTCGTTGACCGCATCAGTCATTCCCGTTCCTTGTTCAAAACCCGTTGACTGTACCGGTTCTTCCTGTACGGGATTTTGCTCCTGTGCCAGCTTTGCCAACACTGCGTCAAGCTCCTCCTGCGTCAGTCCCGTGTCCTCCAAAAGCTGTGATGACACGTTTTCCACGGTTGTCGTCATCTCTTGCAAAGCCGCATATAAATCCTCGTTTGTCACAAAGCTGATTGTTTCACCCTCACCTGCAATCGCTGTCAGAAGCTGTGCCATATTATCTGCATTTAACAGATCCGCCGGCTCTAAACCAATGTTTTCCATTCCGGCAAGCACTTCCTCGTCACTCACGCCAAGTAGCTGCTTAATCTGTTCGATAATCTGTGCCAGTGCATCCGCAATCTGTTCTGTTGTCATCTCGTCAGGCGCTTCCTGCGTTTCCTCCACAGTCAGCGTTTTATCGGGTATGTCTTTTTCTTCCACATTGTCAACATTTTCCTGCGTGACATCAGATGAATCGTTCGTTTCCTGCGTGCTGTCATTCTGCTTCGGATTTTTCTCCAGTCCCTCTGTCTTTTCACTGTTTGTGTCTGCTTCCGGATTTTTTTGTCCTTCCTTTGGGGCAATCTGCTGATTTTTATCTGCCACTTTACTGCTCACCTTGTTTAAGACTTCTCCAAAACTTTGTGTACCGCTCTTTGCAGTCTGCCTTACCTGCGCTGTCTGCCCAAGCGCCATTGTTGCATCAAAGCCTTGGACATTTACGGTCTTAACCGCCATTGTCATTCCTCCTTTCTTAACTTTTCAAGGTTCTTTTTATGTAATGCGCCAAAAATCTGTCCTGTCTGTAACATCTCTTTGGCAGCGTTTACATCCTATATATCGACGAATTTACATAAATGCATTAGCTTTTTCACTGCATTTAGCTGTTTGGATTCATAATCTTTGTCAGTCTTGCAGCAATCGATGGATCCATCTCAGCCATAATCGCCGCTCTTGACGAAGAGGAAAGACTTTCCAAAATTTCTGCCGCAAGGTTTAAATTGTCCGTCATTGCGCTTAAAATTGCCGCCGCCTTAGCCGCATCCATACTACTGTAAGTCGCCACATAATCCTTCATCTTGTTGTTTACCGCTTCCTCCTGGATAACCTGCTTGTATAATGCCTCTGCGGTCGTCGCATCCATTTCTTCATAATATTTGCGGTATGCTTCCTCTCCCGGACCGTTCTGTGCATATACGACTTCCTCATAAAACTGCTCTTTGATTCTTTGGAAATCAACCTGATTATCCTCAAAGGTCTGTAGGCGTTGTACCTCTGCCTTTAATGCCTCGATTTGTTCCGAATAAGAAGTATTTGTAGTCTGAAGCTGTTCCATCTGCTGCTCCAAACTGTTAATCTGCTCAACGGCATCCTTAATACTGCTGTAACCGCCATATGCCTTATCCTTTGTGGTCTCCACGCCGGACTCGGAAGGAAGTATTTTATTGATAACCGGCACATCCTTTAACATCGGTGTAAGTACATTTGACCCAAAGCCGCCTATGTCCATTTTGACAAGCAGGCACAAAATGCCGAGCCATATCACGATGATAAATATGGTTACTACCACGACAGAGGCGTTTGTCCCGTCAATCTGCTCGTCAAGCTCCCTCTCCTGGTTTTCAAGCTCTTTGGCGCGCTTTTTTGCTTCCTTTTTCTGATTTTTCTGTTCCCGCTTAAATGCCTTCTGATCTGCCTTTAACTGTCTAAGCTGCTCCTCCTCCGGACTTAAGTTTTCATCCTTACGTGCCATCCCTCTACTTATACTCCTTTCATAGACTGCGAATTTGTGCCCTCAAGCACAAATTTGCCGAATGAAAATCTTTGATTTTCATTCTTCCTCCATTAGTTTCTGTCCATATGTATACGAGGTGAGCTGGTCGATTTCCTTGCTCTCTGCCGCCTGCTCCTCCTTCAAAAATTCCTCGAATGCACTTTCCTTCAACTTTTCATGCGCCTTTCGTTCCTGCATGACCTCCTGCAGCGCCGCTCTCGCTTTTTCCACAGCCTTTGCGGCACGCGCGATTTCCCTTTTCTGATTGGCAATATACTCATCCATTTTCAATACTGCAATCTTGTTTTCCCTGATCTTGCGCACGTCAATGATTTCCATGCGCAGCTTTACTCCCTCCTGCATATAGAAAAAGCGTCTTGCCTGCAGTTCATCCATTTTCTTCTTTTCGGCATCCAAACGCATATTTGCTTCTGCAAATTCCTGTTTTGCCTTGTTTTCAAGCTTTTCCTTGATATCGAGAATGCCCTGCATCTTATAACGAAAAACTGCCATTCTATTCTCCATTTCCGCGTATCCTGTTTACGCTTCCACATTATTCCTTTTCTTCGAATAGACTCTCTAACTGTTCTACCGCTTCCTCGAAGCTGAATTTGTCGTCAGTAGACTGCAAAAGGTACTCATTTACTTCATCTATCATATCAATTGCCCTGTCAATGTTTGCATTGCTGCCTTTCTTGTAGGCGCCGATATTAATCAAATCCTCCGCTTCATTATAGGTAGCCATAATATTCTTTAGCTTTCCTGCCGCCTGTTTATGGTCGCGGTCCGCAATCATCGACATACACCTTGAAATGCTCTGTAATACGTCAATTGCCGGATAATGATTTCTGTTTGCAAGCTTTCTTGTAAGCATGATATGACCATCCAAAATACTTCGCGCCGTATCGGTAATCGGCTCGTTAAAATCTTCACCTTCTACAAGTACCGTATAAAGTCCCGTAATCGAACCTTTTTCGGAGCAGCCTGCACGCTCTAAAAGCTTTGGCATCTCGGAATACACGCTTGGCGGGTATCCCCTTGTAACCGGCGGCTCACCTGTCGCAAGTCCGATTTCCCTCTGCGCCATCGAGAAACGTGTAAGGGAGTCCATCATTAAAAGGACATCTTTTCCCTGATCCCTGAAATATTCCGCAATTGCCGTCGCTGTCTTTGCAGCCTTATTTCGCTCAAGGGCAGGTCTGTCGGAAGTCGCTACCACGACAATTGAACGCCGCATGCCTTCCTCTCCTAAGTCCCTTTCTATAAATTCCCTTACCTCTCTGCCTCGCTCTCCAATCAGCGCAATGACATTGATATCTGCTTTTGTGTTTCGCGCAAACATTCCCATCAGCGTTGACTTTCCAACACCGGATCCTGCAAAGATTCCTATACGCTGCCCCTTGCCAACCGTGATTAACCCGTCAACTGCCTTAACGCCAAGGGATAATACGTCGCTGATAATCGTTCTGCTCATCGGATCGGGCGGCGGCGCTTCCAAGGGATAGCGCTTTATCGTATGAGGATCGGGCACAAACCCGTCCACACAACGTCCAAGACCATCCAAAATTTTTCCAAGGAGACTGTCTCCCACCGACACACTCAGCGGATAGTTCATATTCTCAACAATACATCCAAGTCCAATGCCTTCCGTATCCTCATAGGGCATCAAAAGTGTTTTTTTGTCCTTAAAACCAACAACCTCCGCCAAAACACCATGTTTTTTTTCGGAATCCGTATAAATTTTACACATATCCCCTAATTTGGCATCCGGTCCCGAAGATTCAATTGTAAGTCCCACGACGTTCTCAACCTTTCCAAGCTTTTTGAAAAAACTTTTGTTGACAACCATCTTATATTTCTGAAAGGATATTGTATCTTCCATTGACTTCATTCCTTTTCCATTCATTTTACAAGCCGGAATACATCCTACGGCTCATAGGATAACAGACGAAGCTCCTCATTCAAAGCCTCAAGCTGCGTTCCAAGACTACAGTCAAAGACACCGCTGCCAGTTTCTATCATACATTCATTTTTACCAAGTGTTGCATCCTCTAAAAGCTCCACATTATCAATATTAATGTTTGTATTCTTAATCAGCTCCCTTTTCTGCATGCTCGCAAACGGATAATCTTCCTTCGAAACATGAATCAGATAAGTATTTCCACCCTCGATATTGCGCATGGTATTCTGTATCAGATATACAATCAGTTCCCTTGAATTGCGAAGGCTTACATGGAAAATATGCTCATAAATTCCGGTAAGCGTATCAATAAATTTTGGTTCTAACTCCTTGACTTTTTTATGGTATTCCTGCTCCAGCCGTTCTGCCTTTTGTGCAACTTCGGCAAGTGCCTGCTCTCTTGCTTCGGCAACGCTGTTCAGTCCATCCTGATGTCCCTGTGCAAAGCCTTCCTGTCTGCCCTGTTCCAGTCCTTCCTCATAGCCCTGGCTTCTTGCATCCTCCTGTGTCTTGGCACGCATCGCCTCGATTTCTGCAACAGCCTGCTGTTTCATCTCCTCAATTTCCGTCTGTGCCTGCGCAATGATTTCTTCATAGGCAGGACCTGATGCCGCCGGCTGCTGTTCAAACTCCTGTTCTTCACTCAGTTCATCTTCCTGCTCATACCCTATAATATTACCTTCATCATCGCGCATCAGCTCGGAAACTTCCACGGCATTAATGCCTTGTGTAAAGCCCTCTATAAACTCCGGTTCCTCGCCGCACTGTCTTGCAAGCTCCAAGGCAAGCTCTTTGAGCTTTGCCTCAGCTCTTGCATTAGAATCTATAATTCTTGTATTTTCCGGATTGACTACAACCCATCCTGATTTTAATACACCGCCATTATTATACAACGATCTCGTCACCTCCGCCTCGAGAAATAACGATTTCAGCAGAATCCTCGAGCTTTCTTATGATATTTACAATCTTCTGCTGCGCTTCCTCAACGTCCTTCATACGGACAGGTCCCATAAATTCCATATCCTCACGAATCATCTCAGCAAGACGCTTTGACATATTGCTAAAGATGGCGTTCTGTACTTCCTCCGCAGAACCCTTACATGCAATCGCAAGGTCATTGTTATCAACATCCCTGAGCACACGCTGGATGGAACGGTCGTCGAGCAACAGGATATCCTCGAATACGAACATCTTCTTCCTGATCTCGTCTGCCAATTCGGGCTCCTCGACCTCGAGTGTTTCCATAATGTGTTTTTCTGTTCCTCTGTCTACTGTATTCAAAATCTCCACGACTGCATCGACGCCACCGATAATCGTGTAATCCTGATTTACCAAAGAAGACAGCTTTGACTCCAACACACGCTCCACTTCCTTGATGACATCGGGACTTGTTCGGTCCATAGTTGCGATACGTCTTGCCACATCCGCCTGTTTTTCGGGCGCCAGTGCGCCTAAGATGGTCGCGGACTGGGCTGCCGACAAATATGATAAAATCAGTGCAATGGTCTGCGGATGCTCATCCTGTATAAAGTTTAAAAGCTGTGACGCGTCTGTCTTCTTGACAAACTCGAACGGTTTTACCTGCAATGATGCGGTCAGCTTTCCGATAACGTCCATCGCCTTGTCTGCACCAAGAGCTTTCTCGAGAAGCTCCTTCGCGTATCCGATACCGCCTTCTGCAATATACTGCTGTGCAAGGCAGACCTCGTAAAATTCGTTGATGACCTTTTCCTTGACCTGTATGGTCACGCTCTTTGTATTTGCAATTTCGAGCGTCAAATCCTCAATTTCGTCTTCCTTTAAGTGCTTGAATATCAGAGAGGACTTTTCAGGTCCCAACGCGATTAACAGTATCGCCGCTTTCTGTATTCCTTTTAATTCCTCTTTATCAGCCATGATAAATTACCCCCAATCCTCTTCAAGCCAGTTTCTTAAAAGTATTGCAACTGCCTCGGGATTTTCTTCTACGAATGTTTCTATCAGCTTCCTTGCCTCAGATTTCTGTTCTGTCGAAATAGTTTCAAGCTGGTCTACCTGATTTGACTGTAATAAGTCCTCAACCGCAAGCTCTTCTTCTTCCTCAACCTCTCTCTTGGTTCTTAAGCTCATGATTACCACAAATGCTAAGAGTGCAAGGATAATGATAATCAGTACAATCTGAATAATATCCTTATAGTCAATCTTCTCCTGAACCGTATCAATAAACTGTACTTCCTCGTATGCCACAAACGTGACGTTTCTTACGGGAATACCGGTTGCATTTGCCACCATGCTGATGAGTTCGTCATCCAGTTCTATTTTTGTCTTTGCATTGTTTGCAAGCTTATATTCTTCCCATGTAATACCATCTAAGAGTCCCTGAAGTCTTACGTCGTCTTCTCTCACGATACGGTATTTTACCGCAGCTACCGATACAGTACTGTTGTCATAGACAATGGTTCCAGTCGCTGCCGTTGTCTTGATAATCTCCTCATTGGGGAGATAATCCCTTTTATGCTCATATGTATTTGCGTTTGTTCCTGTCTGCTCACTGATGAGGTAATCCGTTTCGGAATTCGAATCCGTACCCGGCACTCCGCCCAAACCGTCCTGTGTATTCGATGTATAGAGCTCCTCATGTGAAAACACACCCTGTTCCATTCCTTCTGCAGGTGTATAATTATGCTGTGTGATTTCTTTTTGCGAGAAATCCATTGAAATGTTTGTGCCGACTTCAATCTGATTAAACTCGTTTGTTCCTAAAAGTACCTGTCTGACTTCATTTTTAATCAGACTTTCCGCTTCCTGCTTGAGCATCAGCATTGTGTCCGCTTTCTCAATTGTCGAATATGTCTGTTCTACCGGAAACCAAATCGTTCCGTCTACATCTGTAATCGTAATATTGTCTGTCGTGTCGTTTCCGAGTCCCGTTGCAACAAGCCTTGCAATCGCCGCCGCATTTTCCTCGGTAAACTCCGCACCCTCGTTGAGCTCTAAAAGTACGCTCGCATATGTATCAAGGTTCTGTGCAATTAATGTTCCGTTATCCTCCGGAATTGTAAGCTGGCATGATGCGGTCTTAATCGCTCTCATGCTCTCTACGTCCTCTTCTATCTGTGTTTCAAGATAGAGCTTGTAACGTTTCTGTTTATCCGCCTCGGTGGTAGAGAACTTGCCGTCGAGCACATCATCAAGCGTATATGCCGCCGTCGGAATGTTGTTTGCACCAAGCAGAAGATTTGCATCTGATACCTGTGTTGATAGTATATCAAACTGTAACCCGTCTGTCGATACTTTATAGTCAAGATTATCCCCATCAAGCAAATCCCTAATTGTTGCTGCTTCCTTTGTAGACTCACAAATCACGAGTGTTTCATATTGTTTTCTTGTGAGCACTGCAATCAGAATAGCGATTGCAAGCAGCACAACTGCGATCACTCCGATGATCAATGTTTTCTGTTTCGGCTGGAATTTGTTCCACCATTCTTTAAATTTCTCTAAAAGCTTTTTTCCAAAATCCAATACCTTGTCAACCATCTTAATCTCCTTCTCCTAATCCCCGTAACAGTTCAGTCTTTAGCTTCCTGTTACGAATCCCCTATCATTTTTTTGCACAGCTCCTTTTTACTCCCCGCGGAGCTGTGCATTTTTATGAACCCTTATTAAATCTGCATCTGCATAATTTCCTTATAGGCGTCAAGCAGCTTATCACGGAGCGCCACGGTATAATTTAAAGCCGCCTCCGCCTTACCCACTGCAATCGTAAGATCATGTGTGTTCTCGGAAATCCCCATCGCCCACTTCAATTCCTCATTCTCCTGATTGGAAAGCGCAATATTGGTGTCATTAATATTGCACACCGCTGCATCCAAAAAAGTACTGAATATGTTATTCTCATCCTTTTCTTCTGCTCTATTTCCAAACAGAGTGTTCCGCACGGCATCCGAGCTTACATTATATAAGCTGTTAATATCGTTTGCTGCTGTCACTGTCATTTCAATACTCCTCCATTCCTGCCCCTATATATTAATTCATCTCTAGACCTTTAAGCGCCATTGCCTTTGTTGCCTCAAAAGCTGCCTGGTTTGCCTCATATCCGCGGCTTGCATCAATCATATTGGTCATCTCTGTTATGACATTTACATTCGGATAATGCACATAGCCATTCTCATCGGCATCGGGATGCTCCGGATCATATGCCATAACCTCTTTGGTCCACGTATCCTCATAAACACCGCCGATTCTGACGCCCTTCCCCTGTACGGAAAGCTCCGCGGAGTTGACATAACCAATCGGTCTGCCACTTAAATTACTGAATGCCGTATCCAGCATATGCGAGAACTTGCGTTCTTTTACATCGGTCTTTTCTTGAAAAGTTACCACTTTCCTGACATATGGCGTGCCGTCTTCCGTCCTTGTCGTATTCGCATTTGCCATATTCTGCGAGATAATATCCATGCGGTACCGCTCAGCCGACATGCCTGATGTACTGATGTCAAACGTATCAAAAATTCCCATTCTTCATGTACCTCCGTTTCCTGCTTTGTTTACTTCAGCACTGACTGTAACTGTGAAAAATTCTTGTTGACAAGCTCCATAAGACCATTGTACTTAATCTGATTTTCGGCAGCAATGCCGTTTTCCGTGTTGATATCCACATTATTTCCGTCATATCTGTAGGAAAGCTTGGCATAGTCCGTGTATGTTTCAAAATTTCCAAGCTCTTCAAGGTCAAGATCTTTTACCCTAAAATCCACGGCATCTCCATTTGCCCTTGCAAACGCATGCTTGAGCTCTGTTTCAAAGCGGATATCTTTTCTTTTGTAATTTGGCGTGTTTACATTTGCTATGTTATTGGCAATCAGCGCTTCCCGTTTTGCAGTTGCATCCAGCGCCGTGCCCATCACATTCACATAATCAAACACATTGGAATTGTTTAACATGCTTTTTCCTCCTCCTCTAAACCATTTTTTGTAAACCATTTTGTTTTTGGATTTACATAATATTTTTATTTCCTTACTCTATTATAGTTTATTTTCAGAATATTTCAAGTATTTTTTTATTATTTCTATAATATTATGTAAATTTTGTTTATTTTGTTATGTAAATCTCATTGTTTTTTCGTTTTTTGCACAAAAAAACCTGTTTTCCGCTCGAAAAACAGGTTTTTTTCTTATTGTTAAAACTTTTTTGAATATTCAGTAAATTACAACAGCAGCAATTCTCATTACTTATTCAGCTGACGTTTCAATGCCTCTACTTCCTCAAACACCACATCATTTAACACCTTGATATAAGTTCCCTTCATTCCTGACGAACGGGACTCAATCACGCCTGCGCTCTCAAATTTGCGAAGTGCATTGACAATCACGCTTCTTGTAATTCCTACGCGGTCCGCAATCTTACTTGCAACCAAAATCCCCTCGGTACCGTTTAACTCATCGAAGATATGCGTAATCGCCTCCATCTCCGAGAACGAAAGTGTGGAGATTGCCGATTTTACAACTGCCACCTTACGGTTTTCCTCTGCACTCTCCTCGCTCACTGCACGGAGCATTTCCAGTCCGACCACCGTCACGCCATACTCGCAGAGAATAATATCATCAATATCATACTGCTCATTACACTTGTAAATAAAAAGCGTCCCAAGCCGCTCTCCCGCAATCTCAATCGGGGTAATGACAGCCTGAAATTTTCTGATATCAGGACTCTCAAAGCCAAGCGTTGCAAGATTCACATTTTCCTTTGTGGAAAGCACACCCAAAAGCCGTTCGTTCAGCATCGGATCCACAAATCCGCCTACCGTACCTTCAACAAGCTCTTTCAGTTCCTCAACACCTTCGCATTTTCCGACGCCGAGCACTTTTCCCTTTTTGCTGATTACCAAAACATTGGAACTCACAATATCACGGATTACCTTGCAAATATCGCTAAACACAACTTTGCTGGAATTGGTATTGTGTAAAAGCTTTCCGATCTTCCTTGTTTTGTCTAACAGTTGTACACTACTCATAATAACGAACCTCCGGATTATCCATAAAAATATTTGCTGAAAATCCCTTATATATAAGTAGAATTTTATCACACTAATTTTTATTTTTCAATAGTTGGCGGTAATTTCCCGCTGTTTTTCATAAATAAATAATAATTGTAACCGTTTTAAGAATTTTACAAATTAGAGCTATTTTTTCTGCAATCGGAAATTTATGCTTCCTCGCGCTTTTCCTCGATCTTTTTCACAAAGCCGCACTGTTCATCAGCGCATACCAGTTTATTTCCCTTCACCAGCATTACACCGCCGCAGCGTTCGCACTTTTGTGTGGAAGGACGCTGCCATACCATAAAGTCGCAGTCGGGAATCGCCTCACAGCCATAATATTTTCTGCCCTTTTTCGTCTTTCTGATAACGACCTCTTTTCCGCACTTTGGACAGGCGACACCGATTTTTTCAAAATACGGCTTTGTAAACCGGCATTCCGGAAATCCGGGACAGGCAAGAAATTTCCCATGCGGACCATATTTGATCACCATATTTTTACCGCAGACATCACATAGCTCATCAGATACTTCGTCCGCAATCTCTACCTCATCCAGCTCTTTTTCCGCCTTTTGGACAGCTTCCTCCAAATCCGGATAAAAGTTTGATACCACAGACTTCCAGTCAAGCGTACCTTCCTCCACCTTATCGAGAAGCGCCTCCAAGTTTGCAGTAAAATTAACGTCCACAATGGAGGGAAACGCATCCTTCATCATGTTATTGACAACTTCACCAAGCTCCGACATATACAGGTTTTTGTCTTCCTTTATGACATAGCGTCTTGCAATAATTGTGGTGATGGTCGGCGCATAGGTACTTGGTCTTCCGATTCCAAGTTCTTCTAATGCCCGCACAAGCGATGCTTCTGTATAATGCGCCGGCGGCTGCGTAAAATGCTGTTTGGGCTCAAATCCCTCCAAATTAAGAGGCATCCCCTTTGTGATATCTTTCACAAAGGTATTTCCCTCTGTTTTCTCTTCCTCGTCATCCTTATAGACACTCATAAATCCGTCAAAGACAAGCTTGGATGCCGCTACCGTAAAACGATGTCCGTTTGCGTCAATTCTGACCGATGTTGTTTCATAATTCGCGTTTGTCATCCGGCTTGCCACAAAACGCTTCCATATCAGCTGATAAAGACGGAACTGGTCCCTGCTAAGGGATTCTTTTATGACTGCCGGCGCGTTGGCAATATCCGTCGGGCGAATCGCTTCGTGCGCGTCCTGTATCTTTTTTCCGTTCTTTTTCTCCGCGGTCACTTTTGCCGCATACTGTTCCCCGTAATTTGTGCTGATATAATCCTTAGACGCAGCTACCGCCTCGTCCGATACACGGGTCGAATCCGTTCTAAGGTATGTGATAATACCGACTGTTCCCTGCCCTTTCAGCTCCACACCTTCGTAAAGCTGCTGTGCAATCCGCATTGTTTTCTGTGTGGAGAAATTTAAGGTTTTGCTTGCCTCCTGCTGCAATGTCGAAGTTGTAAAAGGAAGCGGCGCTTTTTTGGTGCGTTCGCCTTTTTTAACATCCGTGACTTCAAATGCAGCCTTATCAAGCTCGGAAAGTATGGCATCCATTTCATCCTTTGATGCAATTTCCGTCTTCTTGTCACCCTTGCCATAATACTTCGCAATCAAAGGCTTTTTCTCGCCCTTAATTTTGAGCATCGCATCAAGCGTCCAGTATTCCTCAGGAATAAAGGCATTAATCTCCTCCTCCCGGTCGCAGATAATGCGCAATGCCACAGACTGTACGCGCCCCGCACTTAATCCCCGTTTAATTTTTGCCCACAAAAGCGGTGAAATGCGATATCCCACCATTCTGTCGAGCATCCGCCTCGCCTGCTGCGCATCCACAAGGCTCATATCAATCTCTCTCGGATTTTTCAACGATTCTTTCACCGCATTTTTTGTAATCTCATTAAATGTAATACGGTAGACTTTTTTGTCTTCCAGCTTCAATGCGATATACAGATGCCATGAAATCGCCTCACCTTCACGGTCAGGGTCCGTTGCGAGATACACTTTATCCGCTTTCTTTACTTCTTTTCGAAGCTTTGCTAAAATATCTCCCTTACCCCGAATCGTAATATATTTGGGTTCATAATTGTTTTCGGCATCAAAGCCCAGCTGACTTTTGGGCATATCCCTGACATGTCCGTTGCTTGCAAGCACTTCATAATTTGTACCCAAAAATTTCTTAATCGTTTTGACCTTTGCAGGCGACTCCACAATCACCAAATACTTTGCCATACTGTTCCCCCACCCTATTATTGAACGCATATGTCACGTCTATGTTCTTTCGATTTATCACTATAACCTAATTTATTCTCTATGGCAAGTAAAATTTTCATTTTTATAAATTTTTAAATTTTTTTCTTTGGTTTCTAATGCTTCAGTACGATATTGTCTTTTAATTTATATTGCCCCCCGGCACGTTCAATCATACCGCGCAATTCCAGTTCTACAAGCTCTTTGCTGATGCACGCAGCCGTTTCCGTAAATCCCTGCTCACGCAAAAGCATAATAATCGTATCCTGTGTCACGGGAAGAATGTCAAGAAGACCACAGACTGCCCTGGACAACGGCGATAAATCTTTTCCATTTATATAGGAAGAAACACCTTTCTTTTGTTCGTCCTGACCGGTTGCTAAAAATTGATCCCATCCCATATCGCATATAATATCCTCCGCACACAATGCCGCTGACGCTCCCTGCCGCAGGAGCAGATTGCAGCCGCGGCTTAAATTGTCCGTGCAGCGCCCTGGCACGACATAAACCTCGCGTCCCTGCTCAAGCGCCATATCCACGGTAATCAGCGTACCGCTTTTTTCCCGTGCCTCCACGACAAGAACCACATCCGACAGTGCGCTGATAATCCGGTTTCTTGGCGGAAACAGCATAGGCTTGGGCTGTGTCCCTACAGGGTATTCCGACAGCACGCCGCCGCACGCGATTAGCTTCTCATATAATGGCTGGTTGGATTTTGGATAAATCACGTCAACGCCACATCCTAACACACCATAAGAACGCGCACCGACTTCCAGTGCAGCCCTTTGACTGATTCCGTCGATACCAAGCGCCATGCCGCTGATAATGTTTACGCCCCGCATTCCAAGCCCCCGCGCAAGCTCACTTGCCATACAATGTCCGTATTCACTGCATTTCCTTGCTCCGATGACTGCCACCGCAGGCACTGTACTGTCAGGGAGCCTTCCCTTGTAAAACAATCCAAACGGCGGATCGGGAATATCGCGCAGTTTTGCCGGAAAATCGTCCGCATTGCAAAAGGTATACTTTATATCGGACTTTTGCAGCATTTCATATACCATATCGGGTGATTGCATCTTTTTTGCCTGTTTCATCCGCTCACTGCCCTTTGCGCCAATCAGAAACAATATATCACTTTCCTGCATATGATAAATATGTTCCGCTGTTTTTGCTGCCTCCAAAAGCTTATACTTACTTGCGCCGGAGAGAAAGCTGACGGAATCAAGCCAGCAGGCATATATTTTTTCACGTTCCTTTTCTGTCATTACCGATGCTCCTTTCATGGCATGCATTTAGCCCCAGTATTTTGTATCGCTCATCCGATAACATGCCGCTTCGCTTAAATGACCACAGTCAATCTCTTTCGCGCCATCCAAATCCGCGATTGTCCTTGCCACCTTGATGATTTTATGATATGCCCTTGCTGACAGGTTCATGTGTGTAAATATCTGCTCCATCAGCTCCTGTTCTTTCATGCCAAGCGGACAAAAGCGCTTGATATCGCCGCCTGTAAGTTCTGCATTAAACTGATATTTCGTACCTTTATAGCGTTCCAACTGTCTGTCCCTGGCAGCAATCACGCGCCTTTTAATCTCTGTACTGCTTTCATTCATTCCATTTGCAGCCAATTGTTTTATGTCAACTTTTGGTGCTTCTATTGTAACATCAATCCGATCCAAAATCGGACCGGATATTTTGGATAAATACCGTTTTACCTCACCTTCCGAGCAGCTGCACTGATTCCTGTTTGGGAAATATCCGCAAGGGCAGGGATTCATTGCTGCCACCAGCATAAAATCCGCAGGATAAATAAAATTTCCCTGTGTACGCGCAATATGTATTTTTTTGTCTTCTAAAGGCTGTCTGAGGATTTCGAGCGTGCTCCTTCGAAACTCGGGGAGCTCGTCCATAAAGAGTACACCGCGATGTGCCAAAGAAATAATGCCAGGCTTAGGAATCCGTCCTCCTCCTGCAAGCGCCTGTTCCGAAATCGTATGGTGCGGATCCATAAATGGTCTTTTCATAATGAGCGGATTTCCGCTTTCCAGCATTCCTGCCACACTGTAAATGGTAGATACCTCAAGTCCCTCTTCCATGGAAAGATCCGGAAGTATGGAAGGAATGCGTTTGGCAATCATGGTTTTTCCCGATCCTGGCGGTCCGACCATCAGAATATGGTGGAAGCCAGCTGCCGCAATTTCCACTGCGCGCCTTACTGCCTCCTGTCCGTTGATATCCGCAAAATCGAGAATTTGCTCTTTGCCGCCCGAACAGCCAAAATCAATCCCTTCGGCAGGAGGTATAAGCGACAGTTTCGTTTCCTCGTTTGCTTTTAAATATGCAATTACTTCTAAAAGCGTGGAAACGCCAATCACTTCTATGCCTTTTTCCTTTGGCGCCTCGCTGAACACAGCGCCCTCACTCACATTCTCCTTTGGCACAATGCAGCGTCTTAATCCCTTGTTTTTAGCACAGCCCACGATTGGAAGCACGCCTTTTACCGGCTTAATCTCTCCGTTTAACCCAAGCTCACCGATAATGAGTGTATCGTTTACGTTCTCCTTTGGTATGACGCCAAGTCCTACAAGAATTCCGACTGCAATTGGCAAATCATAAGAAGCACCCTCTTTGCGTAAATCAGCCGGTGAAATGCTGACCGTCAAATGGATTGCCGGAATTTCCACCATTGCGTTTTTCAAAGCTACCTTGACACGCTCTCTTGCCTCGCGTACTTCATTCCCCAGCTGTCCAACCATTTCAAATGCCGGCATTCCCTTTGAAACGTCCACCTCCACAAGGCATAGCGTGCTCTCAATACCTGTCACTGCTCCTGTTATTACACTGCTATACATAAAAATGTTATCCTCCGTTTGCTGTGTTTCCTTTCATCAATTCCCATGATAAAGTCACAGCAGGGAGAATAACATACTATTTTTCTTTTGGCAATCATTCCGCCAAAAAACGCATCTGAAATGTCAAAATTAATACAGTTTTGCATCTTCCAGTCCGGCTTTCAGTTTGCCTAACGCCTTTTTTTCAATTCTTGAAACGTAGCTTCTTGAAATGCCAAGCATCCTGCCAATATCCCTTTGCGTCAGTTCCTCGCCGCCAAGCGCATTGTCAAGCACGCCGTAACGCAGCTTAATGATACACCGCTCGCGTTCGTCGAGCCGCTCGTTAATCAGTGTATAAAGGCATTGCAGCTTCGCAGCCATATCCATGTCTTCTATAATGTCGGTCTGCTCCTGTTCGCAGACGTCAATAAGGTTTATCTCGTTTCCCTCCTTGTCGGTACCTATGGGCTCATAGAGCGATATTTCCCGCGTAATTTTCTTTCTGGCACGAAACATCATCAAAAGTTCGTTGTCAATACATTTTGCGGCGTATGTCGCAAGGCGGCTGCCCTTCTCGGGCTTAAACGTGTTTACTGCCTTAATCAGCCCGATTGTACCTATGGAAATCAAATCCTCTATATCCTCACCGCAGCCCATATATTTCTTTGCCACATGTGCCACAAGGCGAAGATTTCGCTCTATCAAAATCTGTCTGGCATCATGGGAGGCTGCTTCGTCGTCACCGTGCATTATGCTTAGATACAGGGTTTCCTCCTCTGCGGATAACGGTTGCTCAAAGGTCTTCAAAAGAGCGCCTCCGTGACTTATTTATCTTATTCTATGTCACGGGGCGCCCCTAAGTGCCTTTCCAAATTAAATTTTCATAAAATCGGCAAGTACCATGTTGCTCACATCTATCCCCTGCTCGGTCAGAAACCAAAAACCGTCCTGCCAGGCAAGACACCCTGCCGTTTGCCATTTATCCAGTGTTTCTTTGTAAACACTGCACAGACTTACACCGAAAGTCCGCTCAAACTCCGATGGCGAAATGCCCTCCATTCTGCGCAGTCCCAAAATCATAAACTCCTCCATAAGCTCTGGTTTTGACAAATACTGTGCTTCACACCGGAATGCTTCGGGCGTTTTGCATAACGTCATGTATTCCGAAAGGCTGTCTGTGTTTTTATAGCGGTAATTTCCGACCGTTGACGATGCGCCAAGTCCGAAACCGACATAATTGCGGATATGGTCGCAGCCCCTCTGCCAATAAATCTGATTGTGACGGCTTTCATAACCCTTTTTTGCGTAATTGGATATTTCATAGCGTGTATAACCATGCGCTGCCAAAAGCTGCTTTGTTTCATGATACATCAGCCGGTCCGTTTCCTCATCGGGAAGCGGCGGATATTGACTGATATGGTCAGACAATGGCGTTCCTTCTTCCAAGATCAGACTGTATGCCGAAATATGCTCCGGCGCAAGCTCCAAAACATCATGCAGCGTTTTTTGCCACGTTTCAAGGCTTTGACCGGGAAGCGCCGACATCAGGTCAATATTGATATTCTGAAAACCTGCCTGTCTTACCCATGCGTAAACATCAAGGAAATCCGCATAGGTATGAATGCGTCCCAGCAGCTTTAACTCCCTGTCATTTGCCGACTGCAGCCCAATGCTGAGACGGTTGATACCTGCTTCTTTCAAAAAAATCAGTTTTTCCAGGGAAGCGGTTTTTGGGTTCAGTTCCAAGGTAATTTCCGCATGATCCGCCACATGGAAATGCTTTTGTATCGTCAAAAGGCAGTCCTTTATCAGCTCCTGTTCCATACAGGAAGGCGTGCCTCCGCCAAAAAATATGGTCTGAACCTCATATGCACCGTAAGCCTCTGCCGTAGCTTTGATTTCCTCTTTCAGTGCCGCCATGTATGCACTCTTTGCCGCATTGTCCGCAGGAAACGATAAAAAATCACAGTACACACACTTTTTTACGCAAAACGGAATATGAATATAAATGCCGAGCTGCTTCATACACTTATTTCCCACTATCGAGCTTTAACACGGACATAAACGCTTTTTGCGGAATTTCCACGTTTCCAATCTGCCGCATACGCTTCTTTCCTTCCTTCTGCTTTTCAAGCAGCTTTTTCTTACGCGTAATGTCACCGCCGTAGCACTTGGCAAGCACGTCCTTACGCATTGCCTTTACGGTTTCCCTTGCAATCACCTTTCCGCCCACTGCCGCCTGAATGGGAATCTCGAACAAATGACGCGGAATTTCATCCTTTAGCTTCTCGCACATCTTTCTGCCGCGCTCGTACGCCGAATCCTTGTGCACAATAAAGGAAAGCGCGTCAACCTCTTCCTTATTAATCAAAATGTCAAGCTTCACAAGCGGCGCCTGTTCATAACCCTTAATATCATAATCAAACGATGCATATCCGCGTGAACGCGATTTGAGCGCGTCAAAAAAGTCATAAATAATCTCATTTAATGGCAGTTCATACTTTAAGAGCGCCCTTGTTTCCTCCACATAATCCATGCCAAGATAGCGTCCGCGCCTCTCCTGGCAAAGCTCCATAATTGAACCGATAAATTCCGTCGTCACCATAATCTCCGCACTGACAATCGGCTCCTCCATATAGTCGATTTCCGACGGATCCGGAAGATTGGAAGGATTGGTCAGCTCAATCAGCTCACCGTTTGTCTTATATACTTTATAAATAACGCCCGGCGCTGTCGTAACAAGATCCAAATTATATTCCCGCTCAAGCCGCTCCTGAATGATTTCCAAATGCAGCAGCCCCAAAAATCCGCACCGGAACCCAAAGCCTAACGCAATGGAGGTTTCCGGTTCATAAAAGAGCGACGCATCGTTGAGCTGAAGCTTTTCCAGCGCGTCCCTCAAATCCGGATATTTTGCACTGTCGGCAGGATAGACACCGCAGTAAACCATAGAGAGTACCTTTTTATAGCCCGGAAGCGGCTTGTCACACGGGCGCTGCGCATCGGTAACCGTATCACCGACCGCCGTATCCTTCACATTCTTAATGGACGCAGTGAGATAGCCTACCATGCCCGCGGACAGCTCCTCACACGGAATAAACTGCCCTGCGCCGAAATAACCGACTTCCACCACATCTGCGGTAGCGCCTGTCGCCATCATTTTGATTTTCGTGCCCCTTGCAACATGTCCCTCCTTAACGCGGCAGAATACGATAACACCCTTGTAGGAATCATAAATCGAGTCAAAAACAAGCGCCTGAAGTGGGTTTTCCCGGCTTCCGCCCGGCGCCGGGATTTTGTGTACAATCGCCTCAAGCACCTCCTCAATTCCCACGCCGTTCTTTGCCGAAATCAGCGGTGCATCCTGCGCCTCAATTCCAATGACATCTTCAATCTCATTTTTCACCCAATCGGGACGCGCACTTGGAAGGTCAATCTTATTAATCACGGGAAACACATCCAAATCGTGGTCAAGCGCCAAATATACGTTCGCCAGCGTCTGCGCCTCAATTCCCTGTGCCGCATCAACAACCAAAATAGCGCCGTCGCACGCCGCAAGCGCACGGCTGACCTCATAATTAAAGTCCACATGTCCTGGCGTATCAATCAGATTAAAAATATACTCATTCCCGTCCTGTGCCTGATAAACAGTACGCACGGTCTGCGCTTTAATCGTAATTCCCCGTTCCCGCTCCAAATCCATGTTGTCGAGCACCTGCTCCTGCATCTCGCGGCTTGTCAGAAGCCCTGTTTTTTCTATAATGCGGTCCGCAAGCGTCGATTTGCCGTGATCAATATGCGCTACAATGCAAAAATTCCTGATTCTGCTCTGATCTATATTTGACATACGTTTCCTCCCTGTTTATTTTCTCTAAATTGGATTTATATCACAAAAAATGCCGCGCTTTGGCATTTTTCAGCATGAAACTTAGAACTTCTTCACGAAGCAGCGATTGCTGCAAGCGACTAAAAGTTCTTTTCATGCTACTTTACCATATATTTTTCGCACAATCAACAAAAATACGGCAAGCACGGCAAGCCAGGCAGCCAAAGGAACATCGTTGATATCAAAGCAGCGCACATTAATCCACATCTGATTAATTGCCTTGCTGGTGTCCTCATTGAAATAGCGCATAACAACTGTTCTTTTTAACGTTTCCTCAGACGGGTACTGTGCGTAAAGCTGCCGGTCAATCTGTTGTGACGATGCCGTTATGACATACCGTTCGTCCGCGCTGTCGCCGCTGAAAAAATACCCCAGCGGATAGGAGATTGTGTCCGGCTCCGAATCCTCGGCGCCATAACACCAATTGACATATTCAAAAACGGTATCATCGCTCGGGGCGCCCGCAATGGAGGACGTGTAACCGACGTAGTACATATTGCGCACAGCGCTTTCCGGTCTTGACACATAATTTACGAACGCCTCCGCCGCGTGCTTTTGCTTTTCGCTGTCTGCACTGCCATAAATCCCGTCTTTTAACATTACCCAGCCGTCAAACCAAAGATTTGCGCCTTCTTCGGGCACGGAAAAGCGCAGCTCAAAATCGTCCTCGTCCGCCTGGTCCATCGCATACACCGCATCTCCCGACCACTGGTAATCCGCCACGATTTTGCCACTCACCATATCCGCCTTGCCGCTGTCCGTTTCGAGGGAATAAATATTGTCCATAAGACGCTCCAAAAGCGCCTGCGCTTCATCAATCGTTTCCTGACTTGTATCGTTCATCTCGTCCTCAAGACGCTTTGTATAATCCGGCGCACTGCGAAATTCCTCATTAACCAACAAATCCGCCTTTAGAATGCCAAGCGCCGCAAAATAAGAATCACGCACGTTATCTTTTAGTGCAACCTGCCGTTTCAGACGTGTATCGGCAAATATTTTCCAGCTGGACGCATCTTCCTGCGTAACCGCCCCAGGATTATAAAGAACACCTGTTACCCCCCACATGTATCCCGCCGCATATTTGCTCCAGCGCTCCCCGTTAATCTCATTGGTATTCATCACATGATAGATATACGGGGATACATTGTTGATATAATAATTGCACTCGTTATTTTTATCGTAAAACGTTTTGGAATACGGCTCAAGCCTGCCCTCCGCCATAAGCTTCATGATCATATATTCCGATGGGCAGACAAGGTCATATGTATCGCCCAAATTTAACTGGTTATACAAATCCTCATTTGTTCCAAAGCACGAGTATTCCACCCGTACCCGCCTGCCGTATGTTTCAAAATACCAGTCCTCAAAATCTTCATAAAGCGGATTTTCGCCAAAGATTTCGACGCCGTTATCCAGCACAATCCGCTCCTCCTCGTCCCAGTCGCCCGTATCAATATATTCTTCCCAGTTACAGACACGAAGGACAATCTCATCATCTGACTTTGCAAAAGCATGCATCATATTACCATGCAGGACAAGATATGCGGCTGTCACGGATACAAGGATCCGCAATGCTGTTCTTCTATGTGTTCTTTTTCTCAATTTCAATTGTCCTCCTTGCATTCCTGTTTCCTGTAAGGTTCATCACAGCCACCAACGCGATTACGACAAGAAAGATAATCGTGGAAAGCGCCCAAAGCGCCGTCTTAATATCCGTCTGCGACCCCTTCGTCGCATTGACCACATATGTGCTGATGGTGTCAAACGTAGCAGGTTTTGTATAGCTTGTAATAAAGTAATCGTCAAGCGAAAGCGTGACCGCAAGTGCAAAGCCGGAAACAATTCCCGGAAAAATCTGCGGTATCACCACACGCCGGATTGCAGTCTGTGATGACGCGCCAAGGTCAAGCGCCGCCTCATAGAGGCTGTTATCCATCTGCTTGAGCTTTGGCACCACTGAAAGATAGACAAACGGAGACTGCAAAACCACATGACCGATTAACAGTGGAAGAAAACTGCTTTTATCCACACTGCAGACCTCAATTAAGAGAATGCACAGCGAAAATGCCGTCACAACCTCCGCGTTTACCACGGGAACCTGGTTCACCGCACCTACAAATGTCTTTCCAAAACGTTTGGAATAATGCACGCCCACCGCTCCAAGCGTTCCAAGCACGGTTGAGAGAACCGCGGAGCCTAACGCGAGCAAAATCGTACCTATTATCATATCGCGAAGCTCCGGCTTTGTGAAAAGCGTAACATAGTTTTGTGCGGAAAAGCCATGAATTGCCCCGATATTTGCAGAGTCCGTAAAACTGTAAAGCGCAAGCACAAAAATCGGCAGATACAACGCAAGCAAAACCATGCACAAAAACGCTGCTGAAATTGTCTTTTTCATCGACTTACCACACCTCCTCTGCCATTTCCCGCGTCCTCATCCGCATAGCGGTTCGTAAAGAGCGTAAATACAAGAATAATCATCAAAAGCACAAGAGAAATCATTGACCCTCCATGCCAGTCATAAGCTGCAAAATATGCCCCGATCAGACTTCCCATAATATAGGTACTGTTGTACAACATATCCAGCACCACATAATTTGTCATCGACGGCAGAAACACCATAAAAATACCGCTGATAATGCCCGGCACCGACAGCGGCAGCGTCACCTTCAAAAAAGTCTGCAGCGCATCTGCCCCAAGGTCGGACGATGCTTCCAGCAGGCTTTTATCAAGCTTCAAAAGCGTTGTATAAATCGGAAGAATCATAAACGGCAGAAAATCATATGTCATTCCGATAACCGTATTTAAAAACGGGTGAAACGACAGATTCCCCTCGATGATTGTCAGAATCTCCTTCAATGCCGTTATCCGCAAGGTAAAGTTAATCCACATGGGCATGATAAAAAGCATCAAAACAACCGACTTATGCCGGTATTTTGCGCGTGCAAGGATATAGGCAATTGGGTACGCGAGCAGCAGACACACGCTTGTCGTGACAACCGCAATCCCAAAGCTATACAAAAGCGTTCCCGTAGTTTTAGGATTTTCCAAGAAACCAAGCAGGTTATCCAGCGTCACCCTTCCCTCACCGTTTGTAAACGCATAATAAATAATCACAAACAAGGGCGCAAGCACAAAGCATACCAAAAACAGACCGTATGGCAGGCTCAGCTGCGCTCTTGAGAGTCCAAACCTGCTTTTATTTCTTAACTGCATATTCCACGCTCTCCTTCGGTATGATAAGACTTACATAATCGTCCATATTCCACAAATACTCGTCGTCCACAATAAAATCCTCATCCTCATCAGTACGTACGACATAACTGTAATGGTCTCCTTTGTAAATCAGGTTGATAATGTGTCCGCGCAAAAGCCCTGCCTCTTTATCATCGCTCATCTCAATGCACTCCGGTTTAATTGACACAATAATCCGTACCGTTTCCGCGTCAATCATATCCCCGTGGGCATCGGTCAGCACACCGTCGGAATTGTAGGACGCATTGGGAAACAGCTCCGTCAGGTCACAGGACAGCGCACCGTTTAAAAACTGCAGACTATAGTCCTTGTTTAAACCGGTCTCAATACGGTTTACCACATCCTCGGCAAGCATGATATGAATCCCCTCTGGCTCTATCATAATGCCGACCTCGCTTCCTTCCTCCGCCTTTTTCGTGGACTGTACCACAATCTCATTTTTACCGGACAACACGGTAATTTCATAATGCACGCCCTTAAAAATAACAGATGTTACTTTCCCTTTAATCGTTCCCTCAGCCGGCGATGTGATAATGACATCTTCCGGGCGCACTACCGCATCAATCATTGTTCCGTGCTCCACATCATCCACGCACACAAACTCTGCACCGCAAAAACGGACGCGGTATTTCCCCGTCATAATTCCGCTGAAAATATTGCTTTCCCCAATAAAATCGGCGACAAAAGCATTTTTGGGTTCATTATAAATGTCCTCTGGCGTACCCGTCTGCTGAATTTTCCCCTCAGACATCACGACAATTTTGTCGGACATGGTAAGCGCCTCCTCCTGATCGTGCGTCACATAAATAAACGTGATGCCCAGCTTCTGATGCATGCTCTTTAACTCCAGCTGCATCTCCTTGCGCATCTTTAAATCAAGCGCGCCAAGCGGTTCATCCAAAAGCAGAATCTGCGGTTCGTTTACAATCGCTCTTGCAATCGCGATACGCTGCTGCTGTCCGCCAGAGAGCGTGCCGATTGTCCGGTCCTCAAAGCCCTCAAGGTCTACCATTTCAAGCGCCTTTTTGACTTTTTTGACAATCTCCGCCTTCGCAAGCTTTTTCAGCTTTAAGCCAAACGCAATATTGTCAAATACATTGAGATGCGGAAACAGTGCATAACGCTGAAACACCGTATTAATCGGACGTTTATTGGGCGGAAGGTCGCCGATGTCTTTGCCGTTTAACAAAAGTTCCCCCTCCGTCGGCTTGTCAAAGCCCGCAATCATGCGCAGCGTCGTCGTTTTTCCGCAGCCGGACGGTCCCAAAAAGGTTACAAACTCTCCTCTTTTTATCGTAAGGTTAAAATCCTCCACCACACGAAAGCCGTCGTCAAATGTACGGCTTATATTTCTCAACTCTATGATGTTTTCCCCTGATGTAGTATGCTCCAATCCTGTTCCTCCTTAATATTTTTTCATAATAACGAATTTATTCGTTTTCCCTATAACGCTATGAGAGCTGCCGCATTAGCGGCAGCTCTTTTTTCTGAATTATTTGCCGGGTCGATACAAATGACGCGGAATGCCGTCCACCATGATTGGCGCTACATCCCCCTGTATGAGCGGGCGCACATATGTGATAAAGTCCTCTGTCACATAATCGCCCTCACTGTTTAACCAATTCCGCGGCACAAGTTTTTCATCGTTTGCAATTTTATGCACATCTTTTACTTCCGTTCCGCACTGGTACGGATCGTCCGAATGGCGCACAAGCACAACCATTTTTCCGGAATCACCCTCATCAGCTGCCTTGACTGCCGCACCGCCTACCTGATACGCCTCCAAAATGTCCACTCTTGAGCAAAGATGGGATGCCGCACGCTGCAATGTACTCAGCTCGATTGCCCTTGTTTTGCAGCCAAGCTCTGCCGCAATAAAGCCTGCAAGATAGCTTGCCGTACCTGTCAGCTGTTTATGTCCGAACGCATCTACAAAATCCGCGCTGTTTCCAAGCTCACAGACATACTTGCCGTCAGCAGTCTTGATACCCTCTGATACCGCGACAACAACCGAATATTTTTTCGCTAAAAGTTTTTTCACTTTTTCCTTAAACTTCTTAATATCAAATGAAAGCTCCGGAAGATAAATCATATCGGGACCGATGCAGTCCTCTCCCTTTGCAAGCACCGCCGCGCCCGTAAGCCATCCGGCGTTTCTTCCCATAATCTCTATGATTGTGACAAGCCCTTTTTCATATTTCAGGCAAAGGCTGTCGCGCACGATTTCCTTTACGGACGTACCAATATATTTAGCCGCACTGCCGTAGCCGGGCGTATGGTCTGTGAGCGCAAGGTCATTGTCAATCGTCTTCGGGCAGCCGATAAAACGGATTTCGCTTCCTGTCAGAATGGCGTAATCGGAAAGCTTCTTAATCGTATCCATTGAATCGTTTCCACCAATGTAGATGAGCGCCTCAATATTAAGCTTGTTGAGTATCGCAAAGATTTTTTCATACACGGACATATCTTTATGGATGTCAGGAAGCTTATAACGGCAGGAACCAAGATATGCCGCAGGTGTTCGCTTTAAAAGCTCCACATCCAAATCATTCGTGATATGCTCCGACAGATCAATATAAGTCTCCTCCATCAGTCCCTGTATTCCGTTTAACATTCCGTAGACCTTTTTTGCGCCACGGTCAATCGCTGTCCGGTATACCCCCGCGAGACTTGAGTTAATCGCAGCGGTAGGTCCGCCTGACTGTCCGACAATTACATTACCCTTCATTTTGTTCATCCTCCATCTTATTCATTTTTATTTATATACCAGTGCATATGCCGCTGTTGGTGTATTTGTGGCAAATGTAATGGTATTATCATCTGAATCTAGATCATCAAAAATGTTCACAACACCGTTTCCGATGCCAAGAAGCCGAAAACTCCTGCCCGGCAGCTGAAACTCCTGCGGAATTGTAAGAACATACTTAAGTTCATTTTGCGTCTGAATCACCTGATTTTCAACAACAATATCATAAGTCCTTGTAACAACACGCGCATTTTTATTGACTGCAACGTTAAACGTTGCCGCAAAAGTATAATCTTCAATAAATGCTGCATATGCTTCAAGACATGCTCTGCCCTGAAATCTTTTCTGTGCCGAAACAATCAAAGATGCATCCAAGGTTTCCGCAGAAAGCCTGCATATTGGCGTTGCGATACCTCCATTGCTATAAGTTTCAATGTTTTCCCACGGCACATCTTTCTCAGGAGGAATATCCGTTTCTTCATTCGGCAGTCTTTTCACCTTCTCCCCTGCATAATATACATTAGGAACCGTAGGGTTGGTGCTGTTTTGGAACTCCCGCGCTTTCGCCGGAGAATCCATAATCCAACTTGCGCCATTATAATTCGTCTGTGCCATTGCCTTAATACTATCGAAGCTTGTATACGGGATTGTTCCAATCATTTCCGTGTTTACTGCCCCATCATGCAGGCGGTAAACCGGTTTATAGCATATTTTATCAAAACATGTTGCATCCTTTATAAACGTACTTGTATACATATTAATATAACGCAGCTTAGGCATATCATAGAATGCATACTTTCCGATAGAGGTAATGGTTTCTGCAATATACACACGCTCCGCGTCAGTATTTGCCCACGGTCTTTCATAAAGTTTCCAAAAATCGCAGTCAGGAATCTCACCCGTTCCATAAATGTAGATTTCTTTATTCTCCATTTTAACACTGATATCCGTGCCCTCAAGATAATGCCAGCCGTTTCCGGGATGTGACCAAACAAGTTCCTTGGCATGCACGTCAAACGGCTCGTAACCCGTAAACGTCATTGTTATTACCAATACAAACGCTGTTGCCAAAATCCGTTTAAAAATCTGTTTGAAACCTTTTTTCATAACCATTATCCTCCTTTCGTCAATTTACTGTAAGCGGCTGTTTTTAGTGTATAATTTTACAAAAATTTTGTCAACTATAATAAGCTTAAAGTTTGCTTAATCTTCCCAAAAAACCGCTTTATATTCCCCATTCCATATTGCATTTTCCCTTTTCCTATTTTATAATACCATTAACTGCCAGTTCCGAAAGGAGTGCGGTTTCGCCGTATCGGAGGTGTCCGGTCTCACATGGATTATCCCGGGAACACGCTCCGGCTGACAGTGTTATGCCCATTCGGGCAAGTATAATGCCTGTCGGCATTATATCCAAATCATACTATATTACAATAAAACGGCTGGATATTGTTATCGGAATGTCCAAGCTCTGCAAACAGGGGGACGATAAAATGAAAAGCATTCGAACCAAAATAACATTATGCCTCATTCTGACCGTTTTGGTAGCACTCATCGCATGCGGATCTTCCAGTATTTCACTGAATTACAACAGCACGATGTCCACGGTGGAGTACATGATGAGCGAAACCGCAGTCCTTGCGGCAGGACGTGTCGAACAGGAACTGTTGGCATACAAAAACGTTGTTACGGATACTGGATGTGTTCCGCAGCTTTCCGATCCGAATGTGTCATTGGACGAAAAAAAGAAAATCATTGACGAGCGCTGTGCCATGCATGATTTCCAACGCGGAAATATCATCGGTCTGGACGGCATCAGTATTTTTGACCAAAAAGATTACTCCGACCGTGAATATGTACAACAGGCAATGCAGGGGAATGTCTATGTGTCGGAGCCGCTCATCAGTAAAATTACCGGTGAACTGTCAATTATGGTTGCCGCGCCTATTTACGAGGACGGGGCTTACGGCGCATCCATTGCCGGCGTCGTATATTTTGTTCCGCACGAAACCTTTTTGAACGATATTGTATCTGCTATCCAAATTGGCGAAAACAGCAGGGCATACATGATCAATAAGTCTGGAGATACCATTGCGGACATTACCCTTGACACGATTACCGTGCAAAATATAGAAACAGAGGCGCAAAGCGATGCGTCGCTGCGCGAGCTTGCCGCAATCCACGCTAATATGCGGGAAGGACAAAACGGATTTGGAAGCTATGAAAGCGACGGACATAAAATGTTCGCGGCATATGCACCCGTCGCGGATACTGACGGCTGGAGCATTGCCGTTACTGCGCCGCAGCTTAATTATCTTGCTGCAACCCGCGATGCGATGGTGGTTAATATCGCAGCCATCCTTATCGCCATATTTGTTTCAAGCGTTATTGCCCTCATATTGGCAAACAGCATCAGCAAGCCGATGAAGGCATGCGCAAAACGGATGAAGCTGTTGGTGGAAGGCGATTTGGATACGCCGATGCCAAAGATTAACAGCAAGGACGAAACCGGAATGCTCGCCAATTCCACAGCCGCACTAGTGGAAGGCTTGAGCACCGTCATCAACGATATCAGTTATCTGCTGAACGAGCTTGCAAATAAAAACTTAAATGTACGCACACAGCATGAGGACGTTTATGTCGGAAGCTTCCGCAACATCCTGATGTCCATGCGGAATATGAAAAATGCGCTGAGCGACGCCATGCGGCAGGTGAATTATTCCGCCGAGCAGGTATCTGCGGCGAGCGACCAGTTATCCGCAAGCGCCCAGACGCTCAGTCAGGGAACGACCGAGCAGGCAAGCTCCGTTGAAGAGCTTGCGGCGCAGGTAGGCGAAATTTCCGAACAGGCAAAGCATACCGCAAGCGGCGCGCTTGATGTGCGCAAACAGACACACCACGCAGGCGAAGAGGTTTCGCTTTGCAATCAGAAAATGCAGACGCTGATGGGTGCGATGGATGAAATTCGGACGCGTTCCGATGAAATTGAAAAAATACTGAAAACAATTGACGACATTGCCTTCCAAACAAACATTTTGGCATTAAATGCTGCCGTGGAAGCTGCAAGGGCAGGCGAGGCAGGCAAGGGCTTTGCCGTTGTCGCGGAAGAGGTCCGCAATTTGGCGGCAAAATCCGCGCAGGCAGCACAAAATACGTCGGAGTTGATTGAACACTCTACCAATGCAGTACATACCGGAACAGACATTGCAAAAGACACGGCGGATATTCTGCTGAATGTCGTGGACAGCATTCAGTCCGTGGTCGACTCTATTGACAAGATTGCCACTGTTTCCAACGAACAGTCGGATGCCGTTTGGCAAATATCCGAAGGCATCAACCAAATATCCGCTGTCGTACAGAGCAACAGCGCCACTGCAGAGGAAGGCGCAGCTGCAAGCGAACAGCTTTCTGCAGAGGCAACCGTTCTGAAACAGTTGGTCAATCAATTCAAGCTTTCTTCGTAAATAGTAAACCACCACACGATATGATGTGGTGGTTTTTTAATGCCCCAGCATATCCTCAATAAAAATCCCGTATCCTTTTGTCGCGTCCTGCACAAGCACGTGCGTCACGGCGCCGACAAATTTACCGTTTTGGATAATTGGCGCACCACTCATGGATATGTCAAGACTGGTGTAAAAACTTTTTTCCATTTTTTTAAATGCCCTTTTGCGCCACTTATTACTAATCCAAAGAATAAGAAGCCTTCAACATATCTGTCAAAAGCTTCTCCTTTGTATCATATTTATAGACTTTGTTTCATAATGCGCTCTGGTTATGCACTCTTATTCTCCGCAAGTTCCCTGACTTTCTCCAACGGCAGACCTGTATATTGTGCAATCTTTTCAAGAGAAACCTGCCCGTCCCTGATCATTTCAAGCACAATTTGAACCCTGACATCATCTCTCATTTCCTCCATTACACGACACATAGCCTCCACTCCTTTCTCATCTTCCTTCAGATACCGCATTTTCTTCGCAAGCTGCGAATAATACATATCTTCCGCCCTGATACAGGAAAAGTCATGCATGAGTCTCTCCAGCTCCGTTTCGTTCCCCTGTTTTGCGCCATTTACATATATAGTATGCGCCCCATCGTCCACCGGAATGTACTTTCCTTGTACTGAAATGTACCTCTCTATTGGATATATCGGCGCACCAAGTCCGATTACATCACTTTCAGTAATAAAAATAATATATGTTTCCGGTAATTCCTCCGGTTTCTGCCCCGGCTTTAAGATTGAGGCATCTAAAAGGCTGCTGTTATGTCTTGCTCTTTTAAATCCAGCGCCCCGGTCATCCCGCTGTATTTCAATATTTATTTCTGTTCCATTATCCTCCACAGCACGGACATCTAACTTTACCGAACGACCATTCAGATTTTTCAGCTCATGCTGTGCATGGACACTTTTCACTTTCAAAGCAGGTTTATTCAGAATGATGCGTAAAATAAACTCCGTATCCTCTATATTATCTCTAAAGAAAGCAGATAAAAAATCATCATCCATAAGACGTAAACCACGCAGTCTCTGCAAATCCTGTTCATGCAACGCTGATCGCTGTTCATCGGAAGAATCATAAGTATCATTCATTGGTAACTACAACCTCCTATCCTTCAATAATATTATACATTTTCCAATCACTTATTTCAATTCATTTGTAAAATTCATCTTTGTACTTCCAAAAGATTTCTATCTCTCCGTTAGGCATGACAACCACTTTTTGAACAAGTACAGAAAGCATATCTTCTGAAAGCTCCTGTCCTTTGAATCCACTGAGCAATCGGCTTTCTTTGCTCTCATCTTGGCTTTTCTGCTGCATACTTGACAATTCCGTTATGTTAGCGGAAAGAATAGCGCTTTTTGTCTTAATCCCTTCAAGTTCTTTTGCTAACAGGTCCTTTCCCTGCAAATACACATCTTTCAAGATTTTTCCCTCTACAAAATCCTCATAAAGCCTCATTTTACGCTCCATAGACCTCTTTTCCTGCACAGCTAAGTCGGTAAGTTCCTTTTGAAGCGTCAATATCTCGCTCCTCTTCCGATCAATAGACTGTCTAATTTTCGCATCCTGTTCCTCAAACAAATCAAGCTGAACCCTAACTGCGTTCAATAATATCTCCTGCATTCTCTTTTCTTCAGCTCTAATCTGCCTACAGGCACTGTCCGGTCTGTATCTCGCGTTCACACACAGGAAGTAGTGATTCTTGGCTTTTCCTTTTGTCAATTTCCCACCACAGCATCCACATACAAGATAACCATTCAACATTCCTGTTTTCCCTTTTGACGGAGTTTTGGGCTTTGTCATCTTCACAACATCTCTTGCCTTGATAAAGTCCTCATAGCTTATAATCGCTTCATGTGTATTCTCTATCACAACCCGTTCTGAAACAGGAAGCTGCTTCACTCTATTTGTTCCTACCGTTTTCACATGGGATTTATAACTCTCTGTATCTCCGGTATAAATACGGTTTGTCAGCAAGTTTCTGACAGATTCATAAGACCAAAAGGCAGAAGCCTTATAATTCTGTCTGCCTCCGTACTTTGCCAAGTAAACAGACGGTGTGATAACCTTTTCTTCATTCAGCCTTTTAGCGATTGCTGAATAGCTTATGCCGGAAAGTGCCAGTGAAAATACATATTTCACGATTGATGCAGCTTCCGGATCAATAATAATCGTATTCTTTACTGTGCCTTTTCGGTATCCAAACGGTACAGCGCCGTACACATACTCGCCCTTCATTTTTTTTATATGGACGGCAGAGGAAATCTTTTTTGAAATATCACGGCTGTAATATTCATTCATTAGGTTACGAATTGCAACCTCCAGCCCCGCCATTCCCCCTGACACAGCATCCGAATCAAAGTTATCGTTAATTGCAACCACTCTAACGCCATAGGACGGGAACACATACTCCAAATAATATCCTACTTCAAGATAATTGCGCCCAAATCTCGACAAATCCTTTAATACGATAGTCTTTACATTCCCATTCTTAACAAGGAGCATCATTTTTTGAAATCCCGGACGCTCAAAATTCGTTCCACTGTACCCATCATCTATACATTCCACAATGTTATCATTAGGAATATACTTTTTACAGTAATCAGCGATACACTTTCTTTGTGAAGTGATACTATTACTTTCGTCCTTGCCGTCATCGTCTGCCAAAGACAGCCGCAGATACCAAATGACCTGCGCCTGTTCAAATATTGTCCGACTCATCACGACACCTCCATGCCTACAATCTGCGCCGCCTGCTCAAATTCATCCATGTAGCGGAACACAATTTCTACACTCTTATCCTCAAAAATCAAGACTCTGTCAATCAGCGCATCTACTAATGCGTGATTCAATAACAGATTTTCCCTATAATCTCCTATTACATCAAGCCAATGTCTGCGCCGCTTTGCCGCTTCCTGTGCCTTTTCGGCATCTTCCCTCGCCACAGCAAGCTGCTTTTCAAGAACCTGTTTCTCTGTTTCATACTTTCCTTTAATATATATAAATTCATCAAGTTCTAAAATGCCGGAATTGTAATTATTTAAGAGTGTTTCAAGCTGTCCTTCCTGTACTCGTATCTTACGGCGGATTTCATTCACAATTTCACTCTGCATTTTCAATACATGGTCTGCCTCTGGTGCAAATACCCGCATTTTACCAAGTTTCTCCAAATCCGCAACAACCCAAACCTGCGTTTGTATTGCCTTTGTAAGAACAGATACGAGATTATCCTGTGAGAAATAATGATTCCTGCATTTTTTTCGCCCTGAATACACATAACCGTTGCATTGATAGAATATCTTAGGTTCCATAGGACTTGCAACCCGCTGATTACGTTTCATTGCACTCATCAGACTCCCACAATCTCCACAATACACCTTATGGAGCAGAAGTTCCCTGCTTTCCTGTGTTGTGGCAGTCCGTTTCCTCATATTCTGCCGTTTATTATTTTCCTTTTGTAAAATATCCTGCACTGTTTGGAACAAATCTTCCTTTATGATTACAGGGTGGGCATTATAAATATACTGCCAGTCTTCTCTATTCTTTCGTTTTTTTTCCTCACCTACCCTGTCCCTTTTAACCTTGCCATAGATTCTGTGTCCGAGATATACTTCATTGTTCAAAATATCCCGTATTGTCCTATGTGTCCAAAGAGCCGTTTCATTTCTCTTATCATTGCTCATTCCCCGCAAAAACCGCAGCTTTCCGGGACTTGGTATCATCAGCTCATTCAAATACGTCGCAATGGAACAGTTGGAACACCTTTCTGCTTTTCGCTGAAAAATGGTCATCACAACTTTCGCAGGTTCTTCATCCACTTTATAAGTACAGTTTTGTTCATCTCGCAGGTATCCGTAAGGAATACTGCCCGATGCAGGAAGAAACTCTCCCTTTTTCATCATAACTTCGATAGAAGAACGGATTTTACGGGAAGTATCACGCAGATACATCTCATTTATCATATTTGAAAAAGGAATAACAATACCTTCTTTGCCGGAATCCGGCTGTATATTGTCATATCCATTATTTACGGCAATAAATCGAATCCCCTTTGCTGGAAACCACTTCTCAAGATATTCGCTGGATTCAAGAAAATTACGCCCAAATCGGCTTAAATCCTTTACAATGATACAATTAATCCGTCCATTTTCTATATCTTGAATCATTCTCTGAAAATCCGGTCTGTTAAAGTTCCCGCCGCTATAACCATTGTCAATATAAGTATCAACAACCTCAATATCCGGCTGTCCTTCTGCATAATTTTGACAGATTTTATGCTGATTTCCTATGGAATTATCTTCGTTATCCCTGCTGTCCTCGTCGGAAAGCCTGTGATACAATGCTGCACTATATACAGCCTGCTCAAATTGTTTCTTTCTGCGGCGCTGTCTGATTTCTTCTCTACGCATCTTTGACAACCTCCCTTCTATCCATATCCTCCGCTGCTCTTGCCAAATACTCCTTCATCTGCTTAAACTCATCCTTAAAATTGAAGGTTATTTCAATGCTTTTATCCTCAAAAATCTCTATTTTATCAATCAACGTGACAACAAGCTGGCGATCCAGCTCTGTCACATTCTTATTCTCTATAAATCTCTGCATCCAAGAGCAGTTTAACTCTGCTCCTTCTGTCACAGATACCCTTTCTTGTTCCAAACCATCTAAAACGCTCTGTAAGGCATCAATCTTGTCACTGTACTTCTTTTTCATGGACAAGTATTCATCATGTGAGATAATTCCGTCCACCTTGTTTTCATACAGCTTCATGCGAAATTCCTGCTGACGATTCAGCTCCTTTTGGTTCTGACTAATTAACTCGTCTATTCGTTTTACTTTTACGCTGATAATTGCCTGATTCCCATATTCTTTTATTAGTTCCTCCATCTCTACCACCATAGAAATCTGCAATTTTATAGCATTTAACACTTTTTCGTGCAATCCGAATACTTCTGTACTGTGATTGCTCATGCAGCCACGCTTCCACTTATGACCGGAACAGATATAGTAATAGAAATACTTGTCCTTTCTTTTTGCCTTATACCTTGTCATTGTTTCATGGCAATCGCCACAAAAGAACATTCCTGATAGTGGATAAACTGCATCATTTCCTGACACCGTCATAGTATCCCTGTTTAAGAGCCGCTGAACGATTTCAAAGTTTTCCTCCGAAACAATCGCTTCATGGGCATTTTTGACAACAATCCATTCCTCACGCTCTTTCGCTCTCATTTTCTTTATTTTGTAATTCGGGGAACTTTGCTTTCCCTGTTCTAAATATCCCAAATAAATACGGTTTGTCAGTATTCTCTTGATTGTTACTGCACCCCAAAGGCTTATACTTCGTTCCTTAAAGGCGCATACATAATTAGAGCCTGTATTTTTCTTGTATTCGCATGGTGACGGCACACCATACTGATTCAGATATTCCGCAATCTTCGCACAGGAATATCCTTCTATCTTCTTTGCATAAATGAGCTTTACAATCTCTGCTGCCGCATCGTCCACCACAAGTTTATGCTTGTCCTCCATAGACCTCTTATATCCATAAAAAGCAAAATTAGCGATAAACTCTCCATTTTGCCGTTGAATACGAAACTGATTGCGGAGTTTGATAGAAAGCTCTCTACAATAGGAATCATTAATTAAATTCTTGAAGGGAACAATAATCTCGTCAGCCTGATTGTTTCTTATGGAATCCACTTGGTCATTAATGGCAATAAACCGAACTCCCATAGACGGAAAGATTTTTTCGATATATTTTCCTGTTTCAATATAATCTCTGCCAAGACGAGATAAGTCTTTGACAATCACACAGTTTGCCTTACCGTCTTTTAGCATCTGCATCAGCTCCACAAATCCCGGACGTTCAAAATTTGTTCCGGTGTATCCGTCATCATAAAACTCTCCGACAAACTGTATATCCTCTGAAGAAGTGATATAATTCTGAATAAGCTTGCGCTGATTCG
>CAJTSD010000030.1 GCA_910578795.1 uncultured Lachnospiraceae bacterium
GCTATATACATAATGGTGTCATTAACATTGAAAAATGGAAATTTGAAGCTTTTTGGTAAGGGAAATGATGGGCTTGTAAAAATTCGTAAAAATTCTTTATTCTGTTGACTTCATTGCATGAAATAGATATAATATGGGTAGAATATTACTATTTTGATTGAATGGAGGATTATTATGATTATTCGCCCGTCAGCAGCAATCAGACAGAATTACAATGAGATTGCCGAGCAGTGCAGAAAGACCGCAGAGCCGGTTTTCCTTACCAAAAATGGCGAGGGGGATTTGGTGGTTATGGATATTGGGACGTATAACCGCAGGGAAAAGATGCTAAAGCTTCGTGAGGAGCTTTTGGCGGTTGAGGAGGACAGGCTGCGTGGCAGCAAAGGCTATTCTGTTACGGAAGCAGCAGCAAAAATGCGCAATGCTATCAGGGAGGCGGCAGGTCATGGGACAACAGAATAGATACCGTGTTATTGTGTCAGAGCGGGCAACACAGATGCTTGTTTCCCATGTCGCATTTTTGGCGCAGGTCAATCCCGAAGCTGCGGAACGGTTGACCGAAGCGTTTGAAGAAACCGCAAATTCATTGGAAGTCACGCCGCAGAGATGCCCGTGGCTTACAGGGGAATACATTCCCAAAAACGCTTATCGGTTTATCCTATTTGAAAAACGGTATATGATAATCTTTCAAATCGCGGATGATATTGTTTATGCAGATTATGTAGTGGATTGCAGACAGGATTATGAATGGCTTATGCGGTAGTGATGAAATCGTATGATGCAGTTCATTTGATACGGGAGAGAAAAAGATTATGAAAAAACAAGTCTTAAAGCTTTGCGGCGCCCTTCTTGCAGTCCTTTATGCAGGCATTATGATTTTTGCCGCAATTTACGGAAAATCGGAAGGCGTGTCGGGTGTATTCATCGTTGCCGGAAGCGCTTTGGCGATTGCATACAGTTTATTAGCCGTCTTTTGGCATAAAAAGAAAATATTTTTGTTAATTATCGGAATGGCGGCAATTTCCGCAGGGACATTGCTGAATGGATTTCTGCAAAATAATATTCACGTGCAGCACCATGTTGTCCGTTTTGTCGTTGAAGGAATTATTGTTGCAGTCAGTACACTAGGCGGATAAAATCAGTTTGTAATGGTTTTATTTAAAGAATACGAAAAGCATACAAGAGAGATGAAACGATATGAAGATTATTTTCGATATGGATGGACTCATGTTTGATACCGAAAAAGTTTTTATCAAAGCATGGGACTACGCAGGAGAAAAAATTGGCATTGGAAAAGCAGGATTTATGGTATATAAGACATTGGGAATGAATATAGCGGCTTCTTATAATGTATGGAGGGAAGAATTTGGCGACAGGTATCATCAAGAAGAATTAAGAAGCTATACAAAGGAATTTCTGAAAAAATATTATGATGAGCATACCGTTCCGATAAAGCATGGATTGTATAGCTTGCTTGATTTTCTAAAAAGGAAACAGTGTAAAATGGCAGTTGCATCATCTTCTCCCCGTTGGGAAGTGGAAAAGCATTTAAAAGATGCCAAAGTAGAGGACTATTTTCTTGCTATCGTATGCGGTGATATGATTGAGAATTCAAAACCTGCACCGGATATTTATCTGAAAGCATGTGAGATGATAGGCGCAGAACCAAAAGAATGCTACGCATTGGAGGATTCCAAGAACGGTCTGCTTTCCGCATATAGGGCAGGCTGTAAACCGATAATGATTCCCGATTTATGGCAGCCTGACGAAGAAATAAGGAAGGTCATTGTTGCGAAATATGATGATTTGGAACAGGTAAAAGCGGCTTTTGAGAATGGAGATTTGAAGGCAGATTATGGAACAACCCATCCTAAGTCCTGATTTTACAATTGAAGATATTCATAAATTGAGAGCGTATAATTATTATCTAACAAAAGATATGACCCCACAGGAAAAACGGGATTATTATAATAAACGTGGTATGGAAGTACACACGCAGATACAGGAAAGGGCATTACATAAAATAATCAACTAAAATCGGCGTATGCGTTTCCACTATGTTTAGTTTTTTCAGCTCTTCCTTTGAAAAGAATCGAAGTTCTGTTGATTCTTCACTACATTTTAAATCAGGCATTTCTTTGAGAGTGGCTGAATATAAAGCCATGATAGATCTGATAATATTGCCGTCAGGGTATGCACTAATGATAGACGGATCATCATATAACTTACAAAATTGAATATCTTTATCAGACAGCATAATTCCTGTTTCCTCAAAAGTTTCCCTTTTCACACATTCCAGTAAATTTTCATTGAGTAATAATCCACCGCCAATAAATGCCCATCGGTTACTGTCTTTCCGCGACTCAAGCAAGACCTTGCCGTTATAATAAATCATAATGGTAGAACCGATATGATTTGGCTTGTTTGGTTCAGGTGCATTTGACTGTTTATAATAAAAAGCTGCTTTCCCCATTGCAATTATCTCCATAGCACAAAATTTGTTGATTTGAGTATAACATACTTATAAAAAAATCTTCAATCCCACCCATCAAGCGAGTCTTCGTTTATAAAATCATATTCATTTTCCATAAGCATCTGCAAATATTCGTCAAAGCTGTCCGCGATAATTACCAGTTCATCGGGATCGTGAAGATAACGCACAATTTGCCCCTTTTTTCCCTCTGCGGAGGGTGAGAAATCGATAAAAAGCTGAGAGGTTCCGCCGTTGTTTACGCAGTCGGAAAAATGCAGCCAGCACAGCTTATCAAGGTCATCACAAATACCCTCATCTACCGGAATATCGTCAAATTCGCGGTCAATCAAATAATCCCCCCACGACTGGAAGCTGTCCTTCGTATCCATCATCTGCCGCGCGGACAGTAAGAAATAGGGATACCCCTCCATGTCGGAGCCTAAGAACAGCAAAGTAAGCTTTTTCCCGGCATACTCTCTCCAATAGGTTCCGTCCACAATTTCCAGCAATTGCAGCAGGCTATCAGGAATGTCGGGATAGACTGCCTGCAATTGTTCCAAATCCTCTTTGCCTGCGCCATGCATGACACGCTCAAAAGAATCCCATAGTTCCTCTCCGTCATTTTCATAATAAGCCTTTTTCAATCCGTCGACATATTTTTGTGCGATATTCATAAATAGCCCTCCTGTTTTTAATATTGGTATTCGTGAAATTTATTACGGTCAAGATGATTGAAATTACTGAAATTATAGCACACAATCGCTACCTTCTTCCATTATTTCACCCAAACGATTAAAAATATATTCAATGTCATACTGCTCCGGTGGAGTATCATGAAACAATCCTGAGCAAACTAACGTTTGTGCAGCATCTACGCCACGGGAATTATACACAGAAAAGTCAGCCAGCATCTTTTCAAGCTTATCCTTGTCTTCATTAAAAAGCAGTTCTTTCACTGCCTGCAAACCTCTTTGGATATCACCGTAAAATTGCGGCATCCATGTTACTGTAATTTTTTTGGACATTAAGAATTTACTTTTTTCAAGGAGTTCAATGGCTCCGCCATGGTCATCGCGTGCACCGATTACGACATTCCGAATACCGCCCATTACAAGAGTGCCTAAACACATTGGACATGGTTCAAGCGCTGTATATAATGTATATAACTTAACATATGGATATTTTGTTACATCAAGATTTCGAACGGCTTCCACCTCTGCGTGAGCCACTCTTGGATTTAAAATTTCCTGCTCTCCAATTTTGTTTCTTCCTTCTGAAATAATCTTATCATTTTCATCAACAATTACAGCCGCGATTGCTTTGCTTTTATGGCAAAGGGAGTTCCACTCTGATTCATATATTTTTTTCCAAACAGAACTCAATTCACAATACTTCACTTTTTTGAATCTATCGACATCATTTTGTGTGATATTCATAAACAGTCCTCCTGTTTCCTGATATTGGTATTCGTGAAATTTATCACGGTCAAAACAATGGAAATTACTGAAATTATAGCACACAACCAAGTGGTTTACAATGATTGGAGCCGGCATCAAGGCAGAGTGAAACGGAGGGAGGCAGAAATTGAATGAAAATCAGATAGCAATAGGAGTGTGATTGTGGTATTGTATAAAATATAAGTCGAAATTTATTTGATATTTTTTATCCGTGCAAATTAGGGGTACAGTACGAACAAAGTTCGTATTGCAAATATTGCGCTTGCGGATTGTGAACGAAGTTCATGTTAAATTCGCAGGTGCATCAAGAATGGGGGATTATTATGAAGAAAATAAAACTGCTGTTGATATTGATTTGTATCAGTATATTGACTGCCTGCCAAGGAGAGGATAATGATGTAACGGAAGTGGAGACTGGTAATGACAGTCAAGCGGATTTTACAATGGAAATGACAGAAGAATTGGAAGATTCAGAAGAACGTATTCGGGATACTTCTGCGGCGAATGAAACGAGTGGGAGCATTGCTCCTACGAAGGAACAGGTGCTTGCTGCAAGAGAAGCTGTTTTGGAAGGCATGACCACAGAGCAAACGGAACGATTAACAGAAAATATTAAAGTTGCAAATATCCAAATGGAGCAGGCATATTTATATGACAATATTTTTGGAAAGCTGGAAGATCAAAATAGTTTGTATTGGAATTATTTCGATCAAAAGGGTGATATTCAAATTGACTGGGCTTATGAGGGAGATTATTTTACAGCAAAAGAGATACAGGAAAAAGAAAATCTTACAAAAGAAGAGTTTTATAGAAAATATGGAACTCCTGTTATTGTATACAATCGGTTTGATGCGGATAATTTTGTTGATTTGATAGCGGAACTGCGGGAAAGCGTACAAAACGAGCAATTAAGGGAAGATTTGCAGAATCTTATTGATGAAACAGCTTTGGCAAAAGATACACATGACATGGAACACGTCAACAATATTTATAAAATTTTGCACGATATGGATTATTATTTGTTAAGATATGGAATTGAAGATGTCGGGATTTATGTAAACGATACGTCAATACTCTCAAAATATTATGGTGTACTTACTGTTTATCAGCAGTAGGGCACCGGCAGGGAATTTAACGTGATATAATCAATCACATCTATCAAAATCAAATATAGTAACGGCATTAGGAAATATAGAAAACGGACTGACAAAAGTCCATAAGCATTTTGCACAAAATAATAGGTTAGCGGTCACTAACATATTAGTTAGTATGCTGAAACTTTGGTTAGCGTTGCAAATAACATTGACAAAGACAATCCGCCGTCATATGATAATATATGGTTAGCGAGTGCTAACCCCAATTTAATCTTGTGGGAAAGTGCGAAAGCGTAAAGTATCGAAACAAAAAGCGAAGCTTTGAAAAGCTTTGCTTTTGCAATCGGGTGCGCGGGCACCCGATTTTTTACCCCACAAGGTTAGTTAAGACTAATACATATTCCAAGGAAAACGCAAGCCGTTTCAGAATGGAGGGATACATGACGCCGCTTACGCTTACAGAAATCGGAGAAGAGAACATTATCAGGAAAATTGGAGGGAAGCAGGAAGTGAAGGCACATTTGGAGAACCTCGGCTTTGTCGTGGGAGGGGCGGTCACGGTCGTCAGCGCCATCGGGGGCAACGTTATCGTGAACGTGAAGGATTCCCGTATTGCAGTCAGCAAAGAGATGGCACAGAAAATCATGGTTTAAAATGAGGAGGCAGGTAGCAGTATGAAAACACTAAAAGAATCAAAGGTCGGCGATACCGTTCGCGTTGTAAAGCTTCATGGCGAGGGAGCTGTCAAACGTCGGATTATGGATATGGGGCTGACAAAGGGCGTTGATGTGCAAATCCGCAAGGTAGCGCCTTTGGGCGATCCAATTGAAGTGACCGTCCGCGGCTATGAACTTTCCATTCGGAAAGCGGACGCGGAGATGATTGAGATTGAAAGTGTGTAAAGAATGCCAAGTGCGGGCATTCTTCTGAGGCACCCGTAGAAACAAGGGTTGTCCTCTTTATTTTTAGCACAACAGTTAGTGAAAACTAATCAAAACCCCGCAGCAAGCAACGGAGTTTTGATCCTCGCGGCAGTCGCCAAACGTCTGCAAGCAGCCACTTGGCTCGTTGCTCGCGGGAATAAAAGAAAGTGAGGACAAATTGAAAATTAAAATTTTCAATTGCGAGTTTTGTGTCTGCGCGCTGCTTGACACAAACTCGTTTAGGTGCAGAAAGCAGCGCAGAAAAGAGGAAATTTATGAATATACGAATTGCCCTTGCAGGGAACCCGAACTGCGGAAAAACGACGCTGTTCAATGCCCTGACAGGCTCAAACCAGTTTGTCGGGAACTGGCCCGGCGTTACGGTAGAAAAAAAGGAAGGAAAACTGAAAAAGCATGACGGCATCACCATCACCGACTTGCCTGGTATTTATTCCCTTTCGCCATATACCTTGGAGGAAGTGGTGGCGCGAAATTACCTGATCGGCGAGCGTCCTGATGCAATTTTAAACATTATTGACGGAACCAATCTTGAGCGCAACCTGTACCTGACTACGCAGCTTACCGAACTTGGCATTCCAGTCGTGGTTGCCATCAACATGATGGACGTGGTGGAGAAAAACGGCGACAAAATTAATACTGCGGAGCTGTCAAGGGCTTTGGGCTGCAAAGTCATCGAAATTTCCGCCCTGAAAGGAAACGGCGTTATGGAGGCTGCGGAGGCTGCAATCGATGCGGCAAAGACCGCAAAGACCGTTCCCATGCACACCTTTTCGGGAACCGTCGAGCACGCGCTTGCCCATATCGAGGAGGCGACGGTGCACGGACTGCCTGAGGAGCAGCAGCGTTGGTATGCGATTAAGCTGTTTGAGCGCGACGACAAGGTTTTGGAGCAGTTACAACTGGGCGAGTCCGTGCTTTCCCATATTGAGGCGGACATTCGGGCTGCTGAGGAAGAGATGGACGACGACGCGGAATCCATTATCACGAACGAACGTTACATTTATATTGGGAGCATTATCAAGGGCTGTCTAAAGAAAAAGTCCGCAGGAAAACTGACCAATTCCGACAAGATTGACAGGGTTGTCACAAACCGCTTTTTAGGACTTCCGATTTTTGCGGCAATCATGTTTCTTGTGTATTACATATCGATGGTGACGGTAGGAGCCGCTGCTACGGACTGGACAAACGACGGACTGTTCGGCGACGGGTTCCACCTGTTTGGCATCGGCTCCGCCGCGTATGGGGAGGCAGCAGACGAATATGGAGCGGCTGCGCTGATTGCGGACGGCTATGACGCTTATGTTGAAGAAAATGGTGCAGCCCCGACGGATGATTTTCCGTATGAGGTGACAGATGATGAAACACTGGAGGTAACGGTGGAAACGGCATCACTCACTGAATATGAGAACGCACTTTCGGTACTGGAGCAGTATGGCGACGAGCCTGATCCTGTGGCTTACGGGGTATGGGTTCCCGGTGTTCCCGTTCTCGTGGGGAACCTGCTTGAGGCGGTCGGCGCGGCAGACTGGCTTGCTGGGCTGATTAACGACGGTATTGTGGCAGGTGTCGGCGCGGTTCTTGGCTTTGTGCCGCAGATGCTCGTTTTATTCCTGCTTCTTGCATTTTTGGAAGCGTGCGGATACATGTCGCGTATTGCGTTCGTACTTGACCGAATCTTCCGCAAGTTCGGCTTGTCGGGCAAGTCCTTTATCCCGATGCTGATTGGTACGGGCTGCGGCATTCCCGGCATCATGGCGTCGAGAACAATTGAGAACGAGCGTGACCGCAGAATGACGATTATGACGACGACCTTTATCCCCTGCGGCGCAAAGGTTCCGTTTATCTCGATGGTCGCGGGAGCGATTTTCGGCGGCTCCGCGTGGGTGGCAACGAGTGCGTATTTCGTTGGCATGGCGGCGATTATTATTTCGGGTATTATGTTGAAGAAAACGAGAATGTTTTCCGGCGATCCTGCTCCCTTCGTTATGGAGCTTCCCGCGTATCATATGCCGACGGCGGGCAATGTCCTGCGCTCTATGTGGGAACGCGGCTGGTCTTTCATCAAGAAGGCGGGTACGATTATTTTACTTTCGACCATTGTGATTTGGTTTACGACGTACTTTGGATTTACTGCGGAAGGCTTCCGAATGCTTGGCGAGGAGGAGATGGATCAGTCGCTTCTTGCGGCGGTCGGCAGCGCGATTGCATGGATTTTCATTCCGCTTGGCTGGGGGAACTGGCAGGCAGCAGTGGCGTCCATTACAGGACTTGTGGCAAAGGAAAATATTGTCGGTACAATGGGGATTCTCTATCCCGGCGGGTGGTCGGAGATTGGCGCGAATTTCAGCATGGTAGCAGGTTATTCGTTCCTTGTATTCAATCTTTTATGTGCGCCCTGCTTCGCGGCAATCGGCGCAATCAAGCGGGAGATGAACAACGCGAAGTGGACGTGGTTTGCAATCGGCTATCAGTGCGGGCTGGCTTATGCGGTGGCATTGATGGTGAATCAGATTGGCTCGGCATTTACGGGAAATTTGAATGTGATCGGTCTGCTTGCAGCGATTGTCATTCTTGGCGTTATGATTTATATGCTGGTTCGCCCGTATAAAGAGGCGACAAAGCTGACAACAAATATGAAATTGAAGTTGGCGAAATAAATAGAAGCTTCATATGACAGCCCGATTGATTCGGGCTGTTATGCAATATCGGAAATATAAGGACTAGGGGGGATTTTGATGCTTACGTGGATTATGGAAAATATGGCGACAATTTTGGTCAGTGCAGTTCTGATTATCATGGTGGCAGCTGTGATTGTCAGTATGGTGCGCGGTAAGAAACAGGGAAAATCGTCCTGCGGATGCGGCTGCGCAGGCTGTGCCATGAACGGCACCTGCCATTCGGCAAAGTTGGAAACCTTGAAAAAATAGGAGGTGCGGCTTATGATAAAGATTACGGTTGGCATTGACGGAATGGCGTGCGGAATGTGCGAGGCGCATGTGAATGAGGCAGTGCGGAATGCTTTTTCGGTAAAGAAGGTGACAAGTTCGCACACGAAAAAGGAAACAATCATTTTAACAGAACAGGAGATTTCGGAGCAGGAACTGCGGAAGGTCGTGGCACAGGCGGGGTACGACGTGGTGCACGTAAGCTGGGAGCCGTATCAGAAAAAGGGGTTGTTTTCTAGGAAATAAGTATGGAATTGAGAATATATGTTTGTATTAGGAAAAAACGGAGGAACATAAGAATGGATACGTTAAGGGGTGCGGTGATTGTAGCCGCGGCGGCTTTTATGGTGCTTGCGCTCTGTGCGGGTGTAAAGGCGGTTTGCAGGAGACTGTTGGAGAAAATTTGATATTTTGGGGGAATTTGGTCGGCGCTGCGTGTCGATGCGGTGCAGTTGTGGCGTGCCGCTGCGGAACGTGTTTCTGCGGAAGGAAAAAACGCTTCCCGAAAAAGGGGGCTTGTGCTATGATTGTAGTTAAGAACTGTTTGGAACTGATGCAATGCAAAGGACACATGACAAGAAGGGCGGACGATTTGAAATGAATATGAATACCGCAGCAGACTGTTTTTTGGAAAAATTGAAGGAGGACTCCGCAGAATACCAGTCGTTGGAGACGGACACATATGACCTTGCGGAAAAGAAAAACGCAATCCGTTCGCTGATGAATATCCGTATGCCGTTGGAACTGTCGAAGGGGCTTTTGGAGGCGCAGGATTTTTATTTACAGGAGGAACTTGCGCAGAAAGGCGTTGTTGCGCTTTCGGAGCTTCCGACCATAAAAGAGCAATTCCACAGCACGATGCCTTATGCCGATCAGATATGTCTTTGGCAGGGCGATATTACAAGGCTGAAGGTGGGCGCGATTGTGAATGCCGCCAATTCGCAGATGTTAGGGTGCTTTGTGCCGTGCCACCGCTGTATTGATAATGCAATCCACAGCGCCGCGGGTATGCAGCTGCGCGACGCGTGTTTTCATATTATGCAGGACAGGAAAATCCGTTACGGGAAGCAATACGAGGAGCCGACGGGAACTGCCACCCTGACGAAGGCGTACAATCTTCCGTGCGATTACGTGATTCATACGGTTGGCCCGATTGTATACAATGGGTTAAAGGATACGCATTGTCAGGACTTGCGAAGCTGCTACAAAAACGTACTGAACTGTTGTTCGGAAAACGGTATATCGTCGGTGGCATTTTGCTGCATTTCAACAGGTGAGTTTCATTTTCCGAATGCGGAAGCGGCGGAGATTGCGGTGCGGACGGTTACGGAATTTCTGCGGACAGATATGCGGGTTGAGAAGGTTGTGTTTAATGTTTTTAAGCAGCAGGATTTTGATATTTACCGTGGGATTTTTGATAAGCGTCAAGCATTGTAAAGAAAATGCTTGATGGATGCCGTGGATTTGATATAATGACGATAGATATTATATTTGCCAAAAGGGCATGGAATAACCGTAATTTTTTCGTCAAAATACGGGAAATAAGCAGTTCCTTCCATTTCATCAAATTCGTTTTTAGAACTATTTAATAAACGCATTCTTTTGGTTCCTTTCAATTTATCAAAACTGTCCAATCTTCCCGAAACATAACCATTTAATACGTAACAGTTCAGCCTTCGGCTTCACTGTCACGCCTGATGCACACAAAATGCTTCAAAGTCGCATTTTGGCGCTTGCACAACTCGCAAAATCGCTCACAGAGCGATTTTACTCGCGGAATACCATAAGGCTGAACTGTTACTTTAATACAGTATCAGCAACGAATTCCCTACAAAAACTGCCTGCAAATAGCTGCCCTCAAAAATTAATATTCTGCAACAGCCATAATACGCACACCGATTTCCTTTGCCAAATCCGTCAGGTCCGCCAATAATTCCGCCCTATAAGCAAAAATCAAATTATTATCATCGTCCTCCGCATCAAAAATCGCCATGCAAAATCCCGTGTCCTTCCACTGCTCGTCCAATGCGTCGCACCAGTCATATAAATCGCCTTCCACATCAAACGCCGCCTTGTCTACGCGAAGTCCGTTTGCTTTAACACCCACCGTTTCAGCAAACAGGTCTCCAAAATCATTTAACTCAAAATTAATATTACAATAACACAAATAATGCCGCTCCGCCAACAGCCTGACACAGCTTTGCCATTGCGCGTTCGTATCCGAAAGCGTAAAAAGCTCCGCCGCAAGCGTATCCGCCACAGAGTTGTCGTTTTCCGTTAATAGGGCGGCAATTTTCAAAATAACATTCCCTGCTTTTTTCGCCCTGTTTGTCATGCGCGTTTTTTCGTCCGACGGATTTTCGCTGCCATCATATACAAGCGTACAGTCTTCCAAATCAGCCGCGTCTTTATCAGATATGTAGACTTTGACCGTTCCAGTCAAATCATTACAGTATACCAAGTGTTCCTCCAAAAACGCCAATACCTTCCCATAGCTTTCCTTTGCCGATTTTGCCGAAAGCCATATGCCAAGCTCCTCATTTGTGATATAATCATAGCCGTTATCACAAATCTCATTTTGTGTGTACTTTTGCAGCATATCCGGCAGCACATACCGGATATCCAAATCCGGATTTTCCATTTTACTTGAATTTAATACAACAACAATTGTTTCCATATTTATCCCTCCATTCTTATCAAAGTCTGCAAATGCAACATGAACTCCATTACAATGCGCAAGCACAAATTTACCGACTGCTCCGTGACTAAAAAATTTCCTTTGTAAAGTTATGCAGTTTACATATGAATTGCCGTTCCGATATGTTTGTCCAACCTCCATTGGGGTGCAATACCATCGTCCGCCCAATATTCATCAATAGCCGCAATTTTATCATCAACCGTTATGATAAAGGAAGTCACATGAAACGACATCTCCCGATTTTGTGAGAATACATGTGTTACAGTCACAATCAAATCGTTTATTTTTTCCACCCGTTCCACTTCGCCGCCCCAAGCGCCCGGGTACTCACAATTTGCAATAATAAATTCCTGCACAGTAAAATGCTCATTTGTACAATGCCAGTTGATATAAGCATTCTCGTGAAAATAGTTTCTGATGGCATCTGCATTTTGCGCCAAAACATCGTTCCAAAACTGATAGATATTCATTTTATGCCCCCATTCCTTTCTGCCTTTACAATAGATTTAAAAGTTCGCTTCTAAAGAAAAGTTTATCACAGAACCCTTGCAAACGCTATAATAAAATAAAAAGAGGACTTCCATGACTTCAATTTTGTCACGGAAGTTCTCCCTAAAACAGCTATACCGTTTGCTTTTCAAAAAAATTATCAATTTCCTTTTTTACGCTTTCCGGTGCAAGGGATTTCGACAGATATCCGTTTGGCTTCAACTCAATCACCTTTTTTACGCTTTCCCTATCCACCTTGCTTGTCAGAAAAATAATCGGAATATCTGCAAAATCTTCTTCGGCACGTATCATTTCCAAAACCTGGTTTCCTTTGCAGACAGGCATCTCATAATCCAGCAGAACCAAATCCGGACGGTTGAGCGTAATACTGCGGATTGCGGACAATCCAGACGTAGCCGTCAGCACTTCATAATCATTCGCCAACAGCTTCTGCATCATTGCCAGCATAAAATCCGAATCGTCTACAATCAGTACCTTCTTTTTTAGGCTTGCAGCAATGCTTTCCGCTTTGCTTTGCTTCAGGTAATATTCAACCGCAGCCATTGCATTCTCTGTAATAATCGAAACGCCGTCCTCACTCGGAACCATATCGGTTGTTGTCATGCAATACGAAAAATACCCCTTACCGGTATCAAACAACAGGCTGAACTGTGGGCTTTGCTTCTCAAATACTTTTTGAAACTGTTCATAGGTCAAAAGCTGTTCTTCTTTTATTTTTGCCTCCTGCAATTCGGAAAAGTGCTCCTTAAGATGCTCCACAAGCTGCTTTGCCATATATCGGGCTATGTTCATAATCATTACATTTACCGATTCAGACTTCGTTTCAATGACATTGCCAATTGTGCTGATAATCAGTTGCTCTTCAAAAATCAGCATAAACTCCCATCTCTTTTTTTCTCGCGTAATGTAAATCAGGCGATAATAAATACCGTTGCCGAACTTTTCGCCGCCATAGCAGTTGCTGATTAGCTTGGAATTAAGCTGGAACATCGTATGAAGCCAGTTGATGATTGCCTGTCCCATCACTGCCTGCTCCTCGTCTGGCAGAAGGTTTTCCCACTGCTTCACGGTTTCGCCGCTTACAATCGCATGGTCCTCTATCATTGTGTGCCCGATTAACCACCCTGCACAAACACCAAGGAAATGATTCACCGCGTCCTCCGAGTAGTTGGTTGCATTCAATTCCTTCTCAAGCGCCGGAAGCGTCGTTTCCCGAAAGTTTTTGTGAATGCGTCTATGAATGTCAAGCCCTTCATATTCAATAGACGTCATATAAGCCTCTTCATCAATAAAATGCTGAAGGGCATGGTCTTTAAAATATTTCACTGCCTCCTGACAAACCCATTGGCTTTTGTCCTCCTGCTGTCCGAAATCAAACAGCTTATTGAGAATACTGAATAGCTTTTTATGCTCTTTGTCAATAATTTCCACACCAAGATTGTACCGGTTATTCCATACCAATTGATTTCCCATTTAACGTTCCTCCTGATTACTGCCTTTTTGTTTTCACCAATTATATGTTTTTTCAGTTGCCGCACATCACAGTTTTTGCACCGTGCATTTACCGACTGCAGAACAAATGAGTCTGCCCTTTTTTGCTAATACTTATTATATCATAACATAATATTCCTGTCTTAATAAGTACTAATTTTGCACAAATCCTCTCTTTTTTTACGCATCATTTTCCTAAACGGGCAATGATTGCTTGACAGTAACAATATAAAGCAATACGAAAATAAATATGGAAAGATAAATACTGACGTGTTAAGATAAAACTGTAAGAGTGAATTTTGCCGGAAGTATTTAAAAAATGGAAAGGGGCTTTGTATGGAGAAAAAAAGAGCCTTCCAATGGGAATGGAAAATTTTGAACGGATCCGGAACGAGGATTTTTATTATATTGATAAAACGGGACTGATTAAGGACCTTTTGGAAGATAAGTCGTATGTAACATTGTTTACGCGCCCGCGGCGGTTTGGAAAAACGCATAAAACGTTTTTCTCTGACATCTCCTATAGGAGATGTCTTGTTTACTGGAATGAACAATTTTAATGTATACACAGTAAAAGACATGCAATACAACCAATACTTCGGCTTTACGCATATGGAAGTCACGGAAATGCTGGAATATTACGGTTTTATGGAGCGCAGCGATGTCATAAAAGAATGGTACGACGGCTATCAGTTCAGCGGCTTGGACATATACTGTCCGTGGGACGTCATAAGTTATTGCCATGCATTAAAAATGAATTTCTCCATCATGCCGCAAAACTACTGGGTCAACACAAGCAGCAACGATATTATCCGAAAATTTATCAACAAAGCGAAATCCGTCACTAAAAGTGAAATCGAACTGTTAATCGACGGCGGCAGCGTGAAAAAGAAAATACGGCAGGAGCTGACCTACCGTGATTTGGGCACAAATATCGACAATCTTTGGAGCCTGCTTTTTACGACGGGCTATCTGACACAATGCGGGGAAGATGACGGCGGTTTGACAGAGCTTGTCATTCCAAACAAAGAAGTACACTGGATTTTTGTGGAACAAATACAGGAGTGGTTCGCCGAGGAGACTGCAAAGGACAGCACGACGCTTGAACAGTTCTGCAAGGCATTTGAGGAAAACAACGTAGCTGCCATTGAAGAGGGCTTTACGTTTTACCTGAAAAAAATGATTAGAATTCGGGACACAAATGCAAGAAAGGAGCGGAAGGAAAACTTTTATCACGGCATTCTGCTTGGACTTTTTAGCAATATGGACGGGTGGATTATTATGTCGAATCCGAGACTGGCGATGGCTACAGTGACATTCTCGTCGAGTCGCAGGATACGGAAGTCGGCATTGTGATTGAGTTGAAATACGCGGAAAACGCTGCGTTTGAACCGGAATGTAAAAATGCCTTAGAGCAGATTACGGGCAGAAATTATGAGGAACGGTTAGCCGACGACGGAATGAAAACGATTTACCGTTATGGGATTGCGTGTTATAAAAAACGGTGTAAGGTGGTTTCGCAATAAAAGTGTGGGGGAAAATTTTCCCCCACATTATAAGCTATTTCAAGTCTTCAATTCGACCTGACTGGATTGCATCAATATTTTGTTTTATTCTGCTTTCTGACCAATTCCACCATTGCAGTTTCAATAGTTCGGAGATTATCTCGTCTGAAAAGCGTTTTCGAATCGGTTTCGCAGGAACGCCCCCAACAATTGTGTAGGGTGGTACATCTTTTGTGACAACGGCGCGCGTACCGATAACCGCCCCATCGCCAATCGTGACACCTGACAGAATAACCGCTTCAAAGCCAATCCAAACGTCATTGCCGACTACAATATCACCTTTGTTGTCCCATGCACGCGTAATGTTTTTGACATCAAGTCCCCACTCCTCAAAAAAGATCGGAAACGGGTATGTCGAAAGGGAACGCGTTGTATGGTTTGCGCTGGTAAATAGGAACTTTGCCCCACAGGCAATCGAGTCGTTAACATGTTTCCTTTTCAAATTTGGTCCTTTTCTCTTTCACCAAAATAATCATGAAACCAACACAATTCTTTTTCGCATACAGACAGCAATATTTATACTCATAAGTCCAATTCTTATCGCCTATATTCTAGAACTATTCCATATCGTATTTTTCATCAATTGCCTGACATAACGCTTGCCAAATTTCAAACAGGGATTGTCCGAGCCAAATTTATAAATATTTGCTTACATCATTCTGCTCAATTACTTGTTTTCCCAATAATGTAATTGCCTGTTTAGGGCATTTGGAGGAATTGATCTTTAGTCGGCTTGTGTATTGTTTGGTTTTCCAAAAAAAATACAGTCTTTGTCCGAACAGTCCTGCCAAATATGCGCCAACTCCCAGTCCCTCCCGAGGTGGTTTCCCGTTTTTTAGTTCGCTGACTGCTTTGCATATTTTTTGCTCTGCATTCCTCACCAGCTCTTTATTGGCTGTAAAATCGCGTTTTAACGCCTTGACATCTCCAATGCTATCCGGCATTTGCAAATGCAGTCCGCCCACGATTTCCGCACCATAACGTTTTAACAGCCGCGCCATTATTCCTGCCCCGTCTCCGCTGAATAAGCCCATTGTTGCAATAATGAAAATCCTTTTTCCATTCCAAATGTGCCCGTTGTTGACAATATAATCCTGCAATAGTTTGGGAATGTTATTATACTGCACTGGATAGCCAATCACAATTTCATCATTCTTTTTTATGATTTCCAAAGTTTCCTGCTCTTCAATGGAATATGTAGTTTGACTGTTGTCATATTCTGACAAAAATTTGTCAATACAGAACCTTGTATTTCCTGTACCGCTGAAATATACTCCTATCATTTTGTTGGTACTCCTTATACAAACATATGTTTATTTATCTGCTTCTTACTTGACCAAAACAGAATTTAAGCGCTCCCTGCAAGAAGGGCACAGCTTTACCTCTTTTTATATAAAACAATTTCCGGCTCCGTGCCATTGCAGCCGTATTCACACACCAACAAATGATGAGTATCCCCAACAAGCCCGAAGCACCTGTCACTGCTTTGTTTTTCCACCTGACAGCCAAGGTATATTTTTGAATCGTCGAGCAGTTTTATTTTTTCTCCGTTCAAAAGCGCATATTCCAAATTGACAAATGCACCGATTAGCGGAGTAAGCTCTGTGACAGGCGGCATATCCGCAATTCCAAGCACGTTAAATTCTTCAATTAGCCGATTTTTATATGCGATAAAGCAATTTTCTCCGCCTGTTTTATAACACTGCGCAGCAACGCATTCTCCGCCAAAAGGGCTGCCATCTGTTTCCGCACAGCCTTTGCAGCATTCTTTCCAGCCGCACCCGGTACAGTTAATTCCGCAGATTGTTTTCACCTGATATTACCTCCGTAGTTTTTGATACTGTTCTATTTTCCGATAGGAACACTATTCTGAAAGACGGGTATCCGAATATCAGTATCGAAAATACAACCGAATGGAATAACCAGTTGGGAAGATCTTGGCAGACGGTAATAAATTTAGGATGCGTATGACTTCTCTCAGGGTTGTCCTACTGACGTTCAGTTCCGCCGACAATTCATTCTCGTTGGGTAATTTATCCCCTGCCGAAAAACGTTTTTCGATTGTGATCATCGACAGTAGCGTGTCTGCGATGCTCTGTGAAAGCATTTTATTTTTCATGGACTGTATCACCTCGGCTTTTTCTGATAGTATACTATGCATGGCGAGTAACTTTAAACAAAATTGAAATTAGACCGCTTCCTGAAAACGTTCGACTTGGTGCAAGGCATATAAATTATCTTTTTTTTCGCTTACGCATACAGATAATCGTGTTGACAACACACAACAGAATAAAAAGCCCCGTAAAGTTTATCCAAATATCGCGGTATGCCGTTTGCGCCAATTCCTCCTGCAGTCCGCTGAACCATACGTATAAAAATACCAAAAGCTGCGACGGCACGTATGCAATGAGATAGCGCAGGGGCAGCGGCTTGACGGGAAGATTCGTGCACAATTCGTATGCCGTAACTCCAATCAAAAGGATTATCGCCCTGTCCAACTCGTGCCAGTTGCCGCTTGGATCTTCGTAGATGCCGTTTGCGAGATATAGAATGCTGTTTAGTAAAGTGATTACGGTATAAATAACCGCGTACACCGCCGCGATTTGTATCCATTTTTTCTTATTCATTTTTTGCCTCTGCCTCCGTATTTTATAGAACTTTTTGAAAAAACAACTCCATTGGCTGGTCGAACGGGGTGTCATGCAGAACCAGTCCGCCGAAGTCAATATAGCCTAACTTGCGGTACAAATGCTGTGCGACCTCGTCCGCCTGTGTGGAAATCAGCGTCATTTGATAACTCTGCTGTTTCATTTCCGCTTCCCAGCACAGGACTGCCTGTTTCGCGAATCCTCTGCCGTTAAGCCTGTTTTGCGAAACTTGCATTCATAAAATGAACCCACACGGAAATTAGAGGACGAATTAAAATACTTTCAAAAAAGTCATTCACTCTGTACCGAATCTTGAAGAAGATGTTTAGGAACACACAAAATTTTTGTATAACAAAAAATTACAATCCAGTACATCTATTGCTTTCGGCAAACAGAAGTTCTGTTATGTAGCTTTATATTCAAACTAAGTTATTTCCGATTTGGCTTCCTTTTTATTGCCAACAATTTCATAAAATCATCAAATTCCGCCGTACTGGTCGGTTGAAACATTACCCATTTCCCATCATGATACGTTTTGGCTTCATCATATTTCCTGCAAACGTCCTCCATAAGAGTATCTCTTATTGTTTCAAATTTAGCCCGTTCCTCTTTCCCAAAAATAATCATGAAACCAACACAATTCTCTTTTGCATACAGACAGCAAAGTGTTTTGCCGCCCCTGCGATATTTATATTCATAAGTCCAATTCTTTCCGCCAGTATTCCATAACTGTTCCATATCGTATTTTTCATCAATCGCCGAACATAACGCCTGCCAAACTTCAAACAGGGATTGTCCGAGCAGCTCCGTCATAGCCGATTGCGATGGTGTGTTTTCAAGCATAATAATCCTCCATGCCGCCCTTGGCGGTTCAAATAGAAATTTTTTCTCCGGTTTCAAATCATCAAACGCCGCAAAAGCGCCTCCACGTCCGCCTTCCCCCGCAGCGCCTCGTACCACCGCTTCGGAATTGCGTCAAAGCCAAACGCAATCCCCGCAAGACCGCCCGTCACGCAGGCTGTTGTGTCCGTGTCGTCGCCAAGCAAAACCGCCTGCTTCGCCGCGTCCTCAAAACCGGCGGCGCACCCCAAAATCATAAACGCACTGCGCAGACAATCCACCACATATCCTGAACCATTGCCCTCCCAAGCCAAATCAGGGCGGACGCTCCATTCCAACTCCTGCGCATACGCAGGCATATCGCGGTAAATTTCACGCAAAACACCGACCGCTTTCTCAAGTGCAGAACCAAACACAAGTTCGAATAGCAAAAACCGCGCAACAAGACAATACAACGCACAACATACCTGATTGCACAAATTCCCATGCGTAATCAGACATTGCGCATGCGCGTCCCGCACCAGTTCCGCGTCCGTGCCGTTATGCCATAGCGCAAGCGGCAGAACCCGCATCAGCGCGCCGTTTCCCTTTCCGTCAGGATGCAACGCGCCGCACGCCTTTGGCGCCATTCCCGATTTATATGCCTCTAACGCCGCACTCGTCTGAATCCCCACGTCAAAAACCACGCCGTCCACCGCCCACAGTCCGTCCCGATACCATGCCAAAAGCCTGTGTGAAAAATCATCTAAGCAAAACGTGCCGCAGGAAACCAAGCTGTCCAACAGGCAAAGCGCCTGCGCTCCGTCGTCCGACCACGTGCCCGCCGCGATTGCCGAATGCGCCCTGCAAAACCCGTTTGGCGGCGTCATTTCAATTTCGTCATACGGCGGCAGCGCCTCTGCGTCATGAAATTCATACGGCACGCCAAGCGCATCGCCGACCAACAGTCCGTATAGACCGCCTTTTACTTTTTCAAAATACTGTTTGCCCTGAAACGGTTTCATCGTACCCTCCGCGTCATTGAATCAATTCCAAAGCTCTTTTATACAACGGATCAAGCTCACAGCCGCAGCTTCCGCATTCCTCGTCCGCCTGCTGAATTGCTGATATTAAAGTGCCTTTATCAGCAGTTCCATTTAACCACTGCTGCGCCGGAACAGCAATTAAGTCCCAACCTGATGCCGCAAATTTCTCCATGATTTTCTTTAATTCTTCCATGATACGATTCCTTTCTGATTTGGCAGATTTTTAATGGGTTGCTTTGATTATAGCATGAACGTTGACGGTACTACAATTTGTTTTTGGATAATTAGAAAGAAGCCACTTCTCCTTGATTGCAAACCATATTTTTGCCGTAGGTTTAACGGATTTACGGTGTACTAATTCACCTGATACCGCAAAATTGTTTTCAGCTTATCTGCTTCTGTGCGATTCGTCAAATAAATTTCCCTATGCCAATCTGTTATCCGCTGCAAACCGTTCTCCGCTACAAACTGATTCATTTGCGCAAAAGAGGACGATTCGCTGTCATATGAGCCAACATGCAGCATTTCAATACATTTTCCATCCTGCATTGCATCAAAAATAATCTCATCATACAGTCGATTCGGTTTTTTCACTTTTACGCGTTCCAACGCGGCACATACCATTTCCGCCGTAATAAAATTCGGTTGACGTATCATGAGGGTATATTCCAAATTTTCTTTTATGAGTTTACCGTCAGCGGATTTCGCATCAGCGTTTTTCAGCGTCCAAATACCCTCCAAAGGATAAACCGTAAAGTCGTGGATTTCATTGGATAAAATGTTTTTGGCTGCAGCAGCTTTATAGTCCGTTTTAATGGCATACGCTAAGGAATAGAGCGCGGCTACCTTGTCTGAAAACGCTGTGTCGTTTGGATTTCCGCTTCCTTTTATCATAATAAAATGAAACGTGGAAATCTCTACGAGCGCAGGTATGCTTTTGGCTCCGTACAAAGCCTTTTCATGCTTTCTCCATTCAAATTTCATTTTAATCCTCCATTCTGCCAATACCCGGCGAATTTGTGCTGATGCCCAAATTCGCCGGTTGAAAAATCTATGATTTTTCAACCTACCTCCTTATGGGAAACAGTATATCAAACGGAACCTGACACCTAATGTCATGTTTTATAATTTTCCTGTATGCTCTATAATTTCCCCATTTTTTAGGGCATTTTCAATAGCCTTTTTTATAACAATGCTTGAATTTGTTGCGCCTGAAATTGCGTCTGTGTCGATTTTTTGTTCCGAAACGATTTTGTCCGTTATGGCTTCTGCGGCTTTTCCGCGTTCATGCCTATGCTCTAAGATGTCAATGTTTGTGATTTCTCCATTCTGCACGGTAACTTCCACCTTTGCATATATAAAATGCACATCATATTCTCCAATATAAACGCCGTCGGAAATGTCCGAAAGCGTTATCTCTTCAAAAGTGGTTTCCTTTACTGCCTGTTTATAATCCGCAACACTTTTAAGGTAGATGCTTCCCCATACGAAACCAACAAGGAAAAGGAGCATAACAGAAAATAAAACGATTTTCTTTTTGGATATTTTCTTTTCATACATTCCACTCATACACATTCCCCCTTATCTGCAATAGAACAATATAGCATATGAAAGCCATACTCTAAAAACTCGATTTTCGATAACCCCATTGTTTTGCGAATATATTCTTCTTTATTTGCCGCCAACTGGATAAGCCCGGAAAGCATACCCCAAAAATTAAAAATAGTAGGCATGATTTTCAGATTGCCCCGTAAATCACCTTTTTCTATGCCAAAGACGAAAAACTCCTTAATCTTTTCGTTGATGTCTTCCCCTATTTGATACGTTTCCTTTTCTTCGGGGAGATAATCGTGGCTTTCAAAATCAATATTAATTTTATCCAACACCATTTTAAAGTAGAATGGAAATTCTTCCTGATACATAACCAATCCACGGCAAATCAAATCGTACCGTTCTTTTGTGGTTTCTTGCTGCTCCAGTGCAGAAGCAATGTAATGATAAAGCTTTTTCATGCTATTAAGCACTAAAATACCAACGATTTCCTCTTTATTCTCAAAATACACATATAAAGTCGCTTTACTATATCCGGCTGCTTTTGCGATATCGTCCATAGAGGTTGATGCAATTCCTTTATCCATAAACAATACTGACGCAGCGGAAGCAATTTTTTCCCGATGTACGCTTCTCGGTTCTTTTTTTCTCCGTGCCATTGCCTGCCTCCCTTTAATTAAACTTAGAGTTTAATTATATCGATTTTGAAGAATGATGTCAATTTTTAATTTTTGTTTCCTTTTTTCTCAAACAGGCAGTATACAAACAGGCTGATGTAATAAGTAAGGAATTTTGCCATAATTAGCTTAAATAAAGGATTCTTGCGATATGATGTATTTTTGATAATCGCTGAAGTCCTCACGAAAAAATAAAACGGTACTCTTAATGAAGTTGTTGTTTTATGCCGAATATGGACGTATAATAAACAAATAAGGCAGGAGGCGTAATTTTTACGAAACGGAGATATAGTAGATGAAAGAACAAACTAAAAAACTGAAGTTGACTGTAGAAGAACAGCTTCAGGATATGGTTGATAAGAATATACAGTTTGAGTTGTATTCGAAAGAAGATGCAACAAAATTTTTGAAATACAATAATTACTATTTTAAATTAAAATCATATGCAGTTTATATGCAGTATTATAAAGTATATTGATAAGAAAAATAAAAATCCGAAACATACCAATTTTTTATAGCAAATAGTTGACAGGAGTGTCACAAAAGAGTAGAATATCATTCATAGAACAAAAACCGTTGGAGATTTTTACTGGGGCGGTGCGTGCACTAAACCGGATTTGAGCTTGTTAAATAAAAAGGTTCACTAGAAAATATAATGTGTTTTCTAGTGAGCCTTTTTATTTAACTTTAAATGACATAGCAATCCTAAAAAATCCAAAGATTCATTTTAAAATATTGTATTTCTTTCCCCTATTGCGTATAATGTAAGTCAAATACGCTTTACGGTGTGCGGCATGGAAACATTGTTTACCAACCTTTGGTGCGAGCCGAAGGCTTTTTTGCAAAACACTTACAGATGATACGAAGGGGGATACTGTTATGACCGAGCGCGGATTATATTATGCAACCGCTGATTTTGCGCAGATGATAAAAAATAACAGTTTCCGTCAGAATATTACAGATGGAAAGCATTTTCCGCTGCAGGAACTTGAAACGGAAAAACAGCTTGAAGAGGAACAGCAGGGCAAGGAACAACGGTATAAGTGTAAATGCTGCGGTTATTATACGTTGGTTGGAACAGAGGAAGATATTACTTGGGACATATGTCCTGTCTGTTTTTGGGAAAATGACGTGTTCGGAGATGATCCGAATACATATAGCGGAGCGAATCATGAAACCTTGGCACAGGGACGTGAAAATTATAAGAAATTTGCGGCATGTGATTTGCAAAGCGTAAAGTCTGTACGTTTACCGATTCCGCAGGAATTGCCTGAAAACAACGAATAATATTATTGAATAGAAGGAAGATTAGCAATACCAAAAAAGGAGCATTTGCGCAGGGGAGTAGAAGCGCTTAACGCAGGAAAGGGTGTAGAGCATGACATCATTGAGGAAGACGAATGAAAAAAATTTGACGTGGAACATTATGAGGATTCAACAAAAACTTTGGAAACACATTGAGAAAAATTGTTATGGAGGGAACCTATGATAGAAATCAGAAAAGCAACACCTTCTGACGCAGAGAACATAATCGAACTTTGTAATCGCGTCGGAGGCGAAACAGACAATTTGACATTTGGCGCGGAAGGGCTTGGCGTGACTGTTGAAGACGAACAGAACTTTTTGGAAAGCATGAACACATCAGACAAGCAGCTTTTTCTTGTTGCGGTAAATGACGGCGAGATTGTCGGGACTGCTTCGCTTATGGGCTTTTCCAAACCGCGCTTGGCGCACAGGGCGGAACTCAGCATCTGCGTCAAAAAATCAATGTGGGGAAAACAAATCGGTTCCCGTTTTATGGAAGAACTGCTCCGCTTTGCAAAAGACACCGCAAAGGTACGCATACTCTCGTTGGAGGTCCGAAGCGATAATGAACGTGCGATTGCGTTGTACAAAAAGTTTGGGTTTGAAACGATTGGAACGTTTGAAGGATTTTTAAACATCGACGGGAACGATATTTCCTTTGACATCATGCATCTTTGCCTGTAAAAAATGAAAAAACGTTAAAATCAGCGGTTGCAACTTCAAATTGCGAAGGTGCAACCGTATTTTGATTGACAGAATAAGACAAATTCCGTATGCTAATCTGCAAAAGGAGGGATACACATGACATTAGGGCAACGATTACAAAAGGCAAGAAAAGAGAGCGGTTTATCACAGGAGGAGCGTCTATAATGAAGGTAATATAAGACCGGACACACCGAAAAGCAAGGAGGATCAATCCAATGTTGTACAATCAAATCGAAGAATGGCTCAACGGCATTTTAGAGGAACAGGAAATCCCGTCCGAAACGGCTGCGTTCTGCTTTAACCTCTACGAGGACGTCGGCGACACATGGTCAGTGGAGTTAGTCGCGGCGGCGGATTTTGATGATGACCCCGACAATCCCGACTGGGCATGTGACGAGGTGACAGATTTTGACACAAGGAATAACCCGCTTTCATGGGAGGAAGAGGCGCAGTGGGAGGAAATATTAAATGAAGTAACCGCGGCGCTAAAGCAGTATTTGGAAAACGGCACCCACGCCGATATCCTAAAAGCGTATAGCGGCGTGGGCGTTGGATTTGTGGATGGGGATATGGAAATTTTGTATGTAAGGGATTAATTTGCATGATGGAGTTCTTTATTGAAACAGTTCCGCTGCAGCCGTCATCCGCTCTATTACATGGACACCGAATGGGCACCGTGATTCGCAGCCGCCGCATTTGATACAGGCTGCGGCATTTGTGGAAAGCCCCTCATAATGGGCACGAACCGTCGGAGGCACGGTATCCTGCATTTTTGCCAAATCATATAATTTATTGATCATGGCAATATCAATTCCTGATGGACATGGCGCACAATGCCCGCAGTAAGTGCACTGTCCTACATAGGCATGGCGCGGGGCATTTGCGAGTACACTGGCATAGTCTTTTTCTTCTTCCGATGCCGTCTCATAAGCAACCGCTGCATCAACATGCGCCGTTGTGTCGTATCCGACCATGACACTGGCAACAGCAGGTCGGGTGAGGGCGTAATGCAGACATTGGATTGGCGTCAACGCCACGCCAAAAGGAGAGGTTTCTGCTGAGAACAGCCTTCCGCCCGCATACCCCTTCATCACAGTGATGCCCACACCGCTCTGTTCGCATAGCCGGTATAATTCCGCCCGCTCTGGTGCAATTCCGCCAATATTTTCGGCATATTCCTCTTTAAAATATTCATTTAAATCTTCGCTTGCAGGTAGCATATCAAAGGCAGGATTCACGGAAAAAAGAAGCATTTCCACAATACCGCTCTGTGCCGCAAGCCTTGCAACGTCAGGATTGTGGGTGCTCATTCCGATATGGCGGATAATGCCTTTTTGCTTTAAATCTTGAACATAAGAAAGAAATTCGCCGTCCATGATTTTGTGAAACTCCGCAGCTTCATCCACAAAATGAATCATTCCAAGGTCGATGTAATCTGTCCGCAGACGGTTCAGCAAATCCTGAAATGCTTCTTGAACCTTTCCGAGTTCCCGTGTGCGCACATACTGACCGTTCTGCCATGTGGAGCCGATATGTCCTTGAATAATCCAACGTTCCCGCTGCCCCTCTAAAGCCGCGCCAATATTAGAACGCACATTCGGCTCCGACATCCAGCAGTCCAGGATATTGATTCCCGCCTGTGCGCAGCGGTCAATGACCTCTTTCACTTCTACAGCATTATGGCGTTCCAGCCATTCGCCTCCAAGACCGATTTCACTGACATTTAACCCCGTCTTTCCAAGTATTCTGTACTTCATAGCAATCCTCCATTCATACCAAAGTCTGCGAATTTGGGCGTAAGCACAAATTTGCCGTGTGAAAAATTTATTTTTCACACTAGCGTCCTCCTGCTTCAAAATTTGAAATTTCATGCCCGCTCGGGCGAGGGTAATCTTTACCGATATCATATCATAATCATATGGACAGTTCTATTAAAATTTGCTGAAATTTTATCTGTTACCAGTGTACTGATAAGTCCATATTCCAAAGCATCTATTCTTTTTTTAGACAAACAATCGACATTTTTTTATGCCTAACGGCATGGCAATTAAGTCGCATTTTGCCATAAACAGAAAAAACATATTTTTCCGAAGGCAGTCTGACAGTCCCTCATAATTCCCCTGTCCTTAATCGGCTTGCCCCGTACGCCATAGAATACCTGCAAACGGGGATAATATTCCTTCAATAATTATATAAAAAGCTTGTCCAACACAATCTCGCCACAGTTGTCGCCCAAATATAGCAGTGTGCGGCTGTTTTCCATTGTATGAAACAGTTCTTTGGAATGGTCGATTGCAAGCTCCGTATTTGAAAGGCGGCAAATTGTATCTTCAAAGGTGTTTTTATCAAATGTGTGCTTTGTGGCGAAGTCAATGAGATTTCCGGAAATTGCAAGCTTTAAGGCATATTCCAATGGCTCATTGCTTTTTCGGATTAGCGCATCAAGTCTGTCCGACATAGACAGGATGCGTTGGTTATAGTATGATTTTATTTTTTTGTAGGGATTGCCTGTTTCGATTACATATTCTATAAGCGCCCATATTTCCTGCATAACTTCAGGGTTTGTTTTTGCCATATCGCAGACTTGCAGGTGATTTTGGGCAAGCGTGGTAAGCTGTGCTTCTTTGTTTTTTCCAAGTGCAAAAATGTGCTGATCTTCTTCATTTGTTGAATATCGCAGTGAAAATATTCGTAATGCATTTTCTGACACCTCAAACCGTCCTTTAAATTTTCCTTATTATATCATAAATGTGCGATGTATGACTAGTGTACTGTCTTGTTCATATTCAGGCAAACCTCCTTGCCTATTTTTCTGATAGCCTACTTCCCAAGCCTCGCCGTAGCCACCGCTACGCCTGCATTTGTGAAGCAGCGCTCTCAGGAAAATATTCTGCGGAGTTTTACCAGATATGAAGCAGACAGTACACTAGACTCGCCGTTTGCAAAAAAATACTTGACATATATAGATTGCCGATATATAATCCTTTATATAGATAATCTATATATCAACAACGAAAGGAGTCATTACAATGGCAATTGATAAATCACTTATTTCCGGCAGCACCTCCATGCTGATTCTGCGCCTTTTGGAAGAAAAGGACATGTACGGCTACGAGATGATTGAAACGTTGGAGAAAAAATCAAACAATGTATTTATCCTGAAAGCAGGAACCCTATACCCGCTGCTGCATTCCTTGGAGGAAAAGAGTTATCTTACCGCTTATGAGCATGAGGTAAACGGAAAGGTCCGTAAATATTACAGTATTACAAAGATCGGCAGAAAATACCTGAAATCCAAAAAGGAAGAGTGGAACGAATATCAGACAGCCGTGTTAAATGTGCTTTGTATATCGTAAAGGGGGAATCATTTTGAATATAGAAGAATACATCATGACCCTCACAGAGCAGATACAGTACAAAAAAGTAAGACTGGAAGTAGCACAGGAAATTAGAAACCATATAATGGACCAAACACAGGCGTATGAGCAAAACGGCATCGCGCACGACAAAGCCGTTGAGATGGCAGTGCATGAAATGGGCGATCCGATAGAGGCGGGCATGGCACTCGACCGCATCCACCGCCCCCAGTTTGACTGGCGGCTCTTTGTGATAACTGTTTTCTTCAGCGTGGCAGGCGTTTTTATCATGTACGCCACGGGTGTGCTTGGCAGCGAATCCGATCAGCTTTTACGGCAGTGCGCTTTTACTGCTTTAGGCATTGGCATTATTGTCCTAATCTGCTTTGCTGATTATACGTTTATCGGAAAATATCCGCTGCAGATTTTTATCATCATGACCGCCGTTTTTTTCATTTATCAAAGAACAGGCAGAGAGATAAACGGATTAAGAGCGCCCGCGCTTCGCAATCTTGTATATTTGTATGTCCCCGTCTACGCGGGACTCCTGTATAAATACCGTGGCAAAGGCATTTTTAAGATTGCCAAACCGTTCGTCTTTCTCCTGCTGACGGCGTTTCTTTCGCAGTGGCTTGCAGCAAGCATGTATATCGGCTTAGGCATCGGGGCAATCTGTACGTTTTTGTTTTTATATGCCGCCCTCAAAGGCTGGTTCTCCGTAGGTATGCTGAAATTCGGCAAAAATCAGATAACGGCGCCTGTTCTTGCAGTATCTGTCTTTATCCTTGTGACGCTTGTCTTTGTTGCATATATTTCATGCTTTGCGGGGGATTATCAGAAACTGCGGCTTGTGGCGTTTCTCCGTCCGGATGCATACGCGGATGAAAATTATCAGATTATGGCGACACGGCGCGCCATAGACGGCGCCCAAATTTTTGGCGAAAGCACACAGGGTACACTTTTAAGGCAGTTTGTGCAGCAGGACACGTTTTTAATTTTTGCGCAGGTGGTTTCAATGTACGGGTTGATTGCGGGCGCGGCAATTATCACTGCGTTTGTGTCGCTTGCATACCGCGCGCTGCACATTGTCAGACGGCAGAAAAACCAGCTTGGAATGATACTGTCCGCGGCGTGTTTTTTACTGGTTTTGTTTAATTGCACGACAGGAGTTTTGATGAATTTCGGACTTTTGCCGATAGGCAGCCTGCAATTTCCGTTCTTAAGCAGAGGCGGCAGCGCCACAATCATGTATGCGGTAATAATCGGATTGCTTATGAGTTGCAAACGGTATGCATGCACGAAGTTAAATCACTCAGAATAGAGGAAAAATATCGATTTAGCGGGTATAAAATTCAGAAGTAATGCAAGACCCTGACCTTAGGAATAGGACAGGGTCTTTTTGCTTTATTGTAAAATTGTTGCAATTTTTTGACAAATAGAATAAAATATTAAATAAGATTGTATCAAAAACGCAATATTTGTAACATGCATCTAGTGTACTGACTCGTTCATATTCAGGCAAATCTCCCTGCCTATTTTCCTGATAGCGCTACTCCCCAAGCCTCGCCGTAGCCACCGCTACGCCTGCGTTTGTGATAATTGCCATGGCAATTTGCATTCTCAGAAAAATATTCTGCGGAGTTTTACCAGATATGAAACGGTCAGTATACTCGCTTGGCAGATCAGAGTTGTAATGAATATACAATGGAAAGGGTATGGTTATTAGAATGGCAAAAAATAAAAAAAGTTTAATTGGTTCTATTATGGGAATATGCGTGGCGGTATCCATAATTACAGCATTAGGGGTCGGCGGTAACTCCGTTATATCAATCAGGGCACTTTCAACTTCCGCCTATAATAAATATGAAGAAGCGGTTGACAGTGGGTACAATACCGAAATTAAATCACAGGTGCAAAGTACAATTTCTATTTTGGAAAGTGAATATGCAAAAGTACAGACAGGTACAAAGACAGAGGAACAGGCAAAGGAGGACGCAAAAGAAATCATACGGGGGATGCGCTACCGGGATGATGAGAGTGGATATTTTTGGATTGATGATACGGACTATATTCTAGTGATGCATCCGATTTTACCGGAACAGGAAGGAAACAACCGCTATACGTTGGAAGATCAAAATGGTGTTATGATTATTCAGGAAATCATGAAGGTCTGTCAAGGTGCAGACAAAAGCGGTTATAATCAATTTTATTTTACAAAGTCCGACGGTGTTACAGTCGCACCAAAAATTGCGTATTCTGAAATTTTTGAACCTTGGGGCTGGATTATTTCCACCGGTAACTATATTGATGAAATGGACAATGCAAAACATGATATGAGTGCGGCGATTGATCAGGAATATCAGAATGCATTATTGCGGACGGATGTTGTGTTTATTGTAGCCATTTTATTATCCCTTGTCATTGCGTTTGTTTCCGGAAAGCGCATCGTGGCACCATTAAAAAAGATTCAGTGTTTTGCAGAGAAACTTTCGGAAGGGAATCTGACTACGGACGTAAATGTAAACAGCCGGAGTGAAATTGGTCAAATGGCAGCCTCTTTGCGGACTGCACAGGATAATATGCGTGCACTATTGCAGGGAATTACGGAAGTTTCCAATGGAGTAAATGGTGCATTGGGAAGCTTTGATATGGCATTTAATAATATGAAAGAATCCATTTCGCAGGTATCAAGCGCGGTAGATGTCATTGCACAGAACGTGACAAAGCAAGCTTCTTCTACAGACGAGGCAAACGATAATGTTATGGAAATGGCGGAGCAGATTAGCCAATCCGGGGCAGAGATTACGAATCTTGATAAAAATGCGGGCGAAATGAACAGAATCAGTGAGCAGTCAATGGAGACTTTAAGACGACTGATTGAGGTTAATAACAGAACAAGAGAGAGTATTTCCATTATGGCTGAACAGACAGAAAATACAAATAAATCCGTTGAACAGATCCATATTGCAGCAAACCTGATTAATGAAATATCAGATCAGACAAGCTTGCTTGCGTTAAATGCGAGTATAGAGGCAGCAAGAGCGGGAGAAGCAGGCAAAGGGTTCTCTGTTGTAGCGGATGAGATTGCTAAGCTGGCAAACCAGTCTGCTGATTCTGTAGAGGAGATCAGTAAAACAGTGGATGAGCTTCAAAACAATGCGGCAAAATCTGTTTCTGCAATGAAGGAAATTAACGAGGCGGTTGAACTGCAGGTAACTTCTTTAACAGAAACACAGCATATCATGGACATGCTGCATCAGGAATTATCGAAATGCTTCTCATCCGTTCAGTCCATTGATACGATGACGCAGGAAATAGAGAACCAAAGAACAAATGTTACGGAATCCCTTTCTGTTTTAAATAACCTGGCGCAGGATAATGCATCCGTTGCACAGGAAACATCAGCGATGTCGATAGAACTTGCAAAGGTGGTAGATGATTCGGGAATGGTTGTGGAAGAGCTTGAACGGAAAGTTGAAACGTTGATTGAGGATGTAAATAAGTTTACGATTTAAGAGGGAATCATTGTTTCGAATGATGATGTTTTTTTGGTACTTGCCTTGCATTTTCACATTCCATATGTTATAGTAACAAAGGCTGAAATGCCTGTACGGACAGTGCATTCAGACTACTAATACCGTGAGTTCGAGACCTTCCTCACGAAAAACAAAACTAAAGGAGAAAATTGAATATGAAAAACAAAAACGTAACATTTATCACACAGGCAGGTGTTATTGCAGCTCTGTACGTGGTACTGACACTGTTGGCTAACGCTTTGGGGCTTGCAAACTATGCCATTCAGGTGCGATTTTCGGAGGCTCTTACAATCCTTCCGTTTTTTACACCGGCGGCAATTCCGGGACTGTTCGTAGGATGCTTGCTCAGCAATATTATTACGGGTTGTGCTCCAATGGACGTGGTGTTCGGTTCGTTAGCGACACTTGCAGGAGCAATTGGAACCTATCAGCTTAGAAAACACAGATGGCTGACACCGATACCTCCAATCGTGGCAAACATTATTGTCGTACCACTCGTACTCGCATATGTTTACCAGTTTGAAGGAAGCCTTCTGTACTTTGCAGTAACAGTTGGTATTGGAGAAGTTATTTCCTGTGGTGTGCTCGGCATGGTTTTGCTGAATGTGCTGAATAAAAATGCGCATATCCTTTTTTACCAATTTGAGGGTGCAGGTGCAAAACGGCAGATAAAATAAATAAAAAAGAGCAAACATTTGTTTGCTCTTTTTCTTTATGATTATATTGATCTCACATGGAACATATCCGTTAAGTTCTTTAGCATTTTTGTCTGCGAACTGAGTTCTTCACTGGTAGCAGCACTTTCCTGTGCAATTGCAGAGTTTGTCTGCACAACGCATGAAATTTGGCTGATTTGCTCCTGAATATCAGAAACAGCCTCTGCCTGCATACGCGAATCGTCTGCAATTTGTGTTGTTGTTTCCATGACCTGATTTGCTCCTGAAACAACAGATTCCAACTGTGACGCCATTTCGTTGGCAATCATTGAACCGTGTTTTATCCTCTGAATAGAACTCTCAATCAAATCTGTTGTCGTCTTGGAAGCTTCAGCGCTTTTACCTGCCAGTGCACGTACTTCTTCTGCGACAACTGCAAAGCCCTTGCCCGCATCCCCTGCCCTGGCTGCTTCCACAGCAGCATTTAATGCAAGGATATTTGTTTGTGACGCAATGCTTTCAATTGTTTTGATAATCTTGCTGATTTCGTTTGAACTGTCATTAATCTCCTGCATTGCATCTATCATTTCCTGCATTTTCTGATTACTTTCCATAATCTGTGTTCCGACCGTTTCCACCATTTGGCTCGCCTGCTGTGCGTTCTCCGCCGACTGTGAAATACGCTGAGAAATTTCGCGCACATTCATTTCCAATCCTTCAACCGTGCTTGCCTGCTCTACGGAACCTTGACTAAGTGATTGCGCACCAATAGACATTTGGTCCGCGCCATTGGAAACATAATCCGTACTCTCCATAATTTGAGACATTGTGTCATTCAGTTTTTTCAAAATTTCATCCAACGATTCCTTAATAGAAACAAAATCGCCCACATAATTCTGTGCCGTTTCCACTGTCAGATTTCCGTCTGAAATTGCTTCTAATGTAACGGAAATTTCACCAATATATCCTTTCAGATTTTCCATCATATTTTGGAAAATACGCGTCAGATATCCAATTTCATCATTGGAACGAATATTAATTTTTAACGTCTGTTCTGATTTAAGTCCTAAATCACCATGCTCCATCATCTGCGCCAAACCAGTAAGCTTTGCAAGCGGTTTGGAAACTGACCGATCGACAAAAATGGACATGATAATGATGCTGATAATAACGGCGATAATACCGAAAATACGCGCCACTTTCATTGTTTCATTAATCTGTTCAGTAGCCGTCTGAAGTGAAATTCCGGCAAAAATCAAGCCATTAATCTGACCGTTTTCATCTTTTGTTGGAACATAAGAACATATATGTTCAACACCAAGAATTTCAGCGTTTCCAATATAGCTTTTCCCCTGCCTTAACACAATGTCAGCCAAGTTATCTGAAAGTTTTGTTCCAATAACCCGCTCACCGTTTTGCTGAATGGTGGTATAAGTTCTTACATCCCCTTCAAAAATTGTAAACTCGCAACGCAGCAAAGCTTTTAATTCATCCAATGTTATATTTTTGTCCTCTGGTCCTACATAGCCGTCTAACTCATATGCCAAAACATTCGTTGCATTGATACAACGATCCTGCAACAGGTTCATGGCAAGTTTATAAAACATGGAAAGACATAGGGCAACCACCAAAATCATACTGGTGATTTGAAGACAAACCATCAAAGCGTTTATTCTGCGTCCTAAATGTTTTACTCTTTCGTTCTTCATCTTTATAAACATGCTCCCTTCTCAATTTCATCCATTCGTAATACCATTTAGAATAGACCCTAATGATATTATTTTATATAATATTTGGAAAAAAAGCAAGATGAAGTTTTATGTTGTGCTTCATGCCTTAGCTTAGTCATGCACATAATCATCTATGTTTATCTTATACCTTTATCTTAAGTGTTTCCCTAATATGGAACATGTCATTTTATTGCAATTGCTGTTTCTTATTATCATTCCTGTATTCCTATTTATATAATTGTATAATTCATATATCTAAAGTAAACTAATCCATAATCTAATTGCCTTACTAAGCCCCAATACTTAAATGATATGTATTCTTTCTTATTATTTTTTGCTTTAGTCAATCCTAGCTTAAACTTTATGGGTTATTAGTATATCACTTTACTGTAAATTCTGTGGCATATAGTCCCTAAAATCCCGTAAACTGGGGCGTTCCATGTCATTACCGCTCATTCTGTCAATGTACACCTTATTAACTCCTAGCGCCTTCATCAGTTCTTCCTGTCTTGCCGTATTCTGACAAAAAAGTTGAAACATTTGAAACAAACTTACAGTTACCCTTATATAAGTCCAAATCCTCGCCGACTGTTGGACACCTTTAGCCCCTCTGTTCCCTCTTTTAAAACCCTCCGGCATACATTATCCTAAATTTTGTTGGAACGCACCCCTTTTTCGGGCACAAAAAAACACTGGACAATTCCCAAAAAGTCCAGTGTTTAAAAGGCTTTCAGCCAGTCGTTGCGACAAGATTCGAACTTGCGACCTCTGCGTCCCGAACGCAGCGCTCTACCAAACTGAGCCACGCAACGATACAATGCATTATCTATTATAAAGCATTGCAGAAAAATTGCAAGTATTTTTTTGATTTTTTTAATAATTTTAATTAATTTTGCAATATCAAGTATAAATACCATACCTCATACAATTTCAATATCTATTTATAAAATTTAAAATCACTCCGTCAACACTTTCACAATCTCAGGATAAAGAAACTCCCCCGTTTCGCGGTTTAAAATGCGAAAATCGCCCCCATTATCCCACCATAAATAAGAAATGCCCGCCTCGTGGCAGTACTTTATAAAATCCCGCGTCCAGCATACTCTGTCTGGCAGATTTCCTTTATCCATACACCCAAACTCTGTAATTACAACAGGAATATTCTTCGATACAAAATACTTTTTCAGCAAAGAAAACTTTTTCTCCATTGCCTGCAATTCATTACGATTCGTATTTGTATTCCAGCTGTGGGACGCATTTGCGTCCAAACAAAATCCCGAAGGCTCATACAAATGAACCGCCACAATCAGCCGCTCGTCGTTAGGAAGCTTTAACGCACGCAGTGCGTCTTCCTCCACACGGTGGCAATAGGGACAGACCATTAAAAACCGCTGCGTGTTCTTCCCGCCAACACCGCGCACTGTCGTAACAAACGTTTCATTAAGCACATTGACAAAAGCCTGCAATTCTGCTGTTCCGCCGGTCCATTCATAGGAGCTGTTTTTCAGACGCGGCTCATTTAAACCCTCAAAAACCAAGCGTTCATCATACGATTGAAACCGAACCGCAATCTGTTTCCACACATTGGCAAACCGTGCAGTAATCTCCGACTGTTTGTTCAAATCAAGATTAAGCCAATCCTCATGGTGCGTGTCTATAATCACGTAAAGCCCACTTGCAAGCGCCATATCCACGACCTCCTGCACGCGATTAAGAAAATCCGTTTTAATCGTTCCGTCCGCCGCCATATGCTCGTCCCAAGAAACAGGAATACGAACCGTCTGAAATCCTGCAGCGTAAATTGCCGTAAACTGTTCCTTTGCAATCAATGGATTGCCCCAACTTTTTTCATACTCCGCAAGACTCATATTTAGATTGTATTGCAGCATATGTGCAACATCTAAGGAGTTTCCCAAATTCATTCCACAGCTTAATTTTTCGGCAAACTCAGCCGCCGTGAATGCTTCATAAGCGCTTTTTTCGGGTGTTTTCTGATTCGGCAAACCAACGGAAGCGCTACCGACTGCGTTCTGCTCAGCCGCCTGTGAAACAAGCGGCGTAATCATAAAGAAACAAATTATCAGCGCTAAAAGTCTTTTTGTCATTTTAAACTCCATTCTGCCGTATTTGGCGTTATATTACAAGTTGGCAAATGTTATCGTTTCCTGTTCCAATTCGGATGCAACCTTATGATTTACATCCATGCGGCTTGTGATTTCCGTCATATCCGTTACCAAATGCTGGGCGCTGTCTGCGACGCCGGAAATACCAGAAGCTCCGTCATCAATAGCTTTTGTAATGGTTCCTATGGATGCTACGATTTCCGTCATGGAAGATTTTAAACGGTCAGTGTTGGCATTAAACTCAGCCATAGCCTGCCGGATATAAGCGGCATCGTCCTGATATTGCTGCCCGGAGGCAACAAAGGAAAGAAATTCTTTTAGGATCGAATCCTCAATATAATTTACAAGATTTTGGGCATTTTCGGAAAGGTTGTATACAGCCTGGGTTACGGTAGCATTTACTTTTTGAATACGGTTTGCAGTTTCGCTGCTGGAGGCGGAAAGTTGACGGATTTCTTCTGCTACTACGGCAAAGCCCTTTCCTGCTTCTCCGGCTCTTGCCGCCTCAACGGAGGCATTCAGGGCAATCAGGTTGGTTTGCGAAGCAATCCCTAAAATAGCATGAGTCAGGCTGTCTACCTGATCCACGCTGCGGCTTCCCTCGATGGCTTCATTTAGGACATCTAAAATGTCTTTTATTTTGGCGTTGGTATTATTCAGGCTTACCTGTGCGGATTGTCCCATTTCCTCAGCCCGTATGTTCATTTCATTGCAGTAGTCAGTAATTTTTCCGCATTCCTCTGCCATACTTTCTGCATCCTGCTGTACGTTTTTCGCATTTTGATTAATTAGGGAAGTATTGCTTGCCACTTCCTGAATTGTTGCAGACAGCTCCTCGGCAAGAGCGGATAAGTCCATAGCGCTTTCGCCAGAAGTGCGTGTTCTTGACAAAACCTCGTCAACCACGCCGCTGATACGTCCGGAACATCCCCGAAGTGTTTCCAAAATATTTTTTATCGGCTTAACGACAGATCTTAGGATAAGGGAAACCGTAGTGAATACGAGTATAATACAGGTGAGAGCGGATGCACTGTTCGTAATCATAGAGCTAAGGTAAACGGAAGAAAGCTGCGCTCTTGCCTGCGTTGTCCGGCTGCTGATGGAATTGTCCAAAACAGCGATATTGTTTTCGACCGCAGTATTGAAGGATGCCACATCGCCGTTGGCAAAGGCATAGGCATCCTGCGTTTTTCCGGATGCACTGGCACATACAAGAAAAACGAGAGCGTGCTTTAATGAATCGTAGTCGGAAAGCAGGGCATTATAAGTTTCCCTGTCGTCATTGGTAATGTAGATTTCGTATTCCGTCAGCATACCATCCAGTTTTTTCTCTTCTTCTTTGATGTCGTTGACAAGGGTAATCATCGTATTATAATCGGTAGCTACAATATGTGATAATGCCATTTTATGTATGTTCATAACGGACTGGTGGATTTTCGCCAAATGGGTTTTTCCTTCCATATAATTGTCCGCAATGTTGGCGGCATTGTCATTAACGTTTTTGATATTGGAAACTGCAAGGATATTTGATATAAGCGCTACAATTCCAAGCAGGGCAATGGGTAATATTAATCGATATTTGATGTTCCATTTTTTCTTCATAATCCCTATATCCTCCAAACAAAACAAATGTATTCTTTATGGGGCGGTAATCCCTTCCACCATCGTATCAAGCTGTTCCTGCAATCTTTTTCCTCCTGGATTTCCGTTAGCCATATTTGTGGCAAATGCAGATACGGGATCCCAAAAGTTACCACCAATACGCTGCAGACAGGAGAATTCCGACTGATCGATCAAGGCAGTGATGGCGGGAGAATTCTGTACGCTGGCAGATGCTGCGGCATTTGTGTTTGCGGGACCTTGACCGCGCATCTCAAAACGAAGCTGTTGGTTTTGTTCATTGGAAATCCATTCCGCCAGCCGGGACGCCCATTCATATTGCTTGGAGTAGGCGTTGACGCCGATTAATTTATAGCCGGAAAAAGACGCCATTTGTATCTGTCGGTTTGCGCAGGTATATGTAGGAAGCTTGGCAGCGCCATAATTTGCGCCCAAGGTCTCTTTTATGGCAACTGCATTCCATACGCCGCTGACTCCGGCAATCACGGAGTCATCCTGAATTCCTGCAAGAAAATCGGAGTCCTGCGTATTCAAAAAGGAAGGGCTGCGGGAAATGGAAAGCATGGCATTGGCAACATCTACCCCTTTGATGTCGCCATCTGTTGCATTCCATGTACAGTAGTTCGTAATTCCGTCATCATTTAGTCCGACTTCCAAACCGGTATTGCCAAAGAAGGCGTATACATACCATGCAGAAGACCAGTCCATCGTAACCTTTTTTTCGTTCTCTTCAGCAACCTGCAATAGGCGGTCAAAAGTGTTTACGTCTTCAGGATTAAAATAGTGCTTATTATAATAGAGGAAATAGCCGTTATCCGCCGTTAATGGATACGCATATAGCGTGTCCCCGACACAGGCGGCTTCTACGGCGCCGGACAGATTCTGCGATTTGATTTGATCCGCATTTGCTATCGGCTCCAAAGCGCCTGCCGCCACAAGGGTATTTAGCTGATCGTCGGCAAAAGCAAAGACATCGGCGCCTGCCTCCAAATCTGCCATCAATGCGTCTTTGCAGCCGGATTCGCTTTGGACGGCAAATGTGATATTGAAATTTGCCTGTTCTTTGTATTCTTCCTGAAAGCCTTCAAAGATTTGTTGCAAAAGCGCCTCGTCCTCTTCAGCGCCCCAAACGACCAGTTCCACGTCTTTGCTGACTGGCGGCGTTTTTTCCGCATCAATATCTGAATTTGCAGCTTTGTTTTCTTCTCCTGCTCCGCCGCATCCAAACAACGCAGCAGCTAATACAGTGGTTGCAAAAAACATGCCGAATCTTTTGCTCATAATGTTTCAACCTCTCATTCTGTTATTTTTATCAGCGTTATTATAAGCGAGATGCTCATAAGACAATATTAGAATTTCTTTCTTTTATGTACAACAGTTTTTTGCGTAGTTAAACCATGCTGCTATCCTTGTTTCTGTTGCTGATGATATTATATCGGTTTAGCAATTTTAATTCAATATTTTTTATAATTTTTTTTAATAAGCTTTCGAAAAATAATTCCCCGATCGGAATGTGCCTTATACGCTTTGGCAATTCATGCTCTGTCTGCTTCTTTTTTTCATAAAATGATATAAAACGGTCGTTACACTAGTGTACTGACCGCTTCATATCTGGTAAAACTCCGCAGAATATTTTCCTGAGAATGCTGCTTCACAAACGCAGGCGTAGCGGTGGCTACGGCGAGGCTTGGGAAGTAGTGCTATCAGGGAAATAGGCAAGGAGGTTTGCCTGAATATGAACGAGTCAGTACACTAGTTGTCATTATCGATGTTCCGTTTGGCTAATTATTTGAATTTTTGACAAGTTCCTTTAACAATGCTACTGCATTCGGAAATTCGGCAGTCGGCACCTCGCAGCAGGAGAGTGCGATGTGTGCATATCCTGTTTCCTCCTTGCCGCCGAACGCAAAAACTGATAAGCCGTGCTGCAGCGCTTTTTTCCGCAGCTGCACGCCCGTCATGCCGCATTTAACTTTTATATGCACCAAAAATACCGATTCTCCCAGTGATACAACGGCATTTTTTTTGAACTCCTGTTCAAGGCATGAGGACAGGGATTTCGCCTTATTTGTGTAAAGCCGTTTCAGCTTGCGGATTTGGCTTTCCAAGTGCCCGTCCCGTAAAAACTGGCAGAGCGCAAGCTGCTCCGATTTGGACGCGGTTTGATTGTATAACGGCTTTTTTTTCTCGTAAAACGGGAGAAGGGCGTCGGGCAAAATCATAAAGCTTAAGCGAATGGAAGGCAGCAGCATTTTGGAAAACGTGCTTAAATAGACCACGTTGTCACCGCCCGCGAGCCCTTGCAGACAGGGGATTGGTTTGCTGAAATAGCGGAACTCGTTATCATAGTCGTCCTCGATAATCAGCCGGTCATGCTCCGCGCATTCCTTGAGCATGGCAAGGCGTTTTTCCACGTTCATCACATCGCCGAGCGATGTCATATGCGAAGGCGTCATGTAGAGAATGTCGGCGTTTTCCTTGGTTTTTACAAGCGAAAATCCGTAGTCCTCAAAAATCACCATGCCCTGCGCAAAATGCGTGTCGTGAAAGCATACGTTTTTCCGCTCCTTAATCAGCGGGCACAAAATGTTCATCAACGCCTGCGAGCCGGCGCCGATTACAATGTTTTCGGGACGGCAGACGGCGTTGCGCTTGTTGATGACGTATTTGCAGAGAACTTCGCGCAATTCGTATTCGCCTTGCGGCTCACCGTACGTCAGCATACGTCCGTCCTGCCGCAGCGTGCTTTTGATGTAACGCCGCCAAAGGTTAAAGTCAAAGCTGTCCGCATCAACGTTGTTTGATGTGAAATTATAACGGATTGTCTGCGTCGAAACAGCGCGGGTGTTTTGGGCGGCATGGTCAGCAGTTTTGTGTACGCCGCGCCCTGTGACATAGTAGCCACTCTGAGGGCGGGAGATAATGTAGCCGTCTGCCGCAAGGCACAAGTATGCCGTTTCAATCGTCGTGCGGCTCAAGCCCAATTGCTGCGCGCAACGCCGTATCGAAGGCATTTTTGTCCCTTCCACAAGGCGTCCGGTGTTTATCAGTTCTTTATAATAGTCGTAAACCTGCAAATAGCGGGTGCTCTGTGCAGAATTTAAGTCCAGCTTCATCGCGGTTGTTCCCTTTCTGCTGATTTCAAACGTCAGTTTTCAATCGTATACTGCCATTGAAAAAGTGCGGATTTTTTATTAATAATAGCATGACAGAATAGACAGGGCAAGTTTTATTTCTTTAATAACTTTCTATACATCTTATCAATACAAATTGCCCCAAACGGCGCCGTAATCAGAATGGATAGCACCGCGACGGTCAAAACCGTCTGCCCGCAAGCCAAGCCCATTGAAAAAGGAATTGCCCCAATCGCAGCCTGTACTGTTGCCTTCGGGGTGTAGGCTATCATGCAGAACAACCGTTCCTGCTTTGTAAGCTTTGTTTTCACCAATGACAGTGCCACACCAAACATTCTGAAAACCAATGCCCCTAAAACCAACAAAACAGCAAAGACGCCTGCGTCCGCGACATATTTTAAATCAACCGTCGCCCCGACAAGGACAAATAAAAATACTTCCGCGGCTACCCATAGTTTATTGTATTTACCTGATAACCGCTGCGCCAATACAGAATAAGTCTGTTTGATGACAATTCCCAAACTCATAATTGCCAAAAGTCCGGAAACCGGGATAATGCCTTCTAAGCGGTTCTGCAGTTCAAGCAGTAAAAAAGAAACACTAAGGATAATTAAAATTTTAACAGAGTCCCTCATATGAATTTTCTTAAAAAAGACTGTCAAAATACCGCCTGCAGCAGCTCCGATACAAATTCCCATTAAAATGGAAACGGGTATCTGTAAAAAGCTGACAGCAGATAACGCGCCAGTTGAAGCCAAAGAAAGAAAAGCAGTAAATACGACAATCACAAATACATCGTCTACGGACGCACCTGCTAATATTAGCTGCGGAATGCCATGCTCTTTGCCATAACTTTCCTCTATCAGTTGAATCATTCTTGGAACGATAACTGCCGGAGATACTGCCGCAATCACACTTCCGATAATGGCAGCCTCCAATACGGTAACGCCCAATAACATTGGCGCCAAAACCACAGTTCCGATGATTTCTATGCACGCAGGAACAAAGCACATCAAAACTGCCGGTCTGCCGGCTTTTTTCAAATCTTCCATATTTAATGACAATCCTGCCCTTGTCAGAATAATGACCAGTGCAATCTGACGCAAATCCGCTGAAATATTTAAAATGGACTGGTCAATCAGATTGAGCGCGTGAGGGCTTAAAACAATTCCCGCAATCATCATTCCAAGCAGGCTTGGCAGCCGCATTTTTGAGAATATACTTCCCAAAAGAAGTCCCAATAACAGAATTAGCGCAATGCTTGTCAACATATCAAATCCTCCTGTTTGTCTTTTTTTATAAATAAAAAAACCGACAGCTTCTGCGTAATTTTCGCAGAAGTCATCAGCTTAAAAGCGGTTTAGGTTTCCCAAGGGAGAACTTCATTCCCATATTTCTTATTTGAACTTCTTATTTGAACTTCTTATTTGAGTTCTTGATTTGACCATTATTCTAGCATAAAAAGAATGTAATTGCAACAGCGACTTTTCAGCGTTACCCTATCCGTTATCCTTCCTGTACAAGCGTTTCATAAAATGAATAGTCGACGACACCGCTTATGTGCTCCAGCGCACCCTCTTCCAATTCCTTTATCATCAGGCATTCAGGACGCGGCAGCTTGATGTTTGGTCCTGCAGTAATTCCAAACAGGTAGCTTGACTGAAAGCCGCGCGGATTATAGTTCTTCGGGTTTCCTTCGACAAGAATTGCTTTAAATCCGAGTGCCTGCGCTTTTGCAAAGCCGTGCTCCAATAGTTCCTTGGAAATATGCTGCCTTTGAAGTTCCGTCTTTACGGCGACAGGTGTGAGGATTAGCAGCTCGTCCTCGTATTTCCCTTCAATATGAAATCTCGAAAACATGGCGTAGCCGATGACAGCGTCGCACTCGTTAGTCATGACAAACTCCAACTCGGGAAGGTAATATTTTTTGGAACGGATTTCCTCTACAAACCGCCGGACAAACTGCCCTTCTTCCTTGCTGTCGGATTTGGTAAAAACGTCCTCAACCAACTCTAAGGAAGGGACAAGATATTGATGTTCCATTGTTTTTATAATGCGTTTCATTGGCGCCTCCGTTTAAAATTAATTTTCATTGTTTGCAATACTAGGGAATGAAGCCGTACGGCAATTCTACTGTTATAGTCAGTCTAAACAGAAATTTACGGCATAGGATTCGTATAAGATTCCTTGCGGGAGCGGTATTCCCGCGGAGTCAGTCCGTATGCCTTTAGAAATATTTCTAATACCCGTTCTCCCAAAGCAGCGCTTTTTTTCATATCCATCACAATACTGTTGATAAAAAACCGTATCCCTGATGCACAATACATTCTGCCCTGTAGTCATACCATCAATCTGCTCCATTTGATTTTCGTCCATAAGAAAGGAATTCATAACCGTATCCCCCGATTATTTCATATCCGAATGAACGCCGTCCATTCAAGGTCATGCCCATGCGGGCGAGCATAATGTCTGCCGACATTTTACCATAATTACTTCGTAATCATGGTAAGGTCATGCCCATGCGGGCGAGTATAATGTCTATCGACATTCTACCATAATTACTTCGTAATCATGGTAAGGTCATGCCCATGCGGGCGAGTATAAT
>CAJTSD010000031.1 GCA_910578795.1 uncultured Lachnospiraceae bacterium
TTTTATCAACCACTCTTCTTGGAATTCCCTATATTTGAATTATACAGGAAGCTCCATTTAGATATAAAAATGATAAAAATAAGTTGTGCATTTATCCTAAGGGATTGTGCCCCGAAATGCCGTTTCCAAGTTTTAAGGTTTTACGGTTCCCACCGTTTTCCCTTCGTACACCTCTCCTTGAATCACCACCGTCTGCACAACGGTTGTCTTGGGATTTTCAATCAGCTGAATCAGGTTCTGTGCTGCCTGTGCGCCAATCTGCTTCGTGTTCTGCCGCAGGGTCGTAAGCTGCGGCTCCAAGTGCCTGCCAATCCGAATCCCGTCATACCCTGCCACGGATATATCCCACGGAATATCCAATCCCCTGTCATTGATGGCATTGATACCGCCATAGCTTGCAAAATCGTCGGGATACAGGATACAGGTCGGCGGATTTGGCAAATCCAACAGCTCCATTGTTTTTATAAAAGTCGCATTGGTGTCCCTGTAGGCGGCTTCCTTAACGTATTCGTCTGGAATGTCCAGCCCCAGCTCCTGCGCTGTCCTGTAAAAGGAAGCGAGTCTGCTTTGAGTTACCGCAGAGTCCGCACCGTGTATGTAGGCAATGCGCCTGTGCCCTTTGTTGTATACGAATGTAAGTAAATCCTTCATGCCCTTTACGTTATCGGAAATAATTGCCATCCGGTTGTTAAACAAATGGTCAATCGTCACCACCGGAATGTTGCTGCGCACCAGCTCAAGCACCTCCGGATCGTAGAAATCAACGCAGGCAATTACGACGCCGTCGAATCCTCTGTATCTTGCATGCTCCAGGTAAGACATTCTGTTCTCCCTTGTCTTGCAGCAGTTGATAAAGGTCATGTCGTATCCTTGCTCCTCCACAGTCCGCTTAAAATTGTCCAGCACATACGAGAAATAGTCATGTGTCAGACCGCTGCGCGCCTCATCGGTAAAAAGAACTCCGACATTGTAGGTGCGGCGTGTCTTCAACGCTTTTGATGCCGAGTTGGGAACATATCCCATCTCTTTGGCAATCTGACGAATCCGCTTTTTTGTTTCTTCTCCGATGTCCTTGTGGTTATTCAGCGCCTTACTGACTGTCGCCACCGATACCCCACAGGCCATCGAAATGTCTTTCATTGATACCATGCTTCCACTCTCCTGCCTATAGAAGTAACGCCCTTGGTTATTTTTGTTTACTTAATCGTTTTCGTACTTTTACTATAATCCAATTTGAAAGCAATTACAAGAAGATTTTGTATATTTTTTATATTTTAGGAAATTTTACACATTTTTCTATTGTTATTTTGTCTATTTTTACAAACTTCTGTTGTTTTGGAGGATTGCGGTCAAATCGTTTTCGTAATGGTTGCTTCCTTACTTTACTGTGCCCTGATTTGCGTAAAATCCCCTAACTTTCCTATAATACCAATACTTTGTCCTATTACAAATTATTGCTCTGTCTGTCGAAAAAAGTTTTTCAGCACTTGACTTTTACTTAAACGTTTTCTATAATGCAATCAGATAGTGATTTTTTTGAATACCTTATGTTTGTTTATTGATTATCAGAAACGGAGGACTCTGCGAATATGAAATTCGGATATTTTGACGACCAAAACAAAGAATATGTCATAACAACGCCCAAAACACCGCTTCCCTGGATTAATTATCTCGGCTGCAATGAATTTTTCAGCCTGATTTCCAACACCTGCGGCGGATACAGCTTTTATAAGGACGCAAAGCTGCTGCGCCTGACAAGATACCGTTATAATGATGTTCCGGGGGATACAAACGGAAAATACTTCTACATAAAAGACGAAAGCAGTGTTTGGAATCCTGGCTGGCAGCCCACGAAAACGGATTTGGATTCCTATGAATGCCGCCACGGTATCGGCTATAGCCGCTTTACCGCATCCAAAAACGGCGTGAAAGCCGATTTATTAACATTCGTACCCATGAATGATCCTTGCGAACTCAGCCGCTTAACGCTGACGAACCACTGCGCATCAAAAAAAGAACTGACGCTGTTTTCCTATGTGGAATGGTGTCTTTGGAACGCAGACGACGATATGAAAAACTTTCAGCGCAATTTAAGTATTGGCGAGGTGGAAGTCATCGGTTCCACAATCTATCATAAAACGGAATACCGCGAACGCCGCAATCATTACGCCGTGTATTCGGTCAATACAAAAACGGACGGCTTTGACACAAGCCGCGACGCATTCGTAGGCGCATACCGCGGCGCGGACATGCCGCTTGCCGTGGAAAACGGCGCATGCACAAATTCGGTTGCAAGCGGGTGGTCTCCCATTGCCGCGCATCAAATCAACGTAACGTTAGAGCCCGGCGAAATGAAATCATTTGTTTTCGTTCTTGGATATGCGGAAAATCCGGAAGACGAAAAGTGGGAATCAGACGGCATTATCAACAAAAATCCCGCAAATGCAATGCTTGCAAAATATCAGACAGACGCTGACGTGGAAACGGCTTTCGCCGCCTTAAAGCAATACTGGGATACGCTGCTTTCCAAATACAATGTAAAGTCCGAAAACGATAAAGTAGACCGCATGGTCAACATTTGGAACCAGTACCAGTGTATGGTGACCTTTAACATGTCGCGCTCGGCGTCGTACTACGAATCCGGAATCGGGCGCGGTATGGGCTTTCGCGATTCATGCCAGGATCTGCTTGGATTTGTGCACTTGATTCCCGACCGCGCAAGGGAACGCATTATTGACATCGCTTCCACGCAGTTTCAGGACGGCAGTGCATATCATCAGTATCAGCCTCTTACAAAGAAAGGCAATTCCGACATCGGAAGCGGTTTTAACGACGATCCGCTGTGGCTGATTGCGGGAACAAGCGCTTACGTGCGGGAAACAGGCGATACTTCGATTTTGACGCAGCTTGTCCCGTTTGACAATGATATGTCCGCAGCCGCACCGCTGATGGAGCATCTGAAGCGTTCCCTGGACTATATTATCACGCACAAGGGACCGCACAGCCTGCCGTTAATAGGACGTGCAGACTGGAATGACTGTCTGAATTTAAACTGCTTTTCCGCGCATCCCGGCGAATCGTTCCAAACCTTTGGTCCGAGCGAGGGACCGGTTGCGGAGTCAGTATTTATCGCAGGAATGTTTGTGAAATACGGAGAAGAGTACGCACAGCTTGCCGAGCTTATGGATATGCCTGAGGAGGCGGCACGCGCAAGAAAAGAAGTCGCGGCAATGAATGCGGCGATTTTAAAGGACGGCTGGGACGGCGACTGGTTTGTCCGCGCATATGATGCCTATAGCCACAAAGTCGGTTCCAAGGAATGTGAGGAGGGGCAGATTTATATCGAGCCACAGGGATTTTGTGTGCTTGCAGGCGTTGGCGTCGAGGAAGGGCTTGCCGAAAAGGCGCTTGATTCCGTCAAGGAAAAGCTAGATACGGATTACGGCATCATGCTGCTGCAGCCTGCCTATACCAAGTATCATTTAGAGCTTGGCGAGGTTTCCTCTTATCCGCCCGGATATAAGGAGAATGCCGGAATTTTCTGTCACAATAACCCGTGGATTTCCATTGCGGAAACGGTCATCGGCAGAGGAACCCGCGCGTTTGAAATCTATCGCAAGACCTGCCCTGCGTATGTGGAGGAAATCAGCGAAATCCACAGGACGGAGCCATATGTGTATTCACAGATGATTGCCGGAAGAGATGCAAAATTCCACGGTGAGGCAAAGAACAGCTGGCTGACCGGTACGGCAGCATGGACGTTTGTCAATATTTCGCAGTATATTTTAGGCGTATCCCCTACACACACGGGACTTTCCATTAATCCGTGCGTGCCAAAAGGATTTGGTGATTTTACCTTGACACGCAAATTCCGTGAGGGAACTTACACGATTACAGTGAAAAATCCCAACAATGTGGAAAAGGGCATACAGAGCATGACCGTTGACGGGAAAGCGGTTAACGGGTGCGTGATTCCGTATGAAAAAGGGAAAACGCGGTATGAGGTTGTTGTCACGATGGGATAAAAGCCAAAAACAATTAGCAATACCTCGCATCCGGCACAAACACTGGAATTGCGAGGTATTATTCCCTCCCCGGCTGCCAAAACGCAAGCGGCTCAAACAAAAAACTCTGTTATAGGCGTGTTAATTCTAATCATATTATTGACGGAAACGGTTTATGTTGCTATAATCAAGTTTAGACGTAGCAAAGAAAGGAGCACTATTATGAGCATTTTTAATGACGACAGGGCAACCTTGGATCAATCCGCGTCTGATTTGGAAGCCGCACTCGCAAGAACCGGACTGGACACGGTACTACATGATGCATTTGAGGCTGGAATGAACCTTGACGAAATTATGTATGTTATGTTCACACATACAGAAAAGACTGTAAGAAGGTATATCGTTCAACACCAGCTGAAAGCAGCCGCAACCAAAAACAAATAATGTTTTATTTTGACAAAAAATATTTTAATTTTTACTTGCATTTGTATATCAGTCTATGTTATAATATTTTTCGTTAGCGAGAAAATATATCTGCTAAACATAAACTGAATAAAGGGGCATAGTTCAGCGGTAGAACAGCGGTCTCCAAAACCGTCAACGAGGGTTCGATTCCTTCTGCCCCTGCTAAAAAGTTCCTCAGCTTTTTGAGGAACTTTTTGTATTTCTTCATCGTTTCTTATCTTCTCCATTGATCTACATTGCATAAAATGCTTTTGCAAGCTCTATCAGAAACACAATATCCTTTGTCCCTCCCGTTTCATATGCAGAATGCATCGCAAGCTGCGGCAGCCCGATATCCGCTGCAGGTACGCTCACCTGTGCCATAGAGAGATTCCCAAGCGTTGAGCCTCCCGCAATATCGGAACGGTTCGTATAAATCTGATATGGAATATTCTGCGCTTTGCAAAGCTTTTTCACAACAGCCGCCGAATATGCATCTGTAGCATATTTTTGCCCTCCATGATATTTCAACACAATACCGCCATTAAGGATTGGTCTGTTTACAGGATCCGACTTTGCTCCCTGATTGGGATGACAGGCATGCGCATTGTCTGCACTTAAAAGAAAACTGTCTGCCTTCCATATTCTGAAAGCCCTCTGATCTGCCCTAAGCCCATCACTGATATTGTCAAGCGTGTCCCGCAAAAAGGTAGAATCCGCTCCCTGCCTTGTAAGACTTCCAACCTCCTCGTTGTCAAACACGGCAAACACATTAATATAGTGATTGGACTGTGCCGAAAGCACTGCCTCCATTCCAGCAAAGACACACGCCAAATCATCAAATCTCGCAGACATAATAAACTCGTCGGATGCCCCTGCAAGAACCGCCTTCTGACTGTTTTGGACAAAGAGGTCGGAAGACAAAATATCCTCTGCCACGAAATGTTTCCGATACTGACCGTTCAGCGCATCAACCAGCATACTTTTGATAGCTTCCGCTTCCGACTCACTTTCCGGACGCATCATTAAAAGCGGCAGCATATCCGTCTGCGGATTTAACGCAATGCCGTTATTCATATCACGGTTTAAATGAATCGCAAGGTTTGGAATCAGGCAGGTATTATCCTTTAATTTCACCGGATAGGACACAATTTCACCATCTTCCTCCACACACACCCTTCCAGCAATCGTAAGCGGTCTGTCAAGCCATGAGGGCAAGATCATGCCGCCGTATTTTTCCGTGTTAAGACTCACATACACGCCCTCTTTTGTCATTTCAGGATATTCCTTTAACTTAAATGCCGGAGAATCTGAATGTGCCGCAAAAATATGAAACCCCTTAATATCGCTTACATCACAATTTGGCACGCAAAATGCCATTATGGACGAATCATTTCTCACCACATAATACCCACATCCGCCTTCAATCTCCCACACATTCTTTTCATTAAGCTTAATAAAGCCTGCCTCCAATAACCTTTTCTCCACCTCGCATACTGCATGGTAACAGGTAATCGAGCTGTCAAGAAAATGCATAAGCTCCTCAATGGTTTTCATTGCCATTATCCTCCATCCATAAATCATTTTATATTAAATCAATCGCTTCACCAATACCGCCCACACCAATTACCTTGATTCCTTTCACCGGTTCCATTCCCTCAAGATTCACACGCGGCATAATAACAACATCATAGCCTAGCTTTTTTGCCTCCCGGACACGCTGTGCCGCCATTGTGACGGCACGTACTTCTCCGCTCAGTCCGACCTCTCCAAACACAAGCGTTTTCTCATCAATGACTCTGTTGCGAAAGCTTGACACGATTGCCATAATGATTCCCAAATCGATCGCCGGCTCATTCATTTTCATGCCCCCTGCAATATTCACATACGCATCGCAATCGCCAATCTGCAGTCCAAGTCTCTTTTCCAGCACAGCCATCAGCAGGTTTACCCTGTTAAAATCCGTCCCCGTCGTCTGGCGGCGCGGTATCCCGAAATTGGTATGGCACACAAGCGCCTGTATTTCAATCAAAATCGGGCGGGTTCCCTCCACAGAACACACCACTACGGATCCGCTTGCTCCCACAGGTTTTCCGCTCAGCATATACTCAGAAGGATTTTTGACCTCTACAAGACCTTCCTTTCTCATCTCAAACACACCAATTTCATTTGTCGACCCAAACCGATTTTTCACACCGCGTAAAATACGGTATGATGCATACCGATCCCCTTCAAAATAAAGCACAGTATCCACCATATGCTCCAAAACCCTTGGTCCTGCCACAGTCCCTTCCTTTGTCACATGACCAACGATAAAAATAGAAATACCCAGCTTTTTTGCAAGCTGCAAAAATACATTTGTCGCCTCTCTGACCTGCGAAACGCTTCCCGGGGCGCTCGACACCTCTTCCTGATACATTGTTTGTATCGAATCAATTATCACAATCTCCGGATTCGTGCGTTGGATTGCCTCCTCCACGAGCCCTAAATTCGTTTCACACAACAAAAGCATGTTATCCCGAAATTCACCGATGCGCATGGCACGAAGTTTAATCTGCTTTAAAGATTCTTCCCCTGAAATATAAAGCACTTTTTTCCCCATAAGCGAAAGCTGCCTGCATGTCTGAAGGAGAAGCGTCGATTTTCCGATTCCGGGATCCCCCCCCACAAGAATCAGTGAGCCCTGCATAATTCCGCCTCCAAGCACTCTGTCGAGTTCCTCAATTCCTGTTGTTACGCGCTCCCCGTCATTCAGCGAAATGGTACCGATTTCCACAGGCTTTGGCATCTCCCTTACAGCCGCGGTTTTTGACGCACCGCCCATGCCACTTCCCGTAACACTGACTTTTTCCTCAACAAACGTGTTCCATTTTTTACATGCCGGGCACTGCCCCATCCACTTTGCTGATTCATGTCCACACTCCTGGCAAAAGAACACGGTAGTTATTTTTTTAGCCATATTATTCCCCTATTCTTATCAGAGATATAAAAATACCTCCCCATAGCGTTCTTAGAGGAGGTATCTTATCTTCCGTATTTATCTACTGCAATTATTTTTTATTCAGTCTGACCTCAACCGCTCCTGCACCTTCCAATTCAACACTGACGCTGAGCTTTCCTGAGAGATTTGTTTTCATCGTACCTGCACTCTCTCCTGCCACAATAACTTCATACTCTGCATCCTGTTCCACGCCCAACGTAATCTGTGCATCCTGTGCGCCCTCTACTACAAACGAGATGCTGTCTTCCTCACTGCTAAAATCATGAACTGATGTACCTGGAACAGATTCATATAAAAATAGTCCGTTTTTCTCCAACTTCGTAATTGCCTGATAAGTTTTGACCTTGTACGTATCTCCTGCATGCTTATAATCCTCAAGCTTTGCCTTAGCGGCAAGTTCATGATTTCCAAAGCTGATGCTGCCATTACTCTCGGAACGTAGTAATTCTGTGACTGCTGACATTTCTTTTGTCCTCCTAAAACAATAAATGCTAATTAACTGTAACTGAACATTACATGGTTACACTTCTATCATATACTAAATTTTTCTTTATTTCTACAATTTTATATAAAAATCATACAAATTTTTATGATTCCGATTCCACCGTTTTTTCCTTCGGTTCCTTCACCGAAAACGTAATTTTTTCGTTTCGAACGCCTGCCGAAACCACATCCCCTGCTTTCACTCTGCCCTCTAGAATTGCCGTTGCAAGCTCGTTTTCCACGACATTCTGAATCGCACGCTTTAAGGGTCTTGCACCCATCTTGGGATCGGAATGCTTCTTCACAAGGTACTCCTTTAGCGTTCCGGTTAACGTCAAATCAATATCAAGCTGTGCCTTACAGCGTTCACAGAGATTTTTGGACAACAGCGTAATAATCTGCTTCATATCCTGGTCCGTCAATGGATGGAATACCATAATCTCATCAATACGGTTAATAAACTCCGGCTTAAATAAACGCTTTACTTCCTCCATAACGTTTGACTTCATTTTATTGTAATCCGCCTTCTCGTCCTTCACCGTCACAAACCCTAAATTCTTGGGATCGACAATCCGCTTTGCACCAGCGTTTGAAGTCATGATTAATATGGTATTTTTAAAGCTCACCTTTCTGCCCTTCGAATCGGTAATATGCCCGTCATCAAGCACCTGTAAAAGAATATTAAACACATCGGGATGCGCCTTCTCAATCTCGTCAAAGAGCACGACCGAATACGGATTTCTGCGCACCTTCTCGCTGAGCTGTCCCCCCTCCTCAAAGCCAACATAACCCGGAGGCGAACCGACCATTTTCGATACGGAATGCGATTCCATATACTCTGACATATCAACCCGGATTAAGGCATTTTCGGATCCGAACATTGCCTCCGCAAGCGCTTTGGAGAGCTCTGTTTTTCCAACTCCGGTAGGTCCTAAAAACAGGAACGAACCGATTGGACGATTCGGATCCTGAAGTCCCACGCGTCCGCGTTTCATCGTCTGCGCGACTGCCGTCACCGCCTCCTCCTGTCCAATCACCCGCTTATGAAGAATACTTTCCAGCTTCAAAAGGCGCTCGCTTTCTTTTTGCGTTAATTTTTTAACAGGTATCTTCGTCCAGTTTGCCACAACTTCTGCGATATCATTTTCCGTTACCACAAGATTTTTTTCTGTCTGCGTCTTTTCATACCGGATATAAGCTTTATCGTATTTTTTAATCAGTTCATCCTGCTTTTGCCGTAATTCTGCCGCCTGCGTATAGGCTTCCATTCGAATGGAACGCTCTATCTGCAAATCAAACCGCTTAATCTGCTCTGTCATCTCCTTAAAATTATCCGGCAAATGCATATTTTTAAGCCGAATCGCAGCCGATGCCTCATCAATCAAGTCAATCGCCTTATCAGGCAGGTTCCTGTCATTGATATAGCGGTCCGAAAGCTTTACTGCCGCCTCAAGCGCCTCATGCGTGATTGTTACTTGATGATGCTCCGCATATTTATGGGCAATTCCCTCAAGGATTTCCACCGCCTCACTCTCCGTCGGTTCTTCCACCATCACAGGCTGGAATCTTCGTTCCAATGCCGCATCCTTTTCAATATATTTCCGGTATTCGGCAACCGTCGTTGCTCCAATCAGCTGGATTTCACCTCTCGAAAGCGAGGGCTTTAAAATGTTTGATGCATCAATTGCTCCCTCTGCACCACCCGCTCCAATCAATGTGTGGATTTCATCAAGGAACAGATAGATATTTCCGGCATCAATTACCTCCCTGATTACCCTTTTGATACGCTCCTCAAACTCGCCCCGGTATTTCGAGCCTGCAACCATTCCTGCGAGATCCAATGTCACAACGCGTTTATTTTTTACAGTATCCGGCACATCCCCGTTCACAATTCGGAGTGCAAGCCCCTCCGCAATTGCAGTCTTTCCAACACCCGGTTCTCCAATCAGACAAGGATTATTTTTCGTGCGTCTTGAAAGAATCTGCACCACACGCAAAATCTCTGTTTCCCTGCCAATCACAGGATCCAGCCTTCCATCCTTTGCAAGCTGTGTCAAATCCCTGCTATACTGATTCAGGGTCTGCGTCACACCATCCTTTTTCTTTTTCCTGTTCCTGCTCAGATCATCCTTGTGCTGATTAATATCCTCACCCATCGCAATCAGCGTATCCATATAAAGCTTCTGCACATTGATACCGATTGTATTCAAAAGTCTCAAGCCTACATTCTCGCCTTCTCTTAAAATGGCTAAAAGAATATGCTCCGTTCCGGTAAGCGGGCTCTTATATTTATGTGCCAGTCTGTGACTTTCCTCCAATATTTTTGCCGCCCTGGGCGAATAGCCATCCCGCTCCATCGTGGCAACATTTCCTTCCGGTGCAATCAGCTCCTTAATCATACTGATTAGCTGCACGTCATCAACGCCGTTGTCTGCAAGCACCCTTGCCGCAACGCCGGTCTTTTCCCTGACAAGTCCCACAAGAATGTGCTCGCTTCCGATATAACTCTGACGCAAATCCTTTGCCGTCTTTGCCGCTTTCTGTAAAGCGGTCTTTGCTTTATCCGTATACTGCTGCATTTCTATCTCTTACTCCTTTCCCAGCCTTCATAATCCTCATATATCTCATCAATCAGCGCATGCACTTCCCTGCGTGATATCCGTTTGCAGCTGCTCTTTGCCAAAAGCACCTGCATATCGCGCTTAAGCTCCTCAAGCGCCTGCATTTTATCGATGTCCAAGGCAATCACTGCACCTTTTCGTCTGTCCACCTTCACAAACCCTTCCTGCTTTAGTACAGAATACGCCTTGTTGACCGTATGCATATTGATGCCGATTGTATCCGCAAGCTGCCGCACCGAAGGGAGCGCATCCCCTTCCTGAAACTGGGATGTCGCAATCCCGATAATAATCTGGTTGCGCAGTTGTAAGTACAGTGCTTCGTCACTGTTAAAGTCAATTTCTATATACATCTGTCCTCACGCTCCTTCCCCTTTGTTACTGTGCACTCCGTTGCAGTAATCTGGCGCTCCTTCCCTTTCATCAATTGTTATACGAATTATAGCACAAGAAAAACAGATGTACAAGCGGTATTTCTAAACAGAAGTGACAACCTTATCCAATATTCCCGTCAAATGTGCAATCGTCACACCGTAATTGGTCATTGGCACTCCCTGCGACTTTGCCCGCTCTATCCTTGATAGAACATATTTTCTATTAAACATACAAGCACCGCATTGTATCACCAAATCATACGCAGACAAATCCGCCGGAAAATCCGTACCGCTCCGAAATACTACCTCCAAGTCTTCTCCAAATCGTTTTTGCAGCATTCGCGGAATTTTAACACGTCCAATATCCTCCGAAAGCGGTGCATGCGTACAACATTCCGCGATCAGAACCCTGGAACGGTTCGTCAGTCTGTCAATCGCTGACGCCCCTTCCAAATAATAAGGCAAATCTCCCTTATAAGCAGCAAAAAGCACGGAAAACGATGTCAGCATACTCTCCTTGGGCTTCTGTTCATATACCGTGCCAAACACCTGTGAATCCGTAATAATCAGCCGCGGCGGATTGGAGAGACACTTGAATCCCTCCGCCAGTTTATCAGCCGTGACACTGATTACGATGCACCTTTTATCCAGCAGTTCCCTGATTGTCTGAACCTGCGGTAAAATCAGCCTTCCCTTCGGCGCCTGAATATCCTGCGGCATCACAAGCACAACCACATCATCCTCACCGACGAGATGTCCTGTTATCAAACGTGCATCAAAATCCTCAGGAACAAGACGCGCAAGCGCTTCCCTTACGTCGTCCATCCCCTCGCCCGTAACAGCACTCACAATGATTGGCAAAACACCCGTCTTTTTGTTCACTTCGCCGCTAAGTTCCTGTAGTTCCTTTGCCCCTCTTCTGTCTGATTTTGTGATAACAGGCAGTATGGGCGTATTTTTTTTGCGAAATAATTGAACCCATTCCAGCTCTGCATCCATATCTGTATTGTCAAAGATTATGACACCAATGTCACTTTTTTCAGCGGCAATTCTTGTCTTTTCCACTCTGCGCTCTCCAAGAACACTCTTATCATCAATCCCTGCCGTATCAATCATCACACACGCGCCAAGCGGATGAATCTCCATCGGCTTGCTCACCGGATCCGTTGTCGTACCTGCCACATCCGCCGCAATCGACACCTGCTGCCCCGTAAAAGCATTGACAAACGATGACTTTCCGCTATTTGTTCTTCCAAAAACACCGATATGCAGACGCACACTGCCTGGCGCTTCATTCAAGCTCCCCATATATTCCTCCGTTCCTATCCCACGCATGTCAGAACCGAAAATCCCGCTCTCCGCCTTCAATATCATGAATATTTGCGGCAGCCCGTTCCCGCACCTTTGGGTTGGGTATCTTCTCAAGCTCCTGTTCAATCAATTTCATACCAAGTATTTTCGTATCTTCACTGGCATAGTCCTCAAGATATTCCTTCAAAGTCATCAATGCATTCGGATGACAGCAGTTTAAGATCTGCATATTTTTACATAGCGTCATAAACCGGTCGCCCGTTCTTCCTTCCCGATAACACGCCGTACAAAAACTTGGAATATAGCCAAGCCGCATCAGCCAATTGATTACTTCATCAAGACTGCGTTTGTCACTTACATCAAACTGCTCGCTGGTACTGTTATCCTGCTCGGGATCGGCATAGCCGCCCACACTGGTACGCGATGCCCCGCTTATCTGCGACACGCCAAGCGGTAGCACTTTCTCGCGTAACTGCTGACTTTCCCTTGTCGAAATAATCATACCCGTATACGGAACGCTAATACGAATTAATGCACAAATTTTTGCAAATATATCATCGCTAATCCCATTATCAAAATCATCCGGATTAATATCATCCGCAGGCTTCACACGCGGCACGCTGATTGTGTGCGGTCCGACTCCATGCACCGCCTCAAGATGCTCCGCATGCATCAAAAGTCCCGCAAACTCATAACGGTACAATTCCAATCCAAATAAAACGCCAAGTCCGACGTCATCAATACCGCCCTCCATCGCTCTGTCCATCGCCTCCGTATGGTAAGCATAATCATGCTTTGGTCCGGTCGGATGCAATCTCTCATAACTCTCTTTATGATATGTTTCCTGAAAAAGAATATACGTTCCAATCCCCGCATCATGAAGCAGCCTGTAATTTTCCACAGTCGTCGCCGCAATATTGACATTGACACGCCGAATCGCTCCGTTTTTATGCTTAATCCTGTAAATCGTCTGAATGCATTCCAAAATATACTCAATGGGGTTGTTTTCAGGATCTTCCCCCGCCTCGATTGCAAGGCGCTTATGCCCCATATCCTGTAACGCCGTCACTTCCTTTACAATCTCTTCCTGCGTCAGCTTCTTGCGCGCAATATGCTTATTTTTCAAGTGATACGGACAATACAAGCAACCGTTTACGCAATAGTTGGAAAGATAGAGCGGTGCAAAAATCACGATACGGTTGCCGTAAAAATCATTTTTAATCTGATTTGCCAGCTCGTAAATCTCCTTGATTTTGTCTTCATTCTGACATGCAAGCAAGACCGATGCTTCCCTGTGATTTAGCCCTTTTCTCTTTCTTGCCTTTTCCATAATGGCATCGACAAGCTCCATATTGTCACAATTTTGATCCGCATACACCAATGTTTCTTGAATCTCTTCATCGGAAATAAATTCTTCTGCTTTCAATGAATTTACATTGTACATCTTAATCCTCCATTTTTGTAAAAGTCTGCGAATTTGGGCGCAAGCTCAAATTTGCCGTGTGAAATTTTAATTTCACACTACTCCCTTCTAAAATCTCCTCTGTCAATCACGATCCGATAACCGATATCCGCCATTCGCTTCTTAAGGTTATGCAGGCTCTCAGCCGCCTCGTCGCCCGTGCAGAGTTTATTGTCATAAAGCTGGTACTTTTTCCTCACATCCACGGGGGAAAGATTGGGCATCACTACATTTGCCCCCGCCTCAATGCCAAGCTCCCGTCCCATAGGGTGAATTGTCCCAAGCGCTGTCGTTGCAGGCAAAAGCACACGCGGATTCATCAGGCGTATGATACTAAGAAGCCGCAGTGTCATCTCAAGCGTTCCCGCACGCGTACCGGCAAACGGCGTATCCTTGTGCGGAATAAAAGGACCAATTCCAACCATATGCGGTTCCAGTTCCCTGATAAACTGCAGATCCTCATAGATTGTGTCTAACGTTTGAAACGGCGAGCCTACCATAAAGCCCGCCCCTACCTGATATCCGATTTCTTTTAAATCATACAGACATTTCTTTCTGTTCTCAAGACGCAGCTCCTTTGGATGAAGCCTTTCATAGTGCTCTTGATTTGCCGTTTCATGACGCAGCAGATACCGATCCGCGCCCGCATGATAATACGCCTGATAATTTTCACGGCTTTTCTCACCAATTGATAACGTTACCGCGCAGTCCTGAAACCTTGACTTAATACCATAAACAATACTACAAATCTTTTCTTCGGTATAGTATGCATCCTCGCCGCCTTGCAGAACAAATGTTCGAAACCCAAGCGTGTAACCATACTCACAGCACGTCATAATCTGCTCCTTTGATAAACGGTAGCGCTGCGCATTCTGATTGCCGCACCGAATACCGCAGTAAAAGCAGTTATTCCTGCAATAGCTTGTAAACTCAATCAAGCCTCTTATGTATATATCTTTTCCATAAATACAGTCAGCTACATATCTTGCACGTTTTTTTAAATAATCCGTTCCCGCCAAATCGTCACTCAAAAGCAATGCTGCGAGCTCATCCTTTGCCAGCTCTTTGCCGGATTCCAAGCCGTCAACTATTTTTTCTAACATTTGCCCCACACAATTCACCATGCTGCTGCCAAATTCCAGCCTTTATAAAATAACAATACTTGCATTCTCGATATCTGATAAATCGTAAGTCTTTCCTGACTGGATTCCTACAACCTTCGGTCTTAGCACATATTTTGGATTATTCTCCACTACTCTTGCAAGCTCTCCCGTACTAAGCTCCACATCCGTTCCCACAGGATATAAAATGACGCTCTCCAAAAAGCTTCTCATAACATCAATGTCAAGCTCCTCCGTCATGGACATAATCATCTCTACCGCGTCACGCGGCGAAAATGGTTTTTTATACGGACGCTCCGTCACCAGCGCGTCATAGATATCCGCTACCGATATAATGCGGGCAAAAATATTAATACTGTCTGCCCCTACACCCATTGGATACCCTTTGGCGTTCATTTTTTCGTGATGCTGCAAAACGCCTAATTTAATCTGTTTGGACAAATCGTCCTTTTCCTTGAGAATACTGTAACCAAAAAGAGAGTGCTGCTTCATCATCGCAAATTCGTCATCTGTCAGTTTTCCCGCCTTATTTAAAATCTCGTTCGGGATCTTCGACTTCCCGACATCATGCAAAAGTCCCGAAATACCGATTTCATAGACATCATTTTCACTTAACCCATGTTTTTTTGCCACAATCATTGCCATCGTGGCAACATCAACACTGTGCTTAAACGTGTACTCATCACTCACCTTCAGCGCGCTGATATCCACGGCAAGCGCATTGTTGCTGTCAATCGCCTTCATCAAATCATCCGTGATATTTTTTGTCGTACTCGTAAAGCCCGCCGATTCCGTGTCATTGTACAGATACTGGATTCCCTCGGCAACACGTGCTTTTACACTCTCGGACAAATTGACCTTTGCCCGGTCCTGCACGGTATTCGTTTCAATCACTTTCTGCACGGCAGGAGAAACTACGACGTTATTACTGCTCTCCTCTTTTTTCTCGTCTTCCTCACCCTCACGGATATAGACGCCCCCAATTCCCATTTTAAGCAGCGCATCCTTATGAAAGGTATCCATAGGAGTATTTCTCGCAATTAAGATTCTCCCTGCCCTGTCTACGATTGCCTGGTCGATTATCATTCCTACCTGTAAGGAACGTGTTCTAACAAATTTTCTGATTACCAGAGTGCCCACTCCCTCTCGCGTATATTATTGATTCAAGTTAAGGCGTTAAATTACATACATTATTAGTCTACACTAAAATCCAAATGATGTCTACAAATTTACGGGAAACATTTGCTTACGCATTTTCTTGCGTTACCCTTGCGCCAACTGCAAATCATACAGCTTTTTATACATCCCCCCAAGCCGCAAAAGCTCCTGATGCGTTCCGCTCTCCTGAATCTCCCCCTGGTGCATCACCATAATCTTATCCGCATGCTGAATCGTCGAAAGCCTGTGCGCCACCATAATCGTCGTCCTGCCCTCCATGAGCGTTTCAAGTGCCTGCGTAATCAGCTGCTCCGTTTCCGTATCAATATTCGCGGTTGCCTCATCAAGTACCAAAATCGTCGGATCATAGGCAAGCGTGCGCGCAAACGAAAGGAGCTGCCGCTGTCCCGCGGAAAGCGTACTGCCGCGTTCCGTCACCGGTTCGTCAAAACCGTGCGGCAGCTTCCCGATAAACGTGTCCGCGTGCACAACCTGCGCCGCGCGCTCCACGTCCGCCTGAGAAACCGCCTCATTCCCCAACGAAATATTTCCCCGAATATCCCCCGTAAACAAAAACACGTCCTGCTGCACCTGCCCGATTGCACGCCGCAGCACATCTTTGTCAATCTCCTTGATATTGACGCCGTCAATCAGAATTTCGCCGCGCTGCACGTCATAATAACGCCCGATTAAATTCAGTATGGAGGTCTTCCCCGCACCCGTCGCTCCCACAAATGCCGCCTTTTCTCCGGGCGCGATGCAAAAGCTCACGTCCTTTAAAATATAATCGTCCTTTTCATACGCAAACCAAACATGGCGAAATTCAATCTGCCCCAAAATCTCCACAGGCTTTGGATACTTTGGATTGACAATCTCACGCTCCACATCTAAAATCGAAAAGATTTTCTCCGCGGAGGCAAGCGAGGACTGCAGCGTTCCAAACTGCTCCGCCAACTCCTGAATCGGCTCGAAAAACGAACTGATATAGTTGATAAACACAAACAGCGTGCCAAGCGAAACCGTTCCCGCAAGCACCGACGCGCTGCCCTGCCCGATGACAATTACCATCGCGAACACCGACATCATGTAAATCGCCGGACGGAAAACGGCAAACGTCAGAACCTCGCGCCAATTTGCCCGGAAAAGCTGCCCGCTCTTCCACTCAAATTCCTGATACTTCTCCTTTTCCCGCGCAAAAATCTGAATCAGCTTCATGCCGGAAAGATGCTCCGACAAAAAGGTGTTTAATTCCGTAATCCGCGTGCGCGTAATGCGGTACGCCTTTCTTGACAGATAGCGGAAAAAGAACGTCAGTGCGGTAACAAACGGCAGAAGGAGAAACGAATACAACGCCATACGCACGTCAATCGAAAGCATCACTACCGCAAATCCGATGATTTTCACCGTATTTTTAAACAGCTTTGCCAAAATCTGCGAAAACAACTCATTGACCGCCTCCGTATCATTTGACACCCGCGTGACCAGCTTGCCGACAGGCTGCGTATTAAAAAAGCGCACGGAAAGACTGTGAATATGCGCAAAGACCTCCTCGCGCATTTTGTAAATAATGGACTGCCCGACATTCTGCAAAATCCACGTGTTGGACGCGTTAAAAACAAAGCCGAGAAACAGCATCAGCGCATAGAGCGCCCCCGCGCGCAAAATCCCCCGATACGCCGCATGCGCGTCAAATCCCGCCTGCCCGAACCCGCCGATATAATCGTCAATCGCATTCCCAATAATAATCGGTTTGTATAACTCCACGCCAATCAGCGCGACAACAAGCACGCAGGCAAGCATCATCAGCCATTTATGCGGTTTTAAGTATGTCATTAGCCGTTTCATTTTAATCCTCCATGCCGCCTTTGGCGGCTCAATAGAAATGAAAAACGCAACGCCCTATATTGCGTTTTTCCTGTGTGAAACTTAATACTTCTTAGGTAGCGTCTAAATCGAATTTTATTCGATTTGCTGCCTTAGAAGTATTTTTCACACTTTCCAGTCATGCTGCCTCAGCAGCACAAACAATCTGTGAAGAACGCTGCCCTTGCGTTCTTCTGTGTGAAGCTTTAGATTTTCTTAGCGGGCGTCTTTTGACCGCTTAGAAAATCTCTTCACACTTCCTCCATGCCAGCCAGATTTTTCTGCGCCTCCAGCTGCTGTTTCTCAAACATGTCCCTGTAAATACCGCCGAGCGCCATCAACTCCTGATGATTGCCGCATTCCTTTGCCTCTCCGTCCTCCAAAACCAAAATCGTATCGGCATTTTGTATCGTGGAAATGCGGTGTGCAATTAAGATTGTCGTTTTCCCGCGCCTGTTTTCCTTTAAATTGTGCAGAATCTGCTCCTCCGTATCCGTATCCACCGCCGAAAGCGCGTCGTCCAAAATCAAGATCGGCGCATTCTTTTTGATAGCCCTTGCAATTGAACTTCTCTGCTTCTGACCACCGGAAAGCGTAACGCCCCGCTCCCCTACAATCGTTTCGTACCCGTCGGGAAACGCAATGATGTTGTCGTGGATACATGCCGTCTTTGTCGCGCGGACGATTTCCTCCATTTTGGCATCATCTGTTCCGAATGCAATGTTGGATTTTAACGTATCGGAAAACAGAAAATTGTCCTGCGGCACATACGCAATGTTTTCGCGCAGCGACTTGAGCGAAATATCATTGATGTCCGTTCCGTCAATAAAAATCATGCCCCGTTTCGTTTGATAAAGATGCAGCAAAAGATTGACCATGGTCGATTTGCCGTTTCCCGTCCGTCCGATCACCGCAAGCGTCGTCCCCGCCTTGATGTTTAGGCTGATGTCCTTTAACGTTGGCTCACTGTGCCCTCTATGGAGAAACGTCAGGTGATTGAGGCGGATATTTCCTTTGATTTCGCTTACCTCCTCAACATCACGATTGTCCGCAATTTCGGGCTGTGCCGCAAAAACCTCCTGTATCCGGCGAATCCCCGCACCGCCCTGCGAGAACATGTTGATTGCCTCGCCGCAGGCAATCATGGGCCACACAAGCATGGTAATATATTGATGAAACGCGACAAAGCGCCCAATCGTAATTTCCCCCGCAAGCGCAAGAACCCCGCCGTAAAGCAGCGTAATCAGACTGCTGATGCCGATTACCACGTCCAAAAGCGGCATGACAACCGCCTCCATTTTGGCAATCCCTAAATTTTTCTTTTTTGCCTTCGCGTTGGCTTTGGCAAACGCACGGATTTGCGCGCGCTCCTGCACAAACGCTTTCACGACGCGCACACCCGAAAAACTCTCCTGCACAAAGTCTGTCAGTTCCGAAACCGCCTCCTGCCGCTCCAAAAACCGCTTCTGCATGATGTTCCCATAATACAACTCACCCACCGCAATAAAAAACATCGGAACGATTGCCGCAAGCGTCAGCTTTACATTGACATAAATCATCATCTGCCCAATCACCATCACTGTCATGACAATCGCGTCAAACGCCGCAATCACCGCGGGTCCGATTGCCATGCGCACGGCGTTCAAATCACTGGTAAAACGTGTCATCAGATCGCCTGTTTTATGCTCATTATAATATTCCACGTCAAGCGTTTCCAAATGGGCAAACATGTCGTCACGGATTTCCCGCTCAATCGAGCGCGCCGCACCGAACAGAAAATAACGCCACAAAAAACGCCCGATTGTAAGCGTCAGTCCGATTGACAAAATAATCACAATATTATGCCACACACCGCGCAAATCCATCGTATGTGCCGCAAGCCCGTCCGTGATAACTCCGGTTGTCTTAGGAATGTACAGATTTGCAAAATCCAAAATAAACAGCGTAATAATCCCGCCGATATACTGCCATTTGTGGCGTTTTATGTATTTCCAGATAAATTGAAGCTGCTGCACTCTTTTTCCTGCCTTTCCGAAACTCCCGCAATCTTTAATAAGGGAAAAACAGCCTTTCGCATAGCCGCGCTCAGGCTGTTTTGGAGATTTTTTAATGTGTTGTCAGACAACTGCCTCCACAAGTGTTTTGCCGTCCAACGCAATGACCCGTAATCCCGTTTCTTTCTTTTTATTAAAGTTAAAGCTGAGCATATATCCCTTCTCTAAATGAAAATAATCCAAGTAATCCCTAAGCTGACGTTCCCCTCGTTCGTTATACTCGTTTCCATGCCATATCTTTAACTCAACTACAAACTGTTCGCCTTTGTAATCCACAACCACGTCGGTCCGTTTCATGTCCCTTGTCTGTGCCTCGAGATAGTAATTTCCCGTGCCGTTAATAATCGGTTTCAGATAGAGCAGGAAAAATTTCCGCCCGTAGTCTTCAACAAATTTTTCGTCGTTGTTGCCGTAAATATCGTTAAAATATTCCTCAAATTTCTGTATTACCAAATCCATGTCAAGTCTTTCCTTTTTAATGAACTGGTTTTTGCTGCATTCTGCATATTGAAACACTTCGCTATGAACAGACTCTTTTGCAATAAACATATATAACATTCGCATTTCAAAGATGCGGTTTGAGATTGCAATCTGCCCGTTCTTATCCTTTAAAAAGCCAAACATCGTCCCGATACTGACGGATTTTATATCTAAATTGAACGGCATTTTTGCTCCCCGATATAAAATCTTTTCTATCACATCCCGCAAATCCGGAAACAAATCCAACTGCTTTACCATACTGTCAAAGAGCGGCGTACTTTCTTTCAGAAGTGCTTTCACCGCATTTGAAATTCCCTCCTTTGACCAAGCCTTATCAGCCGTTTCATTCCAGTCCTCCTTGTTGTTTCCCTTTTCCTTCCAAAACATTTTCTGACTGTATTTACATCATTCTAACATGATACCCGCCATATGTAAAGCAACGCATTTCGTATTACCGTCACCTTTCCTCCCGCCAAACGAAACCTCCGCAGACAAAAGCGACGCTGCGGCAATGCCCTCCGCTCCAACGTAATTTCCGACAAAAAAGCCGTCCGCCACGGTAATCAGCGAAGTGAGCAGCATCGCAACAATAGCGGGCACCGAAAACCGCAGAATGGTTCCTGTCGTGTTTTGTCTAGTTTTTTCCAAATCCATAATAAAACCTCCTGACATGATATTTTCTTTGAAACAAGAACTATCATATCAGGAGGTCAAAATATAAACTTCTGAATTTGTGCTTTTTAAAAAGTCAATTTCAGTACCGCCTCTTGTCTTTTGGGAACTTCATTTTGTTGAAACCAGCCAAACTACGATTTCACCGGCAGACAAATATCCAGCTCCATATACCCCGATTTTTCATCTACCATACGGTAAATGTCAAACACGCTCTCCCCCGTCTGCTCCTTAAACATTCTGCTGAAATGATACTTGGAAAAATGACAGTGCGCCGCGACTTCTTCCACCGACAGCTCCTCGCCGATATGTTGCAAAATATAATCAATCGCATGGCTGACTGTTTCGTTTGTAATCGTAACCATTCATTATTCCTTTCAATTGTCTTCTATCAATATCTTTGGTATATAACTCCACGATTACCGGCATCTACAACACAACTCATACAATTTTTGACAATATAAATCATCTTCTAAATCATCATCAAATTGGATTCCTTTTAAAAACAAAAGCAAATTTTTCACTTTATATTCCGGAAGCTTATCAATAATCTGTTTCGCCTGTTCTCTTTCACTCATATACTGTCACATTCTTTCCTATCAATAATTCTATTATAGCAAACATGCATCTCAAATAAAAAGAACTTTTGCAAACTTTTCATTTTTCATCATCATCGCTGCTATATACCCTTGCTCCCTATCCGAAAATCAAACACATCTTCCCTGCAAAAAAGCTGCGACCACCGCGCGGAAATCAGCTTTGCATAATCCAAATACTGCAGCCCATAGTTTCCAAGCGCATACCCGTCGTTCAGTTCCAAAAAAACGGTCTGCTCCCTCCCGTCCTTAAGCGCCACCGCAAAATCAATGCTGCACCCCATCGGACGGTCGGGAATTGTCAGAAACGCCTCCACCACTTCATCTACAACCTTCGGGTTATAATTGTAATGATAATCCCCCTTATACGGACGAATGTCAACTAATCTGTCATACACCATAAATCCGCGCCACTCCCGTTTCAGGTCCAGCACGTCGCTGCAAATCACCTCGTAATTCTCATAGCAGCTTCCACACCCAATCAGATCCTTTGGTCCGTTTACCACCACGCCCGTAAACGCCTTATCCTTAACCGGTTTTACGAAAACACCCCACTTATCGGGATTTGCATTGATTGCGTCAATCGTGTCCGTCCAAATCCTGCGCCCCATAAACGGTTTTAGCGCGTCCGGATAATCCTCACACGACGAAGTTATGCCAAATTTATGGAAAATCGTCTGCACCTGCGCAATATAATCCAAAACAATGTCCTCGTCCGTCACCGTACCATAAATTTCATCAATCGTTTTATATTTCACAATCTCCGCGCCCATCTCCCGAAATCCCATAACGGCATGTGCGATATTCGCGGAATGATACTCCCCGTTGCTCCTGACTTTCGCGTATATTACCATATCCTGTCAATCCCTTTCCAAAAACATATTACCCATCAGCCACTTTTGCATATAAGAATTATAAACCGTTACTGTTCACTGCGTTCCAGTAACAGATAAAAATCCATGCAATATTTGCTTCGCCAATGGATTTTTATCTGGCTGCGATTCGTTTTCTCACATCATAAACCTTCCCTCCAGCACTTGTCAATCTTACCATACATTGCAAAAGCACCCCATTTATGATACAATCACCCTAACAATCGAGTGGGCAAATAAGCTACTCACCATAAAAAACCGGAGGAATACGCCTATGAGATTATTACAGGAATGGTACACCCAGGAAACCTTAGACAGTGAAGAAGAAAAATTTCACCGCCCGCTCAGCGACGAGCAGCTCTTTTTCCACGCAGTCAGCTCCGGCGACATCGACTTCGTGCGGCAAAACTGCAAGGAAAAGAAATTTATCGAAACGGACGGCGTCGGTCTTTTGTCCCGCGACGACGTGACCAACCTCAAATACCACTTTGTCATCACGACAGCGTTCGTGACAAGACTCTGCGTCGAGGCAGGCATGGAGCTGGAACAGGCATTTCGACTAAGCGATTTCTACATTCTCAAGCTTGACAGCCTGAACACCACTGCGTCTGTCGCAGAGCTCCATGACCGCATGGTTCTTGATTTCACCGGAAAAATGCGCTTTTTAATCCGAAATCAAGGCGCATCAAAGCCCATTATCACCTGCATTGATTACATTTACGCCCACATCACGGAGCGAATTACAATTGAAGACCTCGCCGAATATACCGGTCTCTCCGCAAGCTACCTCTCCCGTCTTTTCAAAAAAGAAACCGGCGTGTCGGTAAGCGATTACGTGCGTGAAAAGAAAATTGAAAAAGCGCAGCACTTATTAAAATACTGCGACTACAGTTTAATCGAAATTGCAAATTACCTGTCGTTTTCTTCCCAAAGCCATTTCATACAACTTTTTAAAGAATTTACCGGCATGACGCCCAAAAAATACCGCGACCTCCACTCCCGCGCGACTTGGAATGTAACAACCGAGTAGGCGGAAACAGAAATCAAACGGCAGGAAGAATTACTTAACCTCCTGCCAGTCTCTCAATCAACGCAAGAATACGCCCCGCGCAACAGCGGATTTCGTTCTCCGAAAGCAGTCCCTGTGCATACGCCATACGGATATTTTCCGCATCTTTGCGGTTTCCCGGCATAATAATATCATTTCCTGCCGCAACGCATTGCCACGGCACACTCCCGTCCTTTGGAACCGTCGTATTCCAGTCTGACATAATTATCCCCTCAAAGCCCCACTCACCGCGCGCAACCGTTGTACAGAGGTCCCGGCTGTTTGCCGTATGAACACCATTCACGCAGTTATAGGAAGACATGATTGCTGCCGGCGCGCTTTCCTTCACCGCAATCTCGAATCCGCGCAAGTAAATTTCCCGCAGGGCGCGCTCTGAAACGCGCGCGTCAACTGCCATTCTGTTGTCCTCCTGATTGTTGCAGGCAAAGTGCTTGATTGTCACGCCGCATCTTTTATTGCTTTGTACACCAGCTGTCACTGCCGCTGCCATCATACCGGACAAAAACGGGTCCTCCGAATAATACTCGAAATTTCTCCCGCACAAAGGATTTCTATGGATATTCATGCCGGGAGCAAGCCACAAGTCAATCTGAAACTCCTCCATCTCAACTGCTATGGCGCTGCCAAACCGTTTCATGAGCGCCGTATCCCATGTCTGCGCCAATGCCGTTCCGACCGGAAACGCCGTACAATACTGATAATACCAGTCCGCATCCTCATGCGCTTCCACCTCTTCCAAAAAGCCGTTTTCGAGCGAGCCAAGAACTCCCGTTCCGTATATGGTATCCGTCTTGCGGTCGACCGCATAATTTTGCCGTAAACGCAGTCCTGCCGGACCGTCTGCCATCACCAAAGCACGTTTTCCGTAATGCGCAAGCGCCCCCGTCGTTTCCCCGGCAGATCCCGGTACGGAAATTCCTGCTGCGCCAAGCATACCGCCCTCCTGTGACAGCTTTCCATATAAAAGCGGTATCAGCTCCTCAACAGCATACCCCTTCGCAACCGGAGTCTGAACCTCCTTTCGCACTTCCTTTTGCGGCACAAAGTCAAGCTGCAAAACCCCTTGCGCCTTTGCCTGCGCAAGATACTCCTGCGCTTTGCGTTTTCGCGTTTCGGGTGCCCAAAGCTCCTCAAATCCTGCCTTTTTCGGGCAAATGGCGCTTGTCTCCTCCAAAATAACCTGCTCCTTAACCGAAAGCAAAGCTGCGGGCTGCAAGGACGCCAAATGGCTCCCCACCCATATACCGTACACTCCCTGCTCAATCGTCCATGCATGGAGCTGCTCCGAAAAGCCTGCAAGCTGCTTTTGGTCAATTACAACGCTAAGCTGCTGCGTTTCCCCGGGGCGCAGTGTTTTTGTCTTTGCAAAGCCGATAAGCCTGCGCAGTTCCTTTGCCAGTCCCTCCTGCGGCAGAACCGCATAAACCTGCACAACCTCTCTGCCGGCATACATCGTTCCTGTATTTTGTACCGTGACTTCTACCTCAAACCCCGTTTCCGTCCTGCGAACCCCTTGCGTCGCTATCGAAAAGTCCGTATAAGAAAGCCCGTATCCAAACGGAAAGAGCGGTTGGATATCAAAACTGTCAAAGTAACGGTATCCGACATAAATGCCCTCTCTGTATTCGTCATATTCCAAATTTTTGTTCAGATAGCCGAACGTTTCGGCAGACGGATAATCCGCATAGTGCCTCGCCCAAGTCGTTGTGAGCCTGCCGCTTGGCGTTACATCTGCGAAAAGCACATCTGCCACCGCATGACCGCCCTCCTGACCGGGCAGGGAACAATGCAGGATTGCCCTGATATTTTGTGCCTCCTGCAAAATCCCCGTCAGCTCTATCGGCGCGCCGACATTTAAAATCAGTACGATTGGAAGATTTTGTCCGTTTAAAAACAGAAGGTCCTCCCGCTCCGCTGCGCTTAAATAATAATCGCCTTCTTCCCTGCGGCGATCCTTTCCTTCCCCGGAGATTCGGCTGATGACATAAACCGCTGCCGCCGCCCCTTCCATATCATCAGCCGCTATGCTGCGCCCTGTCGGCATAACAAAAGGATTTGCCGCATAAGCGTCAAAGGGATTTTCCATGCCCTTTGCGTCCGCCAGTATCTTTTCCTTCCACGCAGCCCTTGCGTGCGCATAACGCCTCTCGTAATCCGTCAGCCAGTCCTTACTTGTAACGTGTATACCTGCGTCCGTAAGTCCTTGGTATATGGAAACTGTTTCCCGGTTGTTGACATCTCCTGAGCCAATACCTCCCTTGACAGTCTTTCCTGCTCCGGCTCCAAACAGCGCAATCGCCTTAGACCGTTCCAGCGGGAGAATGTCTTCGTTTTTTAAGAGCACAATCCCCTGCGCCGCTGCCTCCCGTGCAAACATGCTATGTATCATTTCCCGCTGTGAAGGATTTTGTGTCAGCGTACCGCTGTGAATTTTGTTTTTTTCTGTCATAGCTTCACCCATTCTTATCCCTTAACGCCTCCAAGCGTCACACCCGCAATAATATATTTTGACAAAAGCAGATAGACAAGGATAATCGGCACAATCGCCACCATAATCATCATGTAAATCTTACCCATGTCAAAGTTCATGTAATCTGCGCCGCGCAGCATGGCAATTAAAATCGGCACCGTCATTTTGTCCTTTGATTGAATGACCAACGCAGGAACGAAATAATTGTTCCAAGAACCGACAAACGTAAAGATTGCCTGCACCGCGATTGCCGGTTTCATAATCGGAAGGACGATTTGGTTAAATGTCCGAAACTCCTTCGAGCCGTCAATTCTTGCCGCCTCCACCAAAGACAGCGGCAGCGATGACTGCAGATAACTGTACATAAAATAAAATACGGACGGTGACGCAATCGACGGGATAATCAGCGGCAGCAGGGAATCATACATGCCCATTTTCGTAATCAGCCGCAAAAAGCCCATTGCCGTTACCTGCGTCGGCATGACAAGAATTGCCATGATAAACGTAAACGCGATTTTCTTTAATTTGAAATCATACGCGTACAATCCGTATGCCGTGAGCGATGAAAAATAAGTACAAATTGCCGCACAGCTTCCTGATACGATGAGGCTGTTTAAAATACCCCTTATCATCGGAAACGTTCCGTCGTTTGCCACATTTTTTAAATTCTGCCAAAAGTGACCTCCCGGAAGCGCCGAAAAGCCTTTTTGCAAATCCGCGTGCGAGCGCGTCGCATTGACAAATAAGATATAGAAGAAAAACAGGCACATAAACGATAAAATAATCAGAACTACATGTGCAAAAATACTGCGCAGAGCGCTTAATGTTTTTGAATTCATACGTTTTATCTCCTTCCCGCTTTCCGCTTTTTCCTTGCAGCAGCCTTAGAACCGTCCGAATCATCATCATTTGTCATGCGGTAAACGATAAAGCACAAAATGCCGCTTACAATAAACAGATATACCGACAGCGAACCTGCCATACCATAGTTTTTACTCTTCAAATGACTGTTCAGGAACATAATCAGCGTCATGGACGTACGGTCGGGATTTCCCTGTCCGTTTGTCAAAATCTGCGGCACGTCAAACATCTGCAGTCCGCCGATAATGGACGTAATCAGCGTGTATGCCAAAATCGGGCGGATAAGCGGAAGCGTGATATGGAAAAACCGCTGCGTACTGCTGCACCCGTCAAGCTCCGACGCCTCAAAAATATCCGGGCTGATACCCATAATCGCCGCCATCAGCATAATCGTCGTATTACCAAACCACATCAGAAAATTCATCAGTCCAACCAACGACCGTGTTCCAAACACTGAGCCCAAAAAATCAATTGCATGGTCCGTAAGCCCCATCGACATCAGAATGGAATTCATCGGTCCGTTTGTCGAAAACAGCGTGAAAAACAACATTGCAAATGCCGATGCCATAATCAGGTTCGGAAGGTAGATAACCACTTTAAAGAACTGCTTGCCGTGAAGCTTTAAGCGCGCGTCCACAAACCACTGTGCAAGCAAAAGCGCAATCACAATCTGCGGGACAAATCCGATTAGCCACAAAATCAGCGTATTTCCCGCATACTTTATCATATCGGTCTGCAGCAGGCTGGCATAATTTTGGAATCCGACAAAATTCGGACCAATCTCCTTGATTCCCGAACGGTAGTATTCGTAGAAGCTGTAGCGAATAGTATCAATCAAAGGAATAAAGGAAAAAATGAAAAAAGCTGCAAAAAACGGAAGAATGAAAATATATCCCCATTTTGCATAATCAATCTTTTTACGTTTTTGTTTCATATGCTATCATTCCCTTCTTTTATATAGGGGAAACGCTGATTAAAGCGTTTTCCGCGCCGAATTTACGCTGCGAAGCAGCAACTTCCTTTGTAAATTCGTGTGCATTCTGCACGCCTAACGGAGTATTGATTTCATCAATGCTCTCTTAGGCGTACTGCGGTGCGAAAACGCACCGCAGCAAATCGTCAGATACTTTTTATTGCGGCCATTGTACCTCGGTAATTTCCGGATAACGCTCAATAATTGCCGTCTCAAAGTTTGCCTTTGCCTTGTCAAAGTCAACCATTCCCTGAAAATAATCGCTGAATGAATTTTGGATTAATTCCACGCAGCCCTGGTCGTAAGCGGAAAGCGGTGCAATCACGATATTTTCCGCAACCGGAGAGAAATACTTAAATGGATTCTGTCCGCCGAGGAATTCAGAAGAAAAGTTCTTGTCGTCCGTAGCCGCCTTTCTCATGCTGCTCTGCGTATTGGTAAAGTCCGTCTTTTCCTGTGAAATCTTTAACAGATTGTCCGTATCTGCAGTTACTGCCATGATAATGTCCTTTACGTGCTGCGGATTGTCCGTACCTGCACACGCATGCACATAAGAACCGCCCCAGTTGTATTCCTGCGGAGGATTTGTTACCGCCCACATGCCGTCCCCGCCGTCCCAGTTGGGCTTTAACGTAAAATCAATGCCCCATGCCGGAAACAGGAACGCAAACACCTTTGAAGAAGAGCCCATCGCCTGATTCCAGTCGGAATTCCACTGTCCCTTTACGGTTTTGTCCAAATAACCTGCGTCCAGCCATTCCTTGGAATCATTAATCCAGTTCATAATCTTTTGGTCAACCTTAATTACGGTTTCGCCCGGTGCAACCCACGGCGCGTCAATGCTGTTGCCGTAAAGACGGAATGTGTCCGCATACGACGCAAACGTATAATAACCTTTTGCCTTCAGCTCGCCTGCCGTCGTCTTAATTGTATCCCAGTCCTTCACCTTCGCGCCGATTTCCTCGGGGTCGTCCGTACCGAACACCTCTTTTGCAATGTCGCGGCGGTATACAATCAGTCCAGGGCAGCACTGCCATGTTGAACCTCTCTGCACGCCGTTCTCATCAGACGCCGTTACTTTTGTAAAACTGTACTGATCCGCAAGATCCGTATCGGGATTGATGCCAAGGTCTGTTAAAGGCATTGCAACGTCCGCCTCCGCATCGGTATATTTATTTACATAATCTGTTTCTGATAAGAAAATGTCAACCTTGTCGTCCGCCGCAGCGCTTGCCTGATTGAGCAGCGCCTCGTCAAGCTTTTGCTGATAAACGCCTTCCTGATTGGGATTGATAATCCAGTGTATTTCCGTTCCGTCTTTTAAGACAGTCACCGTTCCGTCCGCAGACGTTTCCTTCACCTCGGGATAAACCAGTTCCACGCGCTCACGAAACTCGTTGTTCCAGCTGTAGATGTTGATAATCTTGCCCTCGTCCGTTGCTGACGCTGTACCCGAGCCGCCCTGTCCGCCGCAGCCTGCCAGTGCGCCTGCCGCAAGCGCTGTCATTAATACGATACTGACTAACTTCTTTTTCATGTTTCATTCCTCCTATTACTTTATTTTTCATTTCTTTGATTGCTTTGTTACAACCATCTTAAACTTTTTCTGCCCTGCAATATATCAAAATGCCACAAAAAATGTCAAATTCATGTCGTTTCTTTGTCATCTTTTTTACATTTCTTTTATTACATTATTATGAAATCTCCAACACGATTTCTGAATTTGCTTTCAGCAGCTTTGCCGGAATATAATTATCCTCCAGCTCCACGCCGTCCACGGTCATCTTATGGAAACCGCTCTCCGAATGCTTCGGATTACGCACTGTGATATGTAAATGGCTGCCCCTGAAATCCTTGTCAATTTCAAAGAACTCCCACGCCTTTGGAACGGAGGGCGCAATCCGCAGACCATAAAAATCAGGACGCATTCCCAAAATTCCCTCGACACAGCCTACCATCACCGTCGACGCGGTTCCTGTCAGCCAGTGCACATGCGAACGCCCGAAATGCGGGCTTGCCTTCCCTTCCGTAAACTGCCCGTAACAATACGGCTCCAGCCTGCGGATTTCCGCCCTGTCATTCTGCGCTGCCGGCGCGTTCTCCATAAAATACTCAAACGCACGTTCTCCATGCCCGCGCAACGCCTCCGCCAAAATAATCCAACCCTGCGACTGGGAAAAAATCCCCGCGTTTTCCTTCGTTCCGGCATTGTAAATTACCGCAAGCGCCCCGTCAAACGCATGGCCGTGGTACGGCGGATTCATCAACATTGCGCCATATTCCGTGTTCAACTGCCCATAAACGTTATCCAAAGCCAAATCCGCCTGCTCCTTTGTCGCCAGTCCGCTGATAACCGACCAGCTCTGCGGATTGAGCCACAGATTTGCCTCCAAATCGGTCCGCTTTCCGATGACCTCCCCCTGCTGCGTAAATCCGCGGATAAAGCGGTCTTCATTCCAGCACAATTCCTGTATCAGGCTACCAAGCTTTTCCTGACATGTATCCAAATATTGAATATATTCGCTGTCCTCCTTATGCTGCGCAAACAGTCTTAAAATCGTCATTGCATAGTAAAACTGGAATGCCACAAAGCTCGACTCTCCGTCCGCCCCAAGGCGCAGGCAGTCATTCCAGTCCGCATACAGTCCTGCCGGCATTTTGTGCGGTCCCAAATGGTTCATGGAAAACGAGACAGCACGTTTTAAGTGCTCATACACCGTCGCTTCCCCCTTGTTGGCAAACGGAATGACTTCGTCAATAAAGGAAAGGTCTCCCGACTCGCAGACGTATTTATAAACTGTCGGGAACAGCCAAAGCGCATCGTCCGCACGGTACGCCGGGTGTCCCGTTTCCTTCACATAAGACGCATCGTCCGGCGTATCCTCATGTCCGGCATTATGCGTAAACTTCACAAGCGGAAGCCCGCCGCCGTTGTCCACCTGCGCAGAAAGCATAAAACGGATTTTTTCCACCGCCATTTCCGGCGCAAGGTGAATGACTCCCTGAATGTCCTGCACTGTATCCCGGTAGCCGTAGCCGTTGCGCAGACCGCAATATGTAAACGACGCGGCGCGCGACCATATAAAGGTCATAAAACAGTTGTAGGCATTCCATGTGTTTATCATGGTGTCAAACTCGGGACTTGGCGTTTTGACTTGGAAATGCGAAAGCTTTCCGTGCCAGTAGGTAATCAGCTCCTGCTGCTCTTTTTCACAGACTTCTTTGGGATTTTCATACTGTGCCAAAATCTCCTGCGCCTGCGCGCTGTCTTTCATTCCCAGTACAAACGCAAGGCATTTTGTCTCATTTGGCGCAAGCTCAATGCCTGCCGTCAGCGCACCGCAACCGTTTTCGTTGTAGCTAAGCGCGCCGCCCAAGTCCCCGTTTATCACGCCGACCGGATTGCCATAGCCGTGATACCTTCCGAGAAACGCCTCCCTGTCGCCGCAGTATGAGGAAACATCAGCCCCCGCAAGCCCGAAAAAGCGCTCCACGACAATCTTGTCGTCCACGTCCTTACCTTCCTCAAGACTGTCCAAATTGCCATGTATCCTCTGACAAATCCGGTTGCCCTGAAAGACCGTGCGCGTAATAAACTGCGAATACTGTAAATTCACCTGATCCTGCTCATAATTGCTGTTGTTTGTAAATTCCGCATAGCCCGTAATGTTTAACGCTCTTGTGCGCTCCGAATTGTTTGTCACTTGAATGCACCAGACCTCATACTCCTTATCAAGCGGCACATAGTAAAGCACCTGCGAATGAATGCCGCTATAATCCGCAAGCATTTTCGTATACGCCGTTCCGTGACGGCACTCGCTTCTGTAATCGTTTAAGTCCTTTCCCACAGGCTGCCACGACGCGGACCAATAATCCTTTGTTTCCTTGTCCTGCAAATAAATATAACGCCCCGGACGGTCAAAATCGTTAAAGATATAACGAAGTATTCTGCCGTTTGCGCCGGACTTTGCGAAGCTGTAGCCGCCTGCGTTATTGGAAATCACCGCGCCATACGCAGGAGAGCCTAAATAATTTGCCCACGGAGCGGGCGTGTCCGGTCTTACAATGACATATTCGCGTTTTTCATCATCAAAATATCCGTAATTCATTGTTCTGTCTTGCTCCTTCCTTATTTTAAAAAATCTTAATTTTCTTCCTGTTTCGCGCCCAGCTCTGCCTCGATTGTATGTACCGTATCCGACAAAGACACAATCGTTTCCCTGTCAAGGACTGCCGAGCTGTCCAAAACCGTTCCACATTCCTGTCCGTCGCAAAATACCTTTTTGACCGCGTATTCCCCGTAAGAAAGCTTTTGCGGATTTTTATAAACCACTTCAAATTCCTTTTGCGCAAAATGGAAACAAATCTTCGCATTTCCCTGCGCGTCAAACTGCTCCGCGCACAGCTTCGGACATAGCACCATATCGCCAAGCGCGCCGCGCACGCCGAACACCTGTGTGACAACCGTGAGCATATACCAGCTTGCGGCACCCGTTAAATAATGGTACATTCCCCTGCCCGATCCGTTAAAATATTCCGGTATGCCCGGGTAAATCCGGCTTGTATCAAAGTTCATCGCCGCGTCCGCAAGCGTCTGCAGCGCCTTGTAGCCTTCCTTTACAAATCCGCGCTGATACAGTGCGTTCGCGTACATTACGGTCATGTGTGAAAAGACCGCCCCGTTCTCCTTCTCCCCGTACGCAAAGCCGAACATTCTGCCCAAATCAAATTTCAGCTCCCCGAAATCCGTATTCAAACGATACCCGCCGATTTCCTTCTGATACAGATAACGATCGGCGCTCCTGCAGATTTTTTCTACTTGCTCCTTCGTCGCGGTTTCGCTCATGATTGCAAACACCTGTCCGGTCAGAAGCATACGCACGCCGTTCTCAAAATAGCCCTCCACACGCGCCTTGTTGTTGTCATAATAGCTGTTAAACCAGCCCTCGTCCTCATGCTGCGCCTGCGAAATCCACTCCGTCCTTCGGATATGCTCCGCCAGCCACTGCGCCTTATGGTATAAATTCTGTGCCAGTTCCTTCGTCGAAACGCTTATCCGCTCCCCGCTGATGTTGTGTTGACAGCTTTGCAGATAACGTTGTAGCAGCTCCTGCTTTGCCCCAACGTCCTCGTAAAGCGCACCGTCGTCCACCAAAAGCACCTCAAGCTCCGCTAAAACCGCTATCTCCTGCCAGTCGGGCTGCTCTGACAACTGCTCCAAAAGCTGCGCAAGCTGCAGCAGGTTGCCCGCGTACGCACAGGTAAATGCCACACTTTCGCCGTTTTCTGCTGCCATATCCAACGCATCGTTCCAGTCCGCTCCGCGCAGACGGATATGATTATGCGCCCCCACCTCATAAAACGCGCACAAATGTTCTAACAGCAAATGCTCTAAAATACTGCCCTCATACACCGCGCCATTTTCGTCCTTCTGCCGCAGTCCGTACGAGGTGTCCCACGCGCTGTCCAAGCCGCCGCCGCGCTGCATCTGCCCGTCCTTAAAATACGGCGCCTGTTCCTTCAAAACCGCGGTATCTCCCGTTTGGTCAATGTATAGCTTTGTCGTCATAAACGGCCATACGCCGTGGTCCATCCACACGCGCGCAATCCCGTTTCTGTCCGCCACAAAGACGCCCTGTTCTTCTCCGATAATCGTAGCGTTGGTGCCGTCAATCCGCACGCCTCCGTAATTGTCCAAAATCATCTTCCGTACACCGCAAGGGTCCATAATCAGAAGCGACAGGCAGTCCTGCCACAAATCGCGCCAGCCTCTTCCGCCTCTGCCATAGTCGTGGTGCGGCAGAAAAGAGCACCCGTAAATCCGCCGTAATATCGGCTGAAAGCTAATCCAGCGAAGCAGATTGTCATAGCGCACATCTCCCGTGTCATAGCGCACATTTACCTTCTGCTGCCAGTAATCGCGCGTCTTTGCAAATGCCGCCCGAACCTTCCCTTTGCTGTCATAACCGGACAGGATATGCTCGATTTCGTCCTCCTGCGCAGTCACTCCCATAACAATGGTATACGACACACTTGCGTTTGGCTCTAAAACAATCGTCTCAAACCGCAGCCCCCCAAGCGCCTCTTTTCCTGCAAAGCACTGTCCGCCGGGAACGCCGTCCCCATTTTGGAGAACTTTGCGCGGGTGGGTAAAGCTTCCGCCCTCGCCGATATAGTCCTGTGCAACCGGATAAAAATCCTTCGGCTTTTCCCCTGTTCCACTCACGCCGCACACAAAATACGTCAATTCATTTTTGCGGTGACCGCGCTCGTCAAACGACAGCGTCGGCTTTACATACACCCCGTAATCCGTCGTTCTGATACGGTGCAGCAGCGAAGTTACGTGCCTATGATCCCGGATATTGTCCGCACTCCTTCCATAAATGGGAATTGCGGCAATCGGCGTGATTGTCTGCGCCGTTTGCGCCATGTTGCAAAGCTCCACATGCATAAGCTCCACATTGTCCCCAAACGGCACAAACGATGTGACCTGCGCCCTTAGCTGATATTTTTCGGACTGCCTTGTAAGCGCCTGCCACATCAGCCCTGCTGTCAGTTCGCTTTTGTCCTGATTTTTCGTAAATTTCCGGCTCTCCTCCTCAGCGGACGCGCCCACAGCAGACCATGCGCCCACGCCCTCCACATGGCACCAAAAATTGCGTCCCGAGCGGTTATTGTGCAGATTTTCCGCGCTGACAGGCTCCATTAAAAACGCATTCTGATTGGTCTTGATGTCGCCGCCCAAATTCGGGGTAAGCGCACTTTTTATCCCGTTTTCCCCCGCAACCGGAAAATACAGATAACTGTAATTTTCCGGCTGCAGCAGGAAAAACGTTCCGTTCTTATCCGTAAAATGCATTGTTTCCATCAGTCCATACCTCCTGTAATCATTTTTAAACATTTGTTTATTGCCGCAGCAATTTTGTACCTTCATCGGTACAGGCATTCCATTTTAAGAAGTTTCTATTATCTTACTGAATTTCGAAACATGCATATATCAGATTTATGAAAAAAATATCACATCGATGATGTAATATCATTTTCGATTCCTTCCATCTTTCTGCCAAAGACAGGCATTTTTTTCAGAATACAAAATATCTTTAAATAAGAACGCTATAGGAAACAGCCTTATGAACCTTATGAATTTTAGGAACCGAATCACGAAAAGCCGAAAATCGAAAAAGAAACAAAACACCGGTGCAGTTCAAATATCGCAGGTCAAACTCATAAAAGCGGCGCTTTTCGTGCTTCTTTTGACTGCCGCCTTCCTGATTGGCAGAGGAATTGCATATGTCCGATACGAAAAAATAAACGACTGGATTATTCCGGCAAGCGGAAGTGTGTCCTCGGAAAACTGGGGACTTGGGTTCGGGCAGGAAGGCAGCCAGCCCACCGGAAACGCCACCGCCGTCGAACTGCAAAAATACGACACTCACTTTGTGGGCGACAGCAACGAAAAAGTGATTTACCTCACCTTTGACGCAGGCTTTGAAAACGGCAACACACAGCCGATTTTGGACGCACTCAAAAAGCATAACGTACCCGCAACCTTTTTTGTCGTCGGACACTATTTGGAATCCGCGCCCGACCTTGTAAAACAAATGGTCGCAGACGGACACTTTGTGGGCAACCATACCTACCACCACTTGGATATGTCCTCCATTGCCTCAAAGGAATCCTTTGAAAAAGAAATGAAGGACGTGGAAACCAAATTTGCGGAAATTACGGGCAAAGAACTCGCGCATTTCTACCGCCCCCCACAGGGCAAGTACAACACCAAAAATTTGGAAATGGCAAAGGATTTGGGCTACCACACATTCTTTTGGAGCCTTGCCTATGTAGACTGGTATCAGGATAAACAGCCCACAAAAGACGAGGCATTCAAAAAACTGGTCGGACGTATCCACCCGGGAGCAATTGTTTTATTGCACAGCACTTCTAAGACAAACGGGGAAATTTTAGATGAACTGCTGACGAAATGGGAAGAAATGGGGTATACATTCCGGACACTGGAGGACTTTGTGAATTAAATATCAATTAGGTTTGCGCATATGCCCTTGTCATTCTTACATTGCCGAAAAAAAAGAACACTGTCTGTGATACGAAAATCAGCGGATAGGCATTTCTACGCCTATCCGCTGAACTTTCGTATGCTTACTCTTTTATCACAGCTTCGGTCGGTAAACGACATACGTCACTGTTCCATCTTCATTTAAAACATAGACATCAATCACCAAATCCGCCAGTGCATTCTCCGAATAAGAATACCCTCCAATCTGATATTCTCCCGCCTTAATCTCCGGCGTAACCCAAAAGGCGCTGCCCCCCGCGGCACCGGTCTCAAATTCATAAGAACCTAAAACCATACCCTCTTTGTCAGGCGTAAGCACCATTCTCGTTGATTCCACAGGCGCCGCATACTCGTCAAGGTTATCCGGCGTCAGCTGATTCATAAACTCCTCCACCGCCAAATCCGACGCGTCCGCTTTCCCTATTTGGAACTCATACGAACCCTGCGCAGGCGTATCCCACTCGGCGCGCAGTTTCTCTAAATACGCATCTGCAGCCGAACTGTCCGCCTTGCTTTTGTCCACAGGCAGCGTAAACAGCGCATTCACACCCTTGTAATCCGCGTTGCGGCTGATTTCTCCGCTGCCCTCGTCAAAACGGTACGCCTCCATGTCATAAAACGTCCCCGAGCTCACGCCGACATAAATCCCCTTGTCTGCAAACATCTCAATATTATCCATTTCCATCATGCGGTACATTACGCCGTCTTTTACAGCCGTCGAATAACCGCCGCCCATACTCTGTAAGCTATACTGTTTTGGGTCCAGTCCGCGGATATAGTGCGACACATATAGCGGTTCCTTATCATAATCGTCCGACGACGTGTCCGGCATCGGCGCACCGTCCGCGCGCTCAATCGCCACAACCGTATAAATTTTATTCTCCTCTACTACACCCTTGTCGTCCGTTATTATATAATCGCTGATATTTTTCCCCGCAACGCTCCCCAAAAGCGTAATGCGGTAACCGCCGCTCTCCTGCGTTTCATTGACAAGCACCGCGCCCTCGCCCGAAAACGCCTTCGCAAGCGTATCGTCATGAAACTCCACCGCAATCTCCGCAGGACTAAAATACCGCCGCGCCGCCACAACCGTCACGGAGCCCAAAAGCACTACACATACCGCAGCGGCAACTGCCGCCGGAATTCTTTTTTGATGTTTCATCCGTTTCCTCTCCTTTGCCCGCAAAAGAACCTGACAATTCAACTGTTCGGGAGGCACATCCGTCGGAGTCAGTGATTTTTTTAACAATTCGTCCATATCCTCTATTCTGTTCATCCGCATTCCGCTCCTTCCTGATTATGCGTCAGCTTACGCTGCAATATCCGTTTTGCCCGGTACAGCCTGCTTTTCACCGTACCTTCCGGCAGCCTTAACACGGACGCAATCTCCGACAGCGACAGCTCCTCCATGTAAAACAGCAGCACAGGCAGCCTGTATTTGTCCGCAAGCGACTGTACCGCACTGCGAACGATACGGCATTCCTCTCGCGCAATGACCTCCTCCTCCAAAAGCCGCGCGTCCTCAGGAATGTCCGTATCCATCTCCTCCACGGACTGCCACACGCCCACAATCCGCCTCCGTACAGACAGCTTGCGCTTTTCGTTCCGGTACAGATTGACCGCAATCCCCATCAGATAGCTCTTCGGATTCTTCGGGGTCACAAGCCTGTCCCCGATTTCATACAGTTTCAGAAACGTGTCCTGATACAAATCCTGCGCCTCCTCAAGGTTCCATGTCACCGAACGGCAAAACGAATATAAATCCCTACCATACTCCCGTATATATTGTTCCAGTTCTTCCTGCCTCATTCATAACCTCCTGCAGCACCGGACGCCCTCATGAAAACGACCGGAAAATAGGATACCCTATATCATGAAAGAATAACCCTTTCACTGATATAGGGTAACGGGCACAAAAAAAGTTTCCTTTACGTGAATATTTTTTATTCTATAATTCCACAACCCGCGTCGCAATCCGCTCCTGAAAACGCACATCATGCTCTACCGCAAGCATCGTCGGCTGATATTTTAAAATCAGATTTTCAATCTGCATACGGGAAAACACGTCGATGTAGTTGAGCGGTTCGTCCCAAATATACAAATGTGCCGGTTTTAACAGGCTTGCCGCAATCAAAACCTTCTTTTTCTGCCCCTCCGAAAAGTCCTCCATCTGCTTTGTAAACTGCACCCGCTCCAAGTCAAGCTGGCGCAGAATGGCGTAAAATAAAGATTCATCAAGATTTTGCCGCTTGGCAAACGCCCTTAAATCCCCGAACAGGTGCGAGGTATCCTGATTGACATAGGAAATCGCCAGTCCTGACGCCGTCGTCAGCGTCCCCGTCTGCTGCATGGCAGTATCCGCGCTTTCCCGTCCCATACTTTGCCGCAGGATTGCTTTTATCAGGCTCGATTTCCCGCACCCGTTTTTCCCGTGCAAAAACACCCGCTCGCCCTGACGCACCTCAAAATCCAAGTCCCGAAATACCGGATGACAAGGCGTATCGCCCGCACCGCCATACGAAATTCCGTATTCCCTCGCCGAAACCAGCACCTCCTTGTGGTGGCACATTGGCATAAGCTTTAAGTCAGCAGGCGTCTCAATATCCTGCAAAAGCCCCTGCTTCTCTTCAATCTCGTTCGCAATACGCTTTCGCATATTCATTACCCGTTTCTGCATTTTCTTCGTCTTTGCGCCGATATATGGTCTTGTACCATTGCCCCTGTCATGCTCTTTTATCGGATCATACCCGATTTTCGTGCGCTCATTCTTGTCCGCCCAATCCGCGGAACGTTTTGCCATCTGCTCCAGCCGCCCGATTTCCTTTTTATGCTTTTCATTTTCCGCCTGACAAAACGCGTCCATGCGGCTCTTGTTCTCCCACCACGACGAAAAATTCCCACTCTGCACCTCAATGCCGCTGCGGTTTAACACCAGCACATGGTCAACGCACGCGTCAAGTAAATCGCGGTCATGCGACACCAGCAAAAAGCCATTCTTCTGCGCAAGATAATCCTTCACGACCTCCCGCGACTCCTGATCCAAATGGTTGGTCGGCTCGTCAATCAGCAAAAAGTCGTTCTCCCCCGAAAACAAAACCGCAAGCAGAACTTTTGTTCTCTCTCCGTGACTCAGCGTCCCAAACGGACGATAAAGCGCTTCCGTGTCCAACCGCAGCTTCTCAAGCTCACACAGCACACGCCAAAATTCACAATTTGGTTTTAACTCCTCATAAAATTCGACACAGCTTTGCTGATACTGCGCCGCCGTAACCGGATACGGAAAGTAGTCAAACACGGCATTCGTGCGAATGCTTCCCTGATAATCATACTTTCCGAGCAGCAAATTTAAAAACGTCGTCTTTCCCTTTCCGTTTCTTCCGATAAAACCCAGTTTCCAATCCGTGTCAATTAAAAACGTTACATCCTCAAAAATATTGTCAAAGCTTCCCTCGTAGTGGAAGGTGACATTCGATACACTGATTTGTGCCATACGCGAAACGCCTCCTTTTTCCACACTGCTGTTTTCCCTGTTTGCACTGTACAAAAAGAAGATTATGCATTACTGCCAAAGCAACAAAAACAGTAACGATTTTTCCACACAAAAAGAGAGGTCGTGCAGAACATAACCCACTTTTGGCAACAAGGAACCGGATAGGGAAGATTCCTTCCCTATCCGCGCGCCAAGCGTCCGTCACCAAACCGGTTTACCGGTTTGATGACATATTTCATTTGGACGCCCGTGCGCACAAAACAGCAGTGCACTAAAACACCTTACTGTCTAAAAAATCCATGTTTTCCAAAATCGGTTATTTCCGCATCTTTTCACCTCTCTCGTTTTTTCGTTTTATTTTGATATTCCTTATTAGCAATCCTGCGCCTGCAAGACTGACTGTGCCTATTATATAGGATTGTTTCATGGTTTGTCAACCGTTTTTATAATTATAATATTATCCATTATACTTAACAGTACATTAAGCCTTTTTCTTACAGTTCCGTTATACCACCGCACTTTTAAACGCCTTCATCATGGCTGGCGACAGTTCCTGACAGTCTTCATCAAAAACAATCGGTGTTTTTTGCGCCTCCTCGATTTCTTTCAATTGTTCTTCTGTAGGTTTTTGCCCGTTCTCAATAGTGAATGTCCTGGTCATAATATAGTCCCCTTTCCACATTCGTTGCAAGTCTGGCTGAAATCAGTCGAATAGTGTCTTTTCGTTCCGTAAATACCACAAACAATACATCTCCCACTTTTCCTATCGCAATATACCGATCCTCCTCAACGCTATGCTCAAAATCAAACATTTCAATTATCATTTTTTATTATTCCTCTTTGTAATGTATAAAATTAGTTTTTTTCACCCTGCCATACTGTCCATTTCCGTAATTATATCCCAAAATCGGCTGCACACCGGTTGCAATCCCCATTGCGATGCTTGTAATCAGCTGGCTTGTTTTCATGGTAATGCCAAGCGCCGCAAGCGGAATATCCGAGCCATATTTGGATGCCGCCCCGTATTTGACAAGCAGATTATTCTGAATGCCAATCACAACCGTCATGGCAATCTGTGTGAAAAAAGACGACATTCCAAGCGATACCAGTTTTGCGACAATCGCCGCGTCCAACCGAAAATGTTTCTTTTTCAGCTGAATGGTCTGAAAACGAAACAGGCACCAAACAGGACGCACAGCGGATTCAAAAACAGCAGAAACAGGATACAGAGCAGAACGCCGCTGCCAACCACCAACACAATATGATTGCCGACACCCCTTGCCGCCCTGTCTTGTTCCCCCCTGTCCAAGTTGGGATTTCAGGAAGATGTCCATGCACGGGACGATATTGTCTATAAAGAATTGTTTGAACTGCCGATTTGCTGCGCCATTTCAGATAAGCACCCCTATGCACAAAAAGAACTGCTGGCGGAAGAGGAATTGTATTCCGAGAATATTGTGCTTTGCAATTCCTACCCCGTTTCCTCAAAGGCATTGAGTATGCAAAAGCGTTTGGAACAGCATTTTCCTTTGAACCGCGTCTATTATTGCGACAACCCGAACGCGCAGATTACATTGGTAACGGCAGGATACGGCTTTGCGATTTTGCCGCAAGCCTTTACGGGAACCGCACAAATTCGCTATGTCCCATTAAAAAATGCGGAAATTGTTTCGTACGGTTTCTTTTACAAAAACAACTCCGCAAATCCGCTGCTGAAAAAATTTGTTTCCATGGTTTAACCCAAAGGAATGGTGCAATCAATCCCATACCTTTGACATGTCACCTTTTTACCATCACCTTAATATAATCTTCGCTTTTATCCCGCATCATTAAAAATCCCCTCTTTGCATCGCAAAGCTCCAATTCCTGCGAAATCAGATTATTTACTGAAATTCTTTTTTTCATCAGTCTCTCCAGCACATAATGCCAGTCATCATCTGCCTGATGCGTAAAGGACGAATTCCATGTACCCGTTATCCCTAACTGGTTTCTTAGTATTTTCCAGTAAACCGCTTTCTCTAATGCCATATCGGAATACGGATTCCCAACCAGGCAAACCTGCCCCTGCGGCGATGCAAGGTCTATTGCCTGCGAAAAGGTTTCATTTTTTCCGACACATTCAAAAACCACGTCCGCCCCTGCCTCACCTGTACGCTGCATCATCCAGTCCGAAATGTTTTGGGTTTTACCATCACAGTAACAGGCTTCATCCAATCCAAACGCAATCACAGTATCCCGTTGGAACTCCTTATTCCCCACTGCTAAAATACGCTCAACGCCTGCATCTTTCAAAAACAAAAAAAGCAGCATCCCGATTGTTCCAAGCCCCAAAATGACAGCTGTGTCATTTTCGTGCAGCTGCACACGCCGCATCGCATGCACCGCCACCGCCATCGGCTCCAGCATTGCCGCCTCCTCGTATGACACATTCTCAGGCAACTCCATCAGATTCCATTCCGGAACTGCTGCATATTCCGCAAAACCTCCGTTTCTGCGGGAACCCAAATAACTGTAATTACGGCACAACTCAAACTGCTGCTTTTGACATGCAATACAATTTCTGCATGGAATCAACGGAAAAATACCGACGCGTTTATGAAGCCACTTAGCATCCGCTTTTCTCCCCACTGTTACCACCTGACCTGAAAACTCATGTCCCGGTATCAGCGGGTGTACATGGGCGCCTGTTTTATAAATTCTAGGAATGTCCGATCCGCATATTCCAGCCGCCCTTATAGAAACAAGTACCTCATTTTCCCTAAGCTGCGGTTCTTCTGTTTCTTCAAAACGAATATCATTTACATCATGTAAGACCCATGCCTTCATACACTGCTCCTTTAATGTATTTCAAGATTATTATTTTGTTGTATTACTGTTTTCAGTAAATTATTCCAAATTAACGATTGCTTTCCCAAGTCCATCTCCGACACATAAAATGATTCCTATAAAAATCATTTTAACATGAAAGTAAAAACATGTAAACATTCGAAATTCATAATGGTTCTGCTTTCT
>CAJTSD010000032.1 GCA_910578795.1 uncultured Lachnospiraceae bacterium
GTTATTTTTTGCATAGAAAAGGAGCTGCGCACTAATTACTTAATGCGACAGCCTCTTTTTATGCCTTATTAAGAAGAAGGTCTTAACCTGTGGTCAATTTGGTTAAGAAGCTTTTCCATGCATAGTCCCAACAGATAGACAATCAGGACACATGGAACAAACACTAGCCAGTAAACGAGAAGGTCATTGTATGGTTTATCGTTCAAGGTAAGGAAATAGCGGAGCGTTTTCAGTCCGTACCAACAGATAAAGGAGTGGACCAGATACATTCCGTAAGAGTGCTGTCCGCAGCTTGCAAGAAAACGGCTTATGTATGTTTTGGCAAACTTTTTTGAAGCGGATAAGCGTTTTTTCTCAATGTGGATAAGCGTTGTAGCCAGCCAAAATACTGCAAAACCGACGATAAAGGGCATGAACGTATAAATGTAATTATGCTCCGGCTGCAGATACAGATGAATGCTTAGGTAAGTTAGCGCAATAAATGCGGGGATAGATATTACCAAAGGGCATTTGACGCAAAACCCCTTTTTATCATAAAAGTAAAGTAAAATTCCCAAACTAAAACAGGGAAGCTGGTTTGTAAACAAATAGTATGAAAAAGAATTGTTGCTTGGATAAAATTCATTCCCTAACGAAACGGATAGATGTTTCAACAAAAAATAGTTGAATCCCAACAGGAACAATGGAATGGCAGTCAAGCATACGGAGGGCAATTGGTTAAGCTTCTTAAAGGAACAAAACAGCAAAGGAAATATAATGTAAAGCAAAAAGGCGGTTCCGATATACCATCCGCCAGGAAACACATTGTTGTTATATGCGGGGAAAAGTCCATGCAGAAATAAAATATTTGTGATAATCGCAAGCGGTTCCCGGTTCATAAGGAAGCCGAGAAAATCAAGGTGATCTATGAGAAGAATGTTTAGAATCCAATTGATTGCCATTACGATTAAAAAGCCTGGGATTAATCTTAGATATCGGCGGACAATAAAGCGGAAACTCAACGGAATCAATTGTCCTGATGGATTGGAAGCGATTATATGCTCCCAGGAATAACAAAGTGAGAAACCGGATACGAAAAAGAAAAGCTGGCATCCCATCTGACCAAAGTTAATAATCGGTCTAAGACCGGACATATCCTGCATAATGAAATGTCGGTTGTGGACAATGATGATCATGATAATTCCGATTCCTTTAATGAGATTCAATGACTGTAATTTTTGGCGCATAATGACCTCCATATTGTAATTATAGTAAAACTGTGCTACTATTAAGAGTACCATATTTTTATAAATATTAAAACATTATAAATAGTAAAAGTTTAGGACAGGCAGTGTCATTGTCGTAGGGAGAACAGGTTTGCGGTTCAATGGAGAGGACTTATGAAAAGAAAAAGAATGAATGAAAAATATAAGCGTATTAAAAAAAGCATATTGACGCTATGGATGGCAATGATACTGATAAATCCTGTGACTGCCTTTGCAGAGGAAAATACGGAAGAGATACCGCTTTTGCCTCCAGCAGATTCAGAACTTCAAGTTCTTCAGGAACTGCAGATGGAGGTCGTTCTGAATGGAATTCCTCTTGATAAATACCATAATATCAATGTGCTGGGCGATTCAATTACAGAGGGAGTTGGAGCAAGTTCCCCGGATAAATCCTATCCATCGGTACTGGCAAGACTAACGGGCGCTCATGTCAATAATTATGGGGTTTCAGGTTCAAGAATTACGGATATTGTGAGTCCGTATTCCAATCCGGGATCTTTTGTGGACAGAATGTATCATATGGATCATACAGCGGATTTGGTAATTGTTTTTGGCGGAACGAATGATTTTTGGTTTGGCGACTGTCCGATTGGAAAACGCACGGACACAGGTGTAAATACCTTTTATGGGGCATTGAATAAGATTATTTCTCACTTAAAAAATGCATACCCCAATTCGGATATTGTATTTATAACGCCATACCAGCAAAGTAAGGATGCCGACGAAACGCATCCGTATAAAAGGAGTACTTATGGAAATTATGGCACGGGCACATTAAAACAGTACCGTGCTGCCATGCTTGACCGTTGTGAGTATTACGGGATTCCGGTACTTGATCTTTATGCGGATTATGAATTGAACACGGCGGATAACCGTGAGGCGCTTGAAAAATACGGAAATTTTATCTGCGACGGCTGCCATTTGAATGACGCAGGGTACAATCTGCTTGCACAAAAGCTTTACCGGTTCATTATGCAGGATTTTTCAACGTATGTGCCACAATATACAGAGATCAACGATATGGTGTTTGAAACGGCAGCGCTTCCGGCACTGATTTACAACGGAAGCTTTGTAATGCCAAACGGTCAGGTGATACCAAGTAAGGCAGGCTTTGAGGTTGAACCGACAATGCCATTGCAGCAGTTATACCATAATCTGATTATCTCGGCGATGTATTAACGCATATCGAGCAGGAAACGATGAGAGGATTGCAGGATGAATACAATCAAAAGTACGATTAGGGCATATTGGCATTGGATACTGGTGGGCGGCATTTTGGGATGTGAAACGCTTGTTTTGCTGGTCTGTAAGGAGAAGATTTACGTAGGGATCTGTGATAATTTGGATTTATTTATTACACAGCTGAAAATGCTTCGGGATAATGAGGCATTTTTTGTCCACAGTCAGACCATGCCAATATTGGGAAGCATTGACCGGAACTATTTTCCGTCTGAATTTTCTCTGTATAATATTTTATATCTGATTTTCCCCGATATCTATGCGTATATTGTTGGATTTCTGTTAAAAATGATCATTGCGCTATGTTCCTGCATTTTGCTGGCAAAACTTGTGTTACAGGAGCAATATAAAAGATATGAGAGAATTATTCTTCTCGTATCGGCAGCATTTGCAACTTTGCCGGTATATCCGATGTATGCCATTTGCTTTGCCTCCATGCCGCTGATTCTTTACCTTTTGATTCGTGTTTACAGAGAACGGAATGGGTGGCTTTATCTGGCGATATTTTTATATCCGGTAGTATCTTATTTTACGTTTTTTGGCGCCTTTATCTTGGGATACCTATTGATAGCAACTGTTATTTTATGGATAAGGGACAGAAAGCTGCCATTGCGGCTTTTAGCGGCATTTGCGGTACTGATGATGGGGTTTGTGTGTTTTGAATACAGGTTATTTAGCGTTATGCTGCTATCCAAGGAAGAAACAATCAGAAGTACGATGGTGATTGCCAATTATGGAATTACGGACTTATGGAAAAGCTTTGTTGATGTATTCCTGCATGGATTTTCACACGCAAAGTCAGTACATACATTCTTTGTACTTCCAGTCTGTGCATTGTATTTTGTATGGAATAACATTCAGTATATGACAAAAAGAAAGAAGGGGAAGATCTATACAGATGCATTTAATCTGACTGTTTTATTTATATTGTTTAACTGTGCTGTGTATGCTCTTTATTTTTGGGAACCGCTTAGAGGACTGGTAGAAACAGTCCTTCCGCCCTTAAAAGGTTTCCAGTATGGCAGAACCATATTTTTCAATACGTTTGCCTGGTATTTTGCGTTTTTTATCGTCATGAAAACGATATTTGATAAAAATCATATGCTCTCATATATTGCCTGTATTTTGGCAATCATAGTTGTCGGAGGAACGCAATGTGAATACAGTGATTTTTATAACACATGTTATTGCAATCTTTATAAGCTGTTGAAACAAACAGATGTAAATCAGTTAAGCTATGGGGAATTTTATGGAGCTTCCCTGATAGAAGAAATCAAGAGTGATATCGAATATACGCCGGATCAAGGAGCATGTGTTTATGGATTTCATCCGGCAATGCTGTCGTATAACGGAATCACGACGATTGACGGTTATTGCGGTTATTATGCCCAAAGCTATAAGGAACAGTTCCGGACGGCAATTGCCCCTGCTCTTGACTGCAATGCGAATTGGCAGAAGTATTATGATGAATGGGGATGCAGAGCCTATCTGTTTTCGGCATCGGGACAGAATCAGTATGATTTTGGCGCAAATGCGGATGCGCCGCCGCAGGACATTCTGATTGATGAATTGGCACTGAAGCAGTTGGGCTGCGACTATATTTTTTCAAGATTTGAGATTACGAATGCGAGAGATATGCAGTTACGGTTCATTGATATGTACAATAATAACGAAATGCCGTATAATGTATATTTGTACGAGTTAAAATAATTGGTAACAAAATGGGAATCATAATAAATACATAATAGAGGAAGGATTTAAATGAGTAAAAAAAGAGTATTGTTATTTTATCCGCCCGGAGCGCTTTTTCAAAGGGGAGAGGATCGCTGCCAGCAGAATATTGATGACGGATCCGCGCAGGCAATGCGTGCGTGCAATGATTTGGGATATGCTGCTGCAATTCTTTTGCGAAGCGGTTATGAGGTAAAACTTCAGGATTATCAGACACAGGGAGATACCTTTGACGTGCTGTTAAAGGATATGGAGAGCTTTGCGCCTGATATGATTATGATGAGCATAACGAACACAACAATTTTTGATGATATCAAGGTAGTGAATACATTAAAGAAAAAATATAATCCAATTGTTGTGTTAAAAGGAGCGCTCTTTTTTGATCCGGAGCAGGCGATGCTGGATATGCTGGATTTGTCCAACGTGGATTATCTGATTGGCGGAGAAATTGACTTCTGCATCGGAAAAATTGCGGATTACTGTTTTCAGGGAGTGGGAACTCCTGGTGAAATCAACAATATTTTATATAAAGATGAAAATGGAAAAATTGTTCCTACCCGGTTTCATGTATGGGATGATAACCTTGATGAACAACCGTTTCCGGCAAGAGAGCTTATGAGAAATGAGTTGTACATCCGACCGGATACCAAAGAGCCGATGGCAACAATTCAGACGGCAAGGGGCTGTCCGAGCCAGTGCGTGTTTTGCCTGACACCGGAAATATCAGGAAAGCGTGTACGTTTTCGAAGTCCCCAAAATGTGCTTGACGAGATGATAGAATGTTATGAAAAACATCATATCAGGAACTTTTTTTTCAAAGCAGATACATTTACCATTGATCCTGCGTGGGTTCAGGAAATGTGTGAACTGATTATTGATTCAAAGCTTTATGGAAAAATTGAATTTACCGCAAATTCCCGTGTACGTCCGCTTAAGAAAGAGACATTGGAACTGATGAAGCAGGCAGGGTGTTTTTTGGTAGCGTTTGGATTTGAATCGGGCAGTGACGAGATGCTCAAAATAATGCGAAAAGGGACGACGGTGGAAGAAAACAGGCAGGCGGCAAAGTGGTGTAAGGAAATTGGACTGCGCTTTTGGGGATATTTTGTCATTGGTTTTCCCTGGGAAAAAAGAGAGGATATCCTTTTGACCAAAAAACTGGTGATGGAAACAGATCCGGACTTTATTGAGGTTACGATAGCGCTTCCGTTTTATGGCACCCCGATGTATGAAACCTGTAAACAGGAAAAGCTTCTTGAAAAGTCAGTGCTTGGAAGCGATTTCTTTCATTCCAGCACAAAAGGAACAATGTATTTAACGTTAGAAGAGGTTATGAAGCTGCGCAAGAATATTCTGCTTAGTTTTTATTTAAGACCGAAATACATCATTCGACGGATGGGGGACTGTGTGAAAGATCCGAGCATCTTTGTGCAGTATGTAAAATATGGATTGAAGCTAGTAATCAATCTGTTTAAAGCTTCATAATAGAAAATATATTTTAACAATAAAACCTCAAAGATTTGTCCTTTGGGGTTTTATTTTGTCGAAAGATAAGGTATAATGTTCACGAAAGCAATGAGCAGTGCCAAAATGCAAGATGGGAAATCGGATGCTTGCAGACGAATTTACCAGATTGTATTTTGATAAGGCGAAGCCCGTGAATTCGGAAAATCTTCGACTTTTTGAATTTGCACTGCGGAGTAAACTCAAAGATAAAGAAGGAGAAGAAAAATGGCATTAACAGAACTCAATACCTATACAATCAACGATATCTATGATCTTCCCGACGGACAACGGGCAGAATTGATTGACGGAAAGGTTTACTATATGGCGCCATCCACAAGAAACCATCAGAGAATTGTCGGGGAGCTTTTTGCGACGATACGGGAGCATATTCGCAGAAATAACGGAAAAGGCGAAGTTGACATTGCCCCGTTTGGTGTATTTATTGATGCGGACGATAAAAATTATTTAGAACCGGATATCAGTGTCATTCTTGATTCCAACAAGCTCGACGATAAAGGCTGCAACGGTGCGCCCGATTGGATTATAGAGGTTGTATCGCCTTCCAGCAGAAGAATTGATTATACCACAAAGCTGTTTAAATATCGTTCTGCAGGTGTGCGCGAGTATTGGCTTGTAGATGCGGAAAAAACCAGGGTCATGGTATACAATTTTACACAGGACGACATGAAAGAATATAGTTTTACAGAAGATATTCCAGCCGGAATTTATACGGATTTTGTAATCCGGATGTCAAATCTTGAACTGTAATCGAATAATGTTTTGAGCGGGCGAAAATTGGACGGTATTTTCGCCCGTTTGTGCGCGGACTTTTTATTTTGATGAAGGAGGAAACAAAAATGGAATGGGAACAGGAGCTGCATAGCGGGGAAATTTATTATCCGAGCAGTGAAGAAATCATGAAAGAACAGACAAAGTGCATGGAGCTGCTATACGATTTTAACGCGACACGTCCGTCAGAGGGAGAAAAACGGACGGCGCTGTTAAAAGAAATGTTTGCGGAAATCGGTGAGAATTGTTATATCGAGCCTCCATTTTACTCAAACTGGGGAGGACGCCACGTTCATTTCGGAAAGGGAGTCTATGCGAACTTTGGGTTAACCTGCGTGGATGACACGCACATTTATGTGGGCGATTGCACGATGTTCGGACCAAATGTGGTGCTTGCGAGCGCGAATCATCCGCTGCTTCCCGAGCTGCGCCAAAAGGCATACCAGTACAATCTGCCTGTCCGCATCGGCAAAAACTGTTGGTTTGGTGCAGGTGTGATTGTTGTGCCCGGTGTGACGATTGGGGACAACGTGGTCATTGGAGCGGGCAGCGTTGTGACAAAGGACCTTCCATCCAATACGCTTGCAGTCGGAAATCCATGCAGGGTACTGCGTGAGATTGGGGAACATGACCGGAAATATTATTACAAAGACCGGGAAATTGATTGGGAAAAGCTTGAAAAAAAGTAAAAAGTTGTGTACGGATATTGCAAACTTTCGTAAAATAAGATATGATGAGGGTAGCATATTATGGTAATTTATAGAAAGGGTGGTTGTTATGAGTGGCATTTCAAGAATTAACGCAGTGACCGGCTACGGACGGATTGCAAGCGGCAAAAAAATAAACAGAGCTGCCGACAATGCGGCGGGAATGGCGATTGCCAATAAGTTAAGGGCAAATGCAAACGCAACCAATGTGGCGACAAGAAATACCCGTGAGGGCATTAATGTCACAAACATTGCGGATGGCGGCTATGACAGCATTATGGAGCGTCTTCAGGGCATCAGAGAGCTTGCCGTAAGGGCGATGAACGGTACAAACAGTGAAGATGACAGAAGAATTATTCAGGACGAGATTGACCAGCAGATGGCTGGAATCGGTGAAGCTGCAAGGAATACAGTCTATAATGAGACAAAGCTTTTGGACGGCAGCTATGCGACGATGGAGATTGCAAGCAACCCCACAGGAAAGGGCAGCAAAATCCAGCTCACAAACGCAAGTCTTGATGCAATCGGTATCGCAGGCTTTAACGTAACGAGCGGCAATTTCGACCTTGATACGATTGACAGGGCAATTGAGAAGGTAAGCTCAGACAGAAGCAAGTTAGGCGCAAGTGCAAACGGACTTGCGGCAAGAGAGCGTTCGAATCAGGTTGCTTACGAGAACATGACAGCAGCGCAGAGCCGTATCGAGGATTTGGATATGGCGAAAGCATCTACGGATTTGAAGCGTGATGAGAATTTGCAAAGGGTGCAGATTGCAATGTTCAAAAAGCAGAGAGAACAGGAAGCGATGATTACAAAGATTATGTAAAATTATAAAAAACCTGCGGTATAACAGCCGCAGGTTTTTTATGTGATTATTAGTATTCCATTGCCTTCTCTTCGCCGTTCATCACGCGCAGCGCGCCCTGTGCAAGCGCAAGCAGCTCGTCTTCACCGGGATATACGGTAAACGGGGCAATCCATTCGGCACGCTCTTTCAGTGCGGCAACAACATCTGCTGCATACGCGATGCCGCCTGTCACGATAATTTGGTCAACCTTTCCGTTCAGGACACATGCCATAGAACCGATGTCCTTTGATACCTGTAACAGGAATGCCTCTTTTGCTTCCTTTGCCTTTGCGTTTCCTTCGTCGGCAAGCTTTGATACCTCACGCATGTCGTTTGTGCCAAGGTACGCGTTAAATCCGCCTTTGCCGACAATTTTGGAGTAAACCTCCTTCTCCGAATAATTTCCGGAAAAGCACATCTTAATCAGCGCGCCGCTCGGTACGCCGCCCGCACGCTCGGGAGAGAATGCGCCGTCGCCGTCAAGTGCGTTAAACACATCAATTACCTTGCCGTTTTCGTGTGCGCCGACAGAAACGCCGCCGCCCATATGTACCACAATCAGGCGAAGCGTGTCGTAAGCCTTTCCGGTTTCCTTTGCGTAACGCTTTGCAACTGCTTTTTGGTTCAGCGCGTGGAATACGCTGACACGCGGAAGCTCAGGCACGCCGGAATACCGTGCAATCGGCATCAGCTCATCGACAACGACAGGGTCTACAATATAAGAAGGAGCGCCGATAGAATCCCCGATTTCCCGTGCAAGAATACCGCCGAGGTTGGAAGCGTGCTGTCCCTGAACGCCTGCCTTTAAATCAGCGAGCAAAGCGTCCGTTACGGCATAAGTGCCGCCCGGAATAGGTTTTAACATGCCGCCGCGTCCTACTACAACGTTCAGCGATTTGATGTCAAAGTTCTTTTCCGCTAACAAGTCCGTAATAATTTTCTTTCTGAAATCCTTTTGGTCAACAATCGTGGCATACTGGGAAATCTCCTCCGTGGAATGCCGTAAGGTTTCCTCAAACAATAACGTTTCATCTTCAAAAACGCCGATTTTTGTGGAAGTAGAGCCGGGGTTAATAATCAGACTTTTGATTGCCATAATATGATTCCTCCTGTTAAAATGTTCGTCTATCTTTTTGTTTATCAGGTAATCGGCAACATCACCGACACCATCTGACAACAGTTCAAGAAAGAAGTCCATGCCTATTTTTTCATTGATTCCGCAACAACAGCCGCAAGCGCAATGGAATTCAGCTTTGCCTCAAAGGAGTCGGAACGTGATGTCAGGATAACAGGTGCGGCAGTACCCGTTAAAATATTACCGTTCTTTACATCACAAAGATGTGTCAGCACCTTGTACACAAGGTTTCCGGCATGAATATCCGGGAAGAGAATCACATCTGCGTCACCCGCAATCTTTCTGCCCGTACCGCCCTTGTGCGCAGCCGCGGCACTGTCGATTGCCATATCCATAGAGAGCGGTCCGTCAATCACGCAGCCCGTGATTTTGCCCTCGGCATTCATCTTTGCAAGTTCGTCAGCGTCAACCGTACAAGGCATCTTGGGATTGACAACCTCGACAGCGGCAACCGGAGCAACCTTCGGATTTGCAATGCCGCACGCGTGGCAGACCTCAACCGTATTGTTGATAATTGCAACCTTGTCTTCCAATGTCGGATACGTCATAAACGCAACGTCCGATAAGAACAACAGGCGGTCAATACCCTTGATTTCAAACACACACACATGGGAGAGCGCCCTGCCGGTACGAAGTCCGACTTCCTTATCCAAAACACTCTTTAAGAAATTCTTGGTGTCAATCAGTCCCTTCATGTACATATCCGCCTTGCCGTCGTGAACAAGCTTGACAGCCGTAAGCGCCGCCTGCACATGGTCCGGCTCATTGATGATCTCAAAGCCAGCCAAATCCATATTCATGGAAGCGGCAATTTCCTTGATTTTTGCCTCGTCACCGACTAAAATCGCGTCGGCAATGCCTTTCTCCTTTGCAGCCTTCACTGCCTCAAGCACCGGCTCATCTTCCGCAACGGCAACAGCAACGGTCTTGCGGTCACATTCGTAGACCTTTTTCAGCAAATCCTGAAATCCTTTACTCATTTGAAAATCCTCCATTCTATATACTGGTTTTGTTGTAAATTAAGGAAATATCCTCGGTTGTTAAAATAATAACACTTTCTAAAACGGCGGTCAAGGTGCATAAAGTATTTTTTAAGGTGCAATAGAGATAGTCATAGATTAAGCCATACATTGAAAAAAAGCCAAACTATGTTATACTGATGTTATAAGAACGAGGGATAGAGAAACGGAGGAACAACAGAAAATGAAAGTATATGTATACAGTATGCGCGACTTTGACGAACTGCCGGATTTTCAGCGGTTCTGTGAAAAATATCAGGTGGAATGGGCGTACACAAACGAAACGCCCTGCATGGAAAACCTTGACTATGCCAAAGGCTATGACGTGGTCAATATCATCACGACGGTTATCGATAAAGAAATGATAGACCGTTGGAAGGCGCTTGGCGTAAAATGCATTGCCACGCGAACAATCGGTTACGACCACATTGACTATGCGTATGCAAAAAGCGTCGGCATGGGCGTCATTCACATTACGTATTCTCCGTCAAGCGTTGCGGACTACACAATTATGCTGATGTTAATGGGCTGCCGCAAAATCAAGCATATCATGAACACGGCAGCAGTGCAGGACTTTACACTAAAAGGAAAAATCGGAAAAGAGCTTCCAAACTGCACGGTCGGCATTATCGGGACGGGAAAAATCGGGAAGACTGTAATCGCGCATTTAAAAGGTTTTGGCTGCAAAATCCTTGCATATGACATTTATGAAAGCGACGAAGTGCGGGAAAACGCGGAGTATGTACCGCTTGATAAAATTTTCACGGACTGCGATATTATCTCGCTTCACGCGCCTGCCACAAATGACAATTACCATATGATTGACAAGGCAGCGATTGACAAAATGAAACAGGGTGTGATGATAGTAAATTGCGCAAGAGGCTCCCTGATTGACACGCAGGCGCTGATTGACGGGATTGAGTGCGGGAAAGTAGGCTTTGCGGGACTTGACGTGATTGAGCAGGAGAGCGGTCTTTACTATTTTAACCGCGTGGGAGAACCGTTAAACAATCCGCAGCTTGCCATATTAAAGTCGTATTCCAACGTCCTTGTGACGCCGCACACGGCGTTTTACACGGACGAGGCAGTGGCAAACATGGTGGAAAACGCACTGCTTTGCGCGAAGGATTTTATTGAGGGAAGAACGACGGCATTCGAGGTCTGATTTTATGGAGTATTATGCGCTCAACCAGTACCTGAAGGACACCTTTGGGGAAAAAGTCTATAAAATTGCGTTGGACGGTGGATTTACCTGTCCAAATAGGGACGGAACGCTTGGGACGCGCGGCTGTATTTTCTGCTCGGGGGAAGGCTCCGGCGATTTTGCACAGTGCCGCGCGTTTTCCGTTACAGAGCAGCTTGCGCGCGGAAAAGAACGGATTGCAGGGAAATATCACGGGGCGAAGTACATCGCGTATTTTCAGGCATTTACCAACACGTATGCGCCAGTGGAGCGGCTGCGTGCGCTTTATGAGGAAGCGATGTCCGACGCGCAGGTGGTTGCGCTCTCGATTGCGACAAGACCGGACTGTCTGCCTGATGAAGTCATTTGGCTGCTGAAAGAGCTTAATAGGCGAAAGCCTGTCTGGGTGGAGCTTGGCTTGCAGACCATTCACGAAAAAACAGCCGCTTATATCCGCCGCGGATATGCGCTTGCGGTTTATGATGAGGCAGTGCGGAAGTTAAAAGAAGCGTGCATTCAGGTGATTGTACATGTGATACTCGGGCTTCCGTATGAAACAAAAGAGGAAATGAAAGAAACGGTTTCCTATGTAGGAAACAGCGGCGCGGACGGGATTAAGCTGCAGCTTTTGCATGTCCTTGCGGGAACGGATTTGGCACAGGAATACTTGCAGGGGAAGTTTCGGACGCTGGAACTGGAGGAGTACGTCAGTTTGGTTGCGGACTGTATTGCGATACTTCCTCCGGGTATGGTCATACACCGCATGACGGGGGACGGTCATAAGGCAAAGCTGATTGCGCCAAACTGGAGCGCCGACAAAAAGCGCGTACTGAACGCACTGAAAAAAGCGATAGCGGAAAAGAAGCGTTAAAAAATCAGACACGTTTTGCAGCTAGGCGGCATAAACTATAACAATTACCTGAAAAAGGGGTAAAGCAGTGACTTGCAGAGAACGCATTTTATCGAACGAATATGCCGATTTGGTGGTAAATTTTGTACTGCCTGACGAATATGAATATGAAAGACCGGTTGACTACTGCAATCATATTATTAATGAAGACTTACAGCTTTTTTATATTAAGCGGAGCGATTTGCCGGATTTACGCTTTACAAAAGCATCCTACTCGTTTATTCCCAAATGCTACGGCTTGGTTCAGGTGGACCAGCAGGAACGCGGCGTGGATCTTAATACGCTCAGCCTTGCGGATGTGGGTATCCTTTCCGTACAGAGACCGCCGTTAAATCTGACGGGGAAAAACGTGACAATCGGTTTTATTGATACGGGCATCCGCTATCAGGACGAGGTTTTCCGCGATACGGCAGGAAACAGCCGTATTCTTGCGATATGGGACCAGACCATTCAGACCGGAACGCTTCCCGAAGGCTTTGAATACGGATCCGAATATACGCAGCAGGACATTAATGCGGCGCTGCAAAGCGACGACCCGTTTTCCATTGTGCCAAGCACGGACGCAAACGGACACGGAAGCGAGCTGGCGGCAGTGGCGGCGGGAAGTCCGATTGCAAACGGAAACTTTATCGGAGCGGCTCCCAATGCGCGGATTGTCATGGTAAAGCTCAAGGAAATTAAACCCTATCTTAGGGAATACTATAAAATTCCGGAGGGGGTGCCCTGTTATTCCGAGACGGATATTTTGCAGGCGCTGCAATACCTTCAAAAGTTCTCACAGGTACTGTATACGCCGCTTGTAATCTGCTTTGGCTTGGGAACAAGCTTGGGCGACCATGCAGGTTCCGGCACGCTTGCAACATACCTCAATACATTGAGCTATAAGAAAAGTCAGGTCATTGTGACGCCTGCGGGGAACGAGGGCAATACGTCGCATCATTTTCATGCCGAGATGAGTATGCGGGAGGCGTATAAGGACGTGCAGCTTCGCGTCGGGGAGAATGAGCGGGGATTTGTCATGGATTTGTGGGGCGAGGCGCCGTATTATTACAACGTAACGGTGCGCACGCCCGGCGGAGAGGGAATCCGTTGGAGCAATCCGCGCAGTCCGCAGCCGCAGGAATTTACCTTTGTGTTTGAAAAGACGCGGATTATCATTGAATATTTTTGGGTGGAGCATACTTCGGGGGCGGAGCTGATTCGGTTCCGGTTTATCGAGCCGACAGCGGGCGTTTGGAATATCCGGGTCAATTCTGCGGGAAATGTGGCGGGTGGCTGTTTTGACATTTGGCTGCCGATTTCGCAGTTTCTTTCGTCCGACACATATTTTCTCGAGGCAAGTCCGCAGACGACCATCACGGAGCCGGCTTACGCCGAAGGGACCATCACGGTGTCCAACTATCAGTCCTCAAATGTCAGTATCGCGCCTTCGTCGGGGCGCGGGTTTGGGAAAAACGGGCTTGTCGTACCGGACATCGCAGCGCCGGGCGTCAATGTTTCCACACCGTTTGGTTCGGGAAACGGCACAAGCATCTCAGCGGCAATCACGGCGGGCGGCTGTGCGCAGCTGTTGGAGTGGGCGGTGGTGAACCAAAACGACCTTTTTGTAAACTCCACGGCAATCAAAAATTATCTGATCCGCGGGGCGGACAGGGAGGATTACTTGGAGTATCCGAACCGTGAATGGGGGTACGGAAGCCTCAACATCGCGGGGGTTTTTGAGTTTTTGGCGGAGCTTGGATAAACGGGAACCATAAAAAGAAATCAGGGAGAATGCATTGTATAAATACAACGTAAAAATACAACGCGTTCTCCCTGAACTCATTTTGTAAGCAATATTGACGAAATTGAAGCTTATCGCTTAATATCGTAATTCATATTCATTAAGTTGCGGATACTCGCCACATCGTCCGTAATATTCGCATCGCCGCGGATGGTATGCTTAATCACGCTGCTTGCCACCGCAAAGTTGACCATATCCATCGGTCTGTAATTATGCATCATCGCATAAATCAGTCCGCTCGCAAAGGCGTCGCCGCCGCCGACACGGTCGAGGATATTAAAGGTGAAAAGCTTGCTTTCGAACGTATGGTCTTCATACCACAGGAATGCTTTCAGGCTGTTTTCCGAACCGCTGTGCGCATAGCGGACGTGGCGGGCAATACATTTGATATTCGGATACCGCTCCACGAAAGCATGGAAGATTTCGTCCTGCTGTTCGTAGCTTAACTGCAAAGGCACGCCGTCTTTGACATCGCCCTTGGCATGGTTTTCCTCATCTTTCCATAAATGGTATGGCTCAATGCCAAACAGCACATCTACATAAGGCAGGCACTGCGTACAGAAGTCCCTTGCCTGCTCCCATGTCCACAGCTTGCTGCGGAAGTTGCCGTCAAAGCTGACGGTCAGTCCCATCTCTTTTGCCACCTTAAGGCAGTTCATAATCAATTCAGCGCAGTTTGGCGCAAGCGCGGGAGTGATACCGCTCAAATGCAGCCATGTAAAGCCCTCAAACAGGGCGTGCAAATCGACTTTACTAAAATCATATTCCGTAATCGCACTGTTTTTCCGGTCATAGATGACCTTGCTTGGACGGATTCCGTATCCGGTTTCAAGATAGTAGCTGCCGAGACGGTGCGTGGGTGTTTCCTCCGGTGTGCTCAGAATAACAGGCGTACAGTGTACGTCGTTGCTGCGCAGCATACGGACCGCACTCTTTCCCAAACTGTTGTTTGGAACGACGCTGAAAAATGTGCTGTCGATACCCAGGTTGGCAAGGGCAAGCGCGATATTTGCCTCACTTCCGCCGTAGCTTGCCTCAAAATTGGAAGTCATACGGATCTTCTCGTAGTTCGGCGGTGTCAGGCGAAGCATGATTTCGCCGATGGTGATGAATTTGTTGGTGCTGTCATTGCCGTGAAGCAGGGGATTGCTATGTTCCATGAAATACCTCCTTTGTGGTACGTAAAAATTTTTTGATTATATAATCTTATTTTAGTCTAATTCTGAAAGTATTTCAATCTTTTTAAAAATTATCATGCATATTTTCAGCAAAAAAGAGAAATGATGATAGTGACAAAAAATATCAGAACGAAAAGGGAGGAAATCGTTATGAAAGTTATAAAAAAGAAAAGTGTATTGAAAAAGATTGCAGTGACAACGGCAGTAACCTGCGCAGTAGCACTTTCTATTTCAGCGTGCGGAAAAAAAGATAAGGTCAATGATAATCAGGATCCGCTTACGGGACAGACATCTCAAAGCCCGGAGTCAACGCAGGAAGGCAGCGGTGACGGAAACAGTGGGGAAAACGGCGACGGCGCAAGTAACGACGGCAGCGACAGTGGGGACTTTAGCGAATTTGATGCCATGATTGGCGATGAAGGAACGGATCCTAACAATATTATGGATTATATCAATACCAATATTGTCAGTGCGGGAGCAGCAGATGTAGAACGTTTTTTTTCAGGAATTTTGAGCTTTGGGGATGACATCAGAAATATTGATTTTACGGGCTTGAATGAGAGCAGACAGTATATGCCCGAGGATATGGTGGCTTTTATGGACTTAATGAAGCTTGAGAATGAAACGCCGTCTATGGCGATGTCTGATGAGGAGAATAGGAAAGTCATCAACATGACACTCTCGGAAATGCTTGAGCGTGCGCTTTTGTTTGAAAAGCATCTTGAAAAATATCCCAATCATGTGACGACGGATGCGGCTTCAAGATTATATGAGGAAATTGCCACGAACGCAATTTCAGGCGGTTATAACAGCGCAGAGGGTATTGCACATTTTTATAAAGGCGACACGGATGACGTAGTGGACAAAGAATCACTGCAATACTATAAGAAGTTTGCGGATGCAAATCCTGACAGCAATTTGGGAAAATTAGTAAAAGATTATATTACCATGCTTGAGTCAAACCAGTTTCAGATTAACGGCGCTATGGAAGACTTTTACATGGGACTGCACGGAAGGCTGAATGTGAGAAATCAGAACGGAAGCAATGGCAATACAGGCGCAGGGCAAAACGGTACGGGAAACGGCAACGAACCGCAGTCTGAAACAAATGAGAGCGGTACAAACGGTTCCGGCTCGGGAACCGCAGGCAATGCGACGGCAGACGCTGCGGATACTGTTATTGAAGGGGCAATCAGAAGGTAACAACAGGGATATTCATTGACAGCGGCACATCTCTTATGATAATGTGAAGGAAATATTAAAGAGGTGAGTCCATGAAATATATTATGACACTTGTGTCACTTTTTGTTACGGATAGTATCCTGAAACAGTATGTTGAAGCTCATATTTCACAGCAAACACAAAAGCCGATGCTGGGCGGAAAAATATATATTAAAAACCTTCATAACACAGGGGCAATGTTTCATCTCGGTGGGAAAAGGGCAAGCCTGGTTGCATTGATTTCGCTTGTGTTCAGTGCATTTATGAGCGGGATTTTTATAGCGACGCTCACCACCAAAGGAAATGTTTTATTAAAAAGCGGGCTGGCATTATTGCTCGGCGGAGCGTATAGTAACACGTATGACCGTATGAAACGAAAATATGTTGTTGATTATGTTTCTTTTCAGTTACCGCCTGCCAATAATAAAGCGCTGGGAAAATTAAAGAATGTATTGGAGGCAATTGTCTTTAATATATCAGATTTTGGGATTATTCTGGGAGCAATGCTTATTGTGGTGAGTGAGCTGCTGCGGAAGGAAGAAAAAGCAGAAAAAGCGTCATGACTAAATGCTGCATGGCGCTTTTCGCTTTCATATAAAGTTTCGTATGAAGTTTATTTTGTAATGACAGTGCCAGCCTTTTTGTTTATCACATCAGCAGTTTTGTCAAGAGAAGTAATAACGACTTTTCCGTTTGGCACCTGTTCTAAATATTCAATGGCAGCCAAAATTTTTGGCAGCATATTCGTTTCACCAAACTGTCCTTCTTGAATCAAACGCTTTGCTTCTTCAATATCCATGGCATCAATCGGGGTTTGGTTGTCTTTGCCGTAATTCAGATACACATAATCCACGCTTGTGAGAATCAGTAACTCGTCCGCCTTTAAATCGGAAGAAAGCTTTCCGGCAATGCTGTCTTTTTCGATGACTGCGGAGGCACCCTTTAAAATATGCTGCTGCTCAATGACTGGGATACCGCCGCCGCCGCAGGCGATGACAACCTGACCCGCGTCTGAGAGTGTCTTGATTGCAGCGATTTCCACAATATCAATCGGCTTTGGGGCTGCCACAATTCTGCGGTATCCGTCTGCTTCTTTAATGACATAATTGCCTTTATTAATCTCAATATCGGCATCGTCCTTCGACATGTATCGTCCGATTGCCTTTTTGGGTTCGTAAAAACTCTCGTCATAAGGATCAACTGTCACTTGTGTCAGAATTGTGCTGACAGGCTTTGAAATACCGCGTTTCAGAAGTTCTGATTTCAGTGAATTTTGAATATCATATCCCACATAACCCTGACTCATGGCGGAGCAGACACACATCGGAGCAGGTGTATAGTCAATATAAATACGGCGCAGCTCTGTCATTGCTTTGTGTATCATGCTGACCTGCGGACCGTTGCTGTGGGTAATCGTGAGCTGATAGCCAGCTTCAACCAAGTCCGCCAGTGCCTTTGCCGTTTTCTTTACCGCGCCTTGCTGTTCCACGATGGTAGACCCAAGCGCGTCATGTCCGAGCGCGACAACTGTTTTTTTCTTGCTCATAATAGAAATCCTCCATTTTGTCTTTCTTTTTGCCGAAATTTGATTTATCATATAGTATAAGAAGCAAGGACGGCTTCTTATACTCAGATTTGCAGTGCAATGGACACGCCTTTTATCAGATATATTATAACAAATACAATCTTGTTTGTACACATGAAAAATCAGTTCTTGTCATAACTCATTGACATCGTATTTTGTAGATGTTATAGTAAGAATAGATAAAAAAATTGTGAAAAATTGAGCAAAATAAACAAAAGTGTAGAAAAATTTGGTAAGTGCACGCGGGAGGAGCATTTATGACAAACAGAGAGGCACAGATTTTTCAATGGATTGTAGAAAACCCGATGATATCGCAGGAGGAACTGGCTGCGAAGGCAGGAATTGCGCGTTCATCGGCAGCAGTACACATCTCAAATCTTATGAAAAAAGGATATATTTTAGGAAAAGGTTATGTGACCAGCGGTCCAAGCTATTGCACGGTTATCGGAGGAGTCAATATTGATATCGGAGGAGTGCCCGATGCAAAGCTTGTGGACAGAGATTCAAATCCTGGCAGAACGGTTTTTTCTTTAGGAGGCGTTGGAAGGAATATTGCGCATAATATACGGCTTTTGGGGATTAGCGTGAAGCTTATGACGGCAATGGGAGGAGATGTGTATGGAGAGCAGATCGCACAAAACTGTGAGGAGCTTGGAATAGAAATCCAGGACAGTATCAAGGTATCCCAGGAGAATACATCTACTTATTTGTATATTGCTGATGAAAACGGAGATATGAAGCTTGCGCTCTCGGATATGCGGATTTATGAACATCTCACGCCAGAATATATACAAAATAAACTTGAGCTTATAAATCGTGGAAGAGTGGTTGTTATTGATACCAATATTCCGACAAAGACAATCGAATTTATCTGTGAAAAGAGCAAAGCTCCCGTTTTTGCGGATCCTGTATCCGGAACGAAGGCGGAAAAGCTTTTTAACGTACTTGACAAACTGTATGCAGTTACGCCGAACAGACATGAGGCGGAGATTTTGAGCGGTGTTGCCATAATGTGTGACGCGGACTTGAAAAAAGCAGCGAAAGCAATTCTGCAAAAGGGCGTAAAAAATGTCTTTATTACGCTTGGAGAAAAGGGTGTTTACTGCGCAAATGAGGACGAAGCATTCTTATTGGAAGGAAAGGCGTCCAAGGTGGTCAGTACTACGGGGGCGGGCGATTCTTTTACCGCAGGGCTGGTGCTTGGATTTACAAAACGGCTTGGTCTAAGGGAAATGGCGCAGCTTGGAATTGCGGCTGCAAGCATTACGATTGAAAGCGAGCTGGCAATTAATCCGCTGATGAATGTGTCAGAGGTTGAAATGAGAGCAGGAATAGCGCTTTTATAAGAGGACAAAGCGTGTTTCATATGTTATAATTAAAAGAAAAAAGAAAAGGAGTTTACAATATATGGAAATGAATCGATATTTGGATGTTGCACCTGAGGTAGCAAAGGCACTTGCAGAGAATAAGCCGGTTGTGGCATTGGAGTCTACAATTATTTCACACGGTATGCCTTATCCGCAGAATGTGGAAACAGCTTTAAAGGTGGAGCAGGTTATCAGGGAAAACGGCGCAGTTCCGGCAACAATAGCGATTATTGGCGGCAGGTTAAAGGCAGGACTATCCAAGGACGAGATTGAACATCTTGGAAAGACAGGCTATGATGTGCCGAAGGTTTCAAGACGTGATTTGCCGATTATTGTGGCAAAAGGAATGGATGGCGCGACTACGGTGACAACGACAATGATTATCGCAAATCTTGCGGGAATTAAAATTTTTGCAACGGGTGGCATTGGCGGTGTTCATAGAGGCGCTGAAACGACGATGGATATTTCGGCGGATTTGGAGGAGCTTGCGATGACGCCTGTGATGGTAATCTGTGCAGGCGCAAAATCCATTTTGGATTTAGGTCTTACATTGGAATATCTTGAAACGAAAGGAGTGCCTGTAATCGGGTACGGTACGAAGGAGCTTCCCGCTTTTTATACAAGGAAGAGTGGTTTTGGGGTAGATTATGAGCTGGATACACCGCTGGAGCTCGCGACGGCGTTTCATGTAAAGCAGGAGATCGGACTAAAGGGTGGAATGCTTGTTACAAATCCGATTCCTGAAGAATTTTCAATGGCTCCGGATGTGATTAACAAAGCGATAGACGAGGCGATTGCAGAGAGCAAAAAACAGGGCATTCACGGAAAGGATACAACGCCGTTTCTGCTTGCAAAGGTTAAGGAGATTACAGGTGGGGACAGCCTTGATTCGAATATCCAGCTTGTGTTTAATAATGCAAGACTTGCAGCAAAGACGGCTGTAGAGCTTAGTAAATTAGACTGATTGGTAACATAAAAGAATGATAACAGACAAAAATGCAAACCGTCAAAATCGGTTTGCATTTTTGTTATATTGTTCCAAAAGAAGGGGTGGGAATAGTTCATTATGGCATAGACCAAAAGAATTCAAACGGATCAATGTATCTTCCGTTATTTTGGGAGTCATCATCGGGAGTTACGATATCAGGATTGATATTATTAGAACTATTGTTCGAACTATCCGATGACTGACCAAAAGTGTCTTTCATACCAAGCGTAAGGGTAAAGGTCTGCTCCGCGTAGCCGTTAGCGCCATGTACCATAGCGACAATATTAATCGTTTCGCCGGCGCGGTAGTAGGTCAGGAGAGTCTTTAAGTCGTTCATGCTTTTTACAGTCTGACCGTCAAATTTTGTGATAATATCACCCTTTGAGAGCCCTGCGTCTTGGGCAGGAGAGTTTTCATATATTTTATTAATATGAATTCCAAGCGGCAAATCGTAGGCTTCGGAAACTTCTGCCGTTACATCGATGCCGCCAATACCAAGATACCCTTGTGCCGATTCGGAAACGACATCTCTGCTTTCCTTGAGCATCAGCTCTTCAATGATAGACTGCACATCGGAAATAGGGATTGCATAGCCCATACCTTCCACAGAGCTTGAGGAAACCTTTACCGAATTAATACCAATCAGCTCACCGTTCATATTTAAGAGCGCACCGCCGGAATTTCCGGGATTGATTGCAGCATCGGTCTGAATCAGTTTGTTTGTAATGGTGCCGCCGTTGTCATCAGAAACGGTAACTTCGCGGTTTAATGCACTGATAATACCGGTTGTCACGGACTGACCATAGCCTAATGCATTTCCGATTGCGACAACCTCCTGACCAAGCTCAAGGTCAGACGAATTGCCAATGGTTGCAACCTTGATTTGGGAGCGCATTTCATCGGTAATTTCGCTAAGGGGAACAGCGATTACCGCCAAATCCTTATCAGCGTCATATCCTTTTATTTTTGCGGTAACAATAGAAGGGTCGTCGCTGTCTTCATCATAGCTGAACACAACGGTAAGTTCGGTGCCGCCGGATACAACGTGATAATTTGTGACAATTAAAAGCTCCGTGTCATTTTCGCCAATAATGATACCGGAACCGCTGCCTTCCGTATCCTGCAGGTATTTGCCAAAGAACGTCTGTACTTCCGTAACGCCCTTATTGGTAATGGAAACGACGCTTGGCAGGCAGTTTGCTGCGATTGCTGCAATGTTTGCGTCCGCCTGGCTTCCGTTATATGCGGCGTTGGATGTCGTAAGTCCGTTTGTCGTCGTGGAGAGGGACGAGGAGCTTTGCGTTCCAAAAGCGCTGCTGTTTGTCTGTGCCTGCTCAAGCGTTGTCCTTGCCTGATTCAACTCTTTGACACTCATGTAAGCCGGAATGCTGAACACTGCGCCGGCTGTCACGCCAAACACAAGTCCCAAGCAGGCAACGCCGGCAATCTTTTTTCCAAATCCGTTTTTTTTCTTTTTCTTGTTGGGATTGACATCAATCGTTTGGCTGTACTTGCTGCCAGTGGTGTAGTAGTATTCCTGATAGCCGCCGTTTGCGGAAGGGTTATTTGTTTCCTGTGAATAAGTATCATTGTTATCGTACATAAAAAATCGCTCCTTTTAAATTATTTTTATTAGATGCTGTTTATTTTTATTCCGTAACGTTTTGTTTTCCTGTTGACAATACATAATATAAACCCAATTTGTGTTTTAAATGTTACACAAATGTGATGAAAGTGTGAACTTCATGAATAAACTGTGAAATGAAATTGATTTTGTTTCCGGTCAGTTTTTCGGAAAAATATGGAAATTAATAAAGGTGTATGATAGGATATGTATACATTGTTTCCCATTTTATGCAATTTAACAAGTTTGTGATTTATGACATTTTGAATAAGCTCACATTGAACTTGCATATTTTTGAAAGGAGAAAGACGTGTAATATGATTAAGGTTATTTTGTGGGATATTGACGGAACACTTTTGGATTTCGGACAGGCTGAGAATTATGCCATGAAAAAATGCTTTGCGGTTTTGGATATGGGTGTATGTACGGATGAGATGGTGGCGCGTTATGCCGCGATTAATACAAAGTATTGGGAACGCTTGGAGCGAAACGAAATCACAAAGCAGGAGGTATTAATCGGGCGCTTTTGCGAATTTTTTGAAAAAGAGGGACTTCCAGTGGAAAAAGCAGTTCCGTTTAATGAGGAGTATCAGATCAGGCTTGGTGATAAGGTGTTTTTTAATGATAACGCAGCAATGCTGGTGAAGGAGCTGAAGGAACGTGGAATCATACAGTGTGCAGTCACAAACGGTACGCTTGCCGCACAAAAACGAAAGCTTGCGGCGTCAGGACTGGATAGAATACTTGATAATGCATTCATATCAGATGAAATCGGTATTGAAAAGCCCAATATTGAATTTTTCGAACAAGTGTTTAGAGCGATTTCCCGTGCGGGAAATTTCAAAAAAAATGAAATTATGATTGTGGGTGATTCGCTGACAAGCGACATGCAGGGCGGCAACAATGCAGGAATCGTCTGCTGCTGGTATAATCCTGCAGGAAACATAAATACGAAGGGATTGCAGATTGATTATGAAATAAAAAATTTGAACAAATTGAAGGAAATTTTATTTACGAATTAAATAGAAATTGTTATGATAAAAACAGATAGAAATACGATAGAAACGGAGGAATACCATGTTGGATTATGTGAAAGGAATGGATATCTCATCACTTGACGAAATTGAACGGCTTGGAGCAAAATTTTATGACCAGGGAAAGGAAGGGGATTTGATAGAAATTCTCAAAAGCTATGATGTGAATTACATACGCCTGCGTTTTTGGAACGATCCCAAATCACCAAAAGGCGTACCGTACGGTGCGGGAAATAATGACTATGCAGTTACCTTGCGTATGGCAAAGCGCGTTAAAGAGGCAGGGCTTGGATTTCTGCTGGATTTTCATTACAGTGACTTTTGGACCGATCCGGGCAAGCAGCGCAAACCCAAAGCGTGGGAAGGCTACAATGTTTTGCAGCTTGAACAGGCTGTGTATGATTTTACAAAGCAAACGCTGACGGACTTTACACGTGACGGTGCGGCTCCTGATATGGTTCAGGTTGGAAATGAGCTTACAAACGGATTGCTTTGGCCGGAAGGACAGGTGCCCAACTACGAAAATATTGCACGTTTTGTAAGCGCCGGTGTTCGGGCAGTGAAAGAAACGTGTCCGGCGGCAAAGGTTATGATTCATCTTGATAACGGTGGAAACAACGAGCTTTACCGCAATTGGTTTGAACAGTATATTAATGTCAATAAGGGTGAGGACTTTGATCTGATCGGACTTTCTTATTATCCGTTTTGGCATGGTACACTGGATGACCTTGCAAACAATATGAATGATATTGCTGTTCGTTTCAAAAAAGAACTGGTGGTTGCCGAGGTATCAATGGGGCATACGGTAGAAGATTATATAGAATATGAAAAGCTTGCTCCAGAGAAAAGAAAAGGCATGGCAACAAAGCCTGAATTGTGTGCGAAGGTTCCGTTTGCCATGACAAAGGAAGGGCAAAGCGATTTCATGAAGGCATTTATGCAGACGATAGAGAATGTACCGGAACATAAGGGCAGAGGATTCTTTTATTGGGAGCCTGCGTGGCTTCCTGTACAGGGCAGCGGATGGGCGACGGAAACGGCGCTTGCCTATATTAAGGAAAAAGGTCCGTGCGGAAATGAATGGGCAAATCAGGCGCTTTTTGATTATGACGGAAATGCACTTCCTGCATTGCAGACGATTCAGGATTACAAACCGAATAAAGAATGAAACGAAAAAGGAGAGCAATCATGATTACGAAGAATATAGCGACACTTGTACAGTACGGTATTATAGCCGGACTTTTGGATGAAACAGATAGAATTTATGCGGTGAACAGTTTTTTGGAATTATTCGGCATAGAGGATTATGAAGAACCCGAAGGGATTGCGGAAATTGCGGATCCTGCCCAATTTGACTTGGAAGGACTGTTAAAGGAAATGCTGGATTATGCTGTGGAGAAGGGACTTTTGCCCGATGACAGCGTTGTGTACCGCGATTTGTTTGATACGAAGATTATGGGCAGGATTGTGCCGCGTCCGTCCGATGTGATTTACACGTTTGACAGGATTTATGAGGAACAGGGCGCAAAGGCAGCAACGGACTGGTATTATGCGTTTAGCCAGAATACGGATTACATCAGACGTTATCGCATTGCGCGGGACATGAAATGGAAGGCTGATACGGAGTACGGCGAGATGGATATCACAATCAACCTCTCAAAACCGGAGAAAGATCCCAAGGCGATTGCGGCTGCAAAGAACGCAAAGCAGAGCGGATATCCAAAGTGCCAGCTTTGTATGGAAAATGAGGGGTATGCAGGCAGGGTAAATCATCCGGCAAGGCAGAACCACAGGATTATTCCGGTGGAGATTCAAGGGAACAAATGGGGATTCCAGTACTCACCGTATGTATATTACAACGAGCACTGTATTGTGTTTAATTCACAACATATCCCTATGAAAATCGAACACAATACGTTTGTGAAGCTTTTTCATTTTGTAGAACAGTTTCCGCATTACTTTGTCGGTTCAAACGCGGATTTACCGATTGTCGGCGGTTCCATTTTGAGCCATGACCATTTTCAGGGCGGCTGCTATGAATTTGCGATGGCGAAAGCGCCGATTGAAAAACCGATTCGTGTAAAAGGCTATGAGGATATTACGGCAGGGATTGTAAAATGGCCGATGTCGGTAATACGGCTTTCCCATGCGGATTATAACCGGATTATCGAGCTTGCGGATGTCATATTGACAAAATGGAGAGGCTATACGGACGAGGATGCGTTTATTTTTGCCGAAACGGACGGTGAGCCGCACAACACAATTACGCCGATTGCGAGAAAACGCGGGGATAATTATGAGCTTGACCTTGTGCTGAGAAACAATATTACGACCAAGGAGCATCCGCTTGGCGTATATCATCCGCACGCGGAATTGCATCACATTAAAAAGGAAAATATCGGACTGATAGAGGTTATGGGGCTTGCGGTACTGCCGTCACGGCTAAAGTCGGAACTTGAGCTTCTTGGCGATGCGATTGTAAAAGGAGCTGATATCCGCACAGATGAAACACTGGAAAAGCATGCGGACTGGGTGGAAGAGATTCTGCCTAAATATGACAGTATTACGGAAGAAAATATTATGGATATTCTTCAAAAGGAAGTTGGCATTGTTTTTGGGCAGGTGCTTGAGCATGCAGGCGTATATAAGAGAGATGAAAAGGGACAGGCGGCATTTATGCGCTTTATTGACAGTTTGGAGTCGTAAAAACCGCAGATGAATTTGACATAGAACATGCAGGGAGGCTGACTTACATGTCCAAGAAAAAGAAAGAATCCGCTGAATTTCGGTTTTATGACCTTTCCAATGACAAACCTGCGCTTGTGCTGATTGGAAACAAGTGGAAGCAGGTATATGGTGAAAATATTAACAATCTGCACTTTCATAATCTGATGGAAATCGGATACTGTCATTATGGGGACGGTGATTTGGTAATAGAGGATGACAAGTATCGTTTTCGCGGGCGGATGGTATCATGCATTCCTGCTAATTTTCTGCATGTTACAAGAAGTGATGCGGGTGTCGTTGCCTACTGGGAGTACATTTACATCAATCCCTCGGAGATTTTGAAAAACTGTGGCAAGACAACGCAGGAAATCCGCAGCATTTTGGAGGCGGTAAATGATAAGGCTTTTTTTGTGGAGGCGCAGGAAAATCCAATATTTGTGACGCTGGTGCAGGCGGTTTTTGACGAGATGCGGCATAAGGGAGAGTATCATCAGGAATGCATCAGGGGAATCGTTTATGCGCTTTTGTTTGAGATTGCGCGGTTTAACGGAAAAAAAGTTGACAATACATTGGGCAGAAACGGAAGTCTTCAGTTGGAGAAAGCAATTGATTATGTGGAGAAAAACTATCCGAATAATTTCCGCATTGCGGATCTTGCTGAGGAATGCCATATGAGTGAAACGCATTTTCGGCGTATTTTTCAGGAAAAGATGAACATGACGCCGATTGAGTATGTCAATTTTGTGCGGATTAAAAAGGCATGTGAGCTGATTGATAAGACGGACATCAGCATGGAGGAAGTGGCAGGGAAGGTCGGTTTTATTACACCGTCAACCTTTAACAGAAACTTCCGGCGCATTGTGGGCACTTCCCCGTACCAGTGGAAAAAGCGACCTGACAGCCATGAGAGGAAGCTTGCGGAATATAAGATTTCCGCCCTAAAGGGTTGGTGATTACGATGATTGAATTTGCACGAAAATAAAAGGATATTGGAAACAAAAAATGTACATAAGTGCTATACTTTTCTTATAGACCGCGTGTAAGCGGCAAAGAGATTTTTAGAGGTGCAGACCTCGGATAAGGAGGAAGAACAGTGGATAAATTTGTAGTTAACATTATCCATCGTCCGGAAATGGTTCCGGAATATGCGGAAAAGGTAACAGGACACGGCAAAGCAGAGGATATCGGCAGAAAAGCGCTGCTTACGGAGTCACTTGACATCTTTAAGACACAGCAGGAATGTGCACACAAAAATGGCTTAAAGACAACGATTCAGATGACGTATGCAAGTCTTTTTAATGATGAGGCGGTAGCGCTTGCAAAGGAACATCATGAGAAGTATGGCGATGAGATTGCGCTTACACTGTTGGGACTTCCCTGCACGGAATTTCGGGAGAAGTATAAGACAAAGGATTTCTGTATTTGGATGTTCTCAATGGAGGACAAGATGTCGATTGTTGACGATGTTTTTGGCAAGTTTTATGAACGGTTCGGCTTTTATCCGGAGTCAACAGGCTCTTACTACATGGACGCTGACCTCACCAATTACATAAAGAGCAAATATCCGATGGTAAAATGTGCCGTTGCGACTTGCTGGGAGGAAGGTCCGAAGGCTTATCATACCTGCAACAACTCATGGTATACGTTTATGGACGGCGGTCCGTGGGCGCCTTGGATTCCGTCGAAACAGAATACGCATGCACCGGCGGCAAATGAGGCGGAGGATTCTGGTATTGTGGCAATTCCGCACTTGTCAAGGGATTTGATTGCGTGCTATGACGGAAACGGATCAAACTTCGGAACGCACCCGCAGAATGTTTTGCGCGGTATGATTTACGATTCCAAGACATGGGATTTTCCGTATATGTACAATCTGATTGACCAGTACAGGGATTTGGAGAAATACAACAACGGCTACGCTTATAATATGATGTTTGTCGGTCCCGGCTGGATGAATAAAATGGGACGCTGGGAGGCGCCATATGAGCTTTTGTTAAAGTCCTATGAGGACGGCTGTGCGTATTACGGACAGCTTAAGAAAGAGGGCAAGCTCACAGACATGACCATGTCGGAGTTTGCGGATTATTACAGGGAAAAGAAGGGCGTGACAAAAGGTGTTTATACGGAGCCTGAGTGTGCGCTTTGGAGAGATATTTTATATGGTTCAGAGAAACAGCTTTTCTGGTACTGTGACCCGTTTATGAGAGCGTGCGTTAATATGGACCAGGGCGGCGCAATCGTGGATTTGCGTCCTTATGCGGCAAAGCTTGAGTGGAAAACAGGCATTGGGACAAAGCATGTTTGGGATGCGTCTTATCCGTTCTTAATTCAGGAGAAGTACAGGGCTGGATATTTCACGCATTATGCGGGCGAGGGCACGGTCAGAAGCGCGAAGGTCTGCTATAACGGCGAGGAGGTTGACCTTTGCTTATGCCGCACAAAGGCACATTTCTCGGAGGAGCCGAATGCGAACGGACAAGGCAAAACACGTATTCTGACACTGGATCCGGTGGATATTGAGTTTTACGATTTGACGGTGAAATTACAGTCAAAGGTGATCTTTGAGGAAGGAAGCTCTGACATTAAGATTGAGCGTACGGTTTTGGAGATGTCAAATCCCGATGCAGAGGTGGAAATTAACGAGTATATTGTATGCTGCTACGGTACGACGGAGTACTCCGAGGATATGAACGGCATTACACTTCGCTGCGTGGGTGACAATGAAACAAAGACGATTGATTATGCGTATAAGTGCAGGGAAGAGAGCCTTGCAGGCGCAAAGGAAGTGTCGGCAGTCATTCCGCCGATCGAAACAAAGGTATCCATGGCAGCCTGCGGAAAAGACTTCAAGGGTTATGTGAAGGAAGGATATGCTTTCTCACCGATGCTCACGTTAGGCTATATAACCACGCTCAAGAATAAGGAGGTATTTGCGACATGTCTCAAGGTAGAAAAGGCAAATTAAATTACAGATGTCCCTCATGCTTTATGAGAGATTTGGATATTGATATGTTTTACGATAAGGAAAAGGACGAATTTTACTGTATGCGCTGCCAGTACACAGGCAAAGAGGCGGACGTGCTTGAGAAAAACGAGATGGTACGCTTCCGCTACCGGGATATGGCGAAACGGTTTACAAAGTTTGATTTTGACTGATTAGGTTGAAATTTTGACTTGCAAAGCGGCTGACACTTCAAAAAATGTGTCAGCCGTTTAAATTGCATAAATAAATTGACATTTCCTATGCTTCGTCATATGATTAAGGATATAAAAAGAAACGAAAATGTAAAAAAGAGGGGAACACAGATGAAAAAAGTTTTTATTGACGGGAGCGAGGGCACGACGGGACTTCGTATTTTTGAGCGTTTTGAAGGTCGCAACGATATTGAAATCCTAAAAATTCCGTCGGAGCTTCGAAAAGATCCTGACGAAATCAGAAAATATATTAACGCGTCCGATATTACATTTTTGTGCCTGCCTGACGCGGCGGCAAGGGAAGCGGTCGCGATGGTGGAGAATGAGAATACCATTATTATAGACACTTCGACGGCGCACCGCACGCAGGAAGGCTGGGCGTACGGATATCCAGAGCTTTCACCAAAGCACAGGGAAGCAATTAAAACAGGAAAACGGATTGCCGTTCCCGGGTGCTATGCGACAGGCTTTATCACAATCGCGTATCCGATGGTTGCAAAAGGAATGCTCCCCAAGGAATATCCGGTAGCAGCTTTTGCGATGTCAGGATACAGTGGGGCAGGAAAAAAGACAATTGAAGTTTATGAGTCCTGCGTACGGGAAGAGGAACTCGACGCACCGAGAGAATATGCGCTTTCGCAAAATCACAAGCATTTAAAGGAAATGCAGGCAATCACGGGACTTGCAAGAACACCTTTGTTTTCACCGCTTATCTGCGATTATTACAGTGGCATGGTCGTAACCTTACAGTTTTATGCGGATATGCTAAACGGTAAACCAACACCCGAAAAAGTACACGAACTGTTTGAGGTATATTACAAGGGCGAGCAGTTTATCAAAGTCATGCCGTTTGGAAAGGAAGCCGAGTACAACGGATTTTTAGCTGGAAACGTATGTGCGGGTTGGGACGGAATTGAGGTCTATGTGACGGGAAATGAGGATAGAATCCTTGTGAGCACGCGGTTTGACAATCTCGGAAAGGGAGCATCGGGCGCAGCGGTGCAATGTCTGAATATCATTCTTGGATGTGAAGAAAATAAGGGACTTGTGTTATGATAGAGTTGCCAAAAGAGTTTGAAATCAGAATGCAGGATATGCTGGGAAACGCGTATCCTGCGTTCGTGCGTAGTTATGAAAAAAACAAAATGCAGGCGCTGCGTGTCAATACGCTGAAAGGAAGCGTGGAGGAGTTTTTGGAGAAGGCGCCATTTTTGGAACGAATAAATATACGCCGTGTCCCATGGGAACGCAGAGGCATTTATTATGATGAAAATATGCCATTTGGAAAGCACCCGTTTCATGAGGCGGGCGTTTACTATATACAGGAGCCAAGTGCGATGACACCTGTGTCATATTTAGAGGCACAGCCGAACGAGAAAATTCTTGACCTCTGCGCGGCGCCCGGAGGAAAAAGCACGCAGATTGCTTCTTATATGAAAAACGAGGGACTTTTGGTCTGCAATGAAATCCACCCCGCGCGTGCCAAAATCCTTTCGGAAAACGTGGAACGCATGGGCATCCGAAACGCGCTTGTGACAAACGAAACGCCGCGGCGGTTATCGGAAGGATTCGGGGAATATTTTGACCGAATCCTTGTTGATGCGCCCTGTTCGGGGGAAGGAATGTTTCGCAAAAACGAGGAGGCATCCAGGGAATGGAGCCTGGAAAACGTGAAGCTTTGTGCGAACAGACAGGACGAAATTTTAGACTGTGCCGATTGGATGCTGCGTCCGGGGGGCAGGCTTGTCTATTCGACCTGTACGTTTGCACCCGAAGAAGATGAGGGAACCGTGGCGCGGTTTTTGATGCGCCATCCCGAGTACGAAATTATAAAAATAGACAAGTATGAAGGAATGAGCAGCGGCAGTGCCGAGTGGACAGGAGGCATAGCAGCGGAAAATATCGAAGCTACAATCCGGCTTTTTCCGCATCTGATAGACGGAGAGGGGCACTATTTGGCGGTTTTGCAAAAAGCGGGCGAAGTGCCGAACGGTTATCAGGGATTCTTAAAAAACGGATTGCAAAAAGGAATTTTGGCAAACGAAGTGAAAGAGTTTCTTGCGTTCCAAAATGAGAATCTGACAATAAACCTTGTGGAAGCAAAAGAGGAACGTCTGCTTCGTTTTGGGGAGCAGCTTTATCGTATGCCGCAAGAGATGCCTTCCATAAAGGGATTAAAGGTACTGCGTGCGGGACTGCATTTGGGAACCTTAAAAAAGAGCCGTTTCGAACCATCGCACGCACTTGCGCTTGCACTCAAAAAAGCGGACGTAAAACACAGTATGGAACTTTGGGCAAATCAGGATAAAAATGACATGAGTGTCATAAATGCATATTTGAACGGACAGACACTAAACCATGAAGGGGAAAAAGGCTGGTATTTAATGACCTGTGCAGGCTATAGCATCGGTTGGGGAAAGCTTGCAGGGCAGATTATGAAAAACCATTACCCAAAAGGATTGAGAAAATAACATGAAAACATCGAAAACCGCATTAAACCTAACTCAGGGAAGACCGCTAAAACTGATTTTGCTGTTTGCAATTCCTATATTTTTTGGGAACCTGTTTCAGATTTTGTACAACCTTGTTGACACGAAAATTGTTGGAAGCATTTTGGGAGAGGATGCTCTTGCGGCAGTGGGGGCGGTGTCTTCGCTCTACACGCTGCTCACGGGCTTTTTCAATGGGTTAAGTTTAGGATTCAGCGTCATTATTTCAAGGCATTTTGGCAGTGGGAACGAACGGGAACTCAAACGGACTGCAGCAGGTTCCATTCTGCTGGGCTTTGGCACGGCAGCCATAATCATCATGGCAGTCGCGCTCTGTTTAAAACCGATTTTAACGCTGTTAAATGTGCCAAATGAACAGCTTACGATGGCGTATACCTACATCAGTATTCTCGTGTGGGGTATGTTTGTCACACTCGCCTATAATCTATGTGCAAATATGCTCAGGGCAATCGGGGATTCACTCACACCGCTGGTTTTTCTCGTGATTGCGTCTGTTTTGAATGTCGCTTTGGATTATACGTTTATCCTCGGCTTTGATATGGGGGTAAAGGGCGCTGCAGTGGCAACCGTGTTGTCACAGTCCGTTTCCGTGGCATTATGCCTAATCAGAATTAAAAAAGGCTTTCCGATTCTGCACGTTTCAAAAGGCGATTTCTTGCTTACGAAAGGTCAGATTTTTGCCATGTATGAGAGCGGACTTTCGATGGGACTGATGTCAAGCCTTGTAAATTTCGGCTCTTTGGTGCTGCAAAGCGGTATCAATCAGCTTGGAATGAACATTATCGTGGCACACACGGCGGCGCGCAAGGTGTTTGAGATTTGGAATCTTCCGGTGAGCGTTTTGGGGGCGGCGATGGCGACATACTGCGGGCAGAATTATGGTGCAGGACAGTATGCGCGCATCAAAAAGGGAATGAAAGATACTCTGATATTGGGCAGCGTGTGGATTGCGCTGATTTTTGTTCTCGCACACACGGTTTCCCCCTACTTAATTGCATTTCTTGCAAGTACCCAAAATGAGGAGATTATTTACTGGGGATCCATGTATTTGCGCGTGGATATGTCTTTTTTGATTGCTGTCGTGTTTATTGTGATTCTGCGCAATTCCATGCAGGGATTTGGCGACTATAGGACGCCGATTTTCTCCAGCTTTATTGAACTTGTGGGAAAGCTTGTGTTTACGTTTGTGTTTGTGCGGCTGTTCGGATATTGGGGGATTATTTGGACAGAGCCAGTCATTTGGTTTTTGATGGTGATTCCGCTGATTGTGATGACCTTGCGAAATCCGATTTGGCGTTTCAAAAAACAGGATGTGGATGAAAATGCGGATGCATGACGACAGTAAAGCTGCAAAACGGTTACGGTTTATGATAAGAAAGGGGAATAATTTTGAAAAAGAAATATGAGATAGATATGTGCAGTGGTTCTGTATTTCAGAAAATGCTTCTTTTTGCAATACCATTGATGTGTTCCAGCATTTTGCAGCTTTTGTTTAATGCGGCGGATATTGTGGTGGTGGGACGCTTTGCGGGAGATAATGCGCTTGCGGCAGTCGGCTCTAACAGCTCGTTAATCAATCTGCTCACAAATATATTTGTCGGTCTTTCAATTGGTACAAATGTTCTGACGGCGCAGTATTACGGAGCGAAAAAGGAGAAGGATTTAAAGGAAACGGTTCATACATCGATTCTTTTAAGCATTTGCAGCGGCATTATCCTGACGATTATCGGAATCTTGGGTGCCAAACCGCTTTTGGAATTGATGCAGGCACCGGAGGAGGTTTTGGGACTTGCGGTGATTTATCTTCGGATTTATTTCCTTGGAATGACATCAACAATGGTTTATAATTTCGGAAGTGCGATTTTACGCGCCGTCGGGGATACGCAAAGACCGCTCTATTATCTGTTGGGTGCGGGAATTATCAATGTGATTCTGAATCTCTTTTTTGTGATTGTCTGTCACATGGGTGTGGCGGGCGTGGCGGCGGCAACCGCGATTTCACAGACGATTTCGGCATTTCTTGTTGTTCGCTGTCTGGTGAAAGAGCAGGGAGGGATTCACTTAGAGTTAAATGAGCTTAGAATCAATGGTGAGAAGTTTGCAAGGATTATTCGCATTGGTCTGCCTGCGGGATTTCAGGGCATGGTGTTTTCTCTGTCAAATGTTGTCATTCAGTCTGCTGTAAATTCGTTTGGTGCAGTAGCAGTCGCGGGAAATTCGGCGGCGGCAAATATTGAGGGGTTCGTCTATATGGCGATGAATGCCTTTTATCAGGCAACAATTTCGTTCACCAGCCAGAATTACGGCGCGAAAGAGTACAAGCGCATCTATAAGATTCTGTTTGCGGGAGAACTCTATGTGATTATTACGGGAATTGTGCTTGGAAACCTTGCAGTGTTCTTTGGAAAGCCGCTTCTTGGTATCTATTCGCCAAGCGCGGATGTGGTAGCGGCAGGTTTGGGACGAATGAAAGTAATCTGCATGCTCTATGCGTTGTGCGGAATGATGGATGTGTTTGTGGGTTCCTTAAGAGGAATCGGTTACTCCGTCGTTCCTATGATTGTATCACTGATTGGAGCCTGCGGTCTGCGGCTTTTATGGATTGCAACGATATTCCAAATCCCGGAATATCACAGCATGACAACAATTTACATCTCGTATCCTGTCACTTGGACAATTACGTTTTTGGTGCATGCAGTTACGTTTTTTGTTGTTTCCCGCAGGGCGCTTCGGAGCGAATAGCAGATTTTGTATAAAAATGTCACAAAGACCATATAAGAACCTGCTGTCTGATAGAAATCTTGTAATATGAGATAATACAAAGGGGTAGCGCGTTTACACGGTGTATGCGTTGCGAGCTTTTATGAGAAATTATTTCATATCGAGGTGAAAGGCAAGTGAAGACACAAGAGGCAGTAGTGTGCAGAATCAGAAAACTTTGTGACGAAAGGAATATGAAGGTATCACAATTGGCGTATAATGCAGGAATGCCGCCATCAACTTTGAAAAATATTATGAACGGTAACAGCAAAAATACGGGAATTGTGACAATTAAAGTCATATGTGACGGTTTGAATATACCGCTGGATGAATTTTTCCATAGCGGGCTGTTTCATGATTTGGAACAGGAAATTGGATAGCATCCGTATGCTGTGAAAGAAATATGAAAAGAAATGTATTGATCATTGAAGACAATAGAGCATGTATGGAAGCACTGGCGGAATTGACACGAAAATGTGACACTGTCGGTGCTGTTTTTTGCGTTGATAATAGCGCGGAAGGCTATCAGTGCGCAATGGATTATGAAATTGACCTGTTTTTGGTAGATATTATTTTGGACAGTAAGAATAAACAGGATGTTTCGGGAATCCGGCTTGTTGATAAGCTCAGAAAATATAAGCGTTATGAATTTACACCTGTTATTTTTATCACAAGCCTTGTGGATCAGGCAATGAACGCGTTTCATAATCTGCACTGTTTTGATTATATTGAAAAGCCTTTTGATTTCGAAAAGGTAGGCAAAATTATAAGCACCGCACTGAAAGCGCCTCTTTGTGATGACAGGGACTGCGGTGTATTTTATTACAGAAAGGACGGAGTTCTTTATGCTTTGAACATTGACCGGATGATCTATTTGGAGGCTTGTTTTCGGAATGTCATAATTTATACGCTTGATGAAACGATAGAGATTCCGTATATGTCGCTAAAAAGTCTTATGAAAGATTTGCCGAGAAAGCATTTTATTCAGTGCAGCAGAAATGTTGTGGTGAACAGGCGGTTTATTGAGTACGTAGATAAGGTGAATCAGATTGTGAAGCTTCGCAATGGGAAGCTGGTTAAGATTGGCGGTAGGATGAAGAAGGGATTTTTTGAGGAATTATGATTGTTAATTTATTGAAGATTGTAACGGAGTATGTGGGTATTATTCTTTGTATGCATAAGGTGGTTGGGAAGAAAATCAAATTTAATTGGCTTAGTTTGATGGATTTTGCATTTTATATGATGCTGATATGTATATCAGAGAGTATGGGGAAACCTATACTATATATATATTGGTTTGCTTATACAAGGATAAGAATTGTTAAAACATGGAAAGAAACTGTGAAACCATTTTGCATAATGCTATGTGTGATACCGACACTTCAATTATTGATATATGCAGCAATTAGTGAAAATATGCAAAAAATATTCGATGTTTATATTATGGGGACAATAGTAAATGTCTTAATAATAATTATTTTTATTTTATGGCAGGAACGATACTTATTTATATTAATGAATATGGTAGCTAAGTTTAGAAAAATAATATTTGCTGCTTTATTGCTTCTTTTATTTATATGTATTTTTTCCTATTTTTTGCAATATAGGATAGTTGATGCACGCTTTATGGATCAGTTAGCAATCTGTTTTTTGATTATGGCAGTGATGCTGATTCTTTGGATTAATTCAGAAAATGAAAAAAGACATAAGGCGGAGGAGTTAAGAACATATCAGTTATATACGAAAACATTTGAAGACGCAGTTACGACAATTAGAATGAAGCAGCATGAGTTCGACAATCATATTAGTGCAATTAAATGTATGCGTTATACAATACAGGATAAGGAAGAATTATTTAATGAACAGGAGAAGTATTATGACAGGATATTGCAGGACAATAAATATAACAAATTGTTAAAATTAAACATGTCTCCGATTTTAATCGGATATTTGTATTCTAAATTTACGGCGGCATCGTCACATGGCATTCATATTGTATATGAAATACAGGACGTTAGTATAGAGCGTATTGCAATTAATGATTTAATTGAGATTATTGGTATCCTTTTTGACAATGCAGTTGACGCGCTTAAAGAACAAGGCGATACCTCAATGGAAGTGAAACTGCTGAAGTTAGGTGATACATTTATCATTTCCATAGCAAACGTAAGCAGCTGGAAGACAAACACGGAAATCGAAAGATTTTTTGATTACGGATATAGCACAAAGGGAGAGGAACATGGAGTAGGGCTATACAGAGTGAATACATTGCTGAAAAAATACAAAGCAAACATTCAGGTGGAAAATATTACAAAAAATGATTTGAATTATTTATGCTTTAAAGTTATCTTCTAACGTTATAATGATATTTTATAGATAATAGCCGCCCGTAGGCTTTTATCGTACAGGAAAGTTTCCTATACGATAAAAAGAATACACCATAGTTACTTATAAAGTTTTATTTGTCAAGTGGATATTCGGGTTCCCCAAAGAAAAAAGTACAGGGACCATTATAAGGTAAATCCGCTGATAAGGAAATAAGAACCGGTACTAAAGCTGAAGCAAGAAGCAACTCAATTTTGGCTAAGGATAATCTCTTAAGCATTTCTTTCACCACCTTTCTTGATAATAAATGCCATTACTAACTGCAGCGTATGCAGAATAATAGTCCAATAACCTGCACTGGCAAGGCTGCTGTCAAAGAACAGTACGATGAGTACGGATTCATAACAGACAATATTCAGTGCTTTCCTGCGCTGTTGCGCGAACTCCTGCTGATTCAGTGCAGGTCTTGAAGGCGGACGTATCGGCCCTATCGCGTAAACAACAGCCGCGCAAACTGCCAAGATAGGGACGACTACCGCAAGGTTCAATGTTAGAGGTGCAAGCACTGTAACGACAAGAACCATATAAACAAATGAGAATACCAAACAGGAAAAATAGTGCTTATAATGAAGCCCGCCGGATATCTGCCGAATCGGATAAAAAATCAAAAAGGCAAAGATAAAACTGCTCAGCTTGTGAATAACCGCAAAAAATGCTACAAATAAAATCAGTTTACTGACATCGTATAATATGCATTTAACGCGGAAGATTAAAAACTTTTGTTCCTTAGAGTTTAGATTGGCATTTTCACTAGCCATACGTAAAATGTTCTGCAATTTGCATCCCTCCACTTTGTCCATACTAATATAAAAAGCAGTAGGTCCCATAAAATCGGAACAGAGTATGCATAATCACGAACAAAATGTCAAAAAATGGATAAAAAAATACTTTATACGAGGTTTCACATACTTTAATACATTTTTTGACAAAAACGGCGCTTTTTATATTATGTTAACTAAACGTGCGGCTTGTCCGTTCAGGCAACCGCATCAGAAGGTAAAAATTGGGAAGTAAAGGAAGAGAAGGGAGAAAATAATTATGGTTAGCGCAGTTTATGTTGAAGCAGGAGAACGAATCCATCAGCTTAGGGTGACCAAAGGTTACACAAGGGATTACCTTGCAAGCAAATCGAACGTATCGACGAAATTTCTATATGAAATAGAAACGGGAAAGAAAGGTTTTACGGCAGAAGTGCTCTATCGTCTGTCAGATGCGCTTGAAGTAAAATGTGATTATATTCTTGTAGGGAAAAGTGGAGAAGAACCCTGCAACTTATACATTAACAAGCTTCTGAATAAATATAATGATTATCAAAAACAGAATGTGCTTAGAATATTAGAGTTGATTTGTGAGATGTCCTTTTAGGAAACTTTTTCCAAAATAAATTTGAATGAAACACTTGAAATTAGAACAGATGTATGCTACTATAAAAACGAACAAATTTTCTGAAAAGACGTTCGGAGAGCATATTATGGAACAGATTTCAAGTGTTTTTGCGTCAAATGACGTTGTATTTGAAAATCCAATAAAGATTGAGCTTCATTCCACAACAAGAAAAACGATTATGGATAAGCTTGAAATCCTGACGGATGCGGCAAAATATGATGTGGCGTGTACGAGTTCAGGCGTTAACAGGAAGGGAAACGGACGTGATATGGGGAACTGCTTATCCGCAGGCATCTGCCACAGCTTTTCCTCGGACGGAAGATGCATTTCCTTATTAAAAATATTAATGTCAAATGAATGCGTGTATGACTGTAAGTACTGTATCAACCGCAGGAGCAATGATGTGCCAAGAGCTACCTTTACGCCGGACGAGATTTGTGAATTAACCATGAACTTTTATAAGCGTAATTATATAGAAGGACTTTTTTTGAGCTCTGGTATTGTCAATAATCCTACTTATACAATGGAGCTGATTTATCAGACCTTGTATCGGATTAGAAACGTGTACCGTTTTCGTGGCTATGTCCATGTAAAAGGCATTCCAGGAGCAGATCCGGCGCTGATTCAGCAGACAGGCTATCTTGCAGACCGGATGAGTGTGAATTTAGAACTGCCGACAGCGGAGGGATTGGAAAAGCTGGCTCCGAATAAGCACCGGAAAAGTATTTTGAAACCAATGCGCCAAATACAAAACGGAATTACGCAGGGGAAACAGGAGCTTGCGCTTTATAGAAATGCACCGTCATTCGTGCCTGCAGGGCAGTCTACGCAGATGATTATTGGAGCGACGCCTGAGAGCGATTATCAAATCATGTCGGTTGCAGAAAGCTTATACGATAAATTTGCTTTAAAAAGAGTGTTTTACTCCGCATATGTGGGTGTGAATGAGGATAAAGCGCTTCCCGCGGTAACGACAGCATCGCCGCTTCTTAGGGAGCATCGGCTTTATCAGGCGGACTGGCTGCTTCGCTACTACAATTTTCGGGTAAGTGAGCTTTTGAACGAAAAACATCAGAATTTTAATATTCTGCTGGATCCTAAGTGTGACTGGGCGCTCCGGCATTTGGAGCAGTTTCCGGTGGAAATCAACAAAGCGGATTACACCGTGCTTCTGCGTGTTCCGGGAATCGGCGTAAAAAGCGCACAGCGTATCTGCAAGGCAAGAAAAACCAGCCCGCTTACTTTTGACAGTTTAAGGAAAATCGGTGTGGTGCTGAAAAGGGCATTGTATTTTATTACCTGCAATGGAAGAATGCTTTACAATACCAGGATAGATGAGGACTACATTACGCGGAATCTTTTGTCAGAGCATGAGAAGCTGCCCTTTGATAAGGACGGCGTGACGTATAAGCAGTTGTCGCTTTTTGACGATGGAATGGAAAATGTGACAGTGTTTCGGGATTGTTTACACACGGAATAAACAGTAACGGTGTCTGGTATGGCTTGGGGAAGGAATGGAACAGCGCATGTGTGAGTATGTATTGCTGTGTGAGGACAGCATGGAGGGGATTTTAAGCGGTGTCTATGAAGCATACCGTTTTAAGAAGGAAAACAAAATAGAGAGCCACGATTGGATTCATTTAGCCGTAAAAGCTCCTGACACATATCGTCTGTTCACCGAATACAGGAGCGTTGAAACAGACTATGAAAATGCGGATAAGGTTATCAATACAATCAGAAGCAGGCTTGGTGAAGAGGTATATTACCGTCTGTGTCTGGCAATGGTATCGTGCTTTGAGGAAAAGGCGGATGCGGTATATCATACGATTGTGATGGCGCTCAAAAAAAATGACAGAATGATTATGGACAGGCTTGGCGAGGATTGGGTTCAGAGAACCTTTCAATATGCGCGTGCATCCTCCAATGAATTGGGACATATGATAGAATTTACGCGTTTTTCGGAGCTTGAGGGAGGAATCCTGTATGCAAAGATTAATGTGAAGCATCATATTCTGCCGTTTTTGATGCCGCATTTTGCAGATCGGCTTCCTTCTGAAAACTTTATGATTTACGATGAAAACACGGATGTATATGGGTTTCACCCAAAGCAAAAGCAGTGGTATCTTGTGCAGGGAATCGAGATTGACAGCGACAGACTAACTATAACAGCGGCAGAGAAGGACTATCAGGAGCTGTTTAAACGGTTCTGCAAGACGATTGCGATCGAGTCAAGAACGAATAAAAGGCTTCAGACAGGCTTTCTGCCGCTGCGGTTCCGTCCGAATATGACAGAGTTTCAATCATAACAAATCGTTTTTTTAACGGACAGAGTTATATGTTTTCTAAAATCCGGATGTCCACGGCAGTGTAATGATATTCCTGCTCCGGCAATTCTCCTGTTGTAAGGTATGAAAAAAGAATATCAAGCGGCTTTTTGCCCTGTGTGTGTGGCTGCTGGCAGATTACGGCGGACAAAATGCCGCTTTTTAAAAAGTCTTTTGTGGTGTCTGCTTTATCATAGGCAATGATTTTCAGTTTCTGCGCAAGACCTAAGGAAGACACTGCGCGGCATCCCCCATATACGCCGCCTGCCGCAAAATACAGTGCATTGATTTCAGGATGCTCTGTAAGCAGCTTTGTGGTTTTTTCATAGCTTTCGATTTCGTCGTCATGTGTTTCCGTTGTAGATATGATATGCATGCGTTTGGCGTAAGGCGCGAGGGCGCCCGAAAAGCCAGCAATCCGCTCTGTGTGGCATAAAATATCGGAGGAACCTGTTAAAATGCCGATAAAAACCTCTTCGCTTGTCATAAGACGCAAAAGTCCTGCGGCGGTGGCGCCGCTTTTGGTATAATGGCTTCCGACGTAGGCAATGCGTTTTGAATTTTCAATATCCGTATTTAGGGTAACAACGGGGATTCCCTGCTCAAACAGTTCGTTGATCCGGATACGGATGCGGTTATCGTTGCAGGGAGCAAGCGCAATGCCGTTGACTTCCGCGGCGACGAGTTCATTGATTGCTTTGAGCTGTGCGTCCGTGTTAATGGGAATCTGCTTTATAAGCACAGAGCAGCTATATTCGGCGAGTTCCTCCGCTTTATCATTGATACCGTCCAATACATCGGAGAAAAATGGATTTTCGGCGGAAAATATGATGACACCAAGTTTGAGCCTCTTTTTTGAGGCTGCAAGAACAAGCCCTGCTTTATTTGGTCTGTAGTCAAGCGCTTTTGCAATTTCTTTTATTTTTGCAGCAGTGCTTGGATTCACGGAGCCGCGGTTGTTGAGCACACGGTCAACAGTTCCGCGGGATACGCCTGCAAGCGCTGCAATTTCTTTGATTGTAGCCATGTAATGTCCCTGTTCCTTCTATGAAAATATGTCTATAAAATATGTCTATGAAAATATGTCTATGAAAATATGTCTATAAAATATGTTTATCACGTTTTGGTATTTTAAAGGGTACTGCTTTCATTATATGTGCTCGTATCACATTTTGCAAGGAAAATGTGGGAAAGGCACGCTAAAAAGCACATTTGGAAGATGCGCTGTCAGTCAGGAGAAATAAGCTAGTGTACTGACTCGTTCATATTCAGGCAAACCTCCTTGCCTATTTTTCTGATA
>CAJTSD010000033.1 GCA_910578795.1 uncultured Lachnospiraceae bacterium
TCTCAGGAAAATATTCTGCGGAGTTTTACCAGATATGAAGCAGACAGTACACTAGGATTTGGTTTGTAAAGGCTTGTGTAACCGCTTTCATAACAGTTTGGTTCAGGACTTTGCACTACGCTGCAAAGTCCGTACGAAAGCGTGGTGGTTGAAATGCATCAAGCCACCACAAAGTGGTTTTGCATGGCTTGATGCCTGTAACAGGAAGCCGAAGGCTGAATTGTTACAAGCTTTCATAAAAAGTGCTATAAATGTGGTTGACTTTCTTGTGAAAACGATATAAAATTCAAATTGTAAGTGCTTACAGTTTTTGGCTGTAAAAACAGAGTGTTACTGTTCAAGCAGGACTTAGCATTTACTGCTAAGTTCGTAAGAAAACGTGTCGCAGCTAGGTAAAAATCCATCACCGAAGGTGAATTTTGCATGGATTTTTACCTGTTACTGGAACGAAGTGAACAGTAACAACCAAAGATTTTAAGGATAGGAGATAACAGTATGGAATTATTAAACGCAGCAAAGACCGGAAAAAAAGAAAGACCGATTAAAGTTCTTCAGTTTGGCGAGGGCAATTTCTTGCGTGCATTTGTGGATTATTTTATCGACATTGCAAATGAAAAAGGAATGTTTGACGGAGATATTGTTTTGGTAAAGCCGATTGACGGTCCCGGAATTTTAAACATGTTCCATGATCAGGACTGCCAGTATACCGTATGCTTAAGAGGCATCGTGGACGGTGAGCCGAAGGTAGAGAAGAGAGTGATCACAAGCGTTGCGGATGTGGTAGACGCATATGCGGAATATCAGAAGTACAGTGATTATGCAAAATTGGATTCTTTAAGATACATTGTTTCCAACACAACGGAGGCAGGTATTGTCTTTGATAATACGGACAAGTTTGAATTAGACCCGCCTAACACATATCCCGGAAAGCTCTGTAAATTCCTTTATACAAGATATAAGCACTTTAATGGCGCGCAGGACAAGGGACTTGTTATGCTGCCGGTAGAGCTGATTGACGACAACGGCATTATGTTAAAGAAATGCGTTGTTGAATTCGCAAAGCTTTGGAATTTGGAAGAGGGCTTTTTGGCATGGCTTGATGACGCGTGCGTATTTACTTCCACACTGGTAGACCGTATTGTTACGGGTTATCCGAGAGACGACGCGGAGGAGCTTTGGAAAGACTTCGGATACCGCGACAATATCGTTGTTACGGCAGAGCCGTTTGGTCTTTGGGTCATCGAGAGTGCAAAGGATATCAGCAAGGAGTTCCCGCTTCCCGACGCAGGCTGCCCTGTTATTTTTACGGATAATCAGAAGCCGTATAAGCAGAGAAAGGTTCGTATCTTAAACGGTGCACATACATCGTTCGTTCTCGCATCTTATCTTGCAGGTAACGATTATGTAAGAGAGTCTATGGAGGACGAAATCATCGGAAACTTCATGCATCAGACGATTTATGATGAAGTAATCCCGACACTGGATCTTCCGAAAGAGGATTTGCTTGAGTTTGCGCAGGCAGTAAACGGAAGATTTAAAAATCCGTACATCAAGCATGCACTCCTTGCAATTTCGCTGAACTCCGTATCAAAATGGAGAGCAAGATGTATGCCGTCGCTTTTGGTTTATGTGGAACGCAAGGGTGAGCTTCCGAAGCACCTGACATTCTCGATTGCAGCGCTGATGGCATTCTATACGGGCAGCGAAATCCGCGAGAAGGCGTTAATCGGTCACAGGGACGGACAGGAATACAACGTGATGGACGACGCGGCAGTGCTTGCGTTCTTTGCTGCAAACAGCGCAAAGCCATCGGCTGAGTTTGTGAATGCATATTTGAGCAATGTCGACTTCCACGGTCAGGATTTGACACAGGTAGCAGGTCTTGCAGACGCGGTTACGGCTTATCTTGAGGACATCAGGACGCTTGGTATGAGAAAGGCAATTGAAAAGAATTTCTAAAAAAATCTGAAAATAGAGGATTAAGAATGGCAAATTTTATTAAAATCAATGAAAACGATAACGTAGCTGTGGCTTTGGACGTGATTCCGGAGAACACCACGGTCAATGTGGCAGGCAGTGATGTCACAACGACAATGGAGATTCCGGCTGGACACAAGTTTGCGCTTGTGGATATGCCGGAGGCAACTCCGGTAATCAAGTACGGTTTCCGCATTGGAAACACGACTGCCGCAGTAAAACAAGGCGAGTGGATTCACACGCACAATTTAAAGACAGGCTTAGGCGATTTGCTGGATTATACGTACGAACCGAATTTTGCCGAGGAGAAGTATACGGAAGATGCGACTTTTATGGGTTACAACCGCAAAAACGGCAAGGTTGGCGTGCGCAACGAGATTTGGATTATCCCGACGGTTGGCTGCGTCAACAATGTGGCAAGCAAGATTGCAGAGCTGTCAAAGGATCTTGTATGTGAGAATATCGAGGCGGTATGTGCGTTCCCGCATCCTTACGGCTGTTCGCAGATGGGCGACGATCAGGAGCATACAAGACAAATCCTTGCAAATCTGATAAATCACCCGAATGCAGGCGGTGTGCTTGTGTTGGGACTTGGCTGTGAGAACAGCAACATTGACGTATTAAAGGGATATATGGGCGAGATTGACACGGACAGAGTGAAGTTCCTTGTATCGCAGGAGAGCGATGACGAAATCGCGGAGGGTGTTGAGATTGTTAAGGAATTAGCAAAGTATGCCTCTCAGTTCAAGCGTGAGCCGATTAGCGTTTCGAAGCTGATTATCGGTATGAAGTGCGGCGGCAGCGATGGATTTTCGGGAATTACGGCAAATCCGACGGTTGGACGTTTCTCTGATATTCTGATTAGCAAGAAGGGTACAACCATTCTGACAGAAGTGCCGGAGATGTTTGGTGCGGAGACGATTTTGATGAACCGCTGTGCAAATGAGGAGCTGTTCAACAAGACGGTTGATTTGATTAACGACTTTAAGAATTATTTTAAGAGCCACAATCAGACAATATATGAGAACCCGTCCCCGGGCAACAAGAAGGGCGGTATTTCCACGCTTGAGGACAAGTCGCTTGGTTGTACGCAGAAGTCAGGAAGCGCGATTGTGAAAGGCGTTTTGGCATACGGCGAAATTGTCAGCACGCCGGGACTGAATCTTTTGAGTGCACCGGGCAATGATTTGGTAGCTGCGACGGCGCTTGCTGCGAGCGGCGCGCATATCGTGCTCTTTACGACGGGACGCGGAACACCGTTTGCATGTCCGGTACCGACGATGAAGATTTCAAGCAATTCAAGGCTTGCGGGCAAGAAAGAGAACTGGATTGACTTTAATGCCGGTGTGGTTGCGGAAGGTGAGGATCTTGACACGGCAGGACAGCGGTTGTTTGACGAGGTTGTGGCGGTTGCTTCAGGCAAGGAAGTTAAAAGCGAGAAGGCAGGCTTCCATGATATGGCAATCTTTAAGCAGGGCGTGACACTGTGATGCACAGACCCGTGCAGAGGAAGTCCGCCGCTAAAGCGGCGCACGGGTCGCGCGGCGAGTAGGGAGATAAATGACCCTGCTTGATTAAAATACAGTGTAGCAGATATAAAATGATAACAAAAAGAGATAAAACGGAGGATTATTATCATGGCAAAAAAAGTAGTTACAATGGGCGAAATTATGTTAAGACTTTCAACACCCAACAATGAGAAGTTCATTCAGGCAGACGAGTTTGACATCAACTATGGCGGTGGCGAGGCAAACGTTGCGGTTTCTCTTGCAAACTATGGACATGAGGCAAGCTTTGTTACGGCAGTTCCTGACAATGAGCTTGGCGAGTGCGCAATCGCGGCTTTGAGAAAGTATGGCGTTGACACAAAGAATATTGCAAAGTGTGGAGAAAGACTTGGCATTTACTATTTGGAGTCAGGCTCTTCCATGAGACCTTCCAAGGTTGTATATGACAGAGCGCATTCCTCGATCTCAACAGCGACAGCGGCAGATTTTGATTTTGATAAGATTTTTGAGGGTGTTGACTGGTTCCACTTTACAGGTATCACACCGGCAGTTTCCGATTCAGCGGCAGTTCTGACAGAGGAGGCTTTAAAGGCAGCAAAGAAGCATGGTGTTACGGTTTCCGTAGACCTGAACTTCAGAAAGAAATTATGGTCGTCTGAGAAGGCGCAGAAGGTTATGAAGAACCTGATGCAGTATGTTGACGTATGTATCGGAAATGAGGAGGATGCAGAGCTTGTATTGGGCTATAAGCCGGGTAATACAGATGTTACAAGCGGTGACCTTGAGCTTGCGGGCTACAAGTCAATTTTCGAGCAGATGGTAGCAGATTACAATTTCCAGTACTGCATTTCTTCTTTGAGAGTTAGCCATTCTGCATCAGACAACGGCTGGTCTGCTTGTATTTATTCAAGAGACACAAAGGAATTCTATCACTCAAAAGAGTACAGCATTCATCCGATTGTTGACCGTGTGGGCGGCGGCGACTCGTTTGCGGGCGGCGTGATCTGCGGATTATTGGATGAAAAGGATTTCAAGGCTGCGCTTGAGTATGGTGTTGCGGCATCGGCATTAAAGCACACAATTCCTGGCGACTTCAACCTGGTATCAAGAAAAGAAGTTGAGACACTTGCGGGCGGCGACGCTTCCGGCAGAGTTCAACGCTAAGGGAAAATCTAAGGTGATAAAAGACATCACCTAAGATTTTCGAAAGCTTAGCGTTAGGAGAATAAACAACATTCAGCAGTGACTTCATGTTGTTTATTCTCTGTATAGAATGTAGATATGTAAAAATTTTAAGAATATTTAGGAGGAATGAAAGAAATGGCAAACACAAATCCATTTTCACTGGAAGGTAAGATTGCATTGGTAACAGGCGCGTCTTACGGTATCGGTTTCGCAATCGCAAAGGCTATGGCAGCAGCGGGCGCTACAATTTGCTTTAACGACATTAAGCAGGAGCTTGTGGATAAGGGCATTGCGGCATACAAGGAAGAAGGCATTGACGCTCACGGATATGTATGTGACGTTACAAACGAGGACGCAGTGAACGAGCTGGTAGCGGCGATTGAGAAAGAAGTCGGCGTGATTGATATTTTGGTAAACAACGCAGGTATTATCAAGAGAATCCCGATGTGCGAGATGACGGCGGCAGAGTTCAGACAGGTGATTGATGTTGACCTGAATGCACCGTTCATCGTATCGAAGGCAGTTATTCCTTCTATGATTAAAAAGGGACATGGCAAGATTATAAACATTTGTTCGATGATGTCAGAGCTTGGTCGTGAGACGGTATCCGCATATGCGGCTGCAAAGGGCGGCTTAAAGATGCTTACAAAGAATATTTGTTCTGAGTACGGTGAGTTCAACATTCAGTGTAACGGTATCGGACCGGGTTACATTGAGACACCGCAGACGGCGCCTTTGCGTGAAAGACAGCCGGACGGCAGCAGACATCCGTTTGACACGTTTATCTGTGCAAAGACACCTGCAAACAGATGGTTACAGCCGGACGAGCTTGGCGGACCTGCAGTATTTCTTGCATCGGATGCATCAAATGGCGTAAACGGACACATCCTTTATGTTGACGGCGGTATTTTGGCGTATATCGGAAAACAGCCGAAATAATTGCGAAGAGAATTTCTAAGTCAGAAAAAGACGCTGACTAACAAATTCTAAAACTTCGCATTGGAAGAACGCAAAAAGACTGCGTTCTTCACGTATTGAAATTAATAAGTATGAGAAGTGAGGTTAATCATGAACGAAGTATTAGAGAAAATCAGTAAAATTGGTATTGTTCCGGTTGTTGTATTAGATGACGCAAAGGACGCAAAGCCTCTTGCCGAGGCGCTTGTTAAGGGCGGTCTTCCTTGTGCGGAGGTAACATTCAGAACGGCTGCGGCAGAGGAGTCCATCCGTATTATGGCAAGCGAGTTCCCTGAGATGCTTGTCGGTGCGGGGACAGTGCTCACGACAGAGCAGGTTGACCGTGCAGTAAATGCGGGCGCAAAATTTATCGTAAGTCCCGGTCTAAATCCTAAGATTGTGAAATATTGTGTAGATAAGGGGATTCCTGTGACACCCGGTACGGCAAATCCTTCCGATGTGGAGCAGGCAATCGAGCTTGGACTTGATGTTGTAAAGTTCTTCCCCGCAGAGGCAGCAGGCGGCTTAAATATGATTAAGTCAATGGCGGCTCCTTACACACAGATGAAGTTTATGCCGACCGGCGGAATTTCGGCAAAGAATATCTGTGAGTATCTTGCATTTGACAAGATTATTGCGTGCGGCGGTTCCTGGATGGTAAAGAAAGACCTCGTGGCAGCAGGAAAGTATGATGAGATTCAGGCGCTTACAGAGGAAGCCGTAAGAACCATGCTTGGTTTTGAGTTAAGACATATCGGTGTAAACTGTGAGGACGAGGCAGCAGCAGACAGCGTTGCATCAAGATATGACGAATTGTTCGGCTTTACAAAGAAGGTTGGCAACAGCTCTATCTTTGCGGGCATTGAAGTGGAAGCAATGAAGAAGATTGGACGCGGTAAGAACGGTCATATTGCAATCGGTACAAACAGCGTTGCACGTGCAAAGAATTATTTGGAGTCTGTTAAGGGCGTGAAGTTTATCGAGGAAACGGCTGTTGAAAAGAACGGCAAGCTTACGGCGATTTATCTTGACGAGGAGATTGGCGGATTTGCAGTTCATCTTGTGCAGAAATAAGCACGAAGAGAATTTCTAAGTCAGCAAAAGACGCTGACCAACAAATTTTAAAGCTTCGTGCAAAAGAACGCAAAAACCGCATTCTTTCAGTGAGGAAATGCGTATTGGCATACAAAAGAGGCATCACTTTTAAATTCAAGTGATGCCTTTTTGACAGAAACGGTGTGCTGACGGGAGGTCTGTTATGTACTATAAAATCAACATGGTGACGGAGGAAGACGGTTGGATTGTGATTGACACGGACGACCGTGACGCGGAGCCTGTAAAAGCACTGTGTGCAAGCATTGCCGAAGAGCTTGGAAAGGAAATGTTTCAGCCATATGAGGGGGACGCCCAGTTTATGATTCAGGGTGACCCGTACAAGCTGATTTTCCAGTATGATTATATGTTTGGAACAGTGGTGATTCTCGACAAGTTTGAGGATAAGGATACAGTGATTGCGCTTTTGGAACGTCACTTTGAGAAACTAAAGGATAAAAAAATTTAACAAATACGGGAGGGATTTCTATGGTAGACAACAATTGTGCTTATTGTGCAGAAGGCGAACTGGTCGCAAAATTCGGAATTAAGATTTGCGAGCTGGCAGCGACAAAAGTATACTTGTTTAAGGAGCAGAGTCACAAGGGAAGAGTGATTGTGGCAAGTAAGTTTCATGTGAGTGAGATGATTGAGCTTTCTGACGAGGAGCGCAACGCGTTCTTTGCGGACGTGAATCATGTGGCAAATGCAATTCACAAGGCTTTTTCGCCAGACAAGGTAAATTATGGCGCGTACGGCGATACGGGACATCATCTGCATTTCCATTTGGTGCCAAAATACAAGGATGACGAGTTTGAGTGGGGCGGTACGTTTGCAATGGACCCTAAGCGAAAGACGCTTTCCGATGCGGAGTACGATGCGGTGATTGCGGAGTTGAAGAAGTATTTATAGGAAAGTTCATAAATTCCTGTATTATGGATTGACATGTTTACATAATTCCAGTATGCTATAAGGGAAGAGAGACTGCAAAAAACGGGTGTTTTGCGCAGGGAGGCACAAAGGTACAAAAAACGGATTAGTTTGATTAAAGGAGATTTGTTTATGGGTGTAAAAGTGTTACTCGATTCGGTGGATAAAGTTAGGGATTTTGTAGACATTACGAATGATACGCCATATGATATTGATGTAATCAGCGGAAAACATACATATTTGGATGCAAAATCGATTTTGGGCGTTTTGAGCTGTGATTGCAGGAAACCGCTGGTGCTTGATATTCATGCGGGTAAGAGAGAGCGAAGTGAGCTAATGACGAAACTGGAAAAGTATATTGTAGCGTAGCGGTCTAGGGAAATGGGATTTGGGAACAAGAGGCTTTTAGTGTAAATTATGCGCTGGAAGCCTTTGTTTTTCTTGTTGGAGTGATGACTGTGGTAAAACAAAACGGAGGGGATTTGACAGATGATTCAATATAGAACATTAGGTGCGCAGGAAATAGACAGGGAACTGTTTCAGGACTTTATCCGATATCAAAAGGTTACAGACTGCTGGAGAAGAGAGAATCATACATGGGTAATAAAAAGAGAACCATTTATTGATGATTGGTCGGATGAGGACTATCATACTTTAGTTGCCTGCCTGAAAAATACGGCTTCTATTGGAGGGGTTGTATATGCTGCCTTTCACGATGGGGAGCTAAAAGGCTTTGCTTCTGTTGAACCCAAGATGTTTGGAGGAGAGCAGGGATATCTTGATTTGTCAAGCATTCATGTATCGGAGGATATGCGTGGTCAAGGGATTGGAAAGTTGCTTTTTCGTTTGGCGAAAAAATGGGCAAAAAGCCAGGGGGCAAAGAAACTGTACATATCCGCACATTCTGCGGTCGAGAGCCAGGCATTTTATAGGGCTATGGGGTGTGTTGAGGCACAGGTATATAATCAAAAGCATGTTGAGGCGGAACCTTATGATTGTCAGCTGGAATGCGAATTGTCATAACATAAGCTGTATTATGGATTGTCTAACAATCGGTTCTTTCGGATAGAATAATATCCAAATCCGGCAACGTCCGCCAAAATCCACCCAATCGGCACAGCCCACCAAATTCCGACAACGCCGATTGCGGGAATGGCGGAGAGAACGTATGCGAGAACGACGCGTGTGCCTAGTGAAAGGATTGTGAGAACGACCGACATACCAGGTCTGCCCAATGCACGATAGAGCCCGTATAGTAAAAACAGGCACCCGATACCGCAGTAGAATGCGCCTTCAATGCGCAGATAGCGCACGCCTTCTGCAATAATGGCAGTTTCCTGCGCCTTGACAAACAAAAGCATAAGCGGACGGGCAAATACCCAGACTACCGCCGAAATAATCACACTAAATATCACTGCCGCGGCAATGGCGCCACGAAATCCTGCACGAATACGCTCGGGCTTCTTTGCTCCGTAATTTTGTGCGATAAATGTAGAAAAGGCATTTCCAAAATCCTGTACGGGCATGTAGGCAAACGCGTCAATTTTAACTGCTGCGGCAAATGATGCCATAACTACGGGACCGAAGCTGTTGACAACGCCCTGTACCAAAAGAATGCCCAAATTCATAACGGACTGCTGCACACAAGTGAGGAGAGAAAAACCGGAGATTTCTTTCATATAGTTTAGACGCACGTGCAGTTCGTCTTTTTTGAATTTCAGACAGGGAACACGGATCAGAGAATAGAGCGCGATGCCAATGCCAGAAATATACTGTGCGATGACAGTCGCTTCCGCGGCGCCTGCAACGCCTCGTTTTAATCCAATCACAAACCATAAATCGAGAACGATATTAAGCACTGTGGAAACGCTCAGAAATAAAAGCGGCACAACCGAGTTCCCGACAGCGCGCAGTAAGGAAGCAAAATAGTTATATAAAAATGTAGCAAAAATTCCGCAAAAAATTACGGTAAGATAGCTGCGCATTGGTGCCCATACTTCGTTTGGCACCTGTAAAAAAAACTGGATTTGGTTTAAAAGCAGAAAAACCCCCAAATTAATGATAAGCGTTAAGGAGAATATCAGTGCAAAGGAAGCACAGATTCCTTCCTTTAACCCTTTTTCATCCCCTTCTCCAAAACGTATGGAAAAAAAAGCGCCGCTTCCCATGCATAATCCCAAAAGAATCGAAGTCAGGAAAGTCATTAACGTAAATGAAGATCCGACTGCCGCCAGGGCATTCGGACCAAGAAATCTGCCGACAATAAGTGTATCAGCAATGTTGTAGCACTGTTGTAAAAGATTTCCCAGTATCATCGGGAATGCAAAACGCAGCATGGATTTCATCGTAGCACCCTGCGTCATATCAATATTCATAGAAGCATCATTCTTTCGTTAATAAATTCACAAGTAGTATTAAAATTATGATATCAATTTTCTTGAAGGATGTCAATGAGGTAATGAATTTGACTAAGTTCTGTAGAATTGACGGATTTTTTATATTTTTTTGAAATTTTCAGAAATGTTCGGATAAAAAAAGGAATTTTGGAATGCACGCGGAATATATTAATTAGATAGAGATTACGCATATTGTAAAGGATATGGTGGCGATATGACAATCAGAGAAAACCTTGAGCAGCGGGAAACGGAATATTTAAGCCCGTATGCCACGTTAAGTAAAAATTCAAAGGGCAGAGACCATGAGGAGGAGCAGTGTGATATCAGACCTGTTTTCCAAAGAGACCGGGACAGGATTCTGCACTCCAAATCATTTCGCCGTTTAAAGGATAAAACGCAGGTTTTTTTATCTCCGGAGGGGGACCATTACCGTACAAGACTGACCCACACATTGGAGGTGTCACAAAATGCAAGGACCATTGCAAGGGCGCTGCAGCTCAATGAAGAGCTTGTGGAAGCAATTGCATTAGGGCATGATTTGGGGCATACCCCGTTTGGACATGCCGGAGAGCGTGCATTGAATGAAATCTGTCCATATGGTTTTAAACATAACGAACAGAGCGTGCGCACCGTTGAGATTTTGGAAAAGGACGGAGAGGGGCTGAACCTTACCTGGGAGGTCCGGGACGGCATGAGAAATCATCAGACCTCCAACATGCCGTCAACACTTGAGGGGAAAATTGTACGGTTTTCTGATAAAATTGCATATACATATCACGATATGGATGATGCGGTGCGGGCGGGAATCCTGAGAGAGCGTGATATTCCAAGGGAAATCGGTGAGGTGATTGGTTATACGCCAAGAGAGCGGTTAAACAATTTTATTCATGATATTGTCACGCAGAGTAAGGGGACGGATGATGTGCGAATGTCCGATGCGGTGGAGCTTGCAATGCGCGATTTGAGAAAGTTTATGTATGACAAGGTATATAGCAATTCCGTCGCAAAATGTGAGGAGAATAAGGCGGTATCGCTTGTCAAGACCTTGTATGAATATTATATGAGGCACACGGAAGAATTGCCAAAGTTTTTTGTAGAGCTTGGTCTTAGCGGGGAACCGCGGGAAAAAGTGGTGTGTGATTATATCAGTTCCATGACGGACCGGTTTGCGATTGCGTTATATAATGAGCTTTATGTGCCTAAATTTTGGATAGGATAGGTCGCAGACTTTGGCAGAAATGGGGGATTCAATGTACTATCCCGAGGAAATTGTTGAGGAAGTAAGACAGAGGAATGATATTGTAGATGTGATATCAGGGTATGTTGGACTTCAGAAAAGAGGCAGTAATTATGTATGCTGTTGTCCCTTTCACGGAGAGAAGACACCATCCTTTTATGTGAGCAGGTCAAAGCAGATTTATAAGTGCTTTGGCTGTGGTGAAGGCGGCAATGTGACGTCTTTTGTAATGAAATATGAAAACTGCACATTTCCAGAGGCACTGAAAATCCTTGCGGACAAGGCGGGTATAAAGCTTCCCGAGGCGGAATATTCGGAAGAAGCAAAACGCAGGGAAAGCAGACGTCAGAAGCTTTTGGCGGTCAATAAGGAAGCGGCGAAGTTTTATTATTATCAGCTTCGCAGTGAGCATGGTGTAAAGGCACGTGAGTATCTTGATAAGAGAGCGCTTTCCGATGAAATCAGAAAAAGCTTCGGACTTGGTTACGCACCCATAAGGGGCGAGGAGCTTTTGATATATTTGCGGCAGAAGGGGTTTACGGACGATTTGATCCGTGATGTAGGACTTGCAAAGGCAGATGAGCGCCGTGGTACAGTGACGCAGTTTTGGAACCGGGTGATTTTTCCGATACAGGATATCAATCATCGTGTGATTGGCTTTGGCGGGCGGATTATGGGGGCGGACGACAAGGGACCAAAGTATTTAAATTCTCCGGAAACAGAGATTTTTGATAAAAGCAGAAATCTTTACGGTATGAATTATGCACGTACCGCAAGGACGGGGAATATCATATTGTGTGAGGGATATATGGATGTCATCAGTATGCATCAGGCAGGCTTTACACAGGCAGTTGCCTCATTGGGAACGGCATTTACGCCGGGACAGGCTGGACTGATTAAGAAGTACACAAAAGACGTGCTGCTTGCCTATGACAGCGACGGGGCAGGTGTAAAAGCTGCACTGCGTGCAATCGGCATTTTAAGAGATGCGGGAATGTCCGGGAAAATTATCAGTATGTCGCCCTACAAGGATCCGGATGAATTTATGAAAAACCTTGGAAAAGAGGCGTTTCAGGAACGCATTGACCATGCAGAAAATTCCTTTTTGTTTGAAATCAGAATGCTTGAGCGTGATTATGACATGAGTGACCCTGAGGATAAAACGAATTTTCACAATCAGATTGCGCGCAGGTTATGTGATTTTGGAGAGGATGTGGAACGTGAAAATTATATCGAAGCGATAGCGGATAAGTACCACATCGGTTTTGAAAATTTAAGAAAACTTGTGGTAAACATGGCAGCAAAGACAGGAGGGTATGCCGTGATGCCGATTCAGCGGGAAAAACCAAAGTCCGGCATTAACAGCAGAGGCAGGAATTCATTGGAGGAAAATAAGAAAAAGGCACAACGTCTTTTGCTCACATGGCTTACGGATTATCCGCAGCTTTACGCAAAAATCAAGAGCTATGTTTCACCGGATGACTTTACGGATGCGCTTTATAAAAAGGTGGCACAAAGAATGTTTGAGGACATCGAAAAAGGACAGCTCAATCCTGCAGGCATTATTGATTTGTTTGAGGATGAAAAGGAACAGAGTGAGGCAGCATCCCTGTTTACGGCTGAGATACCGGAGCTGGAGAATTTGCAGGATAAGGAAAAGGCGTTTCACGACATACTGATGCGCGTGAAGAAAAGCAGCTATGAATATTATTTGGAACGCTCCGGTGTGGATATAACGGCGCTAAGTCTTGCAATAGAGGGCAAAAAAGCACTGGAAGAACTTAACAAAACGCATATTTCTTTCAATTAAGGATAAAAATATATGGTATGGAGGATTGACCAGAATGGATGAAAACACACAAGCAAAATTTGAGGCAAAGTTAAAAGAACTTCTTGCGATGGCAAAGAAGAAGAAAAACGTGCTTGAATATCAGGAAATCAGTGATTTTTTCAAGGACATGCCTCTTGAAACGGAGCAGTTTGAGAAAATACTGGATTTTCTGGAACAAAGCAACGTGGATGTGCTGCGTATTACGGATGATGACGACGATTTGCCGGATGACGATCTTCTTCTAAACGATGAGGAAGACGTGGATATGGACGTGGAGAATATTGATTTGTCCGTTCCCGACGGCGTCGGCATTGAAGATCCCGTAAGAATGTATTTAAAGGAAATCGGAAAAGTGCCGCTTCTAAGCGCTGACGAGGAGATTGAGCTTGCAAAGAAAATGGAGCTTGGCGACGAGGAGGCAAAAAAGAGGTTAGCCGAGGCGAACCTCAGGCTTGTTGTGAGCATTGCGAAGCGCTATGTGGGCAGAGGAATGCTGTTTTTGGACCTCATTCAGGAGGGCAATCTTGGTCTGATTAAGGCAGTTGAGAAATTTGATTACAGAAAAGGCTACAAATTTTCGACGTATGCGACATGGTGGATACGCCAGGCAATTACCAGGGCGATTGCGGATCAGGCAAGAACCATCCGGATTCCGGTGCATATGGTTGAAACCATCAACAAATTAATCCGTGTAAGCAGGCAGCTCTTACAGGAGCTTGGACGGGAACCGACCCCTGAGGAGATTGCAAAGGAAATGAATATGCCGGAGGAACGTGTACGTGAAATTTTGAAAATTTCGCAGGAGCCGGTATCGCTTGAAACGCCAATCGGTGAAGAGGAGGACAGTCATCTCGGAGATTTTATACAGGATGATAATGTGCCCGTTCCTGCTGACGCGGCGGCGTTTACGCTGTTAAAGGAGCAGCTTGTTGAAGTGCTTGATACGCTGACTGACAGAGAGCAGAAGGTATTGAGACTGCGGTTCGGACTGGATGACGGGCGTGCACGCACACTTGAGGAAGTTGGTAAGGAATTTAACGTTACGAGAGAACGTATCCGGCAGATTGAGGCGAAGGCGCTTCGCAAGCTCCGGCATCCGTCAAGAAGCCGGAAGCTAAAGGACTATTTGGATTAGGAGAGTACAAATGCAGCTGTCGGATAGAATGCGGGCTGTGGCGGGGCTTGTTTCACCATGTGAAAGCATGGCGGATATTGGCTGTGACCATGGCTACGTGGCGATGGAGTTAATCAGAAGCCGTATCTGTGCGCATGTGATTGCGATGGATATTAACCAAGGACCGCTTGAACGCGCCAAAGAAAATATCCGCGATTACGGAATGCAGGATTATATCGAAACGCGGCTTTCGGACGGGGCGGCTGCACTTTTGCCAAATGAGGCAGAGGGGATTGTCTGTGCCGGAATGGGCGGGCGTCTTGTGGTTTCAATTTTGGAGAGGAGCCGCGCGCTGATTGGTGATATGAAGCAGGTCGTATTGCAGCCGCAGTCGGAACTTTCACAGGTGCGCAAATATCTGCGCGTAAACGGGTATTTGATTGAAAAGGAAGACATGGTCTTTGAGGACGGGAAATATTATCCGATGATGCGGGCGCTGCCTGCGGCATTCGGAAAGCAGGAACGTATGCTTGCGGGAAATTTGGAGCAGGCGGGCAAAAGAACTTCAATGTGTGGAAATCCCCCTGATATATCGGAAATCTGTACGGAGGAAACGATAAGGCTTACAAGAGTGCAGGATACATATGGACCGTATCTTCTTGAAAGAGCGCATCCCGTTTTAAAGCGGTATCTTTTGTGGCAGAAGGAAGGCTTTGAAACGATCAGGGACAATCTGAAGGTTTCAATGCAAGTAACTGCAAGGGGGCAGGAACGGATTATGGAACTGGATGAAACCTTGAGTGACATTGTGTTTTGCCTCTACAATTATTTCTAATGCACACAGGCGTCCAAAGGCAATCTGTCAGTAAGCTGACGGATGCCTCGCGCGCGAATTAGGAAAGGAGCCATTCCTGTTTGATTATATAAAGGGGGGATAATACCTTGAATTGCGAAGAAATCATGGAAAAGCTGGAAACGCTTTCACCCAAAAATTATGCGGAGGATTGGGATAATATAGGACTTCTTGTCGGCAGGCGGGACAAAGACGTGGGGACGGTTTATATTGCGCTTGATGCCACGGATGACGTGATTGAGGACGCAATCCGTGTGGGGGCAGATCTGTTGTTGACACATCATCCGCTGATTTTTAGGAAGCTTTCCCATGTGAATACGGATGATTTTATCGGAAGGCGGATTGTTTCACTGATTCAAAACGATATCAGTTATTATGCGATGCATACAAATTTTGATGTGATGGGAATGGCGGACGCGGCGGCTGATGAGTTGGGACTTCAGAACAGGGAAGTACTAAACGTAACCTTTGAAGATGAAATATCAAAGGAAGGCTGTGGGCGTGTAGGATACCTTCCAAAGCGTATGAGCCTGGAAACGCTTGCAGAACTTGTGAAGAAGAATTTTTGTGTGCCAAGTGTGAGAGTGTATGGAGATTTAGGTGATATTGTGGAGATGGCGGCAGTCATGCCGGGTTCCGGAGGCAGTTACATAAAAGATGCCATTCGTGCAGGCGCAGATGTGATGATTACGGGAGATATTGATCATCATGAGGGAATTGATGCGGTGGCACAGGGGCTTGCAGTGATTGACGCCGGACATTACGGAATAGAAAAGCTTTTTATACCTTATATGGAGGAATTTATTAATCGGGAGTTTCCGAATCTGAAGGTATACAGGGCAGCGTTTTATGAGCCGTTTGTGGTTCGATAAGACAAAGATACAAAGGAAACGGTGTATGGCAGTAGAATAAGAGGGGTAAGGCGATGGACAGAAAAAAAGAAAATAAAAACAGTTTTTTTGTTACAGTAGGAGATAAAACAAGAGAGTATCCCGCGGGAATTACGTATGGGGAAATCGCAAGAATTTATCAGAAGGATTATCCGTATCAGATTGCGCTTGCGGTGAGAAACGGTAAGATTCGGGAGCTGTTTAAGAAGGTAGATAAGGATTGTACGGTCGAGTTTCTGACACTTACAGATGATACAGGACATAAGACCTATAATAGGACTGCGATTTTGATTTTGATGAAAGCGATTCATGAAGTGGTCGGTTCGGATAAGGTTGAGAAGATAAAACTTGAATTTGCAATCGGAAACGGACTTTACTGCTCTAAAAAAGGAGATTTTGAAGTAACAGATGCTCTGATAGGGCAGATTAAGGCGAAAATGCAGGAGTATATCAGAAAGGACTTGTATGTGATTAAGCGCTCCATGCCGATTGAGGAGGCAAATGAAATCTTCGGAGAGCAGAAAATGGAGGATAAGGTCAATCTTTTTAAATACAGAGGCAGTTCAACGGTTAATGTTTATAATCTTGACGGTTACAGAGATTATTATTATGGTTATATGCTGCCGAGCACAGGGTATGTGAAGCATTTTGATTTGCGCAAATATGAGGATGGTTTTGTGCTGATTTTGCCGGAGAAAAAAAATCCGGATGTTTTGGGAGAATTTAAACCGCTGCCAAAGCTGTTCCATGCGATGTCGATTGCGACGGACTGGGGAGAGAAGCTTGGCGTTGATACGGTGGCGGACTTAAACGACGAAATCCGTGCAGGCAGGTTTAACGAGCTTGTGCTGGTCCAGGAGGCGCTGCAGGAGCGGAGGATCAGTGAGATTGCGTCGGATATTGTGTCGAGAGGCGGCGTTAAATTTGTGATGATTGCCGGACCTTCCTCGTCGGGAAAAACGACGTTTTCACACCGGCTTTCGGTGCAGCTAAAAACGCATGGACTTGTGCCGCACCCGATTGCGGTAGACGATTATTTCGTGGACAGGGAGAATACGCCGAGACAGCCAAACGGCGATTATGATTTTGAATGCCTTGAGGCGATTGACATGAAGCAGTTTAACGAGGATATGCTAAGGCTTCTTGCGGGAGAACGCGTGGAGCTTCCGACGTTTAACTTTGTCACGGGAAAACGCGAGTACAAGGGAAACTATAAGCAGCTTGGAGCGGACGATGTGCTCGTAATAGAAGGAATACATGGATTAAATGACAAGATGTCCTATGCGCTTCCTGCCGAAAGTAAATATAAAATTTATATCAGTGCGCTTACTTCGCTGAATATAGACGAGCACAACCGTATCCCGACAACGGACGGAAGGCTTCTTCGGCGTATGGTGCGGGATGCGCGGACGAGAGGCGCTACGGCAAAGCGTACGATACATATGTGGGAATCGGTCAGAAAGGGTGAGGAGGAGAATATTTTCCCGTTTCAGGAGAGTGCGGATGCAATGTTCAACTCGGCATTAATTTATGAGCTTGCAGTGTTAAAGCAATATGCGGAACCGCTGCTATACAATATTGAAAAGGGTGAGCCTGAGTATTTTGAGGCGGTGCGGCTGTTAAAATTTTTAAGTTATTTTTTGGGTGTCAGTACGGAGGCACTGCCGAAAAATTCAATTGTCAGGGAATTTGTAGGAGGCAGCTGTTTTAAAGTATAGGGGGTAACTTGAATGAAAAAAGTGTTGAAACGATGCGTGGCACAGCTTTTGGTCCTTATTTTTTATGTTACCGGTGTTGCGTACCGGACAGGAAATAATGGGCTTGGTATGGTAGATCATATAAAATTGTGGGCTGAAAAATAATAAAATAAAGGAAAGATGTTTTGGAAAAAATGCCACTGCGGCAAATGATCGCGGCTTTCGCAAATGCGAAAGGTGAGGAAAGTCCGGGCTCCATAGGGCAGGATGCCGGATAACGTCCGGTAGAGGTGACTCTAAGGCTAGTGCAACAGAAATATACCGCCAAACATACCTGCCTGCAGGGATGTTTTGGTAAGGGTGGAAAGGTGGTGTAAGAGACCACCGCCTTCGAGGTAACGAGAAGGGCACATGTAAACCCCATCCGGAGCAAGACCAAACAGAGAGCGACAGATTTGCCCGATCTGCTTTCAGGTAGGTCGCTTGAGGCTGCTGGTAACAGCAGTCCTAGATAGATGATCATTCTTTGTGCAACATGCACACTGACATAACCCGGCTTATCGCCGCGGTGGATATTTTTATATATAAGCAGGAAAGGTATTGGAATTGTATGCCCAATAGTAATATTATTGAAATAACGGATTTCGATGCACCACAGCTGATGCAGGAAGAAAAGCTTGCGATTGTGCTTGGCACAGAAAGGGAGGGACTTGCACCGGATACGATAGCAAGGTGTGATTTACGGTGCGGATACCGATGGCGCATGGCGTTGATTCTCTGAATGTAGCAGCGGCAAGTGCGGTTGCTTTTTGGCAGCTTGGGGGAGGAACGTGAAGCGGCTTTATAAGAAACTGATTATTGTGGCAGTAGCTGCCACTTTTTTTACAGAAACAATTATTTTAAATACGGCATTAGGGAATGGTTTTTACCGTGGAACGCTTATATCGGGAATGCATATGGGTTTTTTGTCATGGCTTACAGACAATAACCAATTGGAGGATGTAAGGATGCAGGTAGTATATCAGCTCGCAAGGCGGAGTGTTGTAAAGGTAGTGGTAAAGGACGCTGCCGGCAGTGGCATTGTATGGAAAATAAATGACGATTGTATTGTGATTGCAGGAAGTAAACATTTGCTTGTGAAAGACGTAACGGCGCAGGTGACGTTTTGCAATGGGGAGCGCGCGGACGCTGAGATTTTGGGGTATTCCCAGCAGTATGACATTGGCTTTTTGAAGATAGATGATAAATTTGTTTCGGCGAATATCCTAAGGGATATTTATGAGGCAGTTCCGGCTGAGGAGTCTGTGAATGAAGCGGACATGCCGGCAGAGCAGCCTGTGCTGCAGATTGGCGCGGATTTGAGCGGGAATAAGGAGCACTTTGCAACCGGAACGGTTTTGGGTGTTGGTTATGAACCCGTTTTTAATACGGAAGTTTTAAAGACGAACTGTTATTCGAAGGCGGGAATGTCGGGCGGCGGTGTATTTGATGCGGTTGGAAGGCTTTTGGGAATGATTTCGGGTGGGGAAGTTGCCAAGGATGCCGAAATCAGGGAGGCTGAAGTTTCCTATAGTCTTCCGGTAGCGCTGATTGCGGCAGAGTATGACAATTTAAACAGATGAAAAGTAAAATAGGGGGACACTGATGGTAAAACCGGAGAAAAACAAACGAATTTCTAAGGTCGATGCGTATTTAAACTGCGCGGAAAATTTTGCGTACAGAAGCACCTGTATTAAGAGAAAATACGGGGCAGTGATTGTGAAGGACGACGCAGTGATTTCCACGGGTTATAACGGCTCGCCTAGAGGGTTTGAGAATTGCTGCGATATCGGGGTATGTCCGCGGATTCAGAAAAACATGCATCAAGGGGAGGGCTATGCGATTTGCCGTGCCGTACATGCGGAGGCGAATGCGCTTTTAAACTGCTCGCGGGAACAGACGATAGGGGCGGATTTGTATTTGGCAGGCGTGAATCCAAACGATTTGTCGGTACACAAGGCGAAGCCGTGCCCTTTGTGTGCGAGAATGATTATTCAGGCGGGAATACGGAACGTGTATTTAAGAACGGATGACGGCGTGGATCATTATGAGGAAATTGCGGCAAAGGATTTGGAATGGTATACGCGGGAGGAGCAGGCGTAGCAGGGGGGTTTATTTTCTTTTTATTGAAAATTAAGGACGCTTTTATGGAAAAAAGAACTTATTTGTGATATTATAAAAAATTAGAAATTATTTATAGGACGCAAGTTCTGGGAAAGGAAGGATTACAATGACAAAGATAGATATTTTTTCTGGCTTTTTGGGTGCCGGAAAGACGACGTTGATTAAGAAGCTGCTACAGGAGGCGCTTGATGCTTCAAAGGTGGTGCTGATTGAAAATGAGTTTGGTGAGATTGGCATTGACGGCGGATTTTTAAAGGAGGCAGGTGTTGAGATTAAGGAGATGAATTTTGGCTGCATCTGCTGTTCGCTTGTGGGGGATTTTGGCAGCTCTTTAAAGGAAGTGATTGAGAAGTATGCGCCGGAGCGGATTTTAATTGAGCCTTCCGGTGTGGGCAAGCTTTCCGACGTCATGCGGGCGGTTCAGAATGTGGATACGCGGGCAGAAGTTGTGCTTAACAGTGCGGTTGTTGTGGTCGATGCCAATAAATGCAAGATGTATGCAAAGAATTTCGGAGAATTTTTCCTGAATCAGATTGAGCATGCAGGGACGATTATTTTGAGCAGGACTGCCGATATCAGTGAAAGCAAGCTGAATACGGCGCTTGAGATTATCCGGGAACACAATGATAAGGCGACGGTTATCACAACGCCTTGGGAAGCGCTTGACGGAAAGAAAATTCTTGATACGATAGAGAACGCAAAGGATTTGGAAGCAGAGCTTATGGCGGAGGTCGCCGCGGCACATGACCATGAGCATCATCACGACCATGAGCATCATCACGACCATGAAGAACACCATCATGACCACGAGCATCATCACGACCATGAAGAACACCATCATGACCACGAGCATCATCATGACCATGAAGAACACCATCATAATCATGAAGAGCACCATCACGAGCACGGTGAGGAGTGCACGTGCGGATGTCATGACCATGACCACGAGCATCACCACCACCATGCGGATGAGATTTTTACCAGCTGGGGATTTGAAACACCTGCTGCTTACACGCAGGTAGAAATTGAGGAGATTCTCGAAAAGCTTGAGGACGAAAAAGCATACGGTGCAATTCTTCGGGCAAAGGGAATGGTTTCGGCAGGTGACGGTACATGGGTAAACTTTGATTATGTGCCGGGTGAGAGCAATGTGCGCAAGGGAACGCCTGAGGTGACAGGAAAGATTTGCGTCATCGGTTCAAAGCTGAATGAGGAGAACCTAAAAGCATTATTTGCAAAGTAGGGAAAAAGGAGCAATCATGAAATCAGTATATATTATCAATGGATTTTTGGAGAGCGGAAAAACGGAGTTTATTTCGTTCACGCTGTCACAGCCTTACTTTCAGACAAAAGGAACGACATTGTTAATCCTTTGCGAAGAGGGCGAGAATGAGTATGACAGCGAAGTCCTGAAAAAAAGCCGTACGGTTGTAGAGCTTGTGGAGGATGAGGAAGAGATGACTCCGGCGAAAATGATAGAGCTTGAGAAAAAGTATAAGCCGGAACGTATTATTATCGAATACAACGGCATGTGGAATTTCAAGAATTTCAAAATGCCGTGGCACTGGCGGCTGGAGCAGCAGATAACTATAATAGACGCATCCACTTTTCAGAATTATTATACAAACATGCGTTCTTTGCTCGCGGAAATGCTTCGTAAATCGGAGCTGATTATCTTTAATCGCTGTGATGGTTTAATCGACCAGTTAAGCAGTTTTAAGCGCAATGTAAAGGCAGTGAATCCACAGGCTGAGATTATTTTTGAGGATAAGAATGGAGAAGTAAGTCAGATTTTTGAAGAAGATTTGCCATATGATTTGAAGGATGAGGAGTTAATGCTTGATGATTACGGTTATGGAATTTTTTATCTTGATGCAATGGATAATTTGGAGCGGTATCTTGATAAGAAAATTACCTTTGTGGCAATGGTGTTAAAGCCTGAAAGCAGTGACGGAACCTATTTTGTGCCGGGCAGAATGGCAATGACCTGCTGCGCTGACGATATGGCATTTTTAGGATATGCCTGCAAATATGATCAGTGCAGTGAGCTTGAAAATAAGCAATGGGTAGAGGTAACAGCCACAGTCCACAAAGAATTTTGGAAGGAGTACAATGGGGAGGGTCCCGTGCTCCATGCGCTGAGTGTGACACCTGCTAAAAAGCCGAAGGATGAGATTTTGAATTTTGCGTAAATAAATTTTGGAAATGATATAAGGCTAAAAAAGAAGCTCAATTTGAGAGCTTCTTTTTATCATCCGGCTTTATCAAAATTCAAAGCTTTGTATCCTTGGAACGGCTTCCATATTTTTCTTCACAATACTTGCAGCGGTAGATTTCCCTTTTTTCATCTGTCAGGATAAAGATATGTGGAAGCTCCTGTTCAATGGATGTAATGCAACGGGGATTTCTGCACTTGATGACGTTTTTAATTTCTTTCGGAAGCGTGAGCGGCAGTTTTTCCACGATTTCCCGGTTTTTGATTACATTTACGGTAATGTTGTGGTCAATAAAGCCGATAATATCCAAATTTAACGTGTTAATATCACATTCAACCTTCAGAATGTCTTTTTTTCCCATTTTATTGCTTCGCGCATTTTTGATAATGGCAACGGTGCAGTCAAGCTTGTCTAAGCCTAAATGCTTGTAGATGCTGAGACTTTTTCCTGCCTTGATATGATCAAGAACAAAGCCTTCCTCAATTTGACCTACATTTAACATGATTTCCAATCCTCCTTGTTATTCCAAAAATTATTCTACGGTAATTTCAAGCAGTGTCAGTAAGAGCGCCATCCGCACATAGACGCCGTATTGTACCTGACGGAAATAAACGGCTCTCGGATCGCTGTCTACCTCAACGGAAATTTCATTGACGCGGGGAAGCGGGTGAAGTACAATCATGTCTTTTTTTGCAAGCTCCATTTTTTCCATGTCAAGAATATAGTAATCCTTTAAGCGTACATAATCTTCCTCGTTAAAGAACCGTTCCTTCTGTACACGTGTCATGTAGAGGATATCCAGCTTTGGCATTACATCCTCAAGCTTTCGGACTTCTTGAAACGGTATGTTATTTTCACGAAGCATTTCGATAATGTAATCGGGTATGGTAAGCTCTTCAGGTGAGATAAATACGAAATTGATATTTTCATAACGTACAAGTGCGTTGATTAGAGAATGAACGGTGCGACCGAATTTTAAATCGCCGCAAAGACCTATCGTAAAATTATCAAGCCGTCCTTTGATGGCGCGGATTGTGAGAAGATCGGTAAGTGTCTGTGTGGGATGCTGGTGTCCGCCGTCGCCGGCATTGATTACCGGAATTGTGGAATGTGTCGCTGCTACCATCGGCGCGCCTTCTTTTGGATGCCGCATTGCGCAGATATCTGCAAAGCATGAAATAACGCGGATGGTATCGGAAACACTTTCGCCTTTTGCGGCAGAGGAGCTCCCGGCATCGGAAAAACCAATGACGCTTCCGCCAAGATTTAACATTGCAGTTTCAAAACTTAAACGTGTGCGGGTGCTTGGCTCATAAAAACAGGTGGCAAGTTTTTTCCCCTCACAGCTATGGGAATATTTTGCGGGATTTTTTTCGATGTCGCCGGCAAGAATAAACAGTCTGTCAAGTTCCTCCACCGAGAAATCCAAAGGTCTCATTAAATGTCTCATAGAATCCTCCAAATTTGTGTTTCATAAATTAGATGCTTTTGTTATCATAGCAGATTGGTATATCGGATTCAAGATTTATTTCCTACAAATAAAAAAAAGATTAAAAAAATTGAAGAAATATTATATTTTATATACAATATTTGCAAATTTTATGATATTATGTAAATAAAGGTTTATTTTACGGAAACAAACCAATGAAACAGGGGATGGATCAGAAGGAGGAACAAAATCATGGAATTTCGGGAGAGAAAACGCTGGGTGTTTTTCGGATTGCCGTTTACGTTTACCGTATATACTGTCAAAGAGGATGTTATTACTGTAAACACAGGCTTTTTAAATAAAGAAGAAAACGACTGCTATATGTACAAGGTGCAGGATGTGACTTTAAAGACCTCTTTTTTTGAACGGGTATTCGGGCTTGGAACGATTGTGTGCTATACGGGTGACACAACAAGCCCACAGCTGATTTTGGAGCATGTGAAAAATGCGAAAAGCATTAAAGGATTTATATTAGAGGAATCAGAGATTGCAAGAAGAAAACGCCGCACTATGAATACACTCGATATCGGAGCAGGTGAATATGACGACGTTGACAGTGAATAATTATAGAGGGGATAACAGGGCAGCTGCCTTAAAGGTGTTGGATAATTTAGAGGAAACAGAGTACGGTTACACGGCACAGGATGAAGAACGGGTGCGAAGGCGCAGGGAAAGAATCAATCAGATGAAGCGCCAAAAAGAAAAGCAGCTTCGGATGCGAAAGCTGGCAGTTCCGTTGGCGCTTGTGCTGCTATGTTGTATTATGCTAATCACTGTAGCTGTAAAAACAGTAATAGGAAAGCATACAACCCTAAAAGAACAAAATGCACAGAGCCTGCCTGCGGAGCAGTTACCGGAAACAAGTTTGGAAGCGGAGCGCAAACCAAAGGAGAAGGTTGAAATTAACAGTGGCAAAGAAAAGGTGTTTGGGTTTGTGGCGGACGTAAATCTTGCGTGTACAGATATCACGGAGTCCTTTTTGGAAATACAGGAAAAACAGCTCGCATTCATTGAAGCGCAGGGACTGCACACGCTTGGCGGAAAAAGCAAAGAGCCTGTTCTTGTTGCGCAGTCTGATGAAAACACGATTGGATCCATCGGGGATTCCGTAAGCGAAAATATAATTTTGATTGATGTGGAAAGCGGGCGTATTCTTGCACAGCAGGATGCGATGATGCGCATTAGTCCTGCATCAATGACAAAGATACTGACCGTGCTTGTGGCGGCAGAGCACATCACGGATGCGGAGGATACTTTTGAGATTACAATTGACATTACAGATTACAGTTTTTCACACAGATGCAGCAATGCTGGTTTTGAGGTTGGTGAATGCGTTACCGTGAAGGATTTATTTTACGGGACGATTTTGCCGTCCGGTGCGGATGCAGCAGTGGGACTTGCAAAATACGTTGCAGGTTCGCAGGAGGAATTTGTGAAGCTGATGAACGAAAAACTGGATGAGCTTGGGATTTCTGAAACAACGCATTTTACAAACTGCGTTGGTGTTTATGATGACAATCATTACAGTACGGTTTATGATATGGCTGTTATAATGAAAGCAGCATATGATAATCCGTTTTGCAGGGAGATTCTCTCAAGGCACATGTATACGACATCGTCGACAGCGCATCATCCGGATGGGATTCCCCTTTCCAATCTTTTCCTTAGAAGAATTGAGGACAGGGATACCCATGGTGAGGTACTTTGTGCAAAAACCGGCTATGTGGATCAGTCAGGGAGCTGTGCGGCAAGTCTGAGTATCGGAAACGATGGAAAGCTCTATATCTGCGTAAGTGCGCATTCCACAAGCAGCTGGCGCTGCATCAGGGATCATGTGGCGTTTTATCAGTATTTTCTTCCGTGAGATGTCGTGAGGACATGCTCAAATAAAAGCCCGGCAAAAGACCAAAAAGGTAGGAAATCAAGGCGTATCAGCCCATTGACATGCCAGCGGTGACGCCCATAATTCCACGGGCAAATGGAATGCTTAGATAAAAACGTTCCGCTTAAAAATTCCGCGGTAAAAATGGAAACAGCATATAAAAAGCCGCGAAACGGAAGTGATAAATTTTTAAAAATAAAAAATACAGGCTTAAAAAAGGCAGCACATCCGTATATGGGAAACATATAAAGAGAGGTCTGTCCGACAAGCTGCATTTCACGGCGGCGCAGAGAACCGATTGCAGTGAACACAATTTCCATACACCATCCAATCACACCGCATTTGACAAAGTCTTTGCATGTATTAAAAAAAGGTAAGGGATTAACAATTTTCTTCATGCCAAAAGCATACCCTGTTAACCCTTACCTTATTCATTATTTGTTTCCTTTATTGATTTCTTCCAGTGCGACTCTGGATGCTTCGTCAAAGGTTGTCACATTGACAGGTCCTGCCGCAGATGTTTTATATACGGGTGTCGTGCTTCCAAAACCTGTAAAATAAACATAACCCGAGGTGGCATTAATGTTTGAATGGGCGCCATCTTTCACAACAGCCATATCGGAGCCGTCACGCCGTATGCGTTTTAACTGTGGTGTCTTTCCGGACGTCTGATAGTAGATGTAGCTGCTGGTCAGATTGATGAGATCCGTTCGGTCACTGTCAAGCTGTGTCTTTTCGCCGGTCTTGATATCCAGTTTAACAAGGGAATAGCCATTATGAATATCAATTCCGTATACGGTATTTCCCTCAATAATTGGCATATAAATGTCTTCCGTGAGCACCTGCCTTGATGCTTTTGAGTTCAGATTGTATGCCATAAGATGGAGATTGTCTTCATTATTAATGTAGTAGAAAGTTCCGTCCTGTACACTGACGGGGAGGATATCAAGCTGCAAAAGCGTTTCCGCATTTTCACCGTCAATGCCAATGCATTTTAAGGAAATTTCCTCGTCCGAACTTGTGTAATAAACGGTATTGTCCGCCAAAATGACATATTTACCGAGTACTCGGTCAAGGCATGCCACATCTTTTGGATTGTTTTTTTTCACGCGGTAGATTCCAGTGGTGCTGATAAGAAAACCAAGTCCCGCGCTTCCGCCGGAGCCGCCTTGATAATAATACAGATAGTTGCCGTCCGCATTGATGCTTGCAACCTGCGTTGTAATCAGTTTCTCCATTTCCGATTCGTCAGGGCGCATACAGTAAAGCGCGTTTCCGTCATACGGATTCGAGAAGTATACATATCCGTCACTTTCACAAAAAAGACCGCCGTTGTACAAATTTCCGGAAGTGTTTCCAATCGTACCCGGCGGATTTTCCGGAATACGTTTTCCGATACTGCCAAGAACAAATAATCCCGCACAGAGTAATACAACAAAAACTGCGCAGATAATTGCAATCACTTTTTTCTTCATTTGTCGGTTCCCCCTTAAAATTCTTTGTTAAAACCTATTATAATGAATTTGTAACAAAATGAAAAGAATTTGAGAAGATTTTGTTATTATTTTTTTACAAAACGAAGCAGATGTGGTAATATAGAAAAAAAGCAGATTGAATGCACATAGGAGGGGTATCGAAATGGATTTGTTGCAGCTTCGGGAAACGCTTGATGAAATTGATCAGAACATTGTTGCACTTTATGAAAAGAGAATGGAAGTTTGCGCACAGGTAGCAGCATATAAAATAGAAAATGGGAAACGTGTGTTTGATAAAGAAAGGGAACAGCAAAAGCTTGACAGTGTGAGTGCCCTCACCCATAATGCATTTAATGCGCGCGGAATCAAGGATTTATTTGAACAGATTATGGCAATCAGCAGAAAATTGCAATATCAGATGATTGCGGAACATACGGGGGGAGGACGGCTTTCGTTCACTGCGCTGGAGCACCTGGACGTAAAAAAGTGCCGTGTGGTATTTCAGGGCGCGCAGGGGGCATACTCACAGGCGGCAATGATGAAATATTTTGGTTCAAAGGTGGACAGTTTTCATGTGGATACATTTCGGGACGCAATGCTTGCGATTGATGAAGGAAGTGCGGATTTTGCGGTACTTCCGATTGAAAATTCATCGGCGGGAATTGTAAGTGAAATATATGACCTTTTGGTGGAGTTTGAGAACTACATTGTCGGAGAACAGATTATTAAAATAGAGCACTGTGTCATGGCGACGCCGGGAACGAGGCTTGAGGATATCAGAACCGTTTATTCGCATCCGCAGTCACTGATGCAGAGTGCACATTATCTTACGGAAAAAGGTTGGCAGCAAATCAGTATGAAGAATAATGCGTTTGCCGCAAAGAAGGTAGCGGAAGATCAGGATAAGACACAGGCTGCGATTGCGGGGGAAACCGCAGCAGGGATTTACGGACTTGAAATCCTTGAGAAAGGCGTGAATGATTTGAAAGAAAATTCCACGCGCTTTATTATTGTGACGAACCAAAAGGTGTTTGTAAAGGAAGCTTCCAAAATCAGTCTTTGTTTTGAGCTGAGTCACGAGAGTGGTGCGCTTTATCATGCGCTTTCCCATATGATGTATAACGGTCTTAATGTGACGAAGGTGGAGTCAAGACCAATTCCGGGAAGAAACTGGGAATATCGTTTCTTCCTTGATTTTGAGGGGAATCTTACGGACAGTGCGGTAAAAAATGCACTCAGAGGACTCAGAGAGGAAACGCATAATATGAAAATACTCGGAAATTATTGAAGAGGGAATGGAGGTTATTATGGCTTATAAAACGTTTGCGGCGATTGATGTCGGTTCGTATGAGCTTGCGATGAAGATTTATGAAATATCCGTAAAAAACGGGATCAGGGAAATAGACCATATAAGGCATCGCATAGAGCTTGGAACGGATTCTTATTTTACTGGGAAAATCAGTAATGACAGGGTTGATGAACTTTGCAGGATGCTTATTGAATTCACCCAAATCATGAAATCCTATAAGGTGGACGATTATAAGGCATATGGTACCAGTGCCATAAGAGAAACAGAAAATTCCATGATTTTACTGGATCAGATACAGGCTAAGACAGGTATCAAAATAGAAGTTTTAAGTAACTCCGAGCAGCGCTTTTTGGATTATAAATCTGTTGCGTCTGTGGGACGTGATTTTCAGAAAATTATTGAGAAAAGTACGGCATTTATTGACATTGGCGGTGGCAGCATCCAAATTTCGCTGTTTGACGAGGACAGTCTTGTGACCAGTCAGAATATTCGCCCGGGTGTGCTGCGTATGAGAGAAGAACTGACACGCGTGTCATATCGCAGCTATCAGTTTGAGGAGCTGGTAGAGGAAATGTTCCGTGGAAATCTTGAAATTTTCAAGAAACTGTTTATTGGAGATAGAAAGATACAGAATATTATTCTTGTAGATGATTATGCCTCGCGCATCCTGCAGAAAAATTATTTAAAGACCAATAAAAAAGGTCATGTCACTGCGGAAGTTTTTTTGGAATTTGTGGATACATTAAAAAAGAAAAAGACGAAGGAAATCGCGTATTCCCTTGGAATCGCACAGGAAAATATTTCGCTTCTGTACATTTCTTCGCTGATGATTAAACATATGGTAAAAATGCTGGGGGCAGAGATGCTTTGGGCTCCTGGAGTCAGCTTGTGCGACGGTATGGCATATGAATATGCGGAGCAGAATAACCTGTTGTCCGCATTTGGGAAGGATACCGCGCATGATTTTGAGCAGGATATTCTTGCCTGCGCAAGAGACATTAACAGGCGATATCACTGTATTGAGAGCAGGACCGCAGAACGGGAAATGGCAGTCCTTACGATTTTTGATAATATGGGCAAAAATTACGGGCTTTCCAGGCGTGACAGACTACTTTTGCAGCTGTCCGCGATTCTAAGTGAGTGCGGCAGATACATTAGTCTTTCCAATGTCGGAGACAGTGCCTATGGTATTATTATGGCAACGGAAATCATAGGGCTTTCCCATATTGAGAGGGAAATTGTGGCAAATATCGTAAAATATTCAAAAGAACGTTTTGAATATTATGATACGCTTGAAGCGATGGATGTTCATTCTTACCTTACAATTGCGAAGCTTACAGCAATTATCAGGCTTGCACAAGGACTTGATTTAAGCCATAAAGGGAAATGCGTGAACATGAAAATCACAAACGATGATGACAAAATGATACTTTTGGTGGAAACCAACGCGGATATGACATTGGAAATTGAGCTTTTTGACCAAAGCGCCATGTTCTTTGAGGAAGTGTTTCATATTAAGCCTGTTATCAGGCAGAAGAAGAGTAATATTTAGGGGGTTTTTTTAATGGGCGATAAATCAAATAATAAGATTGATTATAAAAAATCGGAATATTATTTAAACAGGGAGCTAAGCTGGGTGCAATTCAATCATCGTGTACTTGGTGAGGCGAAGGATAAAAACATACCGCTTTTTGAGCGGCTGAAATTTTTAAGTATTACGGCATCAAATCTTGATGAATTTTTCATGGTGCGTGTGGCATCCTTAAAGGATATGGTAAATGCGGGATACACGAAAAAGGATATCGCGGGGATGACACCGGCAGAGCAGCTTAGCGAGGTAAACACAGCGACGCATGAGTTGGTTGGTATGCAGTATTCGGTTTTTAACCGCTCTCTTTTGCCGCTGCTTGCGCAAAATGGCTTAAATATGGTTGAAAAGCACGAGGATTTGAGCGATGCGGACTGTAAATTTGTTGACAGGTATTTTCAGGATAATGTTTATCCTGTTTTGACACCGATGGCAGTGGATTCTTCAAGACCGTTTCCGCTGATTCGAAACAAGACATTAAATTTGGGCGCCTTGGTTTCCGTTAAGGAGGAAAAGGGCAGAAAGCACCTGTTTGTCAAAAAGTCAGCACAGGCGAAAGAACTGGAGTTTGCCACTGTACAGGTGCCGGGTGGTGTACCCCGTATCGTGCAGCTTCCAGAAGGGAAGAACGGCGAAAAACGTGTTATTCTTTTGGAGCAGATTATAGAGCGTAATATGGATAAGCTGTTTTTAAATTATCATATTGAATGTGTCTTTCCGTTTCGGGTAATGCGCAATGCTGATTTTGATATCAGGGAAGAGGACGCGGAGGATTTGTTAAAGGAAATAGAAAAGCAGCTGAAAAAAAGACAGTGGGGACAGGCAATTCGTCTTGAAGTGGAGGAAGGGATTGAAAAACGTCTGCTGGATATTATTCAAAAGGAACTGATGATTGATGAGCGGGATATCTATAATATTCCTGGACCGCTTGATTTGACATTTCTGATGAAGGTATACGGACTGGAGGGCTTTGACCATTTGAAATATAAGCCGTATAAGCCGCAGCCTGTACCCGGACTGGAAGCGGGGGCGTGCATTTTTGACGAAATTAAAGAGCGTGACATTTTGTTGCATCATCCTTATCAGACCTTTGCACCGGTTGTTGACTTTATTAAACAGGCTTCAAGAGATCCCGAAGTGCTTGCAATCAAGCAGACTCTGTACCGTGTGAGCGGCAATTCGCCGATTATTGCGGCGCTTGCACAGGCAGCGGAGAACGGAAAGCAGGTGTCGGTGCTTGTGGAACTGAAGGCGCGGTTTGATGAGGAAAACAATATTGTTTGGGCGAGAAAACTGGAGCAGGCAGGCTGCCATGTAATATACGGACTTGTAGGATTGAAAACACACTGTAAAATAACGCTTGTGGTACGGCGTGAGGAGGAAGGAATCCGCAGGTATGTTCATCTTGGCACGGGAAACTACAATGATTCCACGGCAAAGCTATATACGGACTTGGGGATTCTTACCTGTGATGAGGCAATCGGTGAGGATGCGACCGCAGTATTCAATATGCTTTCCGGATATTCGGAGCCGCTTGGATGGAATCATTTGGCATTGGCGCCGCTTTGGCTGAAGGACCGGTTTCTATATTTAATCAATCGTGAGAAAGAAAATGCTTTGGAAAATCGTCCAGCTAGAATCGTGGCAAAGATGAATTCCCTCTGCGATGCGGATATTATCAAAGCATTGTATGAGGCGGCAGCGGCAGGTGTAAAAATTGAGCTGATTGTCAGGGGAATCTGTTGTCTTCGAACGGGAGTTGAGGGGACAAATGACAATATCCGCGTACGTTCTATTGTCGGAAATTTTTTGGAGCATGCAAGAATTTTTTATTTTGAGAACGGGGGCGCTTTTGAGATTTACATGGCGAGCGCAGATTGGATGCCAAGAAATTTGGAAAGGCGTGTGGAAATTCTGTTTCCCATTTTAAATCCCGTGCTAAAGGATACGGTATGGCACGTACTTGATGTGCAGCTGAATGATACGCAGAAGGCACAGGAACTTAAACCGGATGGAAGTTACGAAAAGGTTGACAGACACGGAAAGGACCTGTACAATGCACAGGAGGAATTCTGTAAGGAGTACACGGCTCTTGCCGCAAAAGAGCACAGGCTTGAAAAACAGGCGCGGGTATTCCAGCCAGAATATAAGAATTGAGATGAGTTGGAAAATAAGCCAGAAAGGAATACAAATATGGTAAAGTTTGTGCTTGCATCAGGTTCGCCAAGACGTAAGGAGCTTTTGGAACAGCTTGGACTGGAGTTCGAGATTTCGTCGGCACACGGCGAGGAAATCATTACAAAAACATTCCCCGCAGATATTGTGGAGGAACTGTCAAGGCAGAAGGCGGATGAGGTTGCGGACAGGTATGTAAAAACATATAATAATGACACGTGTGTCATAATCAGTGCGGATACCATTGTGGCGTTTGGAAATGAAATTATGGGGAAGCCGCGGGATGAAGAGGATGCGGTGCGCATGCTCACACAGCTTGCGGACAATACCCACCAGGTATATACGGGCGTGACACTTGTGCTTTTGAAAAACGGGGAACGAAGTGTTCGTACATTTCATGAAAAAACAGATGTGCAGATGTATCCGATGACTGAGGTACAGGTGCGGACATATGTGGCAACAGGGGAACCTATGGATAAGGCGGGAGCTTATGCCATTCAGGGTAAATGCGCTGCATATATTAAAGGAATAAACGGCGAATACAATAATGTTGTAGGACTTCCGGTGGCAAGGCTGATGCAGGAGTTTTTTGCTTTGGGACTGATACAATAGAAAGGCAGGTATATGTGTATGAACGAATATGATGATGCGGTATTAAATTGTTTCTTGGAAAAGCAATTGCAGCTTTTTCCGGAAAAGATAGCAGAATCAATTGATGAGGCGGAGGCTTTTCTTGAGGAGTGTATAGCGGTGGTTGTGGACTCTGTTGACGAAGTGTGGGAATATTTTGACGAGGAAGGCGTTGATCTTGAAGAACAGAATAAGGAGGATATTCTGACTGCGCCGGAGGTTTTTGATGTCGGTGACGGCAGATATCTGATTGTAGAAAGTTAATATAAGCGCAGACAGTGCGTAAATGGAGGTGAAGGTTGTGCTTTGCCGCCCAAACTTGCAGATTGAGAAAGGAGTATGGTTTATAAAGTGGAAAGAAAGTCGAACATTTCAGTATGGCAGATTGGTCTTTTTGAGGGCTTTGACAAGGATATTATGGTGATGCAAAGAGACGAGGAGGAAGTTTTTGACGATGCCATTCATGTATTTTTTGAGAGAGAATATTATGATGCATATGTGTCAAAGGCAGTAAAATACAGCAGCCATAGTTATGCGTATCATGAAGATAAGCTTGGTGAGGTGGTAAATCAGGTTTTTGAGGAAGGAATATCGGGTCTTGTCATTCATATGAACACCAGTACGGAAGCGAATGCGCCCAAAAATCAGCTTTGTGATGAAAAATATGTTTCTGCGAATGAGCTGGTGGGATATCGGGATGTGGCGCAAAGTTATCATTTGATGTATACGACATCAATTGACCGTTGCGTCAAGGAAAAAGCGGTTGCCGCCCTTTGGACAAAGTATGTTTATATTATCGGACAGCTTCCTGATGCCAGAAAAAAACCCGTGGCGGGTGAAAAGCAGATTTTTGAGCTGATGACAATGAAACGCAAGTATGACAACAGCAATGCAACGGCAGATGATTTTGACTATGAATCATTAAAGGTATTTTTGACAGCGGAGAGTGCGATGCGCTATAATCCTGATAAAAAGCCGGTCGGTAAGTATAAGCTCTCAATGCTTTCACAGCTGGTGCGTGGAAAGCTTCGTGTGATTATTGAGCCGCACAGGAGTTACTGGCTTGAGTATGATCCTGCTAATATTGATATCGTAGAATACTTGGATATTCCGAAATACGATGAGGCGATGGTTATAGAGCGGATAAAAGCATATGATAAAATGGAACGGGTTTATATCCTGCTGAATCCGCTGCACAGTGACTACAGGGTATCACTCGGAAATCCTTTTTTGATGAAACACAACGAGAAAAACATTATGATGTACCTGTTCGAACAGTATGAGGATGCGGTCAGTTATGTGCTTCAAAATCAAAATCTGCTGCCGGTGTTTGATTCCACGTTTCCGATTGGGATACTTGAGGGCGACGAGGAGCGGCTTTACCGATTGAAAACAGTGATTACGCTTGCCGAAAAGCTAGGGGTGACGACAGTATGCCTTGATGCGGATACGAATCATTCTATTGCCTGTGATATCGGATATTTTAAAAAGGCGGCGGATTATACGAAGCCTGTAGAGGATTTGCTGGTACGCTCAGAGCTGGAACAGGTGATGCGTGAGGAAAACGGGGAGAAGAAATACCGTCTTCCAATTGTGCCGTTTTATGATAAACATAACGACTACGCGATCACTGCCGAGAGAAGGGAGGATCTGATTTCCCACATTGACCACGACTTTGATCATGGCTTGGCGTATATGGCAACGCTTGGTGCGCCGGAGCTTATGGTGATGCAGGATGAGGCGGCAAGGCGTTTTGAAAAGGCAAGAGCCGAAAACGACGAGGAAAGCAAGACGCAGTATCAGTATATTTTGAGCAGGATGATGGTGATACTGACCGAAGAACTTTGCTGCAAGCCATATATTTATACCCTAAGAAAAGAGGACGGCGATTTTGCACTGCGCAATAATATGGTGTATCTTGTCATAACAAACCGGTTTGAGGCGGGAAGACGAGGCGAGGGAAGGCTTATGCCCGCAGGAATTGACAATCCGCAGTTTATGGAGAAGCTTTGTGAAAAAAGCAGGGCTGCGGTGCTTACGGACGGACCGAATATTGTCTGCATTGTAGATACCATGCTGATGAATGAGGCGGCGAAGCAGTGGAAAAAGACGGAGGCTTTAAGGGAAGAAATTTTAATCTATATGACGCAGGGCTGTGGTTTGGCGTATGACGATGCGGTTCGTTCCTATAAAAGGCTGAAATCGGACAATGATATTTTTGTGGAATTTGTTTCGGCTGTAAGAAACGGGGAATATCCGCCGATGGCGATGCTTGAGGTCGAGGGATATACAGCAAAAACGATTGCGGATGAGTTTGGTTTCAATATGCTGCAGGCATATGATGCAGTCCTTTCCTTAAAAGCAGATAAAGCGTTTCTCCAAAATTATAAAAAGAAAGACTAGATAATTTGAATTTTGCGCCGGATTGTGATATCATATAAAAATGACGCATATTAATTGTATGAATAATTAGAATGCCGTCGGCGTCAGCGGTGGGAAGGGAATCAGACGTATGAAACCGCAAAGGCATACAAGAAAAGAGTTTATCTCCATACTTTTTGTTTCCAACACGGGAGGAAAAAATAAGGAATACCATGTGTCCCGTCCGTGCTTTAATGTGCTTCGATTTGTTCCGCTCATGATTTTGGTTGTGCTGCTGTTTATGGCAGGGATGATTTACTTAGGGCAAAAGGAACTGAATATACTTCGTACACAGATTGAGCCATACAAAAAGCAGATTGAAGATATGGAAACAAAACAGGAAAGCTTAAGTGCTGAAAATACGAAACTGCTTAATGAAAATGAGCAACTAAAGCAGGAGGTCCGGACAGCTTCGGAAACTGTGGAAGAAACACAACCCGAAGAGAATCCGTATAAGGATGCACCGGACGGATATCCCTATATGGGGGCGGGAGGAATTTTGGTTTCTGATTATTCCGGACAGGAGCCGTATATGTCAATCAATACCCATACGGACGGTGAAATTATTGCGTCGGGTGACGGAACTGTAATTTCAGTCAGTTCAAATGATACCTATCCGTTGATTGTGGAGATACAGCATGATAATGGTTACATAACACGCTATTCAAGCAGAGAGGCAGCGCAGACGCAGCTGCAGGAGAATGCACAGGTCAAAACAGGTGATACGTTATTTACGATTACCGTTGACGATACACAATTTGATTATCAGATTATTCTTGAGGATGAACCAATTGATCCGCTTATGGTGATTGAAGCAAAAGGATGAAAGGAGAAATGATGGCTATGCTGCGAAAAAACACGTCTTCCGTATCGGAGGCAAATGTAAAGGTAAACACATTGGTTGGTGAGGGAACCGTCTTTGACGGCAATCTGACGGCACCGGATTCAATCAGGATTGATGGTACAATTAATGGAAACTGTGCATGTGATGCAACGCTTGTTTTGGGTGAAACAGGACATGTTTTTGGAAATATTACAGTTCAGAATATTATAATATCAGGAGAAGTGAAAGGGGATATCATAGCAAAAGGGAAGCTGGAATTTCTTGCCACAGGAAGACTGACCGGAAATATTACCGCAAATACACTTGTCATTGATGAGGGTGCATATTTTGATGGGAAATGTACGATGACATCGAATAATTCATTGTCAACATTCGGACAACAGGAGGATTAGGAAACGCAAATGGAGAGACAGTATGTGGAGATGTTTGATTGTTTCTATATACTGTTTTTTTCAAAGGATGCATGACTTTTTGGAAAAAGAACGTACAGACAGAATCTGAAATGTATGAATACTGTGGGAAAGGCGGCAGCAGATTATGGCAGAAAATGGTATAGTAATGTATCATGTACAGGATGAGAATAAGAGAATCCAGTTGGAGGTGCTTTGTATGGGAATGGATTTACAGTCAAAGCAGCTCAAGGCGTCAGATTTAAACAAGCAGGTGGGAAATCTTGCAGGCATAGAAGGAGTGAGGTCTTCTGACATGCAGACAGTCGAGAAAGCACCTGTGATTTTTTGTATGCCGGAAATACTTATTTTTTCAGGCGTGACGGATAAAACATTAGATGAATTTTTACGTTCTTATAAAAATTTGGGACTTACGCCGATAAAGCTAAAAGCGGTAACGACTCCAAAAAACGTGGGGTGGACGCTTTACCATATGATCAGAGAGCTTGCAGAGGAATGTGGGCAGCTTGAGGCAGCTGCGAAGAGAAAACAAAATAATCATGGAAATGAGGACGAAAATGTACATTGACAATTTTAAGCACGATGACAACTGGCAGGATGTGAAGGATTCTGCAATGAATACCATCGGAAAGAATACGGGAAAATATCCTGATTCAGAATGGAAGCGGAGACTGATTTTGTCGGAGCATTCTCCCATACGGCGCATGAAATTTTATTGGCGTTGGAAGGATTTAAAATCATGGGTAAGCGTTCACATGGTACGTCACAAAATCGGTATTGAACATTGGGTTTCCACGCAGAGAAGTGACCGGACAGGAATCAGCCGTGATGAACTTCCGCAAGGGACGTTTGTCAGCCATGCGTGTGAAGCGGATGCGCAGGCGTTGATTAATATTAGCAGAAAACGTCTCTGTTCCTGCGCAAGCCAGGAAACAAGAGAGGCGTGGCAGCTCGTAAAGGAAGAAATTGAAAAAACAGAGCCGGAGCTTGCAAGTTGTATGGTAAAAGAGTGCATTTACCGCGGTTTTTGTCCTGAAATGTTTTCGTGCGGATACTATAAGACGGAAGAATATAGAAAAGAACTTGCAAAATACCGCAAGGGAATCAATCCATAGAAGATATCATATTAAAATCAATCAATAAAAATGATTAATTTTAAACCTTTTCAAATCCTATAAGGAATGGTATGATATGTAAAACAAAAGAAATAATGGCTGTGAAAAGAAGTAGTAATTGCGTGGAACGTTTCAGAGAGCTGCCGTGTGGTGTGAGGCAGCACGCAAAATGCAGTGAACTCATCTTGGAGCTTTGTGCCTGAACCGATATGAGATTGTATCAGTAGGGTGCAACGGAGTATCCCACGTTATCGGGATTAGGCATGATTGTGCTAAGGAGGGCATACCGCGTAAAAGCGGTATGAAGTAAAGTGGTACCGCGGAAGATTCCAAGTGTCTTTCGTCTTTACAACATAAAGTTGTAGGACGGAAGATTTTTTTGTCCGATAGGATAGCGATTGGCATTGAAACTGTGGCGGGAGATGCTATTGCAACGGATGCCATCGAAAGCCTAAAACAGCCTGACATCGACATTGATGTGGAAGATGCTCTTGGGGAGCGGGAATGGTAGATTATAAAATAATAATAGAAAAATTGGAGGATTAAACATGAAGAATGCAGTGAAATACGAGAAGACATATTTTTTACCACCTGTCTGTACGTATGACTGGGTGAAGAAGGACATGGTTACAACACCGCCGATTTGGTGCTCCGTGGATTTGCGGGATGGCAATCAGGCGTTGATTGAGCCAATGAGCCTGGATGAAAAATTGGAGTTTTTTCAGCTTTTGGTGGACATTGGATTTAAGGAAATTGAAGTCGGTTTCCCAGCGGCATCAGAAACGGAATATGAGTTTATGCGTGCACTAATTGAGCGCAATATGATACCTGATGATGTGACAGTTCAGGTGCTTACACAGGCAAGGGAACACATTATTAAAAAGACATTTGAGGCGGTAAAAGGCGCGCCACATGCGGTTATCCACCTGTATAATTCTACGTCCGTTGCTCAGCGTGAACAAGTGTTCAAAAAGAGTAAGGACGAAATTAAGCAGATTGCGGTGGACGGCGCAAAGTTGTTAAAGCAGCTTGCTGACGAAACGCAGGGCAGCTTTTCGTTTGAGTATAGTCCCGAGAGTTTTCATGGGACGGAGGTTGATTATGCGGTGGAGGTTTGCAGTGCAGTGCTTGATGTTTGGAAGCCAACTGCCGAAAACAAGGCGATTATTAATATCCCGACAACGGTTGAAAACGCTATGTCGCATGTGTTTGCCACACAGTTGGAGTACATTCATAAAAATTTAAAATACAGGGACGCCGTTACACTTTCCGTTCACCCGCATAATGACAGAGGATGTGGCGTGAGCACTGCGGAGTTAGCGCTTCTTGCGGGCGCGGACCGTATTGAAGGAACACTTTTTGGAAATGGAGAGCGCACGGGAAATGTGGATATTGTTACGCTTGCGATGAATATGTTCTCGCACGGCGTTGATCCCAAACTTGATTTTTCAAACATGACAGAGATTCGGGAAAAGTATGAACGGTTTACACGGATGCATGTACATGAGCGCCAGCCGTATGCGGGTGATTTGGTGTTTACGGCATTTTCAGGCTCGCACCAGGATGCGATTGCAAAAGGAATGCAATGGCGCGAAGACCAAAACAGCGATAAGTGGTTTGTGCCGTATCTTCCAATTGACCCGAAAGATGTGGGCAGGAATTATGAGGCGGATGTTATCCGTATCAACAGCCAGTCGGGCAAAGGCGGTGTCAATTACATTTTAAAACAAAATTTTGGCATATCGCTTCCTGAAGCAATGCGCGAGGAGGTCGGGTATCTGGTAAAGGATGTTTCGGACAGTGAGCACAAGGAACTTTCACCGCAGTGGGTGTACGATATTTTCGTGGAAAATTATGTGGACAATATGCCGTTTTTCCAAATCAATGAGTGCCACTTTAAACAAATTGACGGCATTATGGCGGAGGCGGTCATCACCTGCGGCGATAAAAAGACGACCGTTGACGCAAACGGAAACGGAAGACTGGATGCGGTGAGCAACACAATCAAACAGTATTTTGGCATTAGTTATCAGCTTTCCAATTATGAGGAGCATGCGCTGACAATGGGATCCTCATCAAAGGCAATCGCGTATGTTTGCGTTACCTGCAAGGGGGAAAAATACTGGGGCGTGGGAATGGATGATGATATTATTAAGGCATCGATCCATGCGCTTTGCGTCAGTGTCAATAAGCTACCCGAAGTGCAGAGCAATGACGCATGTCAGGATGAGCGGATGATGGCGATTATGAATTATATACAGGCAAATTATCAGGGAATTGCACTAAGTGACATTGCGACACATTTTCATCTTTCCGAGCCGTATCTGAGCAAGTATATTCATGATAAGTCAGGGAAGACCTTTGGTGATCTGTTGATCAACATTCGTATGAAAAAGGCAAAAACGTTGCTTCGAAACGGTAATATGACGGTGGAGAATGTGGCGATGGCAGTTGGTTATCCCAATGTGGAGCATTTTAACCGCGTGTTTAAAAAGAAGATGGGAATGACGCCTGTTCAGTACCGAAAGGGTGAAAAGCAGGCATGAGGAAAGAAATACGCGAAAAAATCATGCCGTATGCGGAAACGGAGTATCGTGATTTTTCGGCGGCGCTTGTTCCAGGAGCAAAACCGCTCTTGGGCGTGCGCCTGCCAAAGCTGCGTGCGATTGCAAAGGAGCTTGCAAAAGGCGACTGGCGCAGGGAGGTAGACAGCGCGCAGGGAAACTATGCGGACATATATTTTGAGGAAATTATGCTGCGTGGGATGATTATCGGATACGGCACAGCGAAAAAAGACGTGACGAAGGAAGAGGGCATTCGATATTTGAATGATTTTGTGCCGATGATTGCCGACTGGTCGGTGTGTGACAGTTTTTGCAATTCGTTTACCTTTGCAAACAAATACCGTGATGCAGTTTGGGAGAGTCTGCAGAATTATTTATATTCTAATAAAGAGTTTGAGGTGCGGGCGGCACTGATTTTACTTTTGAGTCAGTATCTAAAATATGATAGTGCCAATAAAAAAATGGTTAGAAATAAAAATGTGACTATGACGGCACTGGAAAAGAGCAGCAAAAACACAGAGCGTTCAGCTGCAGTGAAACTTCAGTTTCCATATATTGATAAAATATTATCAATATTAAATCGTCCGTTTACGCAGGGATATTATGCACAGATGGCTGCAGCATGGCTTCTTGCGGAGACGTTTGTGTGTTTTCCGTATGAAGTTCATGAAATGATTGCAAATGACTGTCAAATGGATAATTGGACATATAATAAAGCAATCCAAAAGATTCGCGAATCTTTAAATGTAGATTTGGAGACAAAGAAATATATTAAAAAATACAAAAAGTAATGTTGATAAAATAGTTGGAAAAATATTTTGAAAAATACTTGACAAGAAATAACAAAATATGATAATCTAATTAAGCTGTTGCAAGAAATGAAGATACAGCATAAGGAAGAACCTTGACAAATAAACAGTAATGCAACCCTGAAAATTCTAAAAGAGAATTGTTCA
>CAJTSD010000034.1 GCA_910578795.1 uncultured Lachnospiraceae bacterium
TTGAATACGGACCTTGTGTGTGATGCAATCAACACAGCGATGAGAGAGTTATTCCTTCAGATTGTTTACGGACGTTCCCAGTCCGCGTTCTCTGAGGATGGACTTGCAATCGGCGCAGGTCTTGAGGACTTAGGAAAAGGTCTTAGAAGTCAGGTTGGTACAATGTATGGTACGTTAAAGAAAGGACCTCGTTATCTTGAGATGGCAGAGGGTTATGTTACAGGCATTGCGCTTGATGCAGACGATAAGATTATCGGATATAAGTTTGTAAGTCTTGGCAAGATGACTGACTTTATTAAGAAGGGCGACGACCCGAATACAGCATGGGAGAAGGCATCAGGTCAGTACGGCCGTGTGCAGGATGCCGTAAAGATTATTGACCCAAGAACAGATAAGGAGGTAAAATAATTATGGCATTATTCGAATCCTATGAAAGAAGAATCAATAAAATCAACGAAGTATTAAACAGCTATGGAATTTCTTCCATTGAAGAGGCTGAGAAGATTACAAAGGACGCAGGTCTTGACGTATATGACCAGGTAAAGAAAATCCAGCCAATCTGCTTTGAGAACGCTTGCTGGGCATACACGGTAGGCGCTGCAATCGCAATCAAGAAAGGCTGCAGAAGAGCGGCTGATGCAGCGGCAGCAATCGGCGAAGGCTTACAGGCATTCTGTGTACCCGGTTCCGTAGCGGACAACCGTAAGGTTGGTCTTGGACACGGTAACTTAGGAAAGATGCTCCTTGAGGAAGAGACAGAGTGTTTCTGCTTTTTGGCAGGTCATGAGTCTTTTGCAGCGGCAGAGGGTGCAATCGGTATCGCAGAGAAGGCAAACAAGGTTCGTCAGAAACCGCTGCGCGTTATTTTGAACGGTCTTGGCAAAGACGCGGCAGAGATTATCGCACGTATCAACGGCTTTACCTTTGTTGAGACAGAGTATGACCCGTATACCAATACGGTTAAGGAAGTGTTCAGAAAGTCTTATTCTGACCCGAACGGACCGCGCGGCAAGGTAAACTGCTACGGCGCAAACGACGTTCAGGAAGGCGTTGCAATCATGTGGAAAGAGGGCGTTGACGTATCCATCACGGGTAACTCAACAAACCCGACAAGATTCCAGCATCCGGTTGCAGGTACATACAAGAAAGAGTGCACGGAGAAGGGCAAGAAGTATTTCTCAGTAGCGTCAGGCGGCGGTACGGGACGTACGCTTCATCCGGACAACATGGCTGCAGGACCGGCATCTTACGGTATGACGGATACTTTGGGACGTATGCATTCTGACGCACAGTTTGCAGGTTCTTCTTCCGTTCCGGCGCATGTGGAAATGATGGGCTTAATCGGCATGGGCAACAACCCGATGGTTGGCGCTACGGTTGCAGTTGCGGTTGCGATTCAGGAAGCGGCGGATGCAAACCGGTTTTAGGAAACGGTTGGGAAGTTGTAAAATATAATATAATGTTTATAAAAAGTGTCGTAGATTGTACTGTTTGCGGCACTTTTTTTATTGGAATCTGCCAATCTTTAAAGAAACGAATTGACATTTATCCATATTGATGATAGACTTACACATTGTTAGAGAGCTAAACACATATTTATGTATGAGGAGAGAAAATGATATGAAAAAGAAAATAGTAAATGTATTATTAACGGCAGCAGTTATTACATCAATGATGTTTTCTGTTACGGCCTGCGGTTCAAAGACTGATGATGCCCAGAATACAGGGGCAAGCATGGGTGGTGCTGGCGCAGTGGATCAGAAAGCGGCAGACGCGGATGCAGAAAAGACAGATAAGATAGATGCTATAGACATAGATGGAACGGATACTGCAGATGAGGATACGGACGAAACAGATGTAGATACAGATGAAACAGATATTGCAGATGAGGATACTACGGAGGAAGGAACAGATTCAGGTGATGTGGTGGTTGCTGCAGAGGCATCAGCGTCACTTGAGGAGTGGACAAAATCCGATGAGTGTGCACAGTTCACAGAGATGATGAATGCGGGATTAGAGGGAATGGAAATTTCCTTTGAGGTTGAAGGCGATACCATTTTCATGATTTTTACAATGACAGATGCAGTTGATGTAGCTGATGATGCGGAAGAGGCAATGAGTGAGTACTTTACAAGCAATTCTGATATTTTTGAGGCGATCCGTGACCAGCTGATTTCAGAAACAGGAAATCAAAATACTGTTTTAAAGCTTGTATATAGAAATTCGGATGATTCAGAGATATTTAGCATGGAGTTCTAATACAAAGCGTTGAGAAATTAAAATATAAGCATATGTTTAAAAGGCGACAGGCAAATCTGTTGCCTTTTCTTAGAGGGAGAAGGACTTGAAGCAGCAAAAGATGGTGGTGAATCTTTTACGGTTATTTTTATTTTTGTCAGGTATGGCAGGCTTTATGGGATTTGTTATGCCATTGGTGAAAAGAAGAATTTTAAATATCGGAAATGCTGCAGGTTTGGCAGTCTGTACTGTGTTGATGCTCTATGCATTGTTTATGCCGTCTTTTAATAGAGTACTTGGGAACTGGTGGCACAATAGGGTAGGAAAGGTTATTCTGAGCATTATTGGATTGGGAATCGCGGCTGGGACGGTATTGGTAATTGTTATTTCCGTATGTATTATCAGGGCGGTATATGTAAAGCCTGCACAGAACGCAACGGCAGTTGTGCTTGGCTGCAGAGTGTATGGAGAACGCCCGAGTTTGGTTCTGACGCAGCGGATGGATGCCGCGATTTTGTATTTGAATGAAAATCCGGATGCTGTTTGTGTTGCTTCAGGAGGACAGGGACAGGACGAGGATATTTCGGAGGCGGAATGTATTTTCCGTTATCTTGTTGAAAATGGAATTGCTCCGAAACGCGTTTATATTGAAGACCAATCCACGTCTACACGGGAAAACCTTGCATTTTCTTATCAGATTATTCAGGAGAACAATTTGTCTGAGGAAATTGCGATTGTAACAAACGAGTTTCATGAATACCGGGCTGGAATCATTGCAGACAGACTTGGCTTTTCTTATGGCGCCGTTCCTGCAAAAACGGCGCGGTGGCTTTTACCGACCTACTATGCGAGAGAGCTGTTTGGCGTACTATATGAATGGTTCAAAATTGCTTGACATTTAATGGAATTGGAATTATAATCAATGGCGTGAATAACACAACAAATGCTTAATTTCAAGTGAGAGAGGAGAAATACAATGAAGCTGGCACAGAGTAAAAAGGAGCAGTGGGAGAAAACCCTGAAGGAGCTTGAGCTGATGGGTGCGGATGATGTGATTGAGGAGCATACACAGGGCGATTTGTGGACTTTTATGTCGCAGACTAGAGGAAATTATTTCTTTACAAAAGAGAAATTTATCTTTGCAGGCGGTTTCGGTTTGGACAATTTTTCCGTAGCCTATGGCGATATATCAGGGTTAAAAACCTGCAATGTAGGAGGTCTTATTCCGATTATACCGACAGGTATTAAAGTTTCGTTTATGGACAGTAAGGGGAAATTGGTGACAAAGAAATGCTCTGTTATGAAGCGTAAAGAGTGGGTTGCTTATCTTGTGGAAAGAGGCGCAAAAGAAGGCTGATGATATTATATTGAAATACATATTGACAGACACGGTCTAATGTATTAAACTAAAAGTAGGTTTAATGCATTAGACCTTTTTGCATATAAGGCAGTACCACGGTGATGTAAAAAGTGCGGAAAAAGGGCTAGCCAAAATTTGCAGACTTTTGAAGGGGGAGTTTTTATGGATACACCAAAGATTTTTGAGAGTGAATACCGCTTTTGTGAGATTTTGTGGGAGAACGAACCTGTGTCAAGCAGTGAACTTGTGCGGTTGTGCAATGAACAGCTGGAATGGAAAAAATCAACCACTTACACAGTAATCAGGCGGCTTTCGGAGCGGGGGGTATTGCAGTCGGAAAATGCAATTGTGACATCGCTTGTATCGAAGGAGGACGTCCTTGCGGCGGAGAGTGCGGAGCTGGTGGAGAAAAACTTTTCCGGTTCCCTTCCAAGCTTTATTGCAGCGTTTACAAGGAAAAAACCGCTCACAGAACAGGAAATTGATGAAATACACAAAATTATCGATTCTTATAGGAGGGGGAGATAAAAGATGATTAGAGGGATGTTTTTGGATGTTTTGAATCAGGGCATTGCGGCGGGGTATCTGATTGTGGCAGTGATTTTGGCACGGATTTTATTAAAAAAAGCGCCTAAAAGCGTGTCCTGCTTTCTTTGGCTGCTTGTGGGACTTCGCCTTGTGATGCCGTTTTCGTTTGTGTCGTCATTCAGTCTGATTCCAAGTGGTGCGGAAGTTCGCGGTAATCTAACGAAAATCATGGAACAGAATGCGGCAGGTCATAAAGAGCTCGTTCCATCAGATATGATGCCCTCCGGAAATACGGACTACATTGACGAGGAATTGATACGGGCGATCGGAAATAATGACAACAGTCCGGAGAGCGTTAACAGACCGTATGTGTTCTTTTCGATCGCCGCCGGAATATGGCTTTTGGGAATGGGCGTAATGTTTCTGTATTTGCTGATAAGCTGGTTTCGGATTGCAAGAAAGGTGCGTTTGGCGGTTCCGGAAGAATTGTATGGGATAAAGTATTATCGGAGTGAAGCGATTGATTCGCCGTTTTTGTTCGGATTGTTCCGGGCACGGATTTATGTGCCTTATGGTGTGGAGGCGGAGGATTTGGGGTATGTATTAAAACATGAAACCATTCACAGACAGAGAAAGGATTATTTGGCAAAGCCAATCGGATATCTGCTTTTGACGGTTTATTGGTTTCATCCGCTTGTATGGGCGGCATACTTTTTGTTGTGCAAAGATATTGAACTTGCCTGCGATGAACGCGTAATCAGGGAACTTGGGGGAGAGCACAAAAAAGAATATGCGCTTGCGCTGTTGTCCTGTTCAGTCAATCACGGAACAATCGCTGCGTGTCCGGTAGCGTTTGGGGAAACCGGTGTGAAAGGACGTGTCAAAAATGTACTTAGCTATAAAAAGCCGACGTTTTGGGTCGTTGCTGCGGCAGCCATGGTCATTGCAATCGTTGCAGTCTGCTTTATGACGCAGAAGGTTGAAGCTGGTGTTGCGCAATCCGGTAACGGATCAAAAACGGTTCTTCTGACCAACGAAGCAGGCAATTCGAATGCGAATACGCAGACCGTGCAAAATGTAGTACAAAATGCGACGCGGAATCTAGGGGGAATTGAAAATATACAGATTACGGATGCAGACGAGCGGAATGAGGATGCTACGCATCATTATTATCAACCACCGGAGTATTTTGAAGGTGTGGTACAGTGGGCGAAAGCGTTTTGCAATCGTGACGGAAAGACGTTGCTGGAACTTACGGACGAGAATGGAGCATTGCGGGAGGCGCTGTCAGATTCATTGAATCTTTCTTGGGGGGGAGACGACAATAATGAACCATACGCGTCGTTTGGCTGGTCAAGCCCCTGGCCCCTGGGCGGTGGGGACGAACTGGGGAACTGCTGGATTCTCTCGGCTTCTGACAAAGAGGCAGTCATTTTATATTATGCCTGGGTATCCGATCCGCATATTACGGTGTGGCGTGAGGAATTGTCCTATACAATGGAGGACGGAGCGTTCAAAGTGACCTCAGAGCATATACAGTTTTTGGACGGAATTTGTGTGGCGGAGGATTTTTACAAAGCATATCCTGATGGCATGATAGACGGGTCAATGATGGACTATTACGCATATAACCAATGCGGCGAATCGTTGAATGACAATGCCAAAAATCCGGATATGGCGCAACACGCGTATGCGGGACTGGATGCGCCCGATACTGCAGCAATCAAACTGTTGAATATTTTAAACAACGAAAATAAGGTAAGGACAGATGTGGAGTATCTCAATGAGGAACAGACACAGGCAGTCGTGACGTTTACGTTTATGGAAAATGCAAGCACGGCGAAAGTACGCATGATTAAACCGTATGGGGAGAACAGTATTTGGCTGCCGCAGACCTATTAAATCAGAATTCGGAAATGGATAATCAAAAAAATTGCAAGTGTCAAGAAAAAATACTTGACACTTGTTTTTTGGTGTAGTATGATAACAAAGTCGCATGGTACAGAAAACGGAGAAAATCCTATATACCTGCCATAGCGGACAGATGGGAGTTGACGTGAAAACTGTGGAGCATATCAATTTGGAAAAACTTGAATATAAAGGAATGCTTTACGATTTTTATGGAGAACTGCTGACACAGCATCAGAAAGGAATTTATGAGGATGCCGTGTTTAACGATTTGTCGCTTGGCGAGATTGCGGATGAGCAGGGAATCAGCAGACAGGGTGTGCATGATTTAATCAAGCGGTGTGATAAGATATTAAACGAATATGAAAATAAGCTGCATTTGGTTGAAAAATTTGCAAGGATTAAGTGCAATATACAGCAAATCAATGAGCTGACGAATGATGAGCAGATTAAACAATTATCCAATAAGATTATGGAGGAGCTTTAATATATGGCATTTGAAAGCTTAACAGATAAACTGCAGAATGTTTTCAAGAATTTAAGGAGCAAGGGACGGCTTACGGAGGCGGATGTCAAGGCGGCACTTAAGGAAGTTAAAATGGCTCTGTTGGAGGCGGACGTCAATTTTAAGGTTGTCAAGCAGTTTGTGAAAGCGGTTGAAGAGCGCGCAATTGGTACCGACGTAATGAACGGTTTAAATCCGGGACAGATGGTGATTAAAATCGTGAATGAGGAAATGGTTTCCTTAATGGGTTCGGAAACGACGGAACTTGAGCTGCAGCCGGGAAAGGCAACGACGATCATTATGATGTGCGGTCTGCAGGGTGCAGGTAAAACGACTGCAGCGGCAAAAATAGCCGGAAAGCTCGTATTAAAAGGAAAGAAGCCATTGCTTGTGGCATGTGACATTTATCGTCCTGCGGCGATTGAACAGTTAAAAATCAATGCAGAAAAACAACAGGTAGAGTTCTTTTCGATGGGAGCAAACCATAAGCCGGTTGATATTGTAAAAGCGTCTTTAGAGCATGCATCGAAATGCAACAATAATATTGTAATTATAGATACCGCCGGACGTCTTCACATTGATGAGGAGATGATGGCGGAGCTTCAGGAAATTAAAGCAAATGTCGATGTGCATCAGACACTTTTGGTTGTGGATGCGATGACAGGACAGGATGCCGTGAATGTCGCAAAGGAGTTTGACGAAAAAGTAGGCGTAACCGGTGTCATTTTGTCAAAAATGGACGGTGACACAAGGGGCGGCGCGGCGCTTTCCGTAAAGGCGGTGACCGGAAAGCCGATTATTTTTGTCAGCACAGGCGAAAAACTGACGGATATTGAGCAGTTTTATCCGGACCGGATGGCAAACCGAATCCTGGGAATGGGCGATGTGCTTACGCTGATAGACAAGGTTGCCGAGGCAAATCTTGATATGGATTCCGATAAGGAAAAGGAGATGGCTGCGCGCCTGAAAAAGGGAAAGTTTGACTTTGAGGATTACCTTGAAAGTATGAGTCAAATGAAAAAGCTTGGCGGATTGTCCAGTATTTTGGGTATGATGCCCGGTGTGGGAATTAAGGCAAGCGATATTGAGTCGGCAGTGGATGATAAACAGCTTGCGCGCATGGAGGCGATTGTACTTTCCATGACACCTGCCGAACGCAAGGATCCGAAGCTGTTAAATCCAAGTAGAAAGCACCGCATTGCGAAAGGTGCGGGTGTGGACATTGCAGTGGTAAATCGCTTTATCAAACAGTTTGAACAGTCTCAAAAGATGATGAAGCAGCTCCCGGGAATGATGGGAGGTTTTGGTGGTAAAAAAGGAAAATTGAAACTTCCTTTTTGATGCACACGAACGCAAAAGGAAATTAGCTGCTAAAGCAGCAGGCGTTCGGCGCAGCGAACAGGCATAAGCCTGTTCGGGTATAAAAATAAAATTGATGAGGTGAAAAGACATGGCAGTAAAAATCAGATTAAGAAGAATGGGTCAGAAGAAAGCTCCTATTTATAGAATTATTGTAGCGGACTCCAGATCCCCAAGAGACGGAAAATGTATCGAAGAGATCGGTACTTACAATCCCAACACAGATCCGAGTGAGTTCAAGGTAAACGAGGAGCTTGCAAAGAAATGGTTGTCAAACGGAGCGCAGCCTACGGAGACAGTAGCAAAGATTTTCAAGGCAGCTGGTATTGAAAAATAATTCTTTGCATGTGGAAACACTTGGAGGTGTAAATAATGAAGGAGTTAGTTGAGGTGATAGCTAAGGCCTTGGTGGACAGCCCCGATGAGGTCGTAGTCACAGAGAAAGCAGACGGCAAGAATATTACGGTGGAGCTTCATGTGGCAGCGGATGATATGGGAAAGGTTATAGGAAAGCAGGGAAGGATTGCGAAGGCGATTCGCTCCGTAGTCAAAGCAGCATCTTCCAAAGAGAATCTGAAGGTCGATGTGGAGATTGTTTAACAACATAAAATATAAAGGGTGTTCATAAAAGGTTTTGTTATGAACACCCTTTATGAATTTAAAAACTGGAAGGGTATGGTTATTTTATGGAAGATTTATTACAGGTGGGGGCGATTACGCAGACGCATGGTCTGCGTGGTGAAGTGAAAGTGTTTCCGACAACTGATGATGCGAAACGTTTTAAAAAGTTAAAGGAAGTCATTATGGACACGGGAAAGGAAAAAATGGTTCTTGAGATTGAGGGTGTGAAATTTTTTAAACAGTTTGTGATTCTTAAATTCAAGGGCTTTGATGATATTAATGATATAGAGCGTTATAAGGGGAAAAGCCTTTATGTTACAAGGGAAAATGCCGTAAAATTGAAAAAGGATGAGTATTTTATTGCGGATTTAATTGGTATAAAGATATATGATGAGAATGACGGATATATGGGCATATTAAAGGACGTGATTGTGACGGGCGCAAATGATGTGTATGACATTACGCTGGAGGATGGCAGAACACTGCTTCTTCCGGCAATTAAGCAGTGCGTGCTTGCAGTGGATATGGAGCAGCAAAAAATGAGGGTTCATGTTCTTGACGGGCTTTTGGATGAGCAAAAAGGAAGGAGCTGAAATGAACTTTCATATTATGACGTTATTTCCGGAGATGGTGCTCGATGGTCTGCATACCAGTATTATCGGACGCGCAGAAGAAAAAGGATGTATTTCGATAGAGGCGGTAAATATACGTGATTATACCACGGACAAGCATAAAAAGGTTGACGATTATACGTATGGAGGCGGTGCCGGTATGCTGATGCAGGCACAGCCTGTTTATGACTGCTGGAAAGCGGTTTGTGAAAAAATTGACAGGCAAAAAGAGAAAAAAACAAAAACACGCGTGATTTATGTAACGCCGCAGGGAGAAGTGTTTCATCAAAAGAAGGCTGCTGAGTTGTCAAAGGAGGAGGACTTGATTTTGTTGTGCGGTCATTATGAGGGCATTGACGAGCGTGTGCTGGAGGAAATCGTCACGGATTATATTTCGATTGGTGATTATGTGCTGACGGGCGGGGAACTGGCGGCGATGGTGATGGTGGATGCGATTGCAAGACTTGTGCCGGGGGTACTGAATAACGAGGAATCGGTGCAGACAGAGTCGCATTCCAACGGGCTTTTGGAGTATCCGCAGTATTCCCGCCCCGAGGTGTGGCATGAAAAAAAGGTGCCGGAGGTGCTTATGAGCGGTCACCATGCCAATATTGAGAAATGGCGGCTGGAGCAGTCGATTGAGCGGACAAGACAAAGACGGCCGGAACTGTATGAGGCATACGTCAAACAGAATTAAATGCTTGACGTTACCCGGTATGAGGTGGTATTATAAATATAGCTTACTTTAGGATAAGCAGATTGAGAGGTAATGTTTCATGGCAAATTTGATTGAATTTATTAGAATGACTTTATCGTATCTTTTGACTTTTGCAGTTATTGCAGTCGTATCAGGCATCGGTGGATTTATCGGTGTGAAATGCTGGAAACCAAAGGTTAAAACAGAAAAAGTGAAAGACTGACAAGTATAGTGATAAAAATGTACCGATATTTTTCGGTACATTTTTTAATTGACATAGTATGGTAATTATTTTATACTAGTAGACAGGCACTATATATTGTATGTAAATTAAATAACACATACAATATAAATACAATTTGTGGCATTTTAGATAGTTGCGTGAATGTTCTGAAAGTTTAGTGCCGGACATACAAGATAAATTCATCATGGAGGATTAAAATGAGCGAAGAAATTGACTACGGTGCGCTTTATAAACCGAAAACAGAGGTCTATGTCATTAAGAAGGACGGCAGCAAAGAGGCGTTTAATGTGCAGAAGGTGATAACGGCTGTTGGAAAATCCGCATACCGTGCGCTTGCAAAGTTTACGGATGACGACAAGAGGCATATATGCAGCTATGTGATTCATAAGGTGGACGAGATGGAAACGAAAGAGGTTCCGATTCCCGTAATGCATAATATCGTGGAGAGCGCCCTTGAGGAGGTCAAGCCGGTCGTAGCCAAGAGCTATCGTGATTACCGTAATTATAAGCAGGATTTTGTGCGTATGATGGATGACGTTTACAAGAAAAGCCAGTCCATTATGTATGTGGGGGATAAAGAGAATGCCAATACGGATTCGGCGCTTGTTTCCACCAAGCGCAGCCTGATTTTTAACCAGTTTAATAAGGAACTGTATCAGAAATTTTTTATGACGACCGAGGAGATACAGGCGTGCAGGGACGGTTATATCTATGTGCATGATATGTCGGCACGTCGGGATACCATGAACTGTTGTCTTTTTGACGTGCAGAATGTCCTTTCGGGCGGATTTGAGATGGGAAATATCTGGTACAATGAACCAAAGTCGCTTGATGTTGCGTTTGATGTAATTGGAGACATTGTTTTGAGTGCGGCAAGTCAGCAGTACGGCGGGTTTACCGTGCCGGAGGTGGACAAAATCCTTGCACCCTATGCGGAGAAAACGTACCAGTCGGCGCTTGAAAAATACAAATCGCTTGGCATTGACGAAAAAAAGGCGCAGGAGGTCGCGCTGGTAGATGTGGAGCGGGAGTTTGACCAGGGCTTTCAGGGCTGGGAGTACAAGTTCAACACGGTAGCAAGCAGCCGCGGTGATTATCCGTTCATCACGGTAACGGCGGGAATCGGCAGGGAGCGGTTTGCGAAGATGGCGACCATTCATATGCTCAATGTGCGAAGAAAGGGACAGGGCAAGAAGGATTGCAAAAAGCCGGTACTGTTTCCAAAGATTGTCTTTTTATATGATGAAAATTTACATGGACCGGGCAAAGAACTGGAAGATGTGTTTGAGGCGGGGATTAAATGCTCTGCAAAGACCATGTATCCAGACTGGTTAAGCCTTACGGGAAAGGGATATATTGCTAGTATGTATAAGCAGTATGGAAAAGCGATTTCACCCATGGGCTGCCGCGCATTTCTTTCACCGTGGTATGAGCGTGGCGGCATGCATCCTGCGGACGAGAATGACAGCCCTATATTTGTCGGACGTTTTAATGTCGGAGCAGTGTCTTTGCATTTGCCAATGATATTGGCGAAAGCAAGACAGGAGAGCAGGGACTTTTATGAGGTATTGGATTATTATCTGAATTTAATCAGGCAGCTTCATATCAGGACATATGCATATCTTGGTAATATGCGTGCGTCAACGAATCCGCTCGCATACTGTGAGGGTGGATTTTTAGGCGGAAAATTAAAGCTTTCCGATAAGATAAAGCCTCTTTTGAAATCGGCGACGGCATCTTTTGGCATTACGGCATTTAATGAATTGCAGATGCTTTATAACGGTAAATCATTAGTGGAGGATGGGGAATTTGCGTTAGAGGTTTTGGAGTACATCAATAAAGAAGTGAATCGGTTTAAGGAAGAGGATGGGAATCTTTATGCGATTTACGGTACGCCTGCCGAGAACCTCTGCGGGCTTCAGGTGAAACAGTTTCGCGCAAAATACGGGATTGTTGAAGGTGTTTCCGACAGGGAATATGTCAGCAACAGCTTTCACTGTCATGTTACGGAGGATATTACTCCGATTGAAAAACAAAATTTGGAATACCGTTTTTGGGAACTTTCCAATGGCGGAAAAATACAGTATGTAAAATATCCGATTGATTATAATATATCGGCAATCAAAACACTGGTGCGGCGTGCGATGGAAATGGGATTTTATGAGGGTGTTAATTTGTCTCTTGCGTACTGTGATGATTGCGGTCATCAGGAACTTGAGATGGATGTATGTCCGAAATGCGGCAGCAAAAACCTGACAAAAATTGACCGCATGAACGGTTACTTGTCCTATTCGCGCGTGCATGGCGATACGCGGCTAAATGATGCGAAAATGGCAGAGATTGCTGAGCGGAAAAGTATGTAAGGTCTGATTGGCGGAACGGTATGTTATAAAAAATAAAACGGATGAGAGGTTGACAGAATGAGATATCACAATATTACGAAAGACGATATGCTAAATGGTGACGGATTGCGGGTTGTTTTATGGGTGGCAGGCTGTGAGCACTGTTGTAAGGGATGCCAAAATCCTGTGACATGGGACCCGAACGGAGGTCTTGAATTTGATGAGGACGCAAAGCGTGAAATTTTTGAACAGCTGGACCAGTCCTATATATCAGGAATTACATTTTCTGGCGGGGATCCGATGCACTGTGCAAACCGCAGTGCAGTCAAGCAGCTTGCAATGGAAATTCGGGAGAAGTATCCTGATAAAACAATATGGCTTTACACAGGTGATGTGTGGGAGAATGTGATGAATTCTTCTCTGATGAAGTATGTTGATGTGCTCGTTGACGGGGAATTTGATCAGGATAAGAAGGATGCGACACTGATGTGGAAGGGCAGCAGTAACCAGCGTGTTATAGACGTACAGGCAACACTTGCAGGAGAGAACAAACTGATGCCAGTGCTTCACTGCGATGACCATGACGATATTCCGATGGGACGTGAAACAAATATTATTCCGTTTAGTGCAAACGGAAGCTGCGTTGTAAAGAAGAATATCTATCATGCCTAAACTGCTGGTATAAAAAGGAGCACAAAGTGAAGATTAAGATAAAATATTTAACGGACAAGGTACAGAAGCTTGAAAAGATTTCAAAGGGAAACTGGATTGACCTTCGGGCGGCGGAGAATGTCGTGATGAAAAAGGGTGAGTTTAAGCTGATCCCACTTGGGATTGCGATGGAGCTGCCTAGAGGCTACGAGGCGCATGTCGTTCCGAGAAGTTCTACGTTTAAAAATTTCGGGCTGATACAGGTGAATCATCAGGGGGTGATTGACGGTCCCGACCGGGAAACGGGCGAGGGCGGATATTGCGGGAATGATGACGCGTGGTTTGTACCGATGTATGCCATGCGTGATACGGAAATTCATATAAATGACCGTATCTGCCAGTTTCGGATTATGGAGCAGCAGCCGGATATTGAGTTTGAGGAGGTCGGTGAGCTGACCGGACCAAATCGAGGCGGGTTTGGATCCACGGGGAGAAATTAAAAGAAAGGGAGGGGATCTCACAAGTCATTGCATGACTTCGAGGATACCCTCCTTTTTAGTTTACGCGAAAATATAAGGGGTATTCACCAATGAAGTAAATAACGTAAATTTTTATTCCTGTGATTTCGGCAGCCTGTAGCGGAACAGTGCATGGCTGACTTTTTTCCAGTTAAATGGAATGAGCGGATAAAGGTAACTCTGACCAGAAACCATTTTGTTTGAAACAATTGCAAAGAAGAATAGCACAATCCCCGCAATATATCCCCAAAACTGGAAAATAGCAGTTAAGATCAGGTTGATAATCCGGAAAAATTTTACCGCATAACCGAGTTCATAGCTAGGATGCGTATAGTTTGCAATTGCAACAAATGCCATATATAACATAACTTCAGCATTAAACCAACCGCTTTTTACGGAAAATTCTCCGAGAATCAATGCTGCCATGACACTAAGCGGTGTCGAAAGCATGTTCGGCGTGTTGACAGCGGCAAGCCGCAAACCGTCAATTGCTAACTCCAGGATTAAGAACTGCCATATCAGCGGCACATTGATGTCCTCTTTAACGACGATGAAATCAAAGGAGGGCGGTATCCAGTCAGGATTTTGCATCAACAGTAAAAACGTAGGCGTGACAAAGTAAGTAAGGATTAATATTAAAAACCGCGAAAGCCTTAAATAGGAGCCTGTGACGGGTGGAAAATAAAAATCGTCCGCCTCCTGTATCATGTCAAGGATGCTGATAGGGAGAATCATGGCAGAGGGTGAGTTGTCCACTAATATGATGATATTTCCCTCTAAAACCTGTGCAGCGGCAGTGTCGGGACGCTCCGTATACTTAAATTTGGGAAAGGGATTGAACCACTTCGAGGTGTATAGGCACTCGGCAAGGCTTTCCTGATTCAGGGTCAGCGCGTCTACTTTGATATTGTTGATACGGTCGCGGATTTTTTTGAGAAATTCCTTGTCAACACGGCTGTCCATGTAACAGAGTGCAATGTCTGTTTTCGATGCTTTTCCAGCACTGAGCATTTCCACCCTTAAATCCGTACTCCGGATACGGCGCCGAATCAGGGCAGTGTTAAAAACAACGGTTTCCACAAATCCGTCTTTAGAACCGCGCAGTACCTTATCCTTTTCAGGCTCCGACACGCCGCGTGCGGGGTAGGTGCGGGAGTCAATTAAGATACAGTCATCATAACCTTCAATCAGCACTGCGAAAACACCACAAAGTACATTTTTGGTGATTTCGTCAAAATCTTTTGAGAGATCTACTTCTACATGCGGTAAAAGTTTATTCAGACCGTCTGCGGTCTGCGGCATGTCATCGCTCTTTAATCCCATAAGAAACTGTAAAATCTTTTGCATCATTTCATCTTTACAAAAGCCGTCTATAAAATAAAAGGCTGCATTTTTTCCGCCGATTGTAATGTCGCGGTTTACAATGTCAAAGCATTCGCTGACATGCAGTGTATCATTTAGATAATTCTTATTTTCTTCAAATGTCTGATACATGTGATACCTCCACGGATATAAGTTCATTTGATTCAAAAAAGGCGACGCGCAAAGCGTGCCGGCGTTTGATGTAGATTATTACCAGATATGGTAAAAATATTCGTGTGATTGTTATGTTCATAAATCGGTAACCGATTGCCTGTTTTGACATAATATGTTAATAAAATAAAAAAATCGAGGAGTGTAGACATTATGCAGGAATGGAAACCTCAGATGCCTTACATGGAACAGTTCCCGGTAGCAATGGCATATGTGCCGTGGCAGAGAAACTGTAACATGTATGAAAACCTTGATGAAGCCTATAAAACAGGCACCATCTTTCCGGAACTGAACAAACCGTTTACGGGAAGGAGGGTTCAATGATGAATACAGGCTACAAGGCATGCAACATTGATACGTGCGCGGAACGCAGACGCCTTTTGCACGAAATCGGGAAAGTGGATTTTGTGCTCAAGGAGCTTAACCTTTATTTGGATACCCACCCTTACGACCAGCAGGCGATGGACGCATTTAAACACTACAATATGGCAAAAAATAAAATGGTGAAGGAATACACGGAAAAGTACGGACCTTTGGTATTAAGCATCGTTGATACGGATTGCGGAGAATGGAAATGGGCCACGCAGGACTGGCCGTGGGAAGGGGGCTATCATTAAATGTGGAATTATGAAAAAAGATTGCAGTTTCCGGTAAAAATTACCCAAACCAACCCACAGATTGCACAGGTGATTATTTCCCAATACGGCGGACCTGACGGGGAGCTTGCCGCGTCTATGCGTTATCTTGCGCAGCGCTATACGATGCCATATAATTCTGTGGCAGGACTTTTGACAGATATTGGTACAGAGGAGTATGCGCCTTGATGTTGGATATCATCAAAGGCGCAATTTTACCTCAAGATTAATAGGGGTATTGCTCCATGTTCCATGCTTCCCGGTACCTGTCAGCCTCACAGGCCTTTCGCGGTTATATATAATTTTTTCGATACAGTTCTTAAGCAACATATTTTTCTTTTCGACATCAATAGTGTCGCTATTCAATGCTTCCAACGCATCCGTAAAGCGGTCTATGCGCTCCTGATAGTCAATAGGAGAGGGCATGGAAGAATAAGCCTTTGAAAGGGCTGCAGTGACATCTGATTGTTCTTTAAGAACCTTTTCATTTAACTTGTCAAAAATTTCCTTTGGCATTCCTTCTTCTGAATATTTTTCCCATTGACTGATTTCCTTTTGTTTCAGGTTGGCCAATTTGGTTTCTAACTGGACTATCATTTTTTGATGCAGAGTAGCGGAGAGTGCATCATCATTTTTTAATTGTATTTCAAAATCAGCTATGCTACCTTTTAAGATATCATTTACCCTGCTCAGAATATCACTGTACAGGCAGGAGCCTGTATTGCAGTGAAATTGACCATCACATAAAAGCCGTGGAGCAGAGCGCTCAGAGCCATCAGGACGTTTATAATATCTTAATGACATGGCTCTGCCACAGGAACAATATACAAGCCCTGCCAGTGGGTTGCGTACCTTGGTGGTTGCCTTGGCTCTATGGTTTTTGCCCTTTTTAACCTGTGCTGCATTAAAAAGTTCATTTGATATGATAGCTTCATGTTTCCCTTCATATACCAGAAAATCGCCATCTTTCGCTTTAGGACGTGTTTTAATGGCTTCCTGATTGTCTATTACAGTAACAGTCTTTCTCCAGTTCCATTTAACCTTGCCAGTGTAATGTATATTTGACAACATATCAACAATAGCTTCAGGCGACCAATGCTCACCTTTTGGGGGCTTAATATTCAAGGCATCCAAATGATTACATATTTTCTGCCGTCCCATGTCATGATTGACATACAGGTCGAAAATCATTCGTACAACTGCCGCTTGTTCTTCATTAATCTTAAGCGTGGGGCATTTGCGCTTGCCATCCATTACAACAGTGCGGTCATAGCCGTAGGGTGGCACAGAGCCAATGTAATTACCTTGACTGACTGATAAAAGACGCCCGCGATTCATAATCTTTTTCTGATATTCAAGAAACTCATTTCCGCGTTTCAGTTCACGTTCGAACATATCGCGGTCATATTCATCCTGCAGATTATAGATTTTCATGGGTGTGATAATCATAGTATTGGTATAACGGAAGATTTTGATAATACGCCCGGCATCTTCAAGATCGCCACGGCTTAATCTTTGAACCTCAACAACAAGTACGCCTCTGATACGTGGGTTCTCAATCATTTTTAGCAGTTTAATCATTTCAGGACGGTCATCAATTGTTTCCCCGGAAACGACTTCCCTGTATATGTTTTCTTCCGGTACAGTTGAAGCCATATTTTGCATTGACCATTCGGACAATATTGCTTCATGCTTTGATAATACTTCCTCAACTGTGAGAGTGGGATCATCAGAACGTGACTTGCGAAGGTATTCCAACACTTCATCAGAGTTAAAAGTATAGCTTTCATACATAATAAAACCTCCCAAAATATTCTGTATGAAATGTGTCAGAATCTGACACATTTTATTTCATTTAGTTGTTTTATCGCAATTAGCTTTAAAAGATAGTCATAGTATGAAAATGATATATGGATTCGTAAGAATTTTAAAGCAAAAAGAGAACGGGAAATAAATATCATCTTATGCAGAATTGCTTGTAATAATTTAGCGGATTTGGTAGAATAAATTCGTTACCGCTCCCTAGACTGGTACGGAAAGGGGGTGTTCTGTATGGATATGCTTACTGCTTTTATCATCGCCGTTGCGGCTGGTGTAGTTTGCCACTGCATCAACAAATGGTTAGACGGCGGTAAATAGTCGGTAACTAGCCTGTGGCGCTAAACCCTGCCATTCCACAATAGGGAATAGAAAACCCCAGTGTTACCGCACTGGGGTTTTCGCAAGCCGTCCTGCACAGACTGCTTACTGCTTTTTGCCTACTGGCATTATAGCATATGCAAAAATGGATTGCAATATGTTCCCCCGAATATTTACTTGTCAAATTGCTCTATACATAGTGCTTGATTTACTTTCTTTTCATGTTATTCTTGTATAAGACGTTGTTGAAAATGAAATTGTAAATCAGAAAGATTATTTCGTACATTTTGAAATTTTGCAATTGTAACTAAAGCTTCATATTCTTTATCAGACATCATATAATCTTTAAAAGAACCATCTTTCGCAACAAATCTAATAGTATGGGTTGGGGACGATAATAATTCTTCTATATTATCATTTTCGAAAGTAGTATCATAAGCCTCATAAATTTGACCGTTATTGGCAACTTTTTCTAATTTGTCATAAGATGCAGAAATTTCAATATTTTCATTTGAAGATATTATTATATCTTCAAAGAAAATCCAATCTGAATCGTAAAATCCTATCAAGGAATGTATCAGTTTTTCATTTGTGGTAGCATATGGAACAAAGTGAATATTACTGTTTATTTTATTTACTCCAGCGTAGGTAAATATTGCGACTTTTTCTATAGAATCATAATTAATTTCTATGCTATCCCAATGTTCCACTATTGGTGTAAGAACAGATATAAGCTCATATGCGCTATCATAACTGGGAGGAGAAGTACTAACTATATACGATTGGACATCTGCTAGAATATCGTTATAGCGTCCCTCTTTACAAGCTACTTCATAATCTTCAGCATCAATGGTAAGAAAATAGTCTGTTTTAGGCGGAATTTGTATTGTGAGCGGAAAATCCGCCACTTTAGAGTTTTTTACGTATAAACAACTAACCATTTGATTTGAAGAATTACCTAAATTAAATGACGTGTGTCGTACCTCGGATTCAATTGAAAAATTTTCTATAAAAGTTTGAATTAATGCATCTGAACTTTTGTCTCGTCCGGGTTTTGATTGATCATAAGCATATATAAGTGAAGGAAATTTATCTTCTTTCAAAGTGACACAGAAAAGAAGGTAGTCTTCATTGGGAAAGACATCAACATTATAATCATTAATATTTTTTGAATAAAAATCTGTCTCTTTATTATATATAATTTGTGCAATTTCTTTCGAAGAAATTCCAAAAGTACATAAATTAGATGATTCTTCCGTGCTCGAAAGTGTATTAAGGGTTGATTCTTGCGTTAAAGGTTCATTTTGAACGGATATCTCTGATTGTATTGTTTCTGCTTGGCTTGAATTATCCACGGGTAGTTTACTAGGATTTTCACATCCAAATAGGAAAAGTGTTATAAAAAGTAAAACGATGCATTTCTTTTTCATTTTATGCTCCTTTAAATATATTAGTTAAATTATGTAATGCTAATCCATTTGTATATTCAGTTAAAAGTTTGCATGTTGTGTCATTTCCATTTACCATGGCGATTACAATATCTCCGCTTTCTGTTTATAATTTGCTTGTATTTTATGCAAACCGCAAGTTGCAGTAAACTATGAAAATATGACTGTTATAATTTTGTGATTGTCGCTGAAATTCATTCCATAAACAAGGTATGAAAAAACGAGGGTATACTTCATAGCTTGCGATGTGTTATTGTTATTATATTCATAACAGATATAAATTCACGAAACAAAGGAGATAGGAAATGAGTTACAAAAGCAAGATAATAAAGCTCATTAAGGATTTGGATGAGGAAAAAGAAAAGAAGTTCCTGTCTCAAATCTTAATAATGATCAAAACCCACTTCATGGGCAGGCGTTAAGTCTGCTCATTTATCTTTTTGCTTGGTGATAATTGCGTTCTGTCAGTGATTCTGTTATAATTCCCTCATGGGTACTACCATAACGGTAGGCGGTTAGCCCTCTTCGGAGGGACTTGTGACCCTCCGAATCCAATGTAGTCTTTGATTACATAGAAATTTGTACAGAGTACAAAAATATACGGACAAAGGAGGGTGATGCTAATGATGACTATCGAGGGTCTGATTGCCGTGATCAGTCTTGTGCTGACTGCATTTGGACTTGGATATACAATCGGAAGTAATAACACAAAAAAATAACCGCCCAAGCCTCAGAAACTTAGCGGTTATTTTTTAACCAAAAATTTTTAGCGGGCTAACCGTCTATCGGTAGTACCCTTCTTTATAGTCATCTTACCACTAAGTAATGTTATTGTCAAATTATAATTTTGAACAGCATGAAGTTCTGTATCTGTCTTTTATTGTTTTACTTAAAAATTATTTTGAGTAGTTTTTTAAGCAGTTTATCGCCTTTTCGTTGCTTTTTTTTCCATGTAGCTGTCATTTTTCGCTTTCCGCTTCCGGGTTTAGCCATATAAGCACTACTTTCCCATAATTACGATGCTGTTTATATGTAGATAATATATTTATTTGTTATTTGCTTTATCCAATAGGCTCTTGGCAACATTTTTTAATACCTGTTTGGAATCATTGTCTAACTTTTCATATACGACTATAAAATCTTTAATCATATCAGCCATAATGTCATCAGTGGAATCCAGCAGCATTTGAGTATACATTGCCAGTTCTTCGTCTTCTGACAATTTTATAAACATATCTTCGTCGGAACCGCCGTTCCGTAACCAGTCTTCATTTACATTAAATTCACGACAAATAAGAGATAACACTGCATCTATTGGTTCATTTCTGCCAAGTTCGTATTGTGCAATGGTATTACCTTTTACTCCGATTCGCTCGCCAAATTCACGTTGCGTTAAATCTAACGTTTTTCTAAGTTTACGCAATCGTTCATTCATTGCTATCATCACCGCCTTTATGTTCAAGATAGCAAATCTTAGCAAAAAAGTCAATGAAAAACTTCACAAAAACAAAAAATGAATCTTGACAGACTTGTTTATGAGAATTATAATGTTCACATAAACAAAATCAAGGAGGTGAGGAAAAATGGAAAGCATGAGAAAACTAATGCGGGTTTCCGAAGTCAAGGAAGTTACTTCAGCGGATGAGGCAACCCGTCTCATGAAAGAAGAAGGCTGGAGGTATTTAACTAACAATACTACCTCCAGTCCTACTTCATACATTTTGTGTAAATTTACTGAATACGAGCCATGATGTATTCCGTGCCAGATTCAGCCTTGAAATCGAGATCAGGCAGTACGCGTGAATAGGTTGCAACATGAATTAATTTCCAGCCTTCTGAAAGTAATCTATTCACTTGATATTCTTCATAAACTTTTTGGACTTCAGTAACATTTTGTAGAAATTCATTCATTGTGTAATTCTGCCTTTCATTTTTACTTGGCTGCTGCAACAGCCTGTAAGTACAGTATAGGAGAATATTGGGAAAACCGCAAGTCATTACAAGTGGAAGGTTTACGTAATAATGGAGTATGCTGGCGAGAAAATAATGTGATGCAGGAGGGAGTGAGGAAGATGGGAAAAAAGAAAAGAAAAAGGAAAAAGGATTCCAAATCAAGTCAGAATCCTTTTCCACGTAGGCTGAAGTGTAATCCGCAAGAAATTGTTAATTTTCTTGTGAAATCCATTCATGGTACTTCTTCAAGAGACCAATCGAAATCTGATAACTAGCAATAGTTGTCTGATTGCCTATCCGAGTTGGAAGGTCTGGAGACTTTTGGGCAATACTATTCGATGCTTCATTGGCTTTCTCAATGATCTCAGAGAGGTCTTTTTCTGAAAGTGAATTTAGAAAATCATCAAATGGTTTCATTATCTGTTTTCCTTTCTTTAGTACTCAGCTCTGGCGGGAGCCTGTAAGTACAGTATATAAAAAGAAAGTGGAGAAAATAAGAATACTGTTAAAGTGGTAAATGAGAAGTTTAAGAAAGGAAGTGATAAATTATGCTGGCTGAAAGCAGAAAACAGGATTTGCAAGAAATTACAGATTTATTAAAAGGCATGGACAGTATCAGTATGATGATTATGAAATCTAATGCTGCGGTATTGCTGGCGAAGCAGGAACTGACAGAGAGCAGGGCAGGGCAGCAGGCAGATCATGATTCAGAGTTAATAAAGCAAATGGCTGACCCAGCATGAGAGTCAGCCATGGAAACAATATTCAGTTTTTATTAAAAAGATATTACCAGCATTTTGAGCATTTGCCTTTTCCAAGCCTTTGAGCCTCTTCCAAAGTGACTTTTTGGGCTCTTTTGGGATTCATATTACCGCAGCTGTCATAACTGTGATATTTACTTCCAGTTGCTGACAGCCATACATATTGGGCTTTCTTTTCCTGTTCGGGAGTTTCAACGACGGTTTCCTGCGCTGGTTCTGTAGTTTGCTGCATCTGCTGTTCCGCCGCCTGTTGTATAGCTCGGGCAGTAGCGAGATTTGCATTCCGGGTGACAGTTGAAGCTTCAGGCGTCATGAAGTACTGCCCCTCAACATTTACCACAGTACCATTTGTAATGCACTGGTTGAGCAGAGCTGTATCTTCGGTAACGAACGGGGTATAGGATGTTACAATTTGGTAATTCCCGTCTGTGTCATCCGGTGCAAGTGCCCCGGTAGGATTGACACAAATACCGTTTGCATCAAAGAGATACCAAAGATTAGCAACTTCCACCCATGAAGAGGTGACAAAGGAGCCGTCATCATTTTGGTAATGAATGCCTGCAGCGTCTTGTGTAAATCCGGCAGCAAAGACATTAAGTGAAAACAATAGGCTGAAAAGCAAGGTGAGGAATGCTGATTTGAAAACTTTTTTCTTCATAATGATACCTTCTTTCTTGAAATTTATCGTAACACTATCAGTATACTATAAATTTGATAGAAAATATAGATTTTTGTAAAAAATTGTAACATAACAAGGTACAAGAGAAGTAAAAAATAAATATAACAGCAAAAAATATACTTAATTGCAATAATAATTAGATTGCCTATAGGAGTGCAGCATGAAAGAAAACAAAATTTTAGAACAGTTGAAGCGTGAAGCCCTTTATGCGCAACGTTCTTATTCCACAGAGTTGCTATATCAGACCTGTGGTAAGGCACAGATGGCAAGGCAGCTTGAAGCTTTGACGCAATCAGAGTTCATGGAAATCAACCACATGACAGTGAACTACATGAATACAAATAGGGAATATATAAAGCACCGCAACGGTGGTAATTTAGACAACCAACAAATTCATAATATTGATTAAGCATATGAAAGGATGTGGCAATATGAAAGATACAGAATATGGAATCAAAGAAGTAAAGGTATTCCATCATGGTAACGGGACATCAGTAGTCATAAGGCCTGACCTTCCGGAAGAAGAGTACCAGAGACGACACAAGGAACTTGAAAGGGCGGCAGCAAATGTACTTAAATGTGTGGAACGGAACAGGCAGGGAATCTCATAACAGATAATATTAACGTGCCTCCTGCGCGGCGCATAAACTACGTGTGCCGTACTTCACCTAATCTAATTTTATAATATGCGGTCACAGGATGAACCCTGTTCCTGTGTGCCGCGCAGGAGGCACGTGGGACAGGCTGTTTTAGGCAGAATTGTGTTTTGTACGTGGTGCATATGCATTACAGAGTTTTAATCAATAAAATTCCAAAGTATACAGTCATAGACTGCGTGTGTGCCACGTAGAAAGCACATAAGGAAGTGATACATATAGAAGACGGAAAAATTACGGCGGTACGCGACAACGGCAGCAGTGCCGATATTGTGATACGCGTTGAAAATGATGCATTGGCAGCAGCCATCATGGAAAAAAGGATTACGAATGTGAGACTGCAGCTAGTGGATGGGCGTATGCTGTCATCTGACCAGCGCAAAAAAATCTATGCAACGCTCCGCGACATTTCAGACTATACAGGCTATAGTCCGGAAGAGACAAAGGAGATTATGAAGTATGTGCATATTGTCGCAACAGGGAGCGATTATTTTTCGCTTTCTGACTGCTCCATGTATTTGGCGAGGGAATTTATAAATACCCTCACGGATTTCTGCCTTGAAAATGGAGTAATAACTTCCGACAGGCTTTCTGACAGGACGGATGACATTACTGCATACCTGTACCAGTGCCTGAAGCATAAAAAATGTGCGGTATGCGGAAAACCCGGTGAGATACATCACTGGGATGCGGTCGGCATGGGACATGACCGCAGGCATTATGATGACACGGTAAACAGGAAAATATGCCTGTGCCGGATGCATCATACAATTGCCCATCAGAAGGGAGTGAAGGATTTCCAGCGGGATTACCATGTGTACGGAATCGTTTAAAAGTGTCAGATTCTGTCACTTTAATATAGGTTAAAAGGGGTATTTAGCTGATACCCTTGGTACAGTGTGGCAAAAAAACGAAAACGCAGGAGGTCGGACAAATGGAAACAATTAAAAGAGAAAGGTATATATGCATACAGGAATTTATGGTGAGGGATTTAGGATTAAAGGGAAACGAGCTTATTGTTTATGCCCTGCTATACGGGTTTTCGCAGGATGGCGAACAGTATTTTTCCGGCAGCCTGAAATATATTGCAGACTGGATCAATGCATCGAAATCAACTGCACAGAGCGTAATAAAATCTTTATTGGAAAAAGGATTTTTGATGAAGAAAGATAATTATGTGAATAATGTAAAGTTCTGTGAATATAAAACAGCTGTACCGGAGAATGCAGATGATCAGAATGCAGATCAAAATACCGTACCGGAAACTGGTACGGGGTGTACCGAAAATCGGTACAGGGGTGTACCGGAAACTGGTACGGGGTGTACCGGAAATCGGTACGGGGGTGTACCGGAATCCGGTACCAATAATAATATATATAATACTAATAATAACCTAGATAATAATAAATATATATTGTCGGGCATGCCCGACGCTGCATCTGACGGCGCGCCTGAGAATGTACCTAAAAAAACCAAAAAGCCTAGGGCAGAGAACCACGCGGAGGAGATTAGGCAGATCATTGATTATTTTAACCGTGTATGTGGAACGAATTATCAGTATCAGAGCGCCGGCACTGCAAAACATATCAATGCACGGCTTAATGAGGGGTTTACGGTGGGGGACTTTTGCAAAGTCATTGATAAGAAATATGCCGAATGGCACAATGACAGCTACATGTGCAAGTACCTCAGACCGCAGACGTTGTTCAATTCGGAGAAATTTGAGAACTACCTAAACCAAAGAAGCGCTCCGGCAGCAGGAGACACAGGCGGCATTTCTCAAGAAATGGCAGACCTGTATAATGCAGTTGTCATAAGGTGAGTAGGAAATGGGATACGACACATTGGAGATTATTGAGGCGTACCGCAGGAAATGGGAAGAGGACAGGGCGCGCAAGGAAAATTACAGACCGCCGGCATATAAATGCGAACATTGTAGGGATACGGGACTTATTAGTATTTATCCGCCCAATGTGCACAGGGCGGCAAACGGTAAAATTGATACAATGATGTACTGCCCATACTGCAGGACGGAGATGCTGATAAATGTGTCGGGTATTATGGCAGAATACAGAGAACTGGATATTGCAAGATTCCCATGGGAAACGTATAGGGAAACGGACGTTACAAAACTCCGGCAGGTTATTGAAAGCTTTGTATATGATTTCCGAAAATGGCAGGATGAAGGTGTTGGACTGTACATATATTCCCATACAACGGGAAGCGGAAAAACGATGGCTGCCAGCGCCATATGCGGCAGCATCTGCACAAAGTATAACATTGCCGCCCGTTTTACAAAAGTGGAGGATTTCCTTGCGGATGTAAAGAAAACCTACGACAGCAGGAGCAAAGGTGAGCTGCCCAAGGAAAATGTCCGGAAATATTTTGACACGGAGCTTTTGGTGCTGGATGACCTTGGTGTTTCCAAAATTAACGAATGGGGGCAGGGTGTGCTGCACGACTTGGTCAATGAACGATACAAGACAAGCAAGCTGTGCATCGTGACGAGTAATTATCTCCTCACGGAACTGCCTGTGCATTCGGCGACAAAGGACAGGCTAAACGACATGTGCCTGATGCTGAATTTCCCAGAGGAGCCGGTTAGGGCGCATAAGGCGCAGGAGCGCAAGAACCGTATTCTGCAGCACATGGCAGATTATGATAAATTTGTAGATGCAGCAGGAGAAACACCGTTTGAGAATGGAGAGCCACGCAAATGAAACATGCAGATATTTATATAACACACAACATGACAAAACTGAAAGCGGGATATGCAGCGTATGTATACGTGATATATGCGGATACATCAAGGGGCAGAGCTGAATGCGGAGGATTTGGGACGGGACAGGACGTGACTGTCAACCGGATAAACCTGTTAGCATTAAGGGCAGCGCTGAGACATTTCAACCGTCCGGCAGAGATTACGGTATACACGGATTCTTCCACTGTTGCGGGTGCATTTAACTGCAACAACATTAAGCAGTGGAGGGAGAACGGTTTTAATACTGCGAGGGGAAGGCCGCTAGCCAATGCTGATCTGTGGCGGAGTGTGTCAGACCTTTCGCAGAAACACCTGATAAATGCCATACTGACAAACCGCCATCAGTACACGAACTGGGCAGAGGAAGAACTGTTGAAAAAATACGGCAAAGCACAGTAATTACTGGGTAAGAAAGCCTTTTGGAATGCCCAGAAGGGATTTTATATATCACAAAACCATGATAAGCCTCCTGTTATCCGCAGGAGGCAGAGAAAATACTGGGAGGGAATGGATATGAGGACAGTAAGCATTATTAATTTAAAGGGTGGCGTCGGCAAGACAGTAACGAGCATCAACATGGCATATGAACTGATGCGGCGGGGCAGGCGTGTGCTGCTTGTGGACTGTGACAAGCAGGGCAATGCAAGCAAATTTTTTAAGTGCTATAGCAAGGATAAGGTCAGTTTATCAGATGTACTTACAGGGGATGCGGATATCAGAGCTGCCATCTACCTGACAGGCTACAGCAATACGGACAGTATGGCGCCGACGCTGGATGTGGTGCCGGCGGATATGTCGCTGATTAACGCAGCCAGAGAGATTGACAACGATCCGATAAGGCCGGGAGTGACAAGGCTGAAAAATGCCCTTGAAACCATAAACAGGGAATATGATTACTGTGTGATTGACTGTGCGCCGGATATCAATGTCCCAATCGTAAATGCCCTTGTGGCGAGTGATGATATCGTTATCCCTGTTGTAATTGACAAGTTCACGTTTGACGGGATAGCGGAAGTGCTGGGCAAGATAGACGAAGTCAGAAAATGGCAGAATCATGAACTTAATTTTGCGGGATGCCTTGTTACATCATACAGAAACAATGACCTGTGCAATGAAGGCGTGGAAGTGCTTCAGGAGAAATTTGAAAAAGTGTTTTATACAAGGATTAAGTGGACGCCGATTATGAGCAGGAGTACATTCGCGGGAGTTCCGATCATTGAATATTCTCCGCGGTGCGGAGCATCAGGGAGCTATAAAATGTTCGTGGAAGAATATGAGAGGGGGATCTGCAATGGCTAAGGCCTTTTCCATCAGAGATCTTATGAATGATGACATCCGGCAGCAGGAGTCTGAATCAGATGCGTTTGAAAGAGTCAGTGTATTTGACATACAACCCAATCCGAAAAACGAGTATGAGCTGAGCGAGATAGAAAAAATGAAAGACAGCATATATGCGCTTGGCGGGGTGCAGCAGAACCTCGTCCTTGTAAGATTTCCTGAAGGGGCGGAATATAAATACCTTGCATTGGATGGACACAGGCGGCGGAAGGCAAGCCTGGAGCTTGTGGAGGAAGGATATCCGGAGTTTGAATTTGTTCCGGCTGTCATCAAGGGGCAGATTGATACTGACACGGAAGATGCAGTAATTGTAATGATGAACAGCACCCAGAGAAATAAGACCGACTGGGAAAGAGTAATGGAACATATGAAACTGAAAGAGATTATCCCGAAACTGAAAAAAAGACAGGGGCTTGACGGAAGAACAAGGGAGATAGAATCAGAGCTTTTGGGAGTGTCACAGGGACAGATTGCGATATACAACACAATTGGTACATGCCTTAATGCCGAACTGATGGAGCTGCTGAAAAGAGAATGCATCGGCATATCGCTTGCATATGAGGCGGCAAAACTTGAACCTGATATGCAGAAGCAGCTTGCGGAGACAGCAAATAATACCGGCAGTATTTGTGAGGAGGATATAAAACGGCTCCTTGGCAGCAGGACTATAGAAGGACAGTTGAAGATGACAGAAGTGGAAAATGTGACAGAATCTGACACATTTGAAAAGGTACAAAATGAACCTGTCCATGCTCCGGCAGCAAAAAAGAAAGAAATCTGTTATACAACCAGTGAAGATGACGTTGACATTGCGATAGATTTCATATTTTTTATGCATGACTTTCCGGAAAATAAACTGCATGAGATAATTGAATCTTTCAGGGGTGTAGAGAATTTCACAGTTGCGTCAATGACCGCAGAACTGATATTTGGCGGGATGCTTCCGTATGAGAGTTGCAATGTTAGAGTCATGCGCCAAGGCGGATACCAGATTGAGTATATCCATACAGGAGAAATTTATAATATTCCAGTATATTATTTTTGGAAAGGTTTTGAGAGAAAACTTGACTGGAAGTGGGAAGAAGAGAGTGCGGAACAGGCAGACCTCACAGATGATATAGAAGATGTGACAGAATCTGTCACATCTGAGGAATATCCAACGGAAGTAAATAAAATAGTGGCAGACAAAAAAATAGCATTGCGCGGCGGCTATGAACCCATATTGATTGATGACCTGATAAATAAATATGACGCATATTTAGAAATACTTAAAGATGGGCAACACCTAAATCCAGGCTTAATCTGCAAATACAACTGCCTGATTGATGCTTTGGAATCATTAAAAAGCAGGATTATGCAGGAGGGTATGTATGATAGTGGCAATGATTAAGAAACTGATTAAGAAATATAAAAAATGTAACCAAATACGAAAAAATCCACACTTTATTAAAATGGACAGATGTGGGAACAGTCTTGGAGGACGGGAGTAAGGATATGACTTATGAAGAATTGAAAATTGGTACAGAGATAAAATTAAAAGAAAAATCTGATGATGAACATAGGGTGCATAAAATGGCTGCGTATATCGTTGTCGGAAAGTATCCGGGCATGTGTATGGTTGCGGACAGTAAGGGAAGGCGCAGGGGCGTAGCAATAGGAGAACTTGTCATGAATAATGTCATAACGCAGTCGCCATACTTTGAGTCCATGCGGCGCAGCATTGACAGCGACAGCAAGTCATGCGGATGGCACAGGCGGAAAGCGACATTGGCAGCAGAATATGCACCTTAGAGGAGGGTACGATGGATAGGAAAAAGACAACGGAATTCCTTAGTAAGCTGCTTATACAATGCAAATTTAACGGCATGGGAAAGTACTGGGCGAGAGAGGTAAGTATCGACTATGGAACAACAGATGTAAAACGGATTGATTTTATGAAGTTTGAACCAGCAGGGGTTATAGGAGTGAGTGGAATTGAAAAAGGAATATTTACCTGTTATGAGATTAAAAGTTGTAAAGCTGATTTTGAAAGCGGTTTTGGAAGGAATTTTATAGGGGAAAAGAATTACTTTGTAATGCCAATGGCTACATATAAAGTGGTTGCATTTGATATTCCACATGGCGTGGGTGCTTTAGTTCCGATACCTCTTAACGCAGATAAACATGAGGAATTTGAAAATCCTACTGAATTATCGGCAGATATAGACTGGAAACTTTGCACGATGATACAGTCGCATCCGCAGTTACGGAAAAAGTCAATGGTAGAGTTGCTGTTTTGTATGCTGAGAAGCGGACGCTGAAAACAGGGATTGGAAAGGGCAGATATGACGCAAAAAAAGATTAAAATTATATATCGTGACGGGACAGAAGAAGAACATTATGTTGATGATTACGGAGTCATAAACGGATGTTTATATACTTATGTAAGGTTTGGCGTAGAAAGCGGAACCAGGCATATCCCATTGGATTTAATAAAAGAGTACATAGCATATTAAAAAACTGAATAAAGAATAAAAAAAATAAGTGGCATCAACCGACCAAAGTTATCTACCACTTATCCAGCGTCTAAGAACAGTATAGCACCTTAATATTTCTTAGACAAGTAAAATTTTTTACGGGCAGCAGGAGGAAAGAGCATGAATGCAAAGGAAAGAGTAAGAAATGATATACTTGTTGGAATGAAATTACACCTCGACGCATGCACAATGGCGATACTGGATGCAGTCATAGTGAAAGCAGTGCAGAATGTTGAAATAACGGACATAGATAATCTTCCGGCAACAGCGGATGACACAAACCAATACATAATAAACCTGTTCGACGCAAAAAAAGCGCCGAAATTAAGCCCGAAAACAGTGGAATATTACAAAAGTACCTTAAATGAGTTTATGATGCTCATAAACAAACCGCTCAACAAAGTCGGCGAATCGGACATTGAATATTATTTATTGGCTAAAAAAACCGAGCAACACAAATGCATCACTGAACAATCTCCGGCGCAATCTTTCAGCATTTTTCAACTGGATGCGCAAAGAGAAGATAATCAGCGAAAACCCATGTGACGGAATAGAACCGTATGCGGCAGCAGAGAAGCCGATTGAGCATATGGAAGCTACAGATATGGAAAAGCTGAAACTCGGATGCACACACAAACGTGACAGGGCGCTGATAGAGTTCATGCGCTCGACAGCAGCGAGACGGGGAGAAGTACCGCTCGTGAAAGTCTGTGACGTGGATTTCAGAACCGGAAAGCTGATAATATTCGCTGAAAAGACACAGAAATACAGAACCGTTTTTCTTGATGATGTTGCGCTGCATTACATACAGGAATACCTGAAAGACAGGAATGTACCGGAAGGCAGCAGGGAGCCGTTATTCACCCATATCCGGGGAGACAGAACGAAGGTGCTGGACGTTGACGGTGTGTATTCAAGCATAAGGGACATTGCAAAAAGGGCGGGGATGGACAGGCGCATATATCCGCACCTCTTCCGGAAAACAACCGCAACAAATATCTGTAAGCGCGGCGGGAGTGTGGATGCGGCAGGAGAATATCTCGGACATGCACCAAGAAACGTAACGGGCAGGCATTACACATATAAAGGCGATAGGCATGTTGAACAGATATTTCGCAATTATGTGGAGGCAGTATAAAACAGTAGGAAAGGAGAAAAAGTTGACGAAGGAAAAACTGAAACAACTGATTGACTTAAGGAAAGAAATTAAGGAAATTGAACAGAAGATAAAGCATGAAGACACAGAAATTCCTTCGGGAAACACAGCTCTGTTAGAAAAAAGGAAACATATGGCAGCAGAGCTAGAGAAAGAAATTTCGGGGTATATAAATTCGGTTGATGACAGCAGGGTTAGAAGAATAATGCAGTATAAATATATTGATGGCTATACATGGAAGAGGATAGCTAAGATTATGCACTATGACAGGTCTTACCCCGAAAAGGTAGTAACAAAGTATTTGAACAAGCATTCCTAATTCAACCTTTTTATTGTAGAAAATCAAGTGTCGCTTTTTTCTACATTCAGTATGTTAACATGATAACAGAGCAGATGCTATTGTGTTAACCTTGATGAATTATATACACAGAGAGCGCTGCATGCACACAGCGTTCTTTTTTTATTAAAGGAGTAACAGATATGGCAAAGGAATGGGCAAAAGCGTTTTACAATTCAAAAGCATGGCAGCAGTGTAGGGACAGCTACATCAGTGAACGGATTGCAATAGATGGCGGTATATGTGAAGTATGCGGCAGCAGTCAGGGTTCCATTGTTCATCACAAAAAAATCCTGACACAGAGTAACATTAGCAATCCGGATGTAACCTTAAAGCACAGCAATCTGCAGTATGTATGCAAAGATTGCCACGACAAGTTTGAAGGGCACGGCGTAGGCAGTGACAAAACAAAACCTTTGTTTGCTTTCGATAAGGACGGTCAGCCTGTGTCGCTGCGGGAGATTGACAATCCCCCCCAGTAACCAAAGCTATTTTTTCCGCCGCAAGACCGACGGCAGAGATTGGTTTAACATACGGTTTATCATGAAAGGGGTGTGGTATGCATGATGACAGAGGACGAATTTTTAAAAGAAGAAATCCGCAGGGAGGCAGAATATGACAGCATTTCCGGTTATGTGGAAAAACAAAAAAGGATAAAAAGGGAAGTAAACAGATTAAGAAAATTATTTAAGGAAATTGATGAAAATAAAAAGAAATTAGTTCAGGCAACGATAGACGACGTGGCATTTCTGACAGTGACAATGCAGGACCTCCGGGAAAATATTGTAAGAGACGGTACGACAGTTGAATATAAGAACGGTGAAAACCAGTACGGTACAAAACAAAGCCCTGATGCGCAGCTTTACCTTGCGATGTCGCAAAAACAGGCGCAGGCAATGAAGATACTTCTTGACTGCATGCCAAAGTCACAGCCGATACCAAAGAATGATGGATTTAATGATTTTTTAGGAGAACGGAATGGATAGAATCAAATACGCATCCGACTATGACCCGATACTGGAATACTGGCAGAAAATAGGATGTGGCGAAATACCCGTATGCAGCAAAACACGAAGATGGTACAGGTACCTTGCACATATGGTAAAAAATCCGACACCGGAAATGACGTATAATCCAAAACGGGCAAACCATGTTTTGGAATTTGCAGAAAATTACTGCTGTCTCTCAAAAGGAAAAAGCGCAGGAAAACCCGTAGTTTTGGAGCTTTGGGAAAAAGCACATTTGGCAGCAGTGTTCGGATTTGTGGACAGCGAGGGAAACAGGACATGCCGGGAATCAGTTCTGATCGTCGGAAAAAAGAACGGGAAATCGCTGCTTGCCTCAGTAGTAGGGCTGTATATGCTGATCGGCGACGGCGAAAACGGCCCCGAGGTATACAGCGCGGCAACCAAACGCGATCAGGCAAAGATAATATGGCAGGAAAGCGTGCGCATGATCCGGAAGTCAAAGTCGCTTGCCAAACGCATAAAATGCAGGGTGGGCGATATATCAAGCGAAGATTTCAACAACGGGGTATACAAACCTTTGGCAAGCGATTCGGACAGCCTTGACGGAATGAACATACACTGCGCACTGATGGACGAGATACACCAGTGGAAAAACGGAAGGCCACTGTATGACATTCTTGCGGACGGCGTATCGGCACGTGACCAACCTCTTATCTACATAACCTCGACCGCGGGAACAATCAGGGAGGATATTTACGATGCCAAGTATGAGGAGGCGGAGCATGTCATCAACGGGCTGTTTGATAATAACGGATATAAGGACATTCATTTTTTCCCGTTCATATATGAGCTTGACGAGCGGAAGGAGTGGACGGACAAAAGCCGGTGGATGAAGGCGAATCCCAATCTCGGCATATCCAAGAAATGGGAATATCTTGAAAACAAGGTAAGTAAGGCAATAGGAAATCCTGCGTTAGTCAAAGATCTCGTGTGCAAGGAATTTAACATCAGGGAAACATCATCAGAGGCATGGCTGACATTTGAACAGCTCAACAACGCGGAGCATTTCGATATGACAGAACTGCAGCCCCGTTACGGCATAGGCGGGTGTGACTTGTCCAGCACGACAGACCTTACGAATGCAACCGTACTATTTATGGTGCCAAACGACAATAGGATATATGTGCTGCAGATGTACTGGCTTCCCGAAGATTTGCTGGAACGCCGTGTGCGGGAGGATAAAATCCCGTACGATCTTTGGAGAGATCAAGGGCTTTTGCGTACTTGTCCGGGAAACCGCGTTCATTATAAGTACATTACGGAATGGTTTAAGGAAATACAGAACGAGTATGACATTTACCTGTATAAATGCGGGTACGATTCATGGTCTGCCACATATTTTGTCGAGGACATGAAAGACGCATTCGGCGCCGTAGTCATGGAACCTGTGATACAGGGCAAAAAGACGCTTTCAGGACCAATGAAAGCGCTTGGTGCTGACCTTGAAAAGAAAAAGGTAATATACAACAATAATCCGATTCTGAAATGGTGTCTTGGAAACACATCGGTTGACATTGACAAAAACGATAACATACAGCCGTGCAAGGGAAACATCGGGACAAGACGCATCGACGGGCTTGCAGGTTTGTTGGACGCATATGTCATACTGGAGAACAATCTGGAGGAATACCAGTCAATCATATAGGAGGCAAACTATGGGATTTTTAGGGAAAATGAAGCTGTTTAGAAAGCGTGAGCCTACGGGAGACGTTGACCGGATGGACAAAAACATCATGCAGATGGTGACAACATACGGGGAAAGCTTTTATTCATGGAATGGAAAGTTATATGAAAATGATATTGTAAGAGCCTGCCTGAGACCAAAGGTCAAAGCAGCAGGAAAGCTTGTCGGCAAACATGTGCGTCAGGACGCATCAGGACTTACGGTTAATCCGGATGCAAACATAAGGTTTCTGCTTTCGGAGCCAAACCCGCTTATGACGGGGCAGCAGTTTCAGGAAAAGGTTGTGACGCAGCTCTGCCTCAACAATAACGCGTTTATTCTGATTGCGCGTGACGAGAACGGGAAACCTATGCAGCTTTATCCGATACCGTGCGTGCTGTGTGAAACGGAATACATAAACGATGAATTATATCTTAAGTTTACATACAGAAACGGAAAAAGCCAGAAATTTCCGTACCGTGAAATCATTCATTTAAGACAGGACTTCAACGAAAATGACGTATTCGGGGAAAGTCCCGCAAAAGCGCTGTTTCAAATGATGGAAGTCATTGGGACGATTGATCAGGGCATCATCAAGGCTATAAAAAACAGCGGGATGGTACGGTGGCTGTTGAAATTCACGTCGTCGCTGCGTCCGGAGGACATAAAGGAGAATGTGAAACAGTTTGTTGACAACTATCTGAGCATTGAAAGCGACACATGGGGCGCGGCAGGAGTGGATGCAAAAGCGGACGCAGTACGGATTGAGCCAAAGGATTATGTCCCGAACGCGCTGCAGACAAAGGAAACAATCAACAGAATCTATTCGTTTTTCGGCACGAACGAAAGCATTGTACAGTCAAAATGGACGGAAGACGAGTGGAATGCATATTACGAGTCGGAAATCGAGCCGCTGGCAATCCAGTTCGGAGATACCTACACCGTAAAACTGTTCAGCAGGCGCGAACGCGGATGCAGCAACAGAATAATCTTTGAGGCGAGCAATCTTCACTGCGCTAGCCTGGCAACGAAGCTGGCTTTCGTGCAGATGGTTGACCGCGGTGCAATGCTTCCAAATGAATGGCGTCAGACAATGAACATGGCGCCGATCGAGGGAGGAGATAAGCCGATACGCCGCCTTGACACACAGGTTGTGGACATGGTCAGGGAAGTTTTAAACAAAATGAATGCGGAGAATTATGTGGTAATGGCAGCACTTGCGACAAAGCTGCTGGACACCGCGGGAAAGGAAACGGATGAAACACAGAATCAATATCAGGGGCGTAATGATCCCGAACAGCTACAAATGGTATTATGACTTTTTCGGCGAGGACAGCACGTGTCCAAAGGACGTGCAGGACATTCTCGATGCGGTTAAACAGGGTGATGAGGTGGAAGTATACATCAATTCACCGGGAGGCGTGATTGACGTGGGTTCCGAAATCTATACGCTGCTGAAAACGCAAAAGGAAAACGTCAAAATTTACATAACAGGCGAGGCGTGCAGCGCCGCTTCCATAGCCGCAATGGCGGGCTACTGCGAAATGTCGCCGACTGCGCTCATGATGGTTCACTGCGTATCAAGCGGAGTTAACGGCAACCACAAGGCAATGGAGCACATGGGCGAAGTCTTAAGGACGGCGGACAAGGCTCTCTGCACGGCATACATGGACAAGGCGGGAATGAGCGAAACGGAAGCGCTTGAAATGATGGAACATGAAACATGGCTGACCGCACAGCAGGCAAAAGAAAAAGGACTGATTGACAAAATCATGTTTCAGGAGCAGGAACAGGATGCGGCGCAGATGGTAAACTGCCTGTCTTTAAAACTCCCGACGCTAGAACAGATGGAAAAAGTCAAAAATATGCTCAAAAATAATGCTTCTGAAAGCAGTGATGCGAAAGATAAGCTTTTGATGCAGACAAAGTTCAATTATTTAAAAATGAGAGGAGAACAGCGATGAACAAAAAACAGTACGAGGCAATGAGAAAAAAGCTCATGGATGAAGCGCAGGCGCTTATCAATGAGGGTGATGCGGAAAGTGCGCAGGCAAAAATGGATGAAGTTGCCGCGCTTGATGCAAAATGGGATGCAATTGCGCAGGCAGCAGCAAACTTCAACGCCCTGAACAAAGAGCCGGAATTTGCGGCGGCAGTCATTCCCGTCAACGATAAAACGGGCGGGGAGCCTGAAAAGGAGAGCGTGCTTGACGTATGGGCGTCCGAAAACTATCTGAAAGCATGGGCGAATACTTTACAGGGCAAGCCGCTCAATGACAAGGAATCAAAAGCGTATCAACTTGTCAACGAGGCGTATACGCATACGACCAAAAACACGGGAACGGTAATCCCTAAATCGGTCGCATCAAAAATATGGGAGCTTGCAGGAGAAATGTATCCTTACTTTCAGGACGTGCAGAAAACCTACGTAAACGGCATTTTGTCCATCATACAGGAGGATACAAGCTCGGATGCCGCATGGTATGAGGAGGCAGCAAAGACAGAGGACGGAAAGGAAACCTTCAAGGAATTCACACTGTCCGGCTGCGAACTGTCAAGGGCAATCACGGTAAGCTGGAAACTCAAGGAAATGGCGATGGACGACTTTATTCCTTATATCCAGCGGAAGATGGCGAAGAAAATGGGAGCGGCAGCAGGATACGGGGCAACACACGGAAAGGGAACGGCAAACAAGGAAAAACCGGAACCGACAGGCGTTGTAACGGCACTGACAAAAGAGGAAGGCACGCCGCAGGTAATCGAGTATGATGCCACTCCCACATTTAAAGACATCACGTCGGCGAGGGCGCTGATTAAGAGCGGGTACAGCGCAGGATTAAAGATTTACGCCAATTCGGCTACGATATGGAACAAAATCGCAAATATTGTAGATGCAAACAAACGCCCGATTTTTATGCCGGATCCTACAAGCGGCGGTTACAGGGTCCTCGGAATGGAAGTAAAAGAGGATGACTCCATGAATGACGGCGAAATCCTTCTTTCAAACGCCTTTGCAGGATACCATGCGAACATCAACAAGGAAATGACAATGATGACGGAGGACCATGTCAAGGAACGGAAAACGGATTACTGCGGGTACGCCATCATGGACGGAAATGCCATTACAAACAAGGCACACGCCCTGCTGAAGCTGAAAAGTCAGACAGATACCGGCACGGGAGATACACAGACTGCTGCTGATAAACAGTAAATAACAGGAGGATGCCATTATGGAACTGCTTGAACAGGTTAAAAAGTCGCAGAGAATTTCGCACAACGCACTTGACGACATCCTCCTGTCAGACATTGAAGCAGGGGCGGGTGAACTGTTAAGGGTGGGGGTATATCCTTACGAAGAGGACGGAAGCATCAGTGAAAATTCACTGGTACGCAAGGCAATAGAGCTATATGCAAAGGGCATGGAAGATTTCGAGGAGAAAGGCAGTACATACATGGCGTCCTTTGAAAAACTGCGGGACGCAATGGCGCTGAGTGGTGAGTACAATGCGCAACGAACTGATAACACTGATAACGACGAAAAAGACGCGCAACGGCAGGGGATTTGAAGAATCAGAAGAAACGGTCAGGAAAGAGATTTTTGCTGAAATGCGTTCTGCGGGCGTCATTGAAAAGTATGGGGCACAGAAAGCAGACATTGACATATCGGCGATATTCAGGGTTGATACGGATTCATACAAAGCCGCGCTGGTTGACGGAAAACGTCCTGATAAGGTAGAGCATGACGGTGAGGAGTATAAAATTCATGACGTGCGCAGAAGAGGCTCCTACAAAAAGACGGAAATTGTATGTAAGAGGTAGCTTATGGCAGGATTTGAAATATTTGACGAAAGAACGGATTTGGACGACCTGTTTGACATGGATTTTGAGGAGATGGCTATGGAGGCATTGCAGGAGGCAGCGCCAATACTGGAAAAGTCGGTGAAAAATGCGGTCAGGGCATCCATACAGCATGAAGGTGACTCCGAACTTGTAAAATCCATGAAGGCAAACAGACCGAAAAGGGCAAAAAACGGTGCGTATATTGTAAACGTGACGCCGAAAGGATATTCCAAAATTAAGACATATCATGCCAAAAAGAACAAAAGGACATATCCTGTAAGCAATGCGCTGAAAGCAATATGGAAAGAATACGGGATAGCCGGAAGACAGCCGCCTAGTCCGTTCCTTGCGAAAGCGACGAATGATGCAAAAAATGACGTGCTGAATGCCATACAGAGAAAATTTGACGAAAAGGCAGGTGGCGGATAAATGGATTTAACGGGACTGCTCATGAAACTGACAGAAGTGGTGGACATTGCTGTATATCAGGACATATGCACCGACGAGGACGCGGACAGGTACATCACATACATTTATCAGGATGAAAGACCCGCCCTCTGCGGAAACAATGAGGTGCTTGCCGACCAGTGCGACGTCTATGTAAACCTGTACACTCCGGTAGATTTTGATTATTTCGGGGTAAAGAAAGCAATAAGGAACTATTTGGAAACAAACGAATTTACGGTAACTTCCATCGGGACGGGGATTGAAGACGATCCGTCCGGTGGAAAGATACGGAGAACGACATTTGACTGCAGGTATGCAGGATTCAGGGAATAGGAGGAAATTAGAATATGGCATATGTAGGATTGGCAAACCCATACATCGCAAAGTTAATTGATGAGGCACAGAAAAAATATACGGATTGTTTTTCGTGCGGAAAGGCAATGACGATTAATGTTACGCCGAATTACAATGAGGCGAAGCTTTATGCAAACAACCAGCTTGCAGAGATGGTAAAGGAATTTAAAGATGGAAACATTACCCTCGGTACGGACAGGCTTCCCATAAAGGCATCTGAAATATGTTTCGGCCATAATGTCAGCAGCGCGGGGGATGAGATAACATACAGGACGGACGACAGCGCCAATGCGGTCGGTGTTGGCTTCTATGTGGATGAAATGATTTCTGGAAAACTGCAGTACGTGGCTACTGTTATTTATAAAGTGAAATTTAGCGAATCTGCAGAGGATTATACGACAAAAGGTGAAACAATTGAATTTAAGACACCAAAATTGGAAGGCACGATTGCCGGACTTGAAACGGGTGAATGGAAAACGACGAAGACATTCGACACGGCGGGACTCGCGGACGCATGGTTAAAGGAAACGTTAGGTTATAAAGAACCGACGGCACAGGTTCCGGGAGAAACGGAATAACCATATAGGGCAGGGCATAGACGTCCTGTGTGACCTAAAGGAGGCTAATAAATGTTTGAACATACGGAAACAGTGATGCTTGCAGGAAAAGAGTATCCAATCAGATGTGATATCAATGTACTGATAGAGATTCAGGAACAATTTGAGACTGTATCCAATTTTGAAATGCTCATGGCCGGAGTAAGGATTGTGAAAGATGAGGACGGAAATGCTATAACCGGCGAAGATGGAAAAATACTGTTTCAGAGGTGCGATCCGTCGTTAAAGGCCATAGCTGCAATTCTTCCCTGTATGCTTTCGGAGGCATTTGGAAACAGACGTAAAGAGGAATTAAATGAAGCCCTTGACGCAGTTCAAAATGCAAAATTTGATTTATATGATACAGCGATGCAGATGAATAAGGAATTATCAAAATGCTTTGAAAGAAAAAACGTGTCGTCCGTCAGGGGGACAGAGGAGACGGAAGCGAAAAAATAGACTTCTGGCGGATAATGGCACAGGGGATGCATATGGGGCTTACGAGAACGGAAACGGAACGCCTGTATATGGGGGAGTACATGGATTTATTTGATGCATATAAGGAAATACACAACATGGAAATGAAGGAAATGCTGTATGTGATTCCTGACAGGCTGGATAAACCTGTCAGTATGCTTGATATGTAAAGGAGTACA
>CAJTSD010000035.1 GCA_910578795.1 uncultured Lachnospiraceae bacterium
GAGCATCTGCCTTACAAGCAGAGGGTCACAGGTTCGAGCCCTGTAGGTCCCATTGCTATTAAGAATACATATTACAGTATGCTTGATAGTTTTGGGTTTGTTATGCCGGCGTGGCGGAACAGGCAGACGCCCGGGACTTAAAATCCCGTGGGTAGCGATACCCGTACCGGTTCGATTCCGGTCGCCGGCACTGATAATAAACTGAAAATCAAATATGTGTGCGCTTAGCTCAGCTGGATAGAGCGTTTGGCTACGGACCAAAAGGTCGGGGGTTCGAATCCTCTAACGCACGTTACAAAGGACTGGACATTTCCAGTCCTTTCACTGTCATAGCTCAATCTTGATTTTTGATAAAGTTGGAAAAATCCAAATTATCAGGATTGCAATTTGAAATAAATTATATTATTATATGATAAATAAGATACAATAGAAGGGGATTCGCGGGTATGAGGCTCTATATGATACGGCATGGGGAAACCGAATGGAATGTTAAAAGACGTTTTCAGGGGCGAAGTGATATTCCGCTTAATGATGAGGGAAGAAGACTTGCCCATTTGACTGCTAAGGCAATGTCAGATATCGCGTTTACAAGAGTTTATACAAGCCCGTTAAAGCGAGCGTATGAAACTGCTATGATTATAAAGGGTGAGCGTGATATTCCCGTAATAGAGGACAGACGTATCATAGAGATTGGCTTTGGAGTGTATGAGGGGCTTTGTTGTGCGAAAGAGGGATATAACATTCCGGATCCGGCATTTATGAATTTTTTCGATAAGCCTGAAGCATACAGACCGCCGGAAGGGGCGGAGTCCATTGAGGATTTACAGAGAAGAACCGCTGATTTTTTAAATGAAATCATGCATAATAAGGCAATAGAGCATGAAACAATATTAGTATCAACGCATGGCGCTGCGTTAAGAGGTCTTTTATCCAATATAAATCATATTGAAATTCGGGATTTTTGGCGTGGGGGTGTGCATAAGAATTGTGCCGTTACAATAGTTGATGTCAGGGATGGGAAGGCATTTATGGTTGAGGAAGGTAAAACATTTTATTAAATTATTGAAACGAAAGAAGGCGTCATAATCGTGGAGAATGAGTATAGTAAAGTAAAGGTAAACAATGAGATTGATTTTTGTTCCGTGACGGATACGGAGGTCAAGACTGCTATAGAAAAAGCATTTATGAAAGCGCGGGTTTCTTATTTTTTAAGATGGGAAAAGCCAGGATTATTGTCAAGGATATTTGGTGGCAAAAAACCGGATATTGTCTTCTGCATTAATTCAGCCCAGCTTGAAACGGCAGAAGAAGTTATTGGAGAGCTGGGGGATGTCGATTCTTTAATTAAGATGCTTAGAATAAAGTCAAACAATAAAATTGGTTTTTAAACAGTTAACGAACAAAAAAGTACGAACAATCGTACTTTTTTTGTCAATTCTTATTCTTCATCATCGTAATATTCTTCGTCATCGTAGTATTCATCATCATTATAGTATTCGTCATCGGGATCATTTTCTTCACAAATGGCTTCGCTGCCTTCGTCACTATAATCATATTTATCGTCGCTGGTATCGTGATAGGCAGCGTCTTCGTCATACTCATCATTGTCATTATTCTTCTCTTTTTTTAGAAAACTATATGCCGTAAATATTGCAAGGAATATCATAATTATGATTGCTGCAATTAATGCAACAATGATAGGGGTAACTCCAAGTGCTTCTTGCAGTTCTTCTGAAGACAATTCCGTTGAAGGAATACTTTCGACAGTCCCTGTCGTATTGCTGCCGGAATCGGGGTTCGTTTCGTCTGACTTTGTAATGTATTTTGCTGCCACATAACCACTTTGGCTTGCGTATTCTACTTTATACCAGCCACTATCAGATGTTTCTATGACGATAACTTCTGCGCCATAGGGAAGAAGCGTTACGACATCAGAATCCTTTGATGGGGCGCTGCGCATTTTTAATCCGTTTTGTGCATTTACATAATATGTTTCAGGTAGATCTGAATCGTCAATGCTTTGTGTGTCTGAATCAATAGTGGATTTTGCAGTATTTTCCGCAGCATTTGATGGCTGAATCGGGGCTGCTGCAAGTAAAAGAGCAATGCTGCAAACAAGGGCAATTTTTAATATATTTTGTTGCATTCGGTAATCCTCCGTAGTATGTTAGAATTCTTCTATTCTTTAGTATAGCATAACCGAAATAAAGTTTATATATTAAAAATAAAGTTACATCATAACGAATAGAAAATAAAGTAATTATACTCTGCCCGAATGGGCATGAATATACCATAATTACGAAGTAATTATGGTATAATAATTGCCGCAATAATGTAAGCAGGTATTCCGGAACCGCCGCATAGGGAGAAGAGTACCCACCCAAGCCGCACCAGCGTCGGATCAATGTTTAAATATTCGCCGATTCCTCCGCAGACGCCGCAGATAAATTTGTCGGTCTGCGATTTGTGAAGTCTTTTGTAGTCGTTGTCATCATTTTGATAATTCATAAAAACCCTCCATTCTAAATCAATTAATTTTCGCTTTTGTCAGTGTCCTGAAAGGAGACATCAATGTTGCCCATTCCGCATTCCAGTGAATAGGTGGAATCCGCATCATTGTCGATTTCCGTTTCAAATGCCATTCCGCCGTATGTTTTTTGACCGAGTGTGATAGCGCCCATAGCGCCTTCCAAATCGTAGTTATGCGCATCCTGCGTATCGGCGATTTGGAGTGTGATATTGCCCATACCGACATCTGCCGTGAGGTCGGAATCAATGAACCCCTTGTAAACCAGCTTGCCCATTCCGATATCAAAATCCGCGTTCAGGGTTTTTCCGTTATCTATGGACACGGAGCCGGCGCCGACATCTGCGCAGATGTAGTCACAGTCAATTTCGTTAAGCGTTAGTTGTCCCGCACCGATATCCAGCATAATGGAATCGCCTTTTAGGGAAGAAAGTGCGGCGGTTCCGGCGCCAAAATTGACATCCACGCAGGAAAAACGGATATCGGGGACTTCAAGTATAAGCCGGCTGGTATTTGCGCTGCGGTCATGGAAACCATTGATGTAAAAGACAGAGTCTTCCGTATAATACTGATATTTTCCAATGCCTTCAGAGGAGATGTGAAAATAGTCATCCTGTGAGGGAGCAAGTGTAAAATTGGTATAATTGAGGTCGATGCACAGTTCCGTGATGTCGGAACCCAAAGCGGCGCTGTCGTCCGTGAATGTTCCGCTATGGGTGGGATAGTGCTGGTTAAAATGACGGTTGTGAATCCCGCTCCAGGAATACAGGGGAATGCTGCCCATTGTAGTGTGCAGCTGCGAGGAAACTGTATCCGTGAGTACACCATGCATACTGCCTGCAAATATACGGCATATTATGAGAATCACTGCACCTGTGACAAATAAGATGCCTGCCACAATCAGAGAAATATTTACAAATTTTTTCATATGTGTGACTCCTTTCTTCTTTGTGAGATGCGGCTTATGGTCTGTCTGCTGAACCGTATGAGCGCCGGAAGCCCCTGACCAAAGAGCCATACTGTCAGGACCATAAACAGAATGCCAACCGCTAATACGATAAAACCGGCGCCAATCAGCGCAGCGCCTGCAAGAGGACCCGAAATGGAAAAAGCGGTGATTGACAGACACGCCGAAATCCCTGCAATCATCAGTGCGATTCCCGTAATGATACAGACAATTCCTGCGGCGCCGATACAAAATGCGATTGCAATGATACTTGCAATAAAGGCAAAAATTGTGCCGATAACAGTACATGCAACCGAAATCCAAATCGGCGATGTGGCAACAAGGACAATGATAATCAGGATTATGGTTGACCGATTTTTTTCCTGTCTGGGTTCTGCTGTTTGGTTATTATTTTTTTGGCTGCGCGCATTCTTATTTTTTTGATGATTGTCATAATGGCTGTAGGGATTGCCATTTGTGCGGCTTCCATTACTGATATCACTGTAAGCGTCGTTGCTGTTGTCTGAGCGTAGTTCAGGAGCGTTGATTGGTTCGCCCTGTCGCCTGCTTGGCTCTCCCTTTTTTAACAGTCCCTCGCGTATTTCCCGGGCAAGGTGTTCCGGTGAGCCAAGCTCCTCAATTACGCGCTGCTCATTTTCAATGCCGGCATCTTCAATGTATTCGCGGTAATAAGAGAGTGCCTCCTCATGCTCCTCGTAGGAGATATCCGCGAGTAACCTTGAGAGACGGTCTAAATACTCGTTCTTGTTCATGTTTTTTTCTTTCCTCCCTCTGTTTGCGTAAAATGCGTAGAATATTAATGTAGGACCTTGCTTATTTTTGATGCGTAGGTAATCCACTCTGTGCGGTAGAGCTGAAGCTGTGCGTGTCCTTTTTCCGTAAGCTGGTAATACCTGCGGTTTCTGCCGGAACATTCCTTGTCGTAGGTGGTAAGGCACTCGTCTTTTTGTAGACGGCGAAGCACCGGATAGAGCGTTGATTCGCTTAAATCTATGACGTCGCGTACGTCCTGCGTGATTTTATAGCCGTAGGTGCCTTCCGCTTCATTGGAAACGACAGCAAGCACGATAGCATCAAGCAAAGTGGAGCCTGTGTTAAAAACCATGTGGTATGCTCCTTTCTAAAAATGTTTTAATTTGTATAATACTATACGCCATATAGTATATGGATTAGTAATATTATATGACGTATAGTATTATATGTCAATAATTAATTTTTGTGAATTTTATAATCGGAAATTTTAAATAATTCTTTGGGCAATACTTGACGTTTGCAAAAAGATTATATAATATTATAATTTAGGGAGAAATTGTTTGTTTAAAAAACGGTAAGAGAGAGGAGTAACAAGATGAGCAAGGAATTGGCAAAGACGTATGATCCGCATGGTCTTGAGGACAGGATTTATCAGAAATGGCTCGAAAAAAAATATTTTCATGCAGAGGCAGACAGGAGCAGAAAACCCTTTACGATCGTCATTCCACCTCCAAATATTACAGGGCAGCTTCATATGGGACACGCCCTTGACAATACAATGCAGGACATTTTGATTCGTTTTAAGAGAATGCAGGGATATAATGCGCTTTGGCAGCCGGGTACGGATCATGCAAGCATAGCGACCGAGGTAAAGATTATCGAAAAGCTGAAAGAAGAAGGCATTGATAAGCATGACCTTGGCAGGGAAAAGTTTTTGGAGCGCGCGTGGGACTGGAAGAAGGAGTATGGCGGGAGAATTATCAGCCAGCTCAAAAAGCTTGGTTCGTCATGCGACTGGGACAGAGAGCGTTTTACAATGGACGAGGGATGCAATAAGGCGGTCACACAGGTATTTTGTAAAATGCATGAGAAGGGATACATTTATAAGGGGGCAAGAATGATCAACTGGTGTCCCGTGTGCAATACTTCGATTTCCGACGCGGAGGTAATATATGAGGAGCAGGCAGGTCATTTTTGGCATATCAAATATCCGGTTTTAAATGACGACGGCACGGAGTCGGGAGAGTATCTGACGTTTGCTACGACAAGACCGGAGACCATGCTTGGTGATACGGCGGTGGCAATCCACCCGGATGATACGCGGTATGCGCATTTAAAGGGGAAGAAGCTGATGCTTCCTTTGATGAACCGTGAGATTCCGGTTGTCGAGGATACGTATGTCGATATGGAGTTTGGTACGGGTGTTGTAAAGATTACGCCCGCACATGATCCGAATGACTTTGAGGTAGGAAAGCGCCATAACCTTCCTATTATAAATATTATGAATGATGATGCCACGATTAATGAAAACGGTGGAAAATTTGCGGGCATGGACCGCTATGAGGCGCGGGCAGCGATTGTGAAAGAGCTTGATGAAATGGGGCTTCTTGTCAAAATTGAGGATTACAGTCACAATGTCGGCACGCATGACCGTTGCAAAACGACGGTTGAGCCGTTGGTAAAGCAGCAGTGGTTTGTCAAGATGGACGAGCTGATTAAGCCTGCCGTGGAGGCTGTGAAGAACGGTGAGATTCAGTTGATTCCGGAGAGAATGGATAAGACTTATTATAACTGGACAGATAATATCAAGGATTGGTGTATCTCAAGACAGCTTTGGTGGGGACATCGGATTCCGGCTTATTATTGTGATGACTGCGGGGAGATTGTTGTTGCGGATAAAGCGCCAAAGGCTTGCCCCAAGTGCGGATGTACGCATTTGACGCAGGATCCGGACACGCTTGATACCTGGTTTTCGTCGGCGCTTTGGCCGTTTTCGACCCTTGGATGGCCGGATAAAACCGAGGATTTGGACTATTTTTACCCGACGGATGTGCTTGTGACGGGGTATGATATTATTTTCTTTTGGGTTATCCGTATGATTTTTTCAGGGTATGAGCATATGAAGGAAAAGCCGTTTCATACGGTACTGTTCCATGGTCTTGTGCGCGATTCACAGGGGAGAAAAATGTCGAAGTCGCTTGGAAACGGAATTGATCCGCTGGAAGTGATTGAGAAATATGGTGCGGATGCGCTTCGAATGACGCTGATTACGGGAAATGCACCAGGTAATGACATGCGCTTTTATTATGAACGTGTGGAGGCAAACAGAAATTTTGCCAATAAGATATGGAATGCGTCCCGCTTTATCATGATGAATATGGAGGGCAAGGACGTAACGGATGCAGGCGATACTTTAGAACCGGTGGATCGCTGGATTATTTCAAAGCTCAACAGTCTTGTGAAAGAGGTTACGGACAATATGGAGAGCTTTGAACTGGGAATTGCGGTACAAAAAATTTACGATTTTATATGGGACGAGTTCTGTGACTGGTATATTGAGATGGTAAAGCCGCGGCTTTATAATTCCGATGACAGTAAATCGCAGAATGCGGCGCTTTGGACATTAAAGACGGTGCTGATTGATGCATTAAAGCTTTTGCATCCATATATGCCGTTTATTACGGAGGAAATTTTCTGTACGTTACAGTCAGAAGAGGAGTCAATCATGGTTTCAAATTGGCCTGTGTTCCAAAAGGAGAGAAATTTCGTAAAGGAAGAGCGGGATATTGAAATTATAAAAGAGGCGGTACGTGGCATCCGAAATGTGAGAACAGAGATGAATGTGGCACCGTCTAAGAAGGCGCATGTATATGTGGTTTCCGAAAATGAAGAGATACGAACTGTATTTGAGGACGGAAAATTGTTTTTTGCCTCTCTTGCTTATGCGTCGGATGTGACGATACAGGAAGCTAAATCAGGGATTGCTGACGATGCGGTTTCGGTCGTGATTGCCAATGCGAACATTTATATCCCGTTTGCCGAATTGGTTGACATTCGTCAGGAGATTGAACGGCTTGAGAAGGAAGAAAAGCGTTTGGATGGCGAGCTTGCTCGTGTTAATGGTATGTTGAACAATGAAAAATTTATGTCAAAGGCTCCAGAAAGCAAAATTGCGGAAGAACGAGCGAAATTGACAAAATATACACAAATGCGGCAACAAGTTGCAGAACGACTTGCGCAATTGAGGTAAATAGTGTTACAATAATAATATGAGCGGGTAAAACAGCCCCCTTCGGAGGTGTGTATATGGTTAATGTCAAATCTTATGTCAGGATAACAGAAGATAAAACCGAAGCATGGCTTTATTTATGTGCACCTGATGATGGCGCAAGATATGAAAAAAATGAGATTATACGATATTTGCAATTGAATAATGTGGTTGCAGGTATTAATGAATCGCATGTTGCCGCGATGTGCAAAAAACAGATTTATGAGCGTGAAGTAAAGGTGGCATCAAGCGTAAAGGGCGCTCCAGGACGAGAGGGATATTTTGAGTTTTTCTTTAACACTGAAAAACCAAAACCAAAAATTAATAAAGATGGAACGGTTGATTACAGAAGCATGTCTTTGGTTCAGAATGTGACGGAAGGCAGTCTGCTTGCGGTGTATCATCCGGCAGTGCAGGGAACATCAGGTCGTGATGTGACAGGGGCATTTGAGAAATTAAATATGTATAGAGAAAAAAGACCTCTTATGGGAAAAGGTATCGTCAATGGAAAGGATCCGAATGAGTACTATGCTTCAAAATCTGGAAAGATTGAGTACGACGGTGATAACAGACTTTCTGTTGTTGAGGTTTATGAGGTACATGGTGACTGTAATTATTCCAATAATCCACTTGTAGAGTTTAATGGTGATGTTATTATACATGGAACCATCGAAGCAGGTGTGACAGTACGTGCAGGAAAGAGCCTTACGGTGGACGGTGTCGTTGAGGCAGCGACGATTTCGGCAGGTGGTGACGTGTGTTTGAAGCGTGGTATGCAGGGCAGCGGAAAGGGAAGTATTGTTGCAGGCGGCAATGTGTTTACGGAATTTTTGGAGTACACAAATGTAAAGGTAGAAGGTTCGGTGCAGTCAAATGTCATTTTAAATTCGCTTGTTGAATCGTCGGGGACAGTGACACTTACTGGAAAGAAGGGACTGATTGCAGGCGGAAGTGTTCATGCGATGCTTGGTGTTACTTGTCAGAATGTGGGAAATGCCTCGGAAATTAAGACGGGTGTTCATGTAGGCGTTCTTCCCGAAATGATGGATAAGCGGATCGAGGTAAGCCAAAAGTACGGAAAGCTTAATGAAGAACTTGATGAGATTGTACTGGGTATGGCAAAGATTCTCCGTGTGAGGCAGCAGACTGGTGAGCTTAGCGAGCAGCTACAGGCACATTTGGAAGCCTTGAAAGATAAAAAGGATGATGTTTACAAAGACTGTATGGAGATGAAAAAAGAGGCAGACAGGATTGAGGCGTTGATAAAGGAAGCGAGAGAGGCGAAAATCAGGATTAGCGGAAATATTTTCAAGGGAACAGTCATTGGAATTGATGATAGTCAGCTTCCGATTCAGAAGGATACCAGTTTTATGGAATATGGAAGTCAAAACGGAATTATTGTTGGAACGGTCATTGTAATTTAGGATCTTGTTACATTGGGTTCGCAGTGCTTATGGTACTGCGAACCGTTTTATGCATATGAGGATTTAAGAGGAATGAGTGAATCAAAAGTAGAAAAATACGATGATGCAGAGCGATTTTTATCAGAAGTGCCTAAATTTACGACTAAAAATCCACTTAAGGAAACGAAAGGTTTTTATGACTTTTTGCAGGACGAAGTTGATGAGAAAAGACTTGGGAAGATTGTACATGTAGCGGGAACGAACGGAAAGGGATCAGTTTGTGCGTTTCTGAATCAGATTTTTTTGGAGAGTGGATATCATGTAGGACTGTTTACGTCACCGCATTTGATAACGACCAGAGAGCGTTTTGTGATTGACGGGCAAATGGTATCGGAAGAGTCATTTGTGGAGGCATTTAATTGGCTTTGCACTAAAATCAATGCATATCAGGCATTCCACAGTGACTATATACCTACGTATTTTGAACGGCTTTTTTTTATGGGAATGTATCTGTTCGCAAAAGCGGGGGTTACAGTTACTGTGTTGGAAACAGGGCTTGGAGGGCGGCTTGATACGACGAATGTAATCAGCAATCCTGTACTGTGCATAATAACCGAAATAGGACTTGACCATGTTAAATATCTTGGAGATACAATAGAGCAGATTGCCTATGAAAAGGCGGGTATTATAAAACCAAAGGTGCCTGTCGTATTTTTGGAGCGGAAAAAGGAAGCTTTTGATGTAATAGCGAAAAAAGCGTCAGAATGTGGTTCAAATTGTTATACAGTGTCAAAAAAGGAATACAAAATAAATGAAATTAAGAAAAAATGCATTGATTTTTCCGTTGCCAGTCGGTATTATGATTATGGTAGAATCATTATCAACACTTCTGCACTTTATCAGGTGGAGAATGCTGTGCTTTCCATAAAGGCATGCGAAGCGTTGATGCGGGAGTGTGGCTTTAGAGAACTTCATGTAACGGAAGGAATCCGGAATATGTGCTGGCCAGGGCGTATGGAGGAAATCATTCCGAATGTATACATAGATGGTGCGCATAATGAAGACGGAATTGAGGCATTTGTGCATTCGCTGAAAAATACTGCGGATTTGGAGAACTTCATGCTGATATTTTCTGTTATGCAGGATAAGCGGTATGATAAAATGATAGAGCAGTTGTGCAGTCTTGGTAAAGTGACGGAGTTTGTCCTGACGCATATTCCCGATGAACGTGGAGCGGAACTGAATATGCTTGTAAAGCAATTTAGGGATTGTACAGATAAAAAGGTAAGTTTGTTTGAAAAGATAGAAGATGCAGTTTTATATTGTTTAGGGAAAAGAAGCAGTTCGGTACGTGATATTTATATTGTGGGCTCATTGTATCTTGTTGGTTCGGTGCGTAAATTGCTGGGGAAGCGAAACGGATAATTTGAAAAGAGAGCAGAATGGGAAAGGAGCAGGGTTATTGTTATGATAGATTTTGAAGAAGAACTAAAGAAATTTCATCCAAGCCTTGAGATGGAGGATGTGGAGGACGCGATTTACAATCAGGAGATAACAGACTTGGCTGATGTGTTAGTCAAATTTGTCAAGGAAGCAACGGAGGAAGCGTAAAAATTTGGATGTATGCGAAAATAGACAGGTGGGAGTTGGGGGAAACGTAGAATGTTTTGTTATAAATGTAGATGTCTCCTTACAGAGAAGGACTTTTGCACCAACTGTGGGGCGGATGTGGGATTGTATAAAAGGATAATGTATGCTGCAAACCGTTTTTACAATGACGGTCTTGAGAAGGCGCAGGTGCGTGATTTGTCGGGTGCCGTGACAAGTCTTAGGCAGTGTTTGAAATTAAATAAAGATCATATTGATGCAAGAAACCTTTTGGGACTTGTATATTTTGAGCGGGGCGAGGTCGTGGCAGCGCTCAGTGAGTGGATTATAAGCCAAAATGCGCGCAGTGAGAAAAATATTGCGGATGACTACATAGGAATGCTGCAGAATAATCCCGGACGGCTTGATATTTACAAGCAGACGATAAAAAAATATAATATGGCGCTTACGTACTGTCAGCAGGATGGACAGGATTTGGCAGTGATACAGCTAAAAAAAGTAATATCAATGAATCCGAAGTTTGTTCAGGCAAGGCAGCTTTTAGCGTTGCTGTACATCAACAGTCAGGAGTGGGAGAAGGCGAAAAAGGAGCTTGAACGAGCGCTTCGGATTGATGCAAATAATACAATTACATTGCGTTACTTAAAAGAAGTGGCTGAAATGATGCCTTCAGAGGAGGAGCGCACGAAAAGGCGAAGAGAGGCGGTTGTCTATCAAAGCGGCAATGAAACTGTGATACAGCCTGTTGGAAAAAAAGAAGCGGTAGGACTGCAGACGATTTTAAATATTGTGATTGGGATTGTATTAGGCGTGAGTATTGCGTGGTTTTTGGTGCTGCCGTCACAGATACAAAAGGTTAAGAGCGAATCGAATGACAAATACAGGGAAGTGAGTGAACAGCTTGACGCGAAAACCGTGGAGGTGAATGAGCTTACTGTGCAGATTAGCCGGCTGGCGGAGGAAAAAACGGATCTGACCAACAGTTTAAATGCAGCACAGGAGGCAAATGCAGCGATAGAGGCAAATACGGATTTGATTGAGGTTGCATTGATGTATATGAATAAGACGCAGGATGAGATTGTAATTGCCGATGCACTTGAGCTGATTGATCAGGAATATTTGGAGAATGAGGCAACAGAGAGCTTCAGAACCCTTTATAATACTGTAAAAGAAGGCATAGGATCCGTTGTGGCAAGAGAAAGCTATAATGTTGGTTATGATGCATTCCGGTCGGAAGATTATGATACGGCAATCACAAACTTATCAAGGGCATATGATTATAATCCGAAAAATGGAGAGGCGTTGTACAATTTGGGAAATGCGTATAATAAAAAAGGAGAAACGCAGAAAGCAGCAGAGATTTACGAGCAGGTAATCGAACAGTTTCCGAATACAGAAAAGGCGCGAAAATCAGAGACCTATATTAGGGAAATAAAAGGTGAACAATAATATAATAATGTAATATTTTGATGACAAAAGAGGACAAGCAAAGGAGCTTGTCCTTTTTATGCATACGGGCATCCAAATTAATTTGATTGTTAAAGAAGGAGGATATATTTATGGAATCAAAAATGAGGGAGTATGCAATTATTGATAACTATTTGTGCATTAAAATGCCGGCAGAGGTTGACCACCACAGGGCAGCGGGAATAAGGGAATGCGCAGACAGAATGATACTGGATGATAAAGTTAAAAACATTGTATTTGACTTTGAAGATACGACATTTATGGACAGTTCAGGACTTGGAATTATTATAGGCAGATATCGAAAGATCTCGTGTTTTGGCGGAAAGGTGTATGCAGTAAATGCAAATGACCGTATAACAAGGCTGCTTACAACATCAGGAATGACATCAATCATTGAGGTATTATAGTAAAAAAGGATTCAATGAAATCAATAAAAAAGTGAGGAATGAACTGACTATGGAAGGAAACATGATTAATGAAATAAAGCTTGAATTTGAGGCTGTCTCGGAGAATGAGGCGCTTGCAAGGATTGTGGCAGCTGCTTTTATTGCGGGACTGGATATTACGGTGGACGAGCTTGAGGACGTGAAAACGGCAGTGTCGGAGGCTGTGACCAATGCAATCATACATGGGTATCAGGAATGTGGAGGAACAGTGGTAATGAAAGCTGCGCTGAAAAAGGAGAGCAGGGATACGAATCGATTGATTATTGAAATCTGTGACATGGGCGTTGGGATTGAAGATGTGGAAAAGGCAATGCAGCCGATGTTTACGACTGGTATGGAACATGAGCGTTCTGGAATGGGATTTTCTTTTATGGAAGCATTTATGGATAAAGTGGATGTGACAAGCTCACCCAATATGGGGACAATGGTACATATGGAAAAATGCCTTAAGGTATCTGATGAGAGGCAGTAGCTTATGGAGGATAAGGAGCTTTTTTTGAGGGCACAAGGGGGAGAAGGTGCGGCGAAGGAGCTGCTTTTTAAAAACAATGTTGGGCTAATTCATCATGTGCTGAAACGCTTTGTGTCACGGGAAGGCTGTGATATGGAGGACTTGTTTCAGATTGGATCAATAGGGCTGCTCAAGGCAATCGAAAAGTTTGATACGGAGTTTGGCGTATGTTTTTCAACGTATGCAGTGCCTCTTATTTTGGGGGAGATACGAAGGTTTTTAAGGGATGACGGAATGCTGCGGGTGAGTCGTGGGATTAAGGAGAATGCGCTGCGGATTAAACGTGTAAGGCAGGAGCTTACGGAGAAAAATGGCAGTGAACCTACACTTTCGGAACTTTCCGAACAAACAGGATTAAGTGTGGAGAACATTGTGCTGGCGCTTGATGCAGGGCGCGAGGTGGAATCCCTTTATAAGACGATGTATGAGTCGGATGGAAATGAGCTTTTGCTTTTGGATACAATAGGAGGTACACGGGATCATGACAGACTGATGAACCGACTGTTTGTCGAAGGACTGCTAAAGATTCTTGACGAGCGGGAACAGGAATTGATCAGACTGCGCTTCTATGAGAATAAGACACAGGTACAGACTGCCAAACGGCTCGGAATGAGTCAGGTGCAGGTAAGTCGTTTGGAGAAAAAGGTTCTGACCAGACTGCGGATTGAGGCGCTTGCTTAGTGCCTCAACACAGAAATGGAAAAATGTGTTATTATAAAAAAAGATATAAATAAGACTGTATAACATGCCGATAAAAAGATTAACAGGAATTATGTTTAAAGGGCATGGATGCCCTTGGAAAGGTTGGTTGAAATGAACGGAATCAATTATAACACATTGCTCAATAACACAGGGCTTTATTCTAACAGGTCGACAAGTAATGACGTAGTGCAGCAGTATGCCAATGCTGTGAATGCAAAAAATCAGCAGGCGACAGATAACAAACAGGCAAATGCGGACAGGGACACCTATGAGCATGGTGCAGTGAACACAAAGGCAGGCTATGAGAAGCCAAAGAGCACAGGAAAATATAAAGCGCTTGATTCAAACGGTGTTCAGGAAGGCATTAAACTCAGCGACAACGCAAAAAATCTTTTGGAAGAACTGAGAAAGAAATATGGCAATATGAGTATTTCCGTAGCAGAGTGGTCAACGGATGAAGAGCAGGATTATTATGCGGGATTGACAGATAAGGATTATAGTGTTTTGATTAATCCTGAGCTGCTTGAGAAGATGGCAGCAGATGATTCTGTTAGGGAGCAGTATGAATCCGTTCTCAGTAATGCAGGCAAGGCTTCGGAAACCCTTAAAGAAGAGCTTGGCGAGGATGTGGACAAGATTAAGAGCTTTTCAATCACGATGGATGCGGATGGAAAAGTAACGTATGCAGTGAAGCTCTTAAAGGACATGACGGAGCAGAGCAAGAGCACGGCAAAAACGCAGAAGGAGCGCATTGAAGAGCAGCGTGCAGCGCGCAAGGAAGAGGCGAAGAAACAGGAAGAAAAGCAAGAAACAGAGAAAATTGAGGCGGATTCTCTCGAAGGCTTAATTGCGGCAATTAAGGAAAAGCTTCATCCGACACAGCAGACCGATAAAATTACAATAAAAGAGGAAGATGTCGTAAACAACAGCGTGAATGCGGCAGCTAATGTAAACGCTGAATAAAGATATCTTCGACGCTGGATGTGGCGTGTGGCTGATTATTTGAGTCAAAAAGGAATACGGGCAGGTGATTTGAAGTACCGTCCTTCCATTCAAGATGTTTGGGGGGAACGCGAAGCGAGAATCCCTGCCCGTTTTTGATGCGATTTACATAATCTGATGCGGACGTAAGCGGTGTGTCAAAGCACATGCCGTAAACGCAGTTGTTTTCTGTGACACCGACTTTGTGCATATCGGATCCGGCAGTCATGGTGATGCCATGTTCTTTTGCATAGCGATATGCCATGCGATCCTGCTCGTGGGGATTTCCGGCATTTGCAACTTCGAAGGCATCGCATTGAAATGGATGGACATATACTTCGGAGAGATAACCGCGTTCACGGAACGGATGTGCCTGTACGACAAGACCGCCTTCTGCTTTGATTTTCTGATAATGGGTAATGTGGTCCCATGTCATCATTTCTGGATGTTTTAAAAGCCAGTTTTTGTCCAGTCCATAAACTAAAAATTCATCACCGAAAAAGCGTGATTCCCACGCAAAAAACACATCAAGACCGAGGCGGTCGCCTTCCTTTTTGGCATCCTCATATCCCTGGCAGAAAATTTCAATGCGCTCCTCCCACGGCAGGTTCTTGGGTACGCAGCTGTTGCCGTTAAAAAAATGGTCCGTGATAAAGATACCGCTAAAACCAAGGCTTTTATAATATGAGATGTATTCGTCCCCTGTGCTGATAGCGCATTTGCTGGCAGTAGCTGTGTGAAGATGTGTTTCGTAAATATATGGCATTGTATTGTTTTCCTTCCTCGTTAAATAATCTTTTACTATTTTATCATAAAATGCTATAATATGGTTAAAATTTTTTAGAACAGTAAAAATTTGTCGTATAAGGAGCATGAGTAACAGAATGGATCAGAACAAAACGCCGCTTCTTCGGGCGGTAGAACGCCTGATAGATACACAACCGGCATATTTTAGGATTCCGGGACACCGTTTGAACCATGGGATTAGCAGCCGGTGGACGCAAAAAGCCGGAGACAGGATTTTTTCTTATGATGTGACGGAAACGCCGTATACAGATGATTTGCATGCACCGCAAGGGGCAATCCGCGAGGCACAGGAGCTTTTGCGTGACCTTTATGGAGCGGATGAGAGCTTTTTTCTTGTAAACGGTACGACCTGCGGGAACGAAGCGATGATTATCAGTGCGGCTTTTGAGGGGCAGGAGATTATGGTTGCGCGCAATGCGCATAAGTCTGCGATGATGGGGCTTGTTTTATCGGGAGCAAAACCGGTATACGTTATGCCTGATACCATTGAAGAGTGGGGCATTCAAGGTGGAATTGCGCCGGAGAAGGTACGCGTTCTTTTTCGGGAACATCCAAACTGCACAGCGCTTTTTCTGGTAAATCCGACATACTATGGGATTTGTTCTAATTTACGGGAAATTGCAGAAATATGTCATGAAAATAATGCCTTGCTTTTGGTTGACGAGGCGCATGGAGGGCATTTGTATTTTGACGGGGAAACTGCGGCAGACAAAAGAAGGGGGGCGCTACAGTGTGGGGCGGATGTTTGTGTGCAGAGTATGCATAAGGTGACGGGAGCACTGACACAAAGCTCCGTGCTGCACATTAAAAATCATGGAATCAGGACCGATGTGCTTGCGCGTGTGGCACAAAACCTGCATTTGGTGCAAAGCACAAGTCCGAGTTATCTGCTGATGATTTCCCTTGACTGTGCAAGGTATGAGCTTGCAATGCATGGCAAACACATGTACGAAAAAGCGGCGCTGCTTGCGGTGAATGCGCGCAGACGGATCGACAGTATCGGGGGCTTTATTTGCCTTGGGGAAAAGGATAGGCTTGTGATTGATGAAACAAGACTTGTGATATCGGCGCGTGGTCTTGGTATTTCAGGTTTTGCGCTTGACGAGCTGCTTTTTGAAAAATACGGTGTCAATGTGGAGCTTTCCGACCATGAGAATGTGCTTGCGATTGTGACTTATGCGAATGAGGCGCAGGATTTGGACAGGCTGGCTGAGGCGTGTATTGATATTAGCGCAGCGTATCAAAATAGGAAACAAAAAAGTGACACAGGTGTCATAAAGGACAGGGTGCAATTTCCAAATCTTCCAAAGCAGTGTCTTACGCCAAGACAGGCATATTTTTCCATAAAAAAAGAGATTGCATGGACAGATGCCATAGGGAGGATTTCGGGGCAGATGTTAGCACCCTATCCGCCGGGAATACCGGTTCTATATCCGGGAGAAATCATCAGTCGGGAAGTATGGGAATATATTGAGGATTTTCGGAAAAAGGGCAGGCACATTCACGGGACGGACAAAGACGGACAGCTGAAAATGATTAAAATCATTGAATAAAGATATTAATTTTGTAAAGAATAACCATGAATACTGTTAGGAACAGGAAGGACATGGTTATTTTTTATGGCAAATGTAGTGTTGTATATCATGGCAAAGCAGAATGTGGTGACGCAGAAAAGTGATGTTGAGCTTGCGGATGTGGCAAGCATCTATTGCGAGGATGAAGCGGTACGAGCAAAAGCAGAGGCGTTGAAAATCCATAGATTCAAAAAAGAGGGCGCTCCAAGAGTTGTCATAAGTATCATGAAAGTCATTGAGGAACTCACGAAGCTTAATCCCGGTATAACAGTAGAAAGTATTGGGGAAACAGATATTATTATAGAAAAGTCTTCTTTTCAAAAGGATACACAAAAGAATAAGAAGGGACTTGGGGAATGGATTAAGGTATTGCTGGTGGCATTAATATGTTTTTTCGGATCAGGATTTACCATTATGGCTTATCATAATGATATTGGGATATCCGATGTATTTGCCCGCATCTATGAGTTGGTGACAGGTAAGGCTTCAAATGGTTGTACTGCGCTTGAGATCGCTTATTCAATAGGGCTTACGATGGGAATTATTGCATTTTATAATCATGTGGGAGGAAAACGCATGAGCGCGGATCCGACGCCATTGGAAGTTGAAATGAGGAATTATGAGCGTGATGTCAATCAGGCAATTGTGGAGATTAGTGATCGTTCAGGAAAGGAAAAGGATGTGAACTGATGTTCTTAAAAACAATATTCTTATGTATTATGGGATTTAGTTCAGGACTGCTTGTGTCAGCAGGTGTTTTTACGGTGCTTTTTGTAGTAGGGCTTGTGCCGCGTTTTGCAGGAAAAACAAATACTGCGCGCTATGAGCTTTTGTATGAGGAATGCATTATTTTTGGTTCAGTGATTGCATGTATTTTCAGTGTGTTTCCAATCCAGGGATCGTTTGGAGAAATAGTGGCGCATGCGTCTTTTTTATGTCAGGCGCTGCTGATTCTATTCGGTGTTTTTGCAGGAATTTTTGTGGGTTGCCTTGCAATCGCCCTTGCGGAGGTTTTGGATGGTATCCCGATTTTTACAAGACGCATCAAATTAAAAAAGGGATTGGATATCGCTATTTTTTCAGTAGCGATTGGAAAGGTAACCGGTTCGTTGATTTATTTTATGATGGATTTTTTTGAGCTTGTATAAGGTATTATAAAGCAAAGGAAAGGATGGATGATTGGAATGGAAAAACAACAAAAAATTGAGGAATACCAGGAATACGTTAAGCAAAATTCCCCCAAGACAAATTTACCGCTTCAGATGGGGAAAGCGTTTATCATGGGGGGAATCATATGTTGTGTGGGACAGTTTATTGTTACCATGGCGACAGAACAATTTGGATTAGACAAGGAAATTGCGGCAGCATGGTGTTCGATGATTCTGATTCTTTTAAGCGCTTTGCTTACAGGATTCAATCTATACGGAAAACTTGTGAAATGGGGCGGGGCAGGGGCGCTTGTGCCGATTACGGGGTTTGCGAATTCTGTAGTATCAAGTGCGATTGAATATAAGACAGAAGGACAGGTGTTTGGTATTGGCTGCAAGATATTTACCATTGCAGGTCCCGTTATTTTGTACGGAATTGTTACAAGCTGGTGTTTGGGGATTCTTTACTGGGTTGGAACAGTCATGGGTTTTTTATAAATTATATAAAGTAGAAGGCGCCGAAAACCTCTCAAAGAGATTTCAGGCGCCTTTATGGATTCAATGATTATTTGATGCTGATATTCGAGAATTTTGCGGTGCTTAAGTTGTCAATATCGTTTGCAACCTTGTTTCCGTCAACTGCAAAACCAATCAGTACATCCTGTCCCATAGGAATTTCAGCAGATCCGATTAACTTCCATGCTTCGCTGGTGTTATTTCTTGCGTAGCCTGTGAAGACATTGCCTTTGCGCTCAAGCTTGAGCCATATGCCGTTTGTTATAGCTTTATTATTTTTAGCTGTTCTGAAATAGAAGTCCTCGACAAGTGGAATGCCTGCCTTTGCGGCACTGTCTTTTGCGTCGAGTGTTTCCGTCATGGGGCTTATTTCGCCGGGCTTGTTGATTGAGAGCGCTTCGCCCTTATCACTTGTAACAGAAGCAGCGCCTCTGTTTGCAAGGTATACTGCCCATGTGGTGTCGTCCAAATCAGGATTGCCTTCATTCAATTTTGTATTCTGCTTTACCAGTGACATCGATAGGAATGCGGTGTTTGCATTTGCCGCTGCGCTTTCCCGAATCATCAGACCTGTGCCTGCATGGTTGTCAATTGCTGTCACATCATCAATTTTGGCAACAATTGTACCGTCTCCGCTCAGCCCTTTATATACATAGTGGAAGCTGTCTGTCGTGGCATCTGCGGGAGCACCGTCTACAGAACCTTCTGCCTTGCCCATTTTGCCTGCGCCTTTTACAGTAAGTACGCCTTTTTCAAGGGAAGCGGAGCCGGCAACGCCGGGAGCGCCGATATCAATGCTTTCGTATCCGGGGGTGCCCGCGGTACTGTTTACGTGAATCTGTGCGGCGGTAGCCTGTGTTGCAGTGCCGTTATTGTCATATGCTCTTGCAGAAACAAAATAGGTTCCGTCAGCAAGACCACTTATATCGCATAAGTAAGGAGCCTGTGTTGCGGTAGAGATCAGTTTACTTCCATTGTAAAATTCTACTTTTTCGATTGTCCCGCCATTGTTTGCTATGGCAGATGCCCCTATTACAATCGAATCCCCCACATTGTACCGTGCATTATTTTCAACGGTCAGCATTACAGTAGGATTGTCCGCAACCTTGTGCTCATCCACGATGCTGTTAAAATAATTTTCGACGTTGGAACGTCCGTTTTGGGCAATTGCCTTGGCATCCGCTGCGTTTGTTTTGTCAAATCCAAGCATGTCCTCATAAAAATCCGGCATGCCATCCATATCAGTGTCAAATCCTGCTTCCCTGACAGAGGCAGCACAGGGGTATCCGCCAACCTCGTCTTCTGTGTTGATAAAACGACCGGTATTGGTTCTTACTTCCTGTACGACACGGGCATCCTGTGCATCGCGCTTCGGATATGTCGCGCCAGCCTGATCTAATACTTTAGAGAAGCTTGCCTCAGCGCTCTCCATATCTTTTTCTAACGGGAAATCACATGCTTTTTTCGGCATAAAGGAAGTGCCGCCAATCGTGGTAGTGTACTGCTGTTTTGCAATCACTGTCCAGTCGGGAGCTGTATTAATGACACCGCTTGTCTTTCCGTTTCCTGCATTATCTGCAGAAATTTCCTGATTTTTCTCTGTTCCGTCATACAATACATTGCCGTTTACATAAAATCCACCGTATTTTTTGCTCTCGCCGGCTTTGGCAACAACTTGCGCAATGTCATCCCTTGAGCCTACACCGTTTATCATATAGTTGTTGATGTAGTTGGTAAGCTGCCAGCCGCCGCCATGTACGACATTGAATCCATAGTTGTAAATGACATTATTGCTCACCTGTGTGGTTGCGCAATAACCGTAGGATTCGCCTGCGGACTCCTTTGTCGGATCCCCCATGGAGCCGCCGCCCATACGTGGTGCACGTGAAGTAGTATTGGCAATCAGGTTGTTTTGGAAGAGTACGTTATCCCCGCCAAAGATTCCGCCATATCCGTGACGCCCTTTTGTATGACCTGAAACAGTCAGGCTTTCATAAATAAGGCAGTTCTGTACGGTTCCGTCCTGTCCGCGGTATGTGGAAAGTGTTTCATCCGTGTTCCAGCTGAAAGAACAGTGGTCAAGAATAAAGAGCTTATTGTCGCGTCCCCATAGTGCATCCATAGAGTCGCTGCCGTTTGATACGTTTTTTGCACCCGGACGGAAACGCATATATCGGATAATCAGATTTTCCGAATTGCTGATGTCTGTTTGGTATCCGCAGAGTGTAACACCGTCTCCGGGAGCTGTCTGACCGGCAATTGTTACATTTTTAATATTCTTAAAGGAAAGATTGCCCTTTAAATCAATGAGACCGCCTACATTGAATACGATGGTTGCACCGCCGTTTTCCTTTGCGAACTTCTCAATACCGTAGCGCAATGTACCTTCAATCGGTGTACCATCCTTTTCATAGTCTTCAAGAGAGGTAACGACATAGGTATCGTAGCCGCGTCCTCCTGTTGCATACTGACCGCCGCCTTCTGCAGTATCAAATGCAAGCACCTTTTGTGCCGCATTCGCCTTCATTGACATACCGGGGCATGTCATGCTTGTGAATACCATCGCGCCTGCAAGAGCAAGGGCAACGGGTTTTTGGATGTTTTTCCATGCTGCCATTTTTGAAATCTCCTTTCGTTTGTGAAATATATTTGAGTTTTAATAAAAACTTTTTACCCAGTTAACAAGGGAATCGTGGTGTACGTTGTTCAATACATCCCTGCGCATCTGCTCCGTAACAGTTCCTTTTTTCTCCATAATTGCAAGGATTGCTTCCTGGAGTCCCGCAATTTTTCCCTTTTGGAATGCTTCTTTATCGGAAGGTTCAGAAATATCATTGGTGTCATTGGGAGCGCTTTCGCATTCCGGTTTGGCAAAAGAAGAAGCAGTATCGGATGCATCTGTTTGGGCATCGTTTACAATGACGGGCTGCTCTTCCATCGCCTTTTGCAATTGCTCATCGTCCGTCAAGGGTAGCCAAATATCCCCTGAATTTGTCTTTACATTGACACAAATAGTACCGTTTACAACAGACACACGCTGACCTGAGAGTGCACCGATATATTCTGCACAGGAGCTGTTTACGGGAAGGGTCATTGTATAGTCACTGTCATCGTTATTTACGGTTACAACTGCACATTCCCCGTCAAAGGTACGGGAAAACGCATACTGGCGGTTGCGCAGCAAAAGCTCTTTATAATCGCCATAACAGAGCGCCTTTGAATGCTGGCGCGTCTTTCCGAGAGCGGCGGTGAGCTTTGTGCACGGATTATTTTGCATGGCGTCCTTATAATCCTCATAGGACATGGCTGGACGCAGCGACGCATCGGAGAACTTTTCCTTTCTGCCTTCAATTCCGAATTCCGAGCCATAATAAACGGAAGGAATACCGGGAAGTGTATATAACAGTACATGAACAGGCGTATAGTGAGCCTTGTTTGTAAGCTTTGTATGGATACGCTCAACATCATGGTTATCCACAAAATTGTAAAGCTTGAAGCCATTCGGATTGCTGCCGCCCATATCATAGAGGCGTTTTACCGTGTGCGCAATCTCAAAATAGTTGTGGTCATTGTGACCAGAATACAGTGCTTTATGAAGCTGGTAGTTTGTCACGGAATGAAGTGTTCCCTCATTTACCCAGCGCGAATAATCACCGTGAATCACTTCACCCATAAGCCAAAAATCCGGTTTTACCTCATTTGCAACACCGCGCAGCGCTTTCATAAAATCAAAATCAAGCACATCGGCAGCGTCAAGACGAATGCCGTCTACGTCAAATTCGCTTACCCAAAAACGAATGACATCACAGATATAATCCTTTACCGCGGGATTTCTTTGGTTTAATTTTACCAGGAGATTATAGCCGCCCCAGTTGTCGTATGAAAAGCCGTCGTTATATTCGTTGTTGCCGCCGAAATTTACGTTGCAGTACCAGTCACGGTATTGTGAGCTTTCGCGGTTTTGTTTGATATCCTGAAAGGCAAAAAAGTCGCGTCCTGTGTGATTGAATACACCGTCAAAGATTACCTTAATGCCTGCTTCGTGGCATTTTGCCACATAATTTTTCAAATCCTCGTTGTCGCCAAGCCTGCTGTCAAGCTTTTTGTAGTCGGTTGTTTCATAACCATGTCCTACGGACTCAAACAAAGGACCGATGTATATGGCGTTACAACCGATGGCCTTAATGTGTTGTATCCATGGAACCAGATGATTCAATCGGTGGACAGGTTCCTCATAAGTGTTCTCCTTTGGAGCGTCTGCCATTCCAAGCGGATAGATGTGATAAAATACTGCTTCGTCGTACCAAGCCATTTAAAGTTCCTCCTTCAATTACAAAATAAAGTAATTTCAGCACTTTTAACAGTTGCTGAGTTTATTCATTATTATATTTTAGCACAAAATGAAATGACATGCATCAAAAATTGTGATATTATGTAAAAGAAAATGAATGGATAAAAAGGGGAACAGGATGGACTATTTTTTTAATCAGAAAATTGCAAAAAATATGTCGTTGCTGTTGAACACGATATTTTTGTGCATGCATATATTTTTCTTTATTTTTTTTACGTATTATCATGTTGTGATTATGGCGGGATTTAATATATTCAGCATTATTTTCTATTTTTGCAGTTATGCGTTTATCAAAAAGAATATGCTTGCGAAATATATTAACCTTATGGCGTTTGAAGTGATTGTCCATATGATTTTTGCCGTAGTCTGTGTCGGCATGGGATGTGGTTTTCAGATGTGCCTGATCTGTATTGTGTGCATTTTTTTCTATGCCGAGTATTTTTCACTGAAGATGAATAACGGTAAAAGTAACGTAAGCGGCAGTCTTTTAAGTGCGCTGAGCGTTACGAGCTATGTCGGACTTCTTTTCGGAATGTATGGAAGAGAGCCGCTTTATGTCATTGATGACAAGGTACAGCTTTTTATGTATGTGGCAATGGCGGTTATTACGTTTGCGGTGATGATTGTTTCGTTGAAGCTGATGACGCTGTTTTTCCTGAAAAGTGAGGCGAGGCTTTCGCGGCAGGCGGAGTATGATGCGCTTACAGGTCTGCCAAACCGTCATTATATTATGCGGCACTTAAACCGTATTTTGGAGAAGGATGAGGCGGACGGATACTGGCTTGCGATGGTGGACATTGACAATTTCAAAAAAATTAATGATACATATGGACATAATTTTGGCGACAAGGCGCTCAAGGCGCTTGCGGGAATCCTTTCCGACGACAAGCATGACGTGACGGTATGCCGGTGGGGCGGTGAGGAGTTTTTGATTATCGGAAGGCTTATGGAGGCGACAAGACCTCCATTTGATAAGATTGATGCAATCAGAGGGCAGGTTGAGGAATACGAACTGATGTGCGAATCGGAAGATGCAGACATCCCTAAAAGGGTGCCGCTTACCGTGACGATTGGCGCGGCAGCTTATTCAAATGAAACAACGATAGAGGATTGGGTAAGTATTGCGGATAAACGTCTTTATGTGGGGAAATACAATGGCAAAAACCGCGTTGTATGTTAATCTGGTCTTTAAAATATGAAGCAATGGGAACAAAACCGTTGCGAATTAATGCGTGTAAGAGTATAATATTAGGTAAAACAGGCTTTATGGTGGGATGGTCAATGGTAAAAAATACGTAGGAAAGAAGGTGTGGGCATCAGATGGCGAAATTTGGATATGAGGCCATAAACAAGCTCGGCAAGGAAGTAAAGGGCTCGATTGATGCGGCAGATGAGGAAGAGGTAAAAAGCAAACTCAGAAGTCAGGGACTAACGGTGGTGTCGGTCAAAGGACAGACGATTTTAACGGCCGACATTAATATACAGATTGGAGGTTACCCTTCTGCGAGGGATTTGAGCGTTATGTGCAGGCAGTTCGTCAGCATGAACAAGGCGGGCGTTACGATTATGGAAACGCTTCGAATGCTTTATGAGCAGACGGAAAACAAGCGGTTGAAGGAAGCACTCAACACCGTACGTATTGACATTGAGAAGGGCGATACGCTTGCGCAGGCGCTTTCAGAGCATCCGAAGGTGTTCCCCGATTTGATGATTAACATGGTTGCGGCAGGAGAAGCATCTGGTACATTGCACGTTGCGATGGAACGTGTGTCGCAGCAGCTTGAGAAGTCGAGTAAGACACAGGCGCTTGTTAAAAAGGCAATGATTTATCCGGTTGCGGTTATGATTATCGCAGTGATTATTACGATTGTCATGCTTGTGGTCGTTATTCCGAATTATGAGAGCATGTTCGTTGATTTGGGTACGGATCTTCCGGCAATCACGAAATTTTATGTGGCGCTCAGTAATGGCGTGATTAATTATTGGTATATTATTATACCGGTTGTGGCGGCGATTGCATTTGGAATTGTAGCATTTTCAAAGACGGATCCGGGAAAACATTTTTTTGGAAAGATTGCAATTACAATACCGATCTTAAAAAATATGACTGTAAAATCGGCTTCCGCACAGATGGCAAGAACATTAGGAACCTTGCTTGGCTCGGGTGTTACGCTTGTGGAGGCGACATCCATTGTGTCGGGTATTATGGGGAATGTGTATTTTAAAGAGGCATTAAAGGATGCATCGCTTCAGGTATCGATTGGTATGCCGCTTTCGCGTCCGTTGGAGGAATGCGGGCTGTTTCCGCCGATGGTATACCATATGCTTCGTATCGGTGAGGAATCCGGTAATTCCGAGGAAATGCTGGATAAGCTTGCGGACTATTATGATGAAGAGGTGGAAATGGCTGTGCAGTCTTTAATGGCAGCGATGGAGCCTATGATTATTGTAGTGCTTGCGGTTGTTGTAGGCGGACTTGTGGCGGCTTGTATGGCGCCGATGATGTCTATGTATCAGGCACTTGATACTATGTAAATGACGGATTGATATTTTAATTCATATAAAAAGAACGCCAAACTGGCGTTCTTTTTGCTTCGCGTGACGCAATCTAAATGGAAGCGAGTGCATCCATTTCATCAATCAGGCTGCCGAACAGTTTTAATGCATCCTCGATTGGTTTTTTGGTGGACATATCAACTCCGGCATCTTTTAAAATCGAAACAGGATCCTTTGAGCAGCCTGCACTTAAAAATTTTTCCTTGTAGTCTTTTACGGCTGCTTCGCCTTCCGCCAGCAGCTTTTGGGAAAGGGCAATTGCCGCTGAAAATCCAGTCGCATACTGATAGACATAGAAATTGTAGTAAAAATGCGGAATACGCGCCCACTCAAGGTCGATTTTCACATCATGTACAATTTCTTTGCCAAAGTACAGGTCTATCAAGTCATGATACGTTTTGCAAGCGGTTTCGGAATTAATGCTCTCACCGTTTTGTGCCATTTGGCTCATTTTCAGCTCAAATTCCGCAAACATGGTCTGACGGTAGAGTGTGGTTCGAAACTGCTCCAAAAAGTAATTAATCAGGTATGCACGTTCTTTCCTGTCAGTCGTATTTTTCAGAAGATATTGCATGAGAAGCGCTTCATTGCAGGTTGAGGCAACTTCTGCCACAAAAATCACATAATCGGAGTCAACGATCGGCTGATTCTTGTTTGAGAGATAGGAGTGAAGGGCGTGCCCCATCTCATGGACTGTCGTAAACTCACTGTCAAGATTGTCTTTGTAGTTTAAAAGAACAAATGGATGGACGCGGCATCCGGCGGAATACGCACCGCTGCGTTTGCCTGTATTTTCATAAACATCAATCCAGCGGTTTTGAAAGCCCTCATCCAAAAGGGTTGTATAATCGTTGCCAAGAACCGACAAAGCGCTGCGGATATTTGTTTTGGTTTCTTCGAAGGAAATTTTGCGTTCGGCGTTGGGAACCATGGGAGCATACAGGTCGTACATATGAAGCTCGTCAACCTTTAACAGTTTTTTCCGAAGGCGAACATAGCGGTACATGTATTCCATGTTTTCATGCACTGTTTCAATTAAATTATAATAGACCTGCGGATTGACATTGCTATTGTCAAGCGCCGCATGAAGCGGACTGTCATATTTACGCATTTTCGCGAAAAAGTTCAGCTGCTTCATCTGCGCGGACAGGATTGCCGCGGAAGTATTTTTATGTGCTTCATAGGTCTTATAGAGCGACTCAAAAGCAGCTTTTCTGACACTCCTGTCAGTTTTGTGAAGCAGTGAGATAAATGTGGCGTGTGTGACCGGATAGCGGTTTCCCTCAATGTCGCTTACGGAATCAAAGGTCATATCAGCGTCGTTTAACAGTCCGAAAATATCATCAGGCGCCTGTGCAAGGTCTTGGGCTGCCGCAAGGATTTTTTCCTCGGTATTGCTTAAAATGTGCGCCTTTTTGCGGCGGATATCGCCTAAATACCGCTTGTAGGTTTTTAGTTTTGGCTGTTCGGCATAAAATGCTTCCAGCGTGGAATCACTGATTGCAAGAATTTCCGGCTCTGCGAAGGAGAGTGCGGAGGAAAGCGCCACGTAGATACCGGCTGTCTGATCCTTGAAGCCCTGATAGGTTGTATTTTTTGTGTCCTCGTCTGCTTTACGCATGGAATAGTTTGCAAAACGGTCAAGAAAGATACGAAGCTCATCCTGTTTTTTCAAAAAGGAGAGCAGGGTGTCTGCATTATCCCCGAGTTTTCCGTAGTAAGCTTCGATTTCAGGGAGCATTTTCTTCATTTTGTCAAGATCCTTTTTCCATTCATCATCGGATACATATAAGTCCTCCAATGCCCATGTATGCTCTGTGGGAATGTCTTTTCTGTTTTTGATTTCGTCCATGTTTGTTACCGACAGTCAGCCCTTGGCTAAACTGCAATCCTTTCTGTTTCGTATATCATTATATATCAGTGTACCATTTTCAATGGAATTATGCTATACTAATCTAAAAAAGAATTAAGAAAGGAAAGCGGCTGCATGGGGTTAAAATTCTACATTGGAGCTTCCGGATCGGGAAAAAGCTACTTACTTTATCAGAGGGTGATAGAGGAATCTGTTAAAAATCCGCATATAAACTATCTGATTGTGGTACCTGACCAGTTTACGATGCAGACACAGCTTGAGCTTGTAAAAAGGCATCCGAATAAAGGAATTATGAACATTGACGTCCTGAGCTTTGGACGTCTTTCACACAGGATTTTTGAGGAAACGGGGGGAAATAACAGACCTGTTTTGGATGATACGGGAAAGAGCCTTGTGCTGCGTGAGGTTGCGGCAAATCTTGAGGATACGCTTGGCGTTCTGAAGCGCAATGTCAGAAAACCGGGTTATATCAGCGAGATTAAGTCGGCAATTTCAGAGTTTATGCAGTATGGTCTTAGTCCGGAGGATGTGGAGAAGCTGGGTGTGTATGCGGCGAAAAGGGGGGCGCTTTCTTACAAGCTAAAAGATCTGCACACCTTGTACCAGGGTTTTTTACAATATATCCATGAGCGTTTTATTACGACGGAGGAAACGCTTGATATCCTTCGCAGTGTGCTTTCGCGGTCGCGCATTGTACAGGGAAGCGTCATCGTGTTTGACGGTTTTACAGGGTTTACACCGGTGCAGAATAAAGTGATTCAGGAGCTTATGGTGCAGGCGCGGCAGGTGATTGTGACGGTTACAATGGACACGCGCGAAGACCCCTATGCAAAAGACGGCGAGCAGAAGCTTTTTCACTTAAGTAAAAAGACAATTCGTGACCTTGACAAGCTCTGCAAGGAAGCAGGTGCAGTGCGTGAAAAAGACGAGAAAATCATGGATGAACAGGTGTTCCGGTATAAAAATAACGCGGGACTTTCCCATCTTGAACGGGAGCTTTTTCGATATCCTTACAGGGAGTTTCAGGGGAAGCAGGACAGTATCCATATATTTGAAGTATCTGGTCCGAGGGAGGAAATAAGACAGGTGTGTTTGGCAATCAGACAGCTTGTGCGAAAGAAGCATTACAGTTATCGCGATATTGCGGTGGTAACCGGTGATTTGGAGCGGTATGGGTTTCTTGTGGAGGAAGAATTTCCACGCTTTGGCATTCCGTTTTTTTTGGACAGGACAAATAAGCTGGTGTTGAATCCGTTCATAGAGTTTATCAGAAGTGCGCTTTTGGTAGTGATACAGGAGTACTCTTATGAGGCGGTGTTTCATTTTTTGCGGTGCGGTCTTTCAGGAATCTCCCTAGAGGATACGGATCGGCTTGAAAACTATGTGATGATAATGGGAATCCGCGGAAAAAGGGCATGGTCCAGGCGCTTTACAAGAAGGCTTAAAGAATGGGATGAGGCGGCAGGAGCGCTTGACGAACTCAATGCGGTACGGGAAAAAATTGTGTCCATGATTGAGCCGCTTATGGGAAAGAAGGCATGCGGACGGGAGCTTGCAGCCGCGCTCTATGAATTTATTGTAAAAGCGGAAATCGAACAGAAGCTTGCGGTGTATGCTGCTGAATTTAAGGCAAAAAATGACCTTGTCAGGGCAAAGGAATATGAGCAGATTTACCGGCTTGTCATGGAGCTTTTGGAGCAGATTTGTGCTCTGCTTGGGGACGAGGAACTTACCATAAAAGATTTTGCCGATATTTTAGATGCAGGCTTTGCGGAAATTAAGGTCGGTACGATACCGCAGAATGTGGATAAAGTAGTAATCGGAGATATTGAACGGACGCGCATGAGTGAGGTAAAGGCGCTGTTTTTTATCGGTGTCAATGACGGAATTATTCCTAAAAGTGGAGGGGCGGGCGGTATTATTTCCGATATTGACCGCGAATTTCTGCAAGAGTCGGAATATGAACTTGCGCCGACACCAAGACAGCAGATGTACATACAAAGACTTTATCTGTATCTGATGATGACAAAACCGTCAGAATTTCTGTTCCTTTCTTATGCAAAAGTGGACAGCGAAGGAAAGAGTATCCGTCCGGCATATTTAATTCATACTGTGACAAGGCTTTTTCCAAACATTGTGGTTGGAAAGCCGCAGTTAAGAAGCATTGAGGAGCAGATTGATTCGCCGGCGGACGCGTTATCGTATCTTGTGGAGCTGCTTCGCCGTTATGCGTTAAATGGGCTGTCCGATGTGCAGTCAGAGCGCGACAGAACGGTATTTTTTACGCTTTATGACACTTGTGTCGGAAATGAGAAGTATGCACCCATTGTAGAGGGCATGAAGAGGGCGGCATTTGAATATCTTGCGGATGCGGGTGGCAGACGGCTTCCAAAAGAGCTTGCAAGACTTCTGTACGGTCAGATCCTGAAAAACAGCGTGAGCCGTTTGGAAAAATTTGCCGCATGTGCCTATGCGCATTTTCTGCAGTATGGTCTTGGACTTTCGGAGCGTGACAAGTACAGTTTTGAGAGTGTTGATATGGGAACGGTATTCCATGCAGTCCTTGAACAGTTTTCCGACAAATTAAAGGAAAGGGGCTATACATGGTTTGACTTTCCGAAGGAGTATGGGGAGCAGCTTGTAGGCGAGTGCCTTGAAAGCTATGCCGCCGCATACGGCGAAACGGTGCTATATAGCAGCAGGCGCAATGAGTATATGATTACGCGGATGAAGCGGGTGCTGGTCCGCACAGTGCAGACACTTCAATACCAGCTTCGCCAGGGCGTGTTTGAACCGGAAGGCTTTGAATTATCGTTTCAGATGACTTCAGACCTTGATGCGGTCAATATTGCGCTTTCCAAGGAGGAGCGGATGCATCTGATTGGACGCATTGACCGGATTGATACCTGCAGGCAGGAGGATAAGTTGTATGTGAAGGTGATTGATTACAAATCCGGTAACAGGAGATTTGATCTTGCTGCGTTATATTATGGTCTGCAGCTGCAGCTTGTGGTATATATGAATGCGGCGATGGAGGTTCAGAAAAAGAAAAATCCGGGTACGCGTGTCATTCCGGCGGCGATGCTTTATTATCATGTGAGTGATCCGATGACGGAAACGGAGCAGGGGAATCCTGACCCGATGCAAATTGAGAAGGCAATTTTGGACGAATTGAAAATGACAGGAATGGTGAGTGACGATGAGGAAGTCATCCGGCTTCTTGACAAGGATTTTGAATCGAAATCCACTGTGCTTCCGGTGGCAAAGAAGAAAGACGGCAGTTTTACGCAGGCATCGTCCGTGCTTTCCGGAGAGGATTTTGAAACTGTTTCAAACTATGTAAATCATAAAATCAAGGAGCTTGGCATATCCATTCTTGACGGAGATATTCGCATAAGCCCATATGAGCAGAAGGAACAGAGTGCATGTACATACTGTGCCTACAAGAGTGTGTGCGGGTTTGACAAAAAGCTTGGTGCGGGGCTTGTGCGCCGTTTGGAGGAGCTTGACGCGCGGCAGGCAATTGAAAAAATGAGAGAAGAGGCTGGAAGGAGATCGGATTATTAATGAAATATACAGCAGACCAGCAGCGCGTTATAGACACGAGAGATAAAAATATCCTTGTGTCTGCGGCAGCAGGAAGCGGAAAGACCGCAGTGCTTGTAGAGCGTATTATACAACGGATAACGGATGAAGAGAAGCCGGTGGATATTGACAGGCTTCTGATTGTGACGTTTACTTCTGCGGCTGCGGCGCAGATGCGTGAACGAATCAGCAGGGCGGTGGCAAAGAAATTGGAAGATAATCCGCAAAATGAGCATTTGCAGAAACAGGCATCGCTCATACACAATGCGCAGATTACGACGATTGATTCCTTCTGCCTGTTTGTAATTCGGAACAATTTCAATGAAATTGGAATTGATCCCGGATTTCGTGTGGCGGATGAAAGTGAAATCAAAATGCTTGAGGCGGACATTATGAACCGGCTTTTGGAAGAAATGCATACAGAGCCCTCGGAGCGTTTTTTGCATTTTGTGGAGTGTTACAGCACGGGCACAAGTGAAAAGCGGATTGAGGAGGCGGTTTTAAGGTTATATCATTTTTCTGTGAGTTACCCGTTTCCGGAGGAGTGGCTTTTGGAACGAATTGAGGATTATAGGGGAAGCAGCGCGCAGGAGCTTTCTGAAAAGAGGTGGTTTCGGGAGGCGCTGCACTATATTGACACAATTTTAACAGAGTGTGAGGGACGGCTGCGGCAGGCGATTGCAATTTCGCAGCGGTCAGGCGGACCTGCGCAGTATCTTGATAATCTTGCCTTGGATTTGGAAATGATTGAAAACCTGAAAAAGACAAAGGACTACGAAAAACTGTATGATTTGTTTACTGATAGTTCCTTTTCACGGCTTTCCACAAAAAAGACGCAGGGAGAGGATCCTGCGCTGAAGGAAATGGTAAAGGGAATCCGCGATGAGGTGAAAAAAAATATCGGCAGTTTAAAAAAGCTTTTGTTTCAGATTTCGGTCAGGGATACATTGCGTGATATGTCTGTGTGTCAGGAAGCGGTTGAGGAGCTGGTGAGCCTGACGCTTTTGTTTAAGGAGATGCTTGACGGCGCAAAACGCGAGAAAAATATCATCGACTTTTCGGATATGGAGCATTTGGCACTGCAAATTCTTTTGGAGAAGAATGAAAAGGGGGACATTGTGCCGCGGGAAACGGCGTTTGCGCTGCAGGATTACTTTGCGGAGATTATGATTGATGAGTATCAGGACTCCAACGAAGTGCAGGAGCTTTTGCTAAAGAGCATTTCGGGCGAGCGAGGGGGACGGTATAACCGCTTTATGGTCGGAGATGTGAAACAGAGCATTTATAAGTTCCGACTGGCACGTCCAGAGATTTTTATGGAAAAATATGACACATATGTCACAAATGAGGAGCATGAAGAAGGGGACTCCAATTGTGTCAGAATTGATTTGAGTATGAATTTCAGAAGCCGCAGGGAAGTGACGGATGCGGTAAACTTTATCTGCGGGCAGCTGATGGGAAAGGCGGTCGGAAACGTAGCGTACGACGAAAGCGCTGCGCTTTATGCAGGGGCATCTTATCCTGAGCCTGATCAAATTGAGGGGGAAGACCCTTATCAGACGGAACTGCTGATTGTAAGCGCCACGCAGGAAGATGCCGGAGTGCCGCAGTATTCATCGAAAGAGCGGGAGGCGCTGATTGTCGCGGAACGCATCAAAAAAATGGTAGGGCGTTTTTTGGTGACGGATGAAGTGACAGGGGAACTTAGACCGGCGAACTATTCCGATATTGTGATTTTGTTTCGCGCCACATCAGGCTGGGACGAGGATTTCCGTCGGATTTTAAGCGAGAATAAAATACCGGTTCATGTCACGAGCAAGACCGGATATTTTCAAACGATTGAAATTCAGGGCATTGTGAATTTTTTGCGCATTTTGGATAATCCGCTTCAGGATATTGCCTTGTTTGGGGCGATGCGGCTGCCGTTTTTTGGTTTTTGTGAGGAGGAAATTGCAGGAATCCGGTGCTTTGCTGCTGAACAAATGTTCTTGTATAATCAGGCAAAATATTATTATGAGAATGCTGAAATGAAGGAACCTTTGCGTGGGAAGCTGGAACGGTTTTTTGCGATGGTTTCGGATTACAGGAAGCGTGTTGTCTATACACCGATTAAGAATTTGCTCCGTGCACTGATTGATGAGACCGGGTACGGGGCGTATGTGGGTGCGATGCCGGGGGGGGACCAAAGACTTGCTAATTTAGAACTGCTGCTTGAAAAGGCTGGCACGTTTCAAAATACGAGCTTTTACGGATTGTTTCATTTTATCCGGTATTTGGAAACGGTTCAGGAGCAGGAGGTTGATTTCGGGGAGGCAAATATCCTTGATGAAAATGCGGATGTGGTACGCATTATGACCATTCACAAGAGTAAGGGTCTTGAGTTTCCAATCTGTTTTGTGTGCGGGCTTTCCAAGCAGTTTAACATGATGGATATGCGGGAGGCGATTCTCATGGATGCCGAGCTTGGCGTGGGTGTGGATTACATTGATCCCAAAATGCGGATAAAGCGCAGGAACATTCGCAAAAATGTCGTTGCGCAGCGCATGAAGGAGGACACGCGCGGCGAGGATTTGCGCGTACTGTACGTAGCGCTTACCCGTGCGAAGGAAAAATTGATTCTGACAGGATATCTTGATGATTTTGAGAAAAAGTTAAAATCGGATTTTTACCTCACGATGGAGGAAGGGCAAAAACTGCCGTATTCCGTAATTATGGGTGCAGGCTCTTATATGGATCTTGTACTTGCATCGCTGATGCGTCATGAGTGTATGAACGGATTTTTGGAGGGCACCCGGTTTTGCGCGCAGGATTTGCGGTATGGGGATGTTCCAATCAAAATCGAGCATTGTACAAAAATCGTTGATTTCAGGGAGGAGATTGCCGCACAGGGAAAAAGCGCTTTGCTGGAACAGGAGCTTGACCGGGCAGGGGTGTTTGCGGACCAGAAGTTGAAAGAGAAACTCAAGGGCAGATTTGATTTCCCATATCCGTATGCATATCTTGAGGGACTTACGGTAAAGACTACAGTTTCCGAGTTAAAGCAGGAGTCTTACAGGGAAACCTTTGAGAGTGCGGTGCAGTTGGTTGAAACAAAGGAGGAAACGTATGTTCCGAGCTTTGCGAGAAAGCTTGAAGACAGTGTGGACAAGGAAACGGAAAGAGGCGGTGTACAGTATGGTTCGGCGGTGCATAAGGTGATGGAGCTGTTGTCTTTTGGAACGGGTTTCAGGTATCAAAGCGAGGCGGACGAGAAAAGACTTTATGCAATGATTTATGAGGAGCGCGCGCGATGGATTTCGGAGGGGAGGGCGACGAAGGAGGAACTTGCCTGTGTTCCAGTCGGAAAAATATGCGGATTTTTAAAATCACCGCTTGCGTCGCGGATTATTACCGCCAGGGAACGTGGAAGGCTTTATAAGGAGCAGCCGTTTGTGCTTGGTGTGGAGGCAGATCAGCTGTCCAATCAGTATCCCAAGGAGGAGCTTGTGCTGATACAGGGTGTCATTGATGTGTTTTTTTATGAGGAGGATGGTATTGTACTTGTAGATTATAAGACGGACCGTGTGGAAAATGAACGGCAGCTTGCAGACAGGTATCGGGCACAGATTGACTATTACCAACGTGCACTGGAGCAGATTACGGGACAACGGGTGAAGGAGCGGTATCTGTATTCGTTTTGCCTGCAAAAAGAAATTCAATTGTAACAGGAATAACAGGAGGAAGAAAGGTGTTTGAATATATTTTGTTTGACTTAGATGGGACATTGACGGATCCGAAAATCGGAATTACTAGCTCTGTACAGTATGCACTTCGGGCTTGCGGGATTGACGAACCAAATCTTGATAAGCTGGAGCCGTTTATCGGACCGCCGCTTGCGGACAGCTTCATGGAATTTTACGGGTTTACGCCTGAGCAGGTAAGTCTTGCAATTGAGAAATACCGGGAACGGTTTGACCATCAGGGCATCTACGAGAATGAGATGTATGAGGGGATTGACAGGATGCTGTCAAACTTGAAGAAAAATAAGAGGATGCTTGCGATTGCTTCAAGTAAGCCGACACCGCTTGTGATTCGTGTGTTGGAGCATTTTCATATCAAGGATTATTTTGACTATATTGTCGGAAGTGAGCTTGACGGACGGCGCGGCAAAAAAGAGGAGGTTGTTGAGGAGGCGCTTCGGCTGATGGTGCCTTTGGCATTGGACGCAAAGGAAAGAAAAGAATGTGTGGCGATGGTGGGAGACCGTAAGTTTGATATTGAGGGCGCAAAGGCGCATGGACTGACTTCCGTAGGCGTTTCGTTTGGATATGCGCCTGCAGGGGAGCTTGAGGCAGCAGGGGCGGATTATATTGTGGATACGGTTTCGCAGCTGGAAGCAATTTTGATGAGAGGGGACTGAATGCATGGACAGGAAAAGGATTGTGCAGAAACGCACGACGCTATTACAGAAGCTTGCTTATATTTTAAGACCATTTGTGGTTTACATGGTGGTAAAGACTGCCGCGATGCTGACGTTTGCGTTGCTCATTCCGTCGCTTCCTCTTCCGGGGATTACGGTGTGGGTGGAAGAAAATTCGCATCTGCTGAGTGCGGTGGTGAATGCTGCGGCAAGTCTTGTGGGGATGGGCTTTTTGCTGAAAGATTTTTTGAAGGAAGCGGCTGTTTTTGGGGAAGTTGATATTGATGCGGGGGTGTTTCGGCAGCTTTTTGGCTTTTTTGAAAATAGTTTTTTCGGGGTGAAATCACTTGTGCTGTGCACTTTGCTTGGGGTGGTATCGGCGTTTGGGCTGAATATCATGATTGCGAGGGTATCGGAGTTTATGACACGCGTGTCACAAATGCAGGGGACACTTGGATCAAAACAGTATGAAACGGTAAAGCAGATTCAGTATTCGGTGCCGCTTCTTTTGGGACTTATTTTATATGGGATTGTTTCTCCGCTTGTGGAGGAGATTGTGTTCCGGGGGATTGTTTTTAACCGGATTAAGCGGTTTTACAGTGTGCCGAAGGCGGTGATTTGCTCGGCGCTTTTGTTTGGGGCGTTTCATGGGAACCTGCCGCAGTTTGTTTATGGGACGTGTATGGGGGTGTTGATTGCGCTTTGCTATGAGTGGACAGGGTGCTTTTACGCGCCGCTTTTGTTTCATGCGGCGGCGAATGTGGGGGTGTTTTTGGGGGCGTATTTTATTGGGTAAAAAGAGTCAATCTTAACAGTAGATGGGAGATGTATGGGAAATGTAATTGATATTCCATGCATCTTTTTTATTTTGTATTAATATTTCAATGCATGGGAGAATTGTAGAAATTGATAAAGAGGAACAATAGGTATACTAACAAAGAACAATAGGTGAATTGACGATATTTGTCAAAAAATGTAAAATAAAAGTAGATATTTTGATGTGATTAGGCAGTTAAAATAGAAACGTTTAAGAAGATACATACGGAGTTAATGTTATGAGCTTTTCTGATGAAATTATTGATAATTCGAGCAATATAAAAACAATATATGATTTATCAGCATTCTGCTACCATTACTTAGAACAAATGATTGATAATGAAATTACCTTTTTAGGGGCTTATATAGAGGAAAGCAGCAACGCAAAAATGATTAATCCTAATTTTAACCTGTTAAATAAGATGGCTTTTCAATTAAAAATGTTAATGGACAAGTCTGTTGAAACATTTGCGCCTATTCATAAAACAGGATTACTATTTAAATTAATTACAGATACTGAAAAAGATTTGAAGAATTATGGTGATGTATCTCTAAATAATGCAACCATTCCGTTTTTTATGCTACTGGGATTGGATTTGTACTTTCGAGACTGTAATTTCGAAACGTGTGAGGTATCACCCCTTAATAAGTATCTTAATGATTATTATTTAATCTATGTAAATAGTAATATGTCAATAATGGATTGTGTTATGAAGAACAAGAACTATGCTGCCAAAATAGAAACAAAAGAGATTCGCAATTGCTTTAAACATATGATTATTCTAAAAAGAAGCGAAATTCCTGAAAAGTTTGGAATTCCAAAGTTGGTACCGTTGTCTAAGAATGAAAAACACATTAAACATATCGTTGAATCAAAGCAAATAAAAATAGCATTAATTCCAACAATAAAGGAAAAATGGATTGAATTTCCACAACAGCAAGGTGGATTGTTCGGTGTAAAATATGATACGCAAAAGGACAAAATAATGAAAAGCAGAGTACTTGAATTGTTAAAATGGGCAATTCAATGTAAAGTTAATATAATTGTATTTCCAGAATATATATGTAGTGAAGAAATTCAGCTGGCAATTCGTGATTATTTAATTAAAATGAATCGGTTGGAACCCGAGAATCTGAAGGAATTACTATTTGTGGTTGCCGGAAGCGGATGGACTAAGGATTCAAATAATGTAAGCTGCTTATATAGTTATGATGGCATGCTATTAGGTAAAGTGTATAAATATTCAGCATATGATAATGATATAAATGGAGAAACGTATGTGGAAAGTCTTCAGAATCCCGGGAAAGAAATTACTTTGATTAAGATTTCAAGGATAGGTGTTTTTCAAACAGAAATCTGCAGGAATGTTTCGGAAAATGAGTTTAGTTTGCAATTGTCAAAAGTATTCGATTCACAATTTTTGCTGATACCAGCATGGAGCTCTTCCGTAAATAGAGGCTTTAAAAAGCAAATGGATGCCATTATTTCCAAAAATTATAGAACCTGTACTGCAATGTGCAATTGCTGTGCTGCTGTTTCTGACGAAAATGGTTTTAGAAAGGATGTAGGTATTATTGCAGTACCCCAAAAAAAGGGGGCGATTGTGGAAGGGAGATATCGGTATACGACCCGGGGACAGGACGCATGTAAACAATGCCTTAAACAACAATGCTTTTTTGAAGTATGTTATGATTTTAATCAAAAAGGAAACTACGATGTTGGGCTCTCTGTTAGATTTAGAAAAAAACAGTTGAAATAGCGTTCTGTTGTGTCTATAATAATAGTTAAGTGATAGTTAAGTGACAGTTAAGTGACGATTGAATGAAGGAAAAGGGTAAAGGGATGGGACTATGGAAGAATTTGAAATTTTTCAAA
>CAJTSD010000036.1:0-33847 GCA_910578795.1 uncultured Lachnospiraceae bacterium
AACGGGTTTGTGGCAAATATGTACATTATACCGGGAAGCAGTCTTCAGATGATATCCTCTGATAATGCTGGGGCAGTAATTCCTGGTTTTTATGAGGAACTTGCTGATAAGAACGAAGCAATATGTCTGCAGACGTTAAAGGGAAGTTGGATAGGAACACACAGTTATATTGATCAGGTCCTTTCACAGCAGGGTACCGGTTATTCAACGGATCAGTATGCGTGTTCTTATATTCGTCCTATGGCGACAAGGCGTGCTTGTATCGTAGTGGATTACAGCAGCGAAAGTATTGCTGGGATTCTCCAAAACTTAGGTTTGGGGGAAAACAGTATCGCGGCATTCGTGACAGCGGACGGCAGGGAATTGCTTCTAAGGGATGGCGCTGTTACAAGCGGTGATGCGTTTTCGTTTGTAAACCAATCGTATTTTACGGAAGCAATGGCAGACGATGCGGCAACTATTATTGATTATGTTACATATAACCATGAGCAGTATCTGTTCATGGTAAGCAAGAGTTATCAGAACGGATCCGCAATCTGCGCGATGGTTCCTGTCAGCCTGGTAAATGAGAATGCGGCTTCCATTAAGAATGTCACTGTTTTTATGGTAATTATCTCATGGATGGTTGCAATTGCAGCAGGTATTCTGATAACATTGGGAATCACGGCGACAATCAGACAAATCAGCAATAAGCTGGAAACCGTTGCAGGCGGTGACTTGACAGTCGGCGTGCGGCAAAGAACGGATGAATTTAAGCTTTTGGTACGCAGTGTTGCCAATATGATTAAAAATTCCCGTGATTTGATTGTACAGGTTTTGAAGACAACAGAAAACGTATCCGCTTCTACAACAAATTTGTCAGAGGCATCGGGCGTGCTTACGAATTCAAGCAATCAGATTGCTTCCGCAGTCAATGAAATGGATCAGGGACTGAACCGTCAGGCGCAGGATGCGCAGAACTGTTTGGTGCAGATGGATGAGCTGTCTCAAAGAATTACAAAAGCGGTAGAAGCAGTCCAGCGAATGGGGGATATTACGGATAACACCAAAAATGTCATTGCAAGTGGTATGTCCACGATGGACGATTTGACGGATAAGTCTGCCGCTACGACGGATATCACCAAAAATGTTACCACAAATATTAAAAATTTGGAGGAGAGCCTGTCTGAGGTAGAGCGTTTTGTGGAAATGATTGATGATATTGCAAACGAAACGAGTCTGCTTTCTTTAAATGCTTCCATTGAGGCAGCACGCGCAGGGGAAGCGGGAAAAGGCTTTGCCGTGGTTGCACAGTCGGTAAGCTCCCTGTCGGATGGTACTATTGAGGCGGCAAGGCAGATTCAGAGTGTCATGGACCAGATTAAGGGCTATGCAAACGACACCGTTCAGGTTGCTGCACAGGCGGAAAATATTGTGTCAAACCAGTCCAAGACAGTCAACGAAACTATTCATGTATTTCGCGACATGAATGAATATCTGCAAAACCTGATTGACGAGATTGCTTCCTTGGAGCAGACGATTGAGAGCATGGAGCGGCACAGAAACGACACACTTGCGGCAATTGAAAGCATTTCTTCCGTATCGGAGGAAACGGCGGCTTCTGTTTCCACGGTGAATGATTCGCTCAAGGAACAGATGACCATGATGGATAATCTGAATCAGTCAACAATAGAACTGCAGGATAAGGCAAAAGAGCTTATACAGGCAGTAAACGCATTCAAAATTTAAATAAAATAATAAAGACAGGTCAAAGGTTCTTCGCAGAGCTTTTGGTCTGTTTTTTTGTATATGGGCGTCCAAAGGAAATATTGTATTGAAATTGAAATTGAAGACAAAACGGCTTGCAAAGGAATGATTATGGTAGTAAAATAAAATAGTCTGAAAAAGGAGATTTCAAATGGATTTTGAGCAAAAAATAAAGAGAATTAACGAACTTTACCATAAATCGCAAAAAGAAGGGCTAACCGATAAGGAAAAGCAGGAACAGGCAAAGCTTCGGGCGGAGTATATTGCGAATGTCAGGGCAAATTTAAAAAGCCAGCTTGACAATGTATCCATACAGGAAGTGGACGGCAGCATTACAAATCTTGGAGAGAAGTTCGGGAAGCAGACATCATAATCAGAATGCAAAATAAAAATATGAAAGAAAGGAATGGCAGGAAAACAAAACCTGATGCCGAAGCATGGAAACAAAGTCAGAAATTAGAAAACGAATACTGGAGGCAAGGGGCGCGCTGACGCAGGATGAGGTTGCGGCAAAAAGTGACGCCATTCTTCAGAAAGTGTTAAAAACACCGGAATATATGGAAGCGGATAACATTCTGCTATATGCGGACTATAACCGCGAGGTGATGACGCGGGGGATTTTTGAGGACGCGATGATGCGCAAGAAACGTGTATATTTCCCAAAATCCGACCAGTTTACCAACGCAATGACGTTTTATCAGACCTTGTCCGTAAAACAGTTGGAAAAGGGTTATATGGGGATTCCCGAGCCAAAGGAAAACCCGCAGCTTTGCTATAAATTCAACGCCAATGAGGATACGCTTGTGATTGTACCGGGCGTTGCGTTTGACATGGCAGGATTTCGGCTTGGATATGGAAAAGGATATTATGACAAATTTTTATCAAACAGGCGGCAGCTCTCAACAATGGCGCTCGCGTTTGCCTGTCAGATTGTGGAGGAGCTGCCAAGTGAACCGCATGACATTAAAATGGATAAGATTGTGACGGAGGAAATCATTTATTCGTTTTTGCGGATTTAAAGAAGAAACGATAGCATCAATTAAAGCATGAAAAAAGGAGTATGGTTCAATATGACAGTTCAGGAAAAAGCCGCGGCGATGAAGCTTGACAGTCCGCAAATGGCGGCGGCGCCGGCGCAAGTAAGAAACAACGCGCTTTTGGAGATTAAGAATGCGCTGCTTGCTAATCAAGAGGCGATTTTTGCCGCAAACGCGCAGGATTTGGAGCAGGCGCAGCAAAACAACATACCGGAAGCGGTCGTAAAACGGTTGAAATTTACGCAGCAGAAGCTGCTTGACGTAACACAGGGAATCGAAAATCTGACCGCGCTTGCGGATCAGGTGCATCAGGTCCAGTTTATGAGGGAGCTTGACGAGGGGCTTACCCTTGTGCGCGAGAGCTGTCCGATTGGCGTTATCGGGGTTATTTTTGAGGCAAGACCGGACGCTTTGGTGCAGATTGCGTCGCTTTGCATCAAGAGTGGAAACTGTGCCATTTTAAAGGGCGGCAGTGAAACAAAGCATACCAACAAGGTACTGTTTGATTTGATTTATCACGCGGCAGTTCAAAGCGGGCTGCCCGAGAACTGTCTGTTCCAGGCGCAGCAGCGGGAGGAAATCTCAGCGCTTTTAAACTGTCATGAGTCGGTGGATTTGATTATTCCAAGAGGCTCCAACGCTTTTGTGCAGTACATTATGAACAATACCAAAATTCCCGTGATGGGACATGCCGACGGGATTTGCCATATTTATGTGGATAAGGATTTTGACATTGAAAAAGCAATCCCTGTGATTATCGACGCAAAGACACAGTATACGGCGGCGTGCAACGCGGTGGAAACGCTTTTAATCCATAAAGACGCGCTTGATATCCTGATGCCGCGGTTAAATGAGGCACTGAAAGCACATCAGATTGAGCTGCGGGCGACGCGCGAAATTGCCGCGCAATACGAAAGTGCGCCTGCGTCGGAGGAGGATTTTTCGACGGAGTACCTTGACCTCATTCTTTCGGCAAAAACGGTCGAAAACATTGAGGAGGCGGTGCGCCATATCAACCGCTACGGCTCGCATCATACAGACTGTATTATTACGGAGGACAAAGAGGCGGCGCAATATTTTATGAATATGGTGGACTCCGCGGGTGTTTACCAGAATTGTTCAACGCGCTTTGCCGACGGGTTCCGCTATGGGTTTGGAGCGGAGGTCGGAATCAGCACGGGAAAAATCCATGCAAGAGGTCCTGTCGGTATCGAGGGGCTTTTGACCTATAAGTATAAGCTTTTCGGAAGTGGTCAGATTGTTGCGGATTATGCTTCGGGAAAGAAAACATTTCACTTTAAGGACATCAAATAACAAAGAGGAGAACAGGATTATGAAAAAAGGAACTAGGAAGCTTATTTTTGCGGCGGCGCTGTTAATCATTGCAGTCGCGTTTACAACCCCTGCACAGGCACATGCGCTGAATATTATTCCGATGCAGCTTGAGATGTACTCAACTTCTGCGACACCGGTTTATGCGTCGCCTGACGTTTTTTCGCCGATTGTCACGTATTTGGACCGTTTCTTAAATGTACGCGTTACGGGGATTACGGAAAACGGTTTTTTTCAGGTGGATTTAAACGGTGCGTTCTATATTCCGGGGGCATATCTTGTACCGAAGGTAGAGAAGGAAAAATCATCTTATCAGAAGGCGCATGAGAGGCTTGATGAGGTTACGGAAGTATACAGGACGCAGCTTCAAATGATGGACGGTGTTTGGTCAAAATTTGCACTGAAAGACGTGACAGGCGACGGCGTGCCGGAGCTGATTGACGATGCCGGAAAAGAGATTTACAGCTGTTATGACGATGGGGACCATATACGGCTTGTCATTCTTTATTATTCGGAAAATCCGGTGACGTTTTATTATTCTAAGAATAACAATAAACTGCTAGGAAAATACAGATGGAACGATAAGGATTATTGGGAAGTCTATAACAGGGATACAACCTTTGTTCCTTGGGGACAGTTCCGCTGTGTTTCAACAGATGCATCGGCATACAAAGGAAATGCAGCCACGATTGAGAGAGACCGCGATAACAATCAGGAAACAAGGAATGATTTGTACAACATTCTTCATGAAATGTTCGGGCTTGGGAAAGAACATTCGGAAGAAAAGGAGAATAAATAATGCTTAAAGCGACAGACTGGGATAAGATTGACTTAAATTTAGCCCCGCCCATTGAAGAACCAATGCGCCAATATTATTTTATGAAAAAAGCGCGCGAAATTGTGGCGGAGGAAAGTAGAAAGCTTGGCAGACGTCTTACGGCGGACGGCGAAACATTCGGTTGTCAGATGAATGCCAAAGACAGCGAAAAGCTGATTGGAATTCTTGAAGAAATCGGCTTTGAAATGATTGACGACGAGTCGGCGGATTTGGTGTTTTACAACACCTGTACCGTGCGCGACAATGCTAACCAGCGCGTATATGGAAGACTTGGTCTTGTGCACAGCATGAAAAAGAAAAATCCGCATAAAAGGATTGCCCTGTGCGGCTGCATGATGCAGGAACCGACCGTTATCGAAAAGATACAAAAAAGCTATTCATTTGTGGATTTGATATTCGGCACGCATAATATTTATAAATTTGCAGAGTTACTCGTTGCAATGTATAGCTCAGACCGCATGATTATTGACATTTGGAAGGACACTGATAAAATCGTGGAGGACTTGCCCGCACAGCGCAAATATCCGTTTAAATCGGGCGTGAACATTATGTATGGCTGTAACAATTTTTGCAGTTATTGTATCGTCCCGTATGTACGCGGACGCGAACGCAGCCGCAACCCCAAAGACATTATCAGGGAGATTGAGTGTTTGGTGGACGATGGCGTTGTAGAGGTCATGCTGTTAGGGCAGAATGTCAATTCTTACGGAAAAACGTTGGACGAGCCAATGAGCTTTGCCGAGCTTTTGCAGGAAGTCGAGAAAATAGAAGGCTTGGAGCGAATCCGCTTTATGACCTCCCACCCAAAGGATTTGTCAGACGAGCTGATACAGGTCATGAAGCACTCCAGGAAAATCTGCCGTCACCTGCATTTGCCATTGCAGGCAGGCGCTACGCGGATTTTAACGGCAATGAACAGACGCTACACGAAGGAACAGTATTTGGAGCTGGCGCAAAAAATCAGACGCGAAATCCCGGATATTTCCCTGACAACGGATATTATCGTCGGTTTTCCGGGGGAAACGGCAGAAGATGTCGATGAAACAATCGAAGTAGTAAAAGCGGTGGAATATGATAATGCCTTTACCTTTATTTACTCCAAACGGACAGGCACGCCTGCAGCCACAATGCCAAATCCGACGACCGACGAGGAGATCAAAGAAAATTTTGACAGACTTTTAAAGGTTGTGCAGGAAACTGCAAGAAAGCGTGTCGGACGCCTTACAGGTGAGGTACACAGCGCGCTTGTGGAGGAATGCAATGAACATGACAATACGCTTGTTTCAGGACGGCTTTCCAACAATACGATTGTTCATTTTCCGGGCGATGCTTCGCTGATTGGGAAAATCGTGGAGGTAAGGCTTGTGGAGTCGCATGGATTTTATTATATTGGCGAATTACAATGACAGTGTTTTCTTTTTATGTTATGCACAAAAACATGGAAATAAAAATGTATAAATTGTTTAAAAAGCGAAAAATTAGTGGAATATTCAGCGATTAATGTTATAATGAATATGATATATGATTTGTTTAAACAGTATACAAAATTATATATTAATTGTAAAATTGCAGGAGGTTCCGTATGAAGGGTGGAAGCGTGAAACGCTCATTGGTTTTGATGTCGCTTATTCTTGTTCTGATGTCTGTTATCGTGATAGGCGGTGTTGCGATTTTAGGAATTGAGTCCATGTCAAAGATGGCAAACAGTGATTATGAGAAGGCAAAAATTGAAGGGTATGATAATGAAATAACATCACAAGTTCAGGCAGTGCTCAGCATTTTACAGTGTGAATATGCGAAGGTTCAGACAGGAGAACTGTCGGAGGATGAAGCAAAGCATGAGGCTGCAGAAATTGTGCGCGCGATGCGGTATGGTGATGATAGCAGCGGATATTTTTGGATTGATGATACGGATTATATTCTTGTTATGCATCCGATCTTACCGGAGCAGGAGGGAAACAACAGATATACACTGGAAGATCCAAATGGTACGATGATTATTCAAAGCATTTATTCTGTATGCACAAGTGCGGATAAAGGCGGATTCAATGAATTTTATTTTACGAAATCGGATGGTGTCACGGTTGCTCCTAAGCGTGCCTACTCGGCAATGTTTGAGCCGTGGAACTGGATGATTTCCACGGGAAATTACATTGATGATATGGAAGCGGATATGGAAAGTGTAAAAGCTGCCATTGATAAAACAGGGATGCGGATGGAAGTTATCATGGTCGCTGCCGGAGTTGTCATTGCAATCGCGGCAATGCTTGTGGCAGTGATTTATGGGAATGTCATTTGTGCACCGCTTGTAAAAATCCAGCAGCTTGCAGACCGTATGGCAGTGGGTGATTTATCTTCCAATGTGGAGATACATAGCAATAACGAATACGGAAGAACGGGAACGGCATTGAATGATGCACAGACACAGATGGTAGGTCTGATTGCCAATATTAAAAATACTTCAATGGATTTAGAGAATGCCGTATCGGATTTCTCCGACAATTTCTCCCGAATGGACGAGTCCATCCAAAATGTATCAATTGCAATTAATGAAATTGCCCAAAATATTAATACACAGGCGGAATCTACCACCACAGCGTCGGATAATGTAGAACACATGGCGGAAGGAATTGCGGAAACTGCGCGTGAAATAACGGCGCTGGAAGAGAATTCTGAAATTATGGCAGACCGTTCCACAAAGTCTATGGATTCTTTTAAACAGTTGATTGATATCAATGAAAAAACAAAGGTTGATATTGATTCCATGTATACACAGACGGAGAGCAATAACGAGGCAGTAAACAGGATTCGGGAAGCTGCAGGTTTGATTGGCGATATTGCGGAGCAGACAAATCTGCTGTCGCTAAATGCTTCCATTGAGGCGGCAAGAGCAGGTGAGGCAGGAAAGGGATTTTCTGTTGTGGCGGAAGAGATTGGAAAGCTGGCACAGCAGTCAGATGATACGGTTGGACAGATAACGGCAATTATAGAGGAGCTTACTGCAAATTCAGAAAATTCGATGCATCTTATGAAGGAAATGAGCGAGGCGTCTGACGTACAGGTCGGCGTGATTCAGCAGACACAGTCAATGTTCATGGAGCTGAAAAATGCTTCGGATGCATGTACATCCTCTATTAGGGCAATCGGCGAAAAGATGGACAATTTGAACGCGCAAAGAGAGTCCATTACGGATACAATTGTGACATTAAATAATATTGCAACGGACAATGCGTCTTCAACACAGGAAACATCCGCAATGGCTTCCGAGCTTGGCAGTGCGGTTAATCAGTCTTCACAGCTTGTACAGATGTTGGCAAATGATGTAAGCATACTGACTGAGAACCTAAGCATTTTTAAACTCAGGGCAGGGCAATCAGATGAAAATCAATAAATGTCAGTAGAGAATTCATTTTGTCAAAAGAAGTATATTTTAAAAGAAGAGTAAGGTAGATGGTGTGAAAAATTATTTTTCACACGGCAGATTTGTGCCCCAAGCACAAATTCGCAGATTGAGAAAGGAGCATGGTTATTAAAATGAAAATTCAAGATTTCTGTGATATGCGTAAATTTGAGGACATTATGGCGAACTGGGCAAAATGTACGGGTCTTGCAACAGTGGCGGTAGGTGATGATGGTAAGTACATCAGTGAGTGTTATAACTTTACGGATTTTTGTATAAAATATACAAGAGGCAGTGCAGAAGGCTGCAAGCGTTGTGAAAAAAATGACAGGGAAGGAAAGGGCGTATATAATTGCCATGCAGGGCTGGTTGATTTTGGGATTCCGATTACATTGGATGACGGTACGGTACTTGGAAGCGTAATCGGCGGTCAGGTATTACCTGCGAATCCCGACGAGGACAAGTTTCGTGCAACAGCAAGGGAGCTTGGCATTGATGAGGATAAGTATATTGAGGCGTTGAAAAAGGTTTCCGTAAAATCAAGGGATGAAATTGAAGCATCGGCAAAGCTTTTGGGCGATGTCATCAATATGTTCGTACGTGCAAGCTATTCTACGTACAAAAACCAAAATATTTTAGGAAATTTAAAAGAGGGAATACAGAAAGCGGCTGACCAAGTTGTGATAGCCAACGAGAGCAGAAAGCAGATTGAGGCATTCAGCAGCAGACAGAAAATTCTTGCACTGAATGCAAGCATTGAAGCGGCGAGAGCAGGCGAGAGTGGAAAAGGTTTTGCAGTTGTGGCGACGGAAGTAAAGAAACTTGCGGAGGGTATGGCAGAAACAAGCGTAACCATCAAAAAAGCGCTTGATGCTGTTACAGAAACGGTTATGAGCCTGAACAAGTAAGTAAAATTGATGAAAACAATAAAACACTATGGAATGCACAAGAAGGAATGCACTACCATAGTGTTTTTTATATATACGGACGTGGAACGGAAATGCGCAGCAAAAGGGTGCAGGCAATTGATTTGTGGCAAATTCAACGAAACGTTGAGTTTCAAATGCTTCCTTCAAAAAGACGGTTATTGCAAAAGACAGGCAGGATTGCGTATACTGATATTAGAGGTGAGGGAGATGCTGGATAAAGAAAAAATAGGAAAAACAATCGCATTTTATAGAAAAGAGCACGGATTGACACAAAAAGAACTGGCGGATCGCCTGCATATTTCTTATCAGGCGGTATCCAAATGGGAGGTCGGTGCAGGAATCCCGACTGTGGAAATGCTTTGTGAGCTTTCCGCAATTTTTCACGTATCCGTTGATACGCTTTTAAAGGATGAACAGCGGGATTACCGGATGATTTCGTATCGTGATATTGGTTTGGATACCCGAAAGCTTCATATACTGAAAGAAGAATTGCTCGGGTTCAATACCAAGGACGAACATCTCATTTATGCGAATTACGCAGATGCGGCGGTCTTTGAGATGGATTTGTCCGCATATCAAAATCCCGCCTTTTCCATGATTATGTGTGTTCCCGGCTCCAAGGAGCAGCTTGCCATCATGCATGGCTATGACAGAGAGCTCTGCATGGACACGGCGGTCAGCGGAATCAATTATCTGCTGCAATACGGCATGAAGCCTGTGATTTTAAAAGCGATCGTTTTATGCTCTGGAGAACGGCATGACCGTCTTCGCCAAATGGCAGCCGCGTTTCGGGATATCTGTGCGGAAAATGATGTATTGTTTGCCGGAATGGAAATTGCGGCGCAGCCGCTCAACTACAAGCAGGAAGAGTTTCATGTATTGGTTTCGCTGACCGGAGTGGCGCAAAAAGAAGCAATTCCCCATTTTGGACGGATTCAAAACGGCGATGTCGTGATCGGTATCCAAACGACGGGGATTGACGGGACAAGTTATCCATTCATTAAGGTTATGGCTGATCGCAACAAAAACCTGTTTCGTGAACGGCTGGAAAACGGCAATTTGTTTCTTGACGAGCTTCTCAAGGCAAATACGGCATACACACACGAGATTTTGCAGTTGCAGAAGGAACAGCTCATTCATTCGGCATATCGTGTCAACAACTGTATGTTCCACTGTATGTCCAATCACAAAAGGTGTAGCGTTCTTCCCGAGGACCTTGACGTATTCATTGATTTGTCTACCGTTCCGGTCACGGATTTTTACCGTTTTCTGTACCGTCAGGATATGATTGGAAGGAATGTATTCCATTATCATTTTCACTTTGGTATTGGAATGCTCGTCTTTGTCGCCAAGGAAGACAAGGAACGCGCAATGGAAATCATTTCACGCTATCATCCGTGTTACTGTATCGGAAACGTTGGAAAACGCCGTAATAAGGATCAGCGTGAACGATTTTTTGCAAAGGGGGAGATCCAATGGTAACGGGGAAAAAACAAAAATTTTGGTGGAAGGCTATGAGAACGCATGTATGCCTGCTCATTGGCTACATTGTACTCGCATTTGTCCTAAATCAGATTATTATTTACGGAAATGATGTGATTGCAAAAGCCGCAGACCAAGTGCTTGGCGGACAGCAGACTACGCTAAACGGCTTGTTGAAAACACTTGCGGGACTGGCGGTTTGCGGCGCAGTCGCTGCATACGGAAAAGGGCTTTGCGCCGGCGTCTATAATGCGGCAATCCAACGCGATGTCAAAAATGACTTATGCACCCATATCTTAGCGCTGCCGCTTGGTTATTTTGAGAAAAACGGCTCTGGCGGTCTGATGACAAAGCTGTCGTCGGATATGAACGCAATTGGTCTTTTTTTCGCGGAGGTTTTGCCGACATTGCTGATTGATTTGATTACAGTGCTTACCATAACCGTTTACTTAGTAAAAATGGATTTTATGCTCATTGTGATTTTATTTGTAAGCTATCCGCTGATGTTACTTGTGGCAGACCGTCTTTCAAAACGCCTGGCAGCCATTGCGAGAGGCTTTCGCAGCCGCATGGATGACCGCACGCAGGCGGCTTATGATGCAGTACAGGGGATTGCGGTCGGCAGGAGCTATAACTTATATCCGGTTATGAAGAAACGGCTTGATGCAATTATTGATGATATTGCGGCGCACGGATGGAAAAGTACAAGGATTTCATCGCTTGGATGGTTGTTAAAAGGCACGATTACAAACATACCGGTGGTGGTATGTTATTTTTTTGCCCTGTATGAAACCTTAAATGGTCGCATTACAACCGGGGAAATGCTTGCATTTACCGTATTGCTTGGACGGATTTTGACGCCAATCGGTGATTTGGTTTTTTGCCTGAATGAAATTCGGGAGGCAGGTGTTGCTTTTGAGCGCGTACAGGCGGTTTTTGAGGAACCGGCAGAACAAGAAAACCGGGAACATCAAGGTGTGGTCACGGTGTCGGGAAGCGCTGCCTTGGAGGGTGGTATGACTGACAATGATTTGGCAATCTGCTGGAAGGATGTCACGTTTTCTTATCAGGAGAAGCACCCTGTCCTTCGCGGTGTGTCTTTTCAGGCAAAAAAAGGTGAGACCATTGCTTTTGTCGGCGGTTCGGGAGAAGGGAAAAGCACGATTGTGAAATTGCTGTGCGGGTTTTACCAAAAAGAGGGCGGTAATTTTTGGCTTTATGGAAAGGCATATGAGGACTGGGCGCTTGCGTCTGCAAGAGCTTGTTTTTCCTTGGTATCGCAGGATGTATTTTTATTTCCTGTCAGTGTTTGGGAAAATGTCGCATACGGAAAACGAGGTGTAGCAAAAGCGGAGGTTATTGAAGCCTGCAAAAATGCAAATATCCATGCGTTTATTGAACAGCTTCCGCAGGGGTATGACACGCTTGTCGGGGAGCGCGGCGTGCGGTTATCGGGCGGGGAACGACAGCGGATTTCCATTGCACGCGCCTTCTTAAAGGACGCGCCGATTTTGCTTTTAGATGAACCGACTGCTGCTGTGGACGAGGAAACGGAAGGTCTGCTTCAGGAAGCGATTGCACGCATTTCCAAGGGACGCACGGTACTGATTGTCGCGCACAGGCTTTCAACGGTTGCCAATGCCGACTGCATTTATGTGATGGAACAGGGGACGGTCGTGGAGTATGGGAAGCATAACGAGCTGTTGGAGCGTCATGGAGCGTATGAGCGGCTCATGCAGTGTGGTACGTATGATATGGTACATAATGAGGAGCAAGGCAATGTTTTGTGTCCAAATTCGCAGACCTTAGCAGGGATGGAGGATTCAAAATGAAAAAACAGTGGAAAACATTTACCTGGTTTATGGGGCTTATGGGGAAACGGCTTCCCTTGTATCTGACGGCAATCCTTGTATCTACCATTGGCTCGGCACTTTCTAAAGTCGCAAACGCATGGATTGTGGAGGACATTGTCACTGCGGCGCAAACAAGGGAAACACAAGGTCTTTTATGGTCGGTTGCAGTTTCTTTTGGGATTTTTGTTTTTGGCTGGGTGATATGGCGTTTTGCAATTATCCATTACAATATAGAAGGACGAAGAGGCGTTGCCACGGTGGAAAAATTGGTGTTTGCCAAAGCAATGCGCCTTCCGTACGCCTATTATGAGCAGCACCACAGTGCGGATTTTATGTCAAAACTGACATTTGATACCGAGCGGGCGGGGGATATTTACAGCTCAAGGCTGCGCAGGCTTTTATCGGCAGTTATTTCTTCTGTTGTATTCCTTATTCCGATGTTTTATGATAGCTGGCAGCTTACCTTGTGCCTTTTGGGCGTGAGTATTTTGTCCTTTGCAGTCAATGCATTGTTTTTACCGCCGATGAAAAAGAATGGTACACAGCTTTCCAAGCAGCACAGTATCATATTGGAAAAGCTTACAAATATTCTTGCGGGAATGCAGCTGATTAAGATTTTCCCAATGCGGCAGACGATGTGGGAGAATTATCATGCGGCAAACGACAGTTATTATGACACACAGGTAAAGACCGGAAAGCTTTCGGCGGCGCTTGAGAGCCTGAACTGTCTGTTTGATTTGACGGGAGCGCTTGCGTTTCTTGGCTTGGGGATTTATTTTGTTTCCAAAGGCATGATTGGGCTTGGGCAGCTTACCGCAATTTATACCTTATACGGAAGCTTCCGTTATGTGTTTCTTGATATTGGGACGTATCTGCCGCAAATGATAAACTGCCTTGCGAATGCAGAGCGGTTGTATCACTTTTTGCAGTTAGAGGAGGAAACGGACACGGCTGTGCCTGCCCTTGCCCCCTTGCATCAGGAACAAGGATATGCGGTCACGATGGAAAATCTTTCTTTTTCTTATGAAGATACGCCTCTTTTAGAGCATATTTCCCTGAAAATTAAGGAGAACAGCTTTGTTGCCCTGACGGGAGAATCCGGTTGCGGTAAAAGTACGCTTGCCAAGCTGCTTTTGGGGTTTTATGAACCAAAGGAAGGGCAGATTTGTGTCTGCGGCAAAAGCTGTCAAAATAGCAGGAAAGAGGAAATCCGCGACCTGATTGCCTATGTGCCGCAGGAACCGTACTTGTATGAGGTCAGCATTGCGGAGAATATTGCGTATGGCAGAAGCAGCAGCTCCCCCGACGAGGTCCCGATGGAGGATATTATTGCGGCGGCGAAGGCTGCAAACGCGCATGACTTTATTATGGAGCTGCCGCAGGGATACCAAACAATTGCAGGCGAGCGGGGAAATACGCTTTCGGGAGGCGAAAAACAGCGTATTGCGCTTGCAAGGGCAGTACTGAAAAACGCGCCTGTCCTGCTGTTGGATGAAGCGACCTCTGCACTTGACAGCAAGTCGGAAAAGCTGGTCAATGAGGCAATCAAAAAAGTCTGCCAAAACCACACGACAATTATGATTGCGCACCGAAGCTCTACGATTGCAATGGCAGATGAAGTGGTTGCGATTGGAAATTAAAGTGATATTATATTTTTGATAAAATCCGCAATACTATATTAAAAATCATTATATATAGTAATGTAGGAGAAACAGTAATGGAAACAATCCTTTGCATAGACATCCCGGTGCAGATGATTTCGTGTACGGATACAAACGGCAAAATTACGCCGATGCGGTTTCGTTTCCGCGACAGGAAAGGTGCGCTTATTACAATCAATATTGACAAAATTCTTTCCACGGATCAGGAACGCGGTTCGCTTGGGGCAAATTTCATCTGCACGGCAACGCTTTACGGCACGCAGCGGACGTTTCGCCTGCGGTATAACTATTACGCCCATGAGTGGCGCATGGCAGGCATTGGCTGTTAATCATCGGCATATTCAAAAAATGTGCTTTCCATTTCATAAATCTCCTCCATCGGGATAACGGTTCCGTTTTCTAGGATAACCTGATGCCGGGCTTCCTCTATTTTTATGACCGTTCCTGTTGCGGTAAGATATACTCCGCCGTCTTTTTTGGAATCAGGAACAAAGTACGTGATGCTTACCTGTGGTTTTTGTAAAAGCTGTTCTTTGAGAAGTTGTAGCTGCTCATTCAGTTCTTCTTTTCTGATTTCATCTAGTTCCATCCTGCTTTCGGTCAGCCGTGCCGTTTCCGTGACAGCCGCATTATGTCCAACCAGTGCGGCAAATGGCGAAAACTGTGCTGCCCTGTCCAAAGCAGGCATTTTGGGATGTTTTTTGGATTCAGGATGTGGCAGGTTGATAATATCATCATAGTTTCCCATTATTTCCGATGCCCTCCAATCTGATTATTTCTTTGCGTACCGGTCGCACCTTCCTCTAAGTTTATCCCTTTTAAAATAGCATTTTTCCCGAACTTCTTTTTCACGGATAAAACGGCCTCCTGTAAGGCGCGTTCCTTTTGCATTCTTGCCGCATCTTCCTGTTTTTGCCGTTCCAACGCCTCATAATCGGTAAATAAATCCATTTGGACAAAATCCTTCTGTTTTTGCATCCGTGCGGCGGTTTCGTCAGTCAGATGGTTTGCGGTGACGCTAATCCGTCGTATCAGCAGATTTTTATCAATAATGCGGTCATAAAGTTCCATAACGGTATCCATAATCAACATTGTTGAGGAAGTCGGTTTTGACAAATTGGCAGTTCCGTGGGAATGCTTTGGAACTTTGCGTCCATATCGGTCTGTGGTGATTTCGCCTTTATACTGACTGACTGTTTTAGAATTGGTCAGATTTTCAATGTCATATCCGATGGTAAGAACCATTTGGTCCGTGACAAGATGCTTTTCGACCATACCAAGCACGAGCTGGTCTGTCATTTCCTTAACAATAATTTTGGCTTTTTCATAGTCATAAGGGCATTGGAGCACCTGACCGGAACAAAGGCTGTTGGTTTCAGGCTTGTACTGCTTAATCAGGTCAATCGTGGTCGGTTCCCATCCCCATGCGTGGTCAATCAGAAGTTCCGCATTAATGCCAAACAGCTTGTAGAGCAGGTCTTCATTATAATAGTTTTGTTCATTGCCAATGGAACATCTTGCCACATCCCCCATTGTATAGATTCCGATTTCCGCAAGTTTTTTGGCATATCCGCGCCCAACTCGCCAAAAGTCCGTGATTGGCTTATGGTCCCATAGAAGCGTTCGATATTTCATTTCATCAAGCTCCGCAATCCGCACGCCATTTTTGTCAGGTTCAACGTGTTTTGCCACAATATCCATCGCAACCTTGCATAAATACAGGTTTGTCCCGACACCCGCAGCGGCAGTAATACCCGTTTCCACAAGGACATCCTGAATGATTTTCGCGGCAAGCTCCTTTGCGGAGAGCGCGTAGGTCTTTAGGTATGCAGTCACGTCCATAAACACTTCGTCAATGGAATAGACATGAATATCCTCAGGCGCGATGTATTTTAAATAGATTTCATAAATTTTCGTGCTGTATTCAATGTAGTATGCCATGCGGGGCGGTGCAATGATATAGGACAGCGAAAATTCAGGATGCTCCTGCAGTTCTTTTGCAAGGTAGGATTCTCCTGTAAACTGATGGTTCGGAGCTTTTCTTTTGCGCAGGGTATTGACCTCTTTGACTTTCTGTACCACCTCAAACAATCTTGCACGTCCCGATATGCCGTAGGACTTTAAAGACGGGGAAACGGCAAGGCAGATGGTTTTTTCCGTCCTTGATGCGTCCGCGACCACAAGGTTTGTGTTCATGGGATCAAGCTGCCGCTCCACGCACTCGACGGAGGCGTAAAAGGATTTCAGGTCAATTGCGATATAGATAGGGCTGTTTTCCATGTTTTATGCCTCCTTTATCCTTTTTTCAATGCAGTGTTGGAAGGATTCTTTCCTGCTCGTATCTGTTTTCATCTTACCATAAAAGTGATTTTGATGTCCATTCTTATCCCTTTTTCTTAGCGGCTTTATCTTAGGATTTCCATTTTTTTGAATACAATGCCGTATCATCTTGCAAATTTTGCCAAATAGGGTTATAGTATGTATGTTTATAAAAATTTAATATTTACTGATGAGGAGATAGTGTCAAAAAACCATATATGACAGTTTTTTGACACGGCAAATTTGTTCGTACGCCCAAATTTGCAAGTCTTGACAGGAATGGAGGAGTATCATGGAAAAATTAAAACCAAAGCTGTTTTCGGTGATGAAAACATACACAAAACAACAGTTTGTCAAAGATGTTGTGGCAGGTATTATCGTTGCGATTATCGCACTACCGCTGTCCATCGCGCTTGCGCTTGCGTCGGGGGTTGCGCCCGAACAGGGTATCTATACGGCAATTATCGCAGGTTTTCTGATTTCCTTTTTTGGCGGCTCGCGTGTACAGATTGCCGGACCAACAGCGGCATTTGCAACGATTGTTGCAGGAATTGTCGCACAAAAGGGTATGGACGGGTTAATTCTTGCAACAATTCTTGCAGGAATTATTCTGATTGTAATGGGATTTTTAAGGCTTGGAAACCTGATTAAATATATCCCTTATACGATTACAACCGGCTTTACGGCAGGTATTGCAGTGACCATCGCAATCGGACAGATTAAGGACTTCTTAGGTCTTACATATCCCGCAGGCACTGTGACCATAGAGACAATGGAAAAAGCGGGCGCAGTCATTCAAAATATTGGGACTGTCAATCTGCAGGCAGTCATCGTAGGGCTTGTGTGTCTTGCAATATTAATTGTATTCCCCTATATCAATAAAACCATTCCCGGCTCGCTGATTGCGGTGATTGTCGGGATTTTAATGGTGCAGCTTTTGCATATGGATGTTAACACAATTGGCGATTTATATGAAATCAGCAATAAGCTTCCGGCATTTCATTTTCCAGCGTTTACGCTGCGGGATATCGGTGATATTTTCCCGGATGCCTTCACAATTGCGATATTGGCGGCGATTGAGTCCCTTTTATCCTGCGTCGTTGCGGACAGTATGATTAATTCCAAGCACCGTTCGAATATGGAGCTGATTGCACAGGGAATCGGAAATGTCGGCTCCGCGCTGTTTGGCGGCATTCCGGCTACCGGAGCGATTGCGAGAACGGCAGCCAACATCAAAAACGGCGGACGCACACCAATTGCGGGCATGGTCCATGCGGTTGTGCTTGTGTTGATTCTTGTCATATTAATGCCGTATGCGGCTTTAATCCCTATGCCGTGTATTGCGGCAATTCTGTTTATGGTTGCCTACAATATGTGCGGATGGCGGGCGTTTGCCAATCTGTGTAAATCCTCACCAAAGAGCGATATTATTGTCTTGGTTACAACCTTTGTGTTGACGGTGGTATTTGATTTGGTAGCAGCAATCGAGGTTGGCATTTTGCTTGCGGCAGTGCTTTTTATGAAACGCATGAGCGAGGTTACGGAGGTAGAGGGCTGGAAGTATGTTGACGAGGAGGACGATCCCGACAGCCTGACACTGCGTGAAGTGCCTGCCAATACGCTTGTGTATGAGATTTCGGGACCGATGTTTTTTGCGGCGGCTGATAAAATTTTGACCATTTCGGTCAAGGAAGATACAAAATGCCTGATTCTGCGTATGCGAAGTGTGAATGCCATTGATGCTACGGCGATGCATTCTTTGGAACAGCTCTATGAAAAATATGAGCACAAGAACATTCAGATTATCCTTTCCCATGTGAACGGACAGCCGAAGGCAGTAATGGAGAAATCGGGATTTGCGGCGAAGGTGGGTGCAGAGAACTTTTGTGCGCATATTGATGAGGCACTGGAGCGGGCGAAGCGATTCGCGGACAAATCATAAAATTTTTATCAATTCAAATAAAGCAACCTTTGATTTTTTTTCCAATTGTGATAAAATAGGAAGGAGTAAAAACGGGCAGACGGTTTTCTTTGCCCGTTTTAAAGTGTGTTTTGCGAATGCTACAAAAGAAAGGAGCACGATTAGAAAATGGCTCAAATGACACCGATGATGTCGCAGTATGTGGAAACGAAAAAGCAGTACAAGGACTGTATTCTTTTTTACAGACTCGGTGATTTTTATGAAATGTTTTTTGAAGATGCAAAGCTTGTGTCAAAAGAGCTGGAACTGACACTGACAGGAAAAGACTGCGGACTTAAGGAACGCGCTCCGATGTGCGGCGTGCCATATCATGCGCTGGATACGTACCTGACGCGCCTTGTGTCAAAAGGCTATAAAGTGGCAATCTGCGAACAGGTCGAAGATCCGAAAATGGCAAAAGGTCTTGTAAGACGTGAAGTGACAAGGATTGTTACACCGGGTACCAACCTGAATATGCAGGCGCTTGAGGAGTCTAAAAACAATTACATTATGTGCATTTCGCACTTTCCAAATAAAATCGGCATTGCAGTTGCGGACGTAACAACAGGAGATTTCTACATCACGGAAGTAGAAGGTTTGACAAAACTAACGGATGAATTATACAAATACACCCCTACGGAAATCATTTGCAACGACGCTTTTTTGATGAGCGGATTTGAGATTGATGATTTGAAAAACCGCTTGAAAATGGCAGTGTATTCTCTTGAGCCGTGGTATTTTGACGAGGACGGATGCCGCAAATGCCTGATGGAGCATTTCAAAGTAAATACCCTTGCGGGCATGGGAATTGAAGATTTCCCTTCCGGCATGATTTCCGCGGGCGCACTCATGCAGTATCTTCTCGAAACCCAAAAAACCCCGCTTACCCATATCACCCATATTACGCCGTACCTTGCAAGCCGTTTCATGCTTCTTGATAGTTCGACAAGGCGAAACCTTGAGTTAACGGAAACATTGCGTGAAAAGCAAAAGCGCGGCTCGCTTTTGTGGGTGCTTGACAAGACAAAGACAGCAATGGGCGCAAGGCAGATTCGGACGGATATTGAACAGCCCTTGATTGACAAGAACGATATCAACGACCGCTTGGATACGATTGAACAGCTTTGTAAAAACACGGTCGCAAGAGATGAGCTTAGGGAATACTTAAACCCGATTTATGATATGGAACGGCTTTTAGGAAAGGTCAGCTACAAGACCGCGAACCCGCGCGATCTGATTTCCTTTGCCAATTCAATGGAAATGCTTCCGCATATCAAAACCGTTTTAAAAGAATTTGACGCAAAGCTGTTATGTGAAATTGATGGACAAATTGACGCCCTTGAAGATTTATTTTCCCTGATCAAAAGTGCGATTTGCGAGGAACCGCCTCTTTTAATCCGCGAGGGTGGTATTATTAAGGACGGCTTTGATCAGGATATTGACCATTTAAGGAAAGCAAAAACGGACGGGAAAAACTGGCTTGCACAGCTTGAGGAGGAAGACCGGGAGCGCACAGGCATTAAAAACCTGAAAATTAAGTACAACAAAGTATTCGGCTATTATTTTGAGGTTACAAATTCCTTTAAAAATATGGTTCCCGACGACTACGTGCGCAAGCAGACACTTGTCAATGCCGAGCGCTATACAACGCCGAAATTAAAGGAGTTGGAAGATACGATTTTAAACGCGGAGGACAAGCTCAACACACTGGAATACGATATGTTTTGCAAAGTCCGGGACGATGTTGCAAAAGAGCTTGAGCGCATTCAAAAGACGGCAAAAGCAATTGGACGCCTTGATGTGTTTGCTTCCCTGTCACTTGTCGCCGAACAAAATCATTATGTCAGACCTTCGTTAAATGATAAAGGCGTAATTGATATTAAGGACGGCAGGCACCCCGTTGTGGAAAAAATGATAGACCATGATATGTTTGTGTCTAATGATACCTATTTAAACAACAGTAATCACTGCATTGCCGTCATTACCGGACCCAATATGGCTGGAAAATCGACTTACATGCGGCAGTCTGCCCTGATTGTGCTGATGGCGCAGCTTGGCAGCTTTGTGCCTGCAAAGAGTGCGGATATCGGGATTGTGGACCGGATATTTACGCGTGTCGGCGCGTCAGATGACTTGGCAAGCGGGCAAAGTACGTTTATGGTTGAGATGAATGAGGTTGCAAATATTTTGCGCAACGCTACCGCAAAAAGTCTTTTGGTGCTTGATGAGATTGGCAGGGGGACCTCAACCTTTGACGGGTTAAGCATTGCATGGGCTGTGATAGAGCATATCAGCAACAAAAAAATCCTTGGCGCAAAGACATTGTTTGCGACACACTATCATGAGCTGACAGAATTGGAAGGCAAGATTAGCAATGTCAACAATTATTGTATTGCCGTGAAGGAAAAGGGCGACGATATTGTATTTTTGCGGAAAATTATCAAGGGTGGTGCAGACCGCAGTTACGGCATTCAGGTCGCAAAGCTTGCGGGAGTGCCGGATATGGTCATAGACCGCGCGAAGGAAATTGCGGAGCAGTTGAGCGATAATGATATTACCAACAAGGTACAGGATATCGCCGTTGACACGAAGGGTGAACGCAAAAAAGTAAAGCATTATGACGACGTGGATATCGGCCAAATGTCGCTGCTGGATACGGTGAGCGACGAGGATATTTTAAATGAGCTAAAGGAAATTGATGTATTTAATCTCACACCGTTGGACGCGATGAATACGCTTTACCGATTGCAAAGCAAGATAAAAAACCGTTGGTAAAAAACCGAAAAGAACTTCTAAGCCTGTAAAGGACGCAGGCTAAGTAGTTCTAAGTTTCGGTTCAAAGAACGCCAAAGGCGTTCTTTATAAAACTGAAAAGAAGTATAATGAAAGGAATATCCAAATGGCAGAAATTCATGTACTTGATGACAGCACAATTGATAAAATAGCCGCAGGCGAGGTGGTAGAGCGTCCCTCCAGCGTCGTAAAGGAGCTCGTGGAAAACGCAATGGACGCAGGCGCACATGCCATCACGGTTGAAATCAAAGAGGGCGGCATCGAGTTTATCCGCGTGACTGACGACGGTGACGGCATTGAATACGCACAAGTGCGAAATGCGTTTTTGCGCCATGCGACGAGCAAAATCACCTCTGTAGCTGATCTGATGAGCTTAAACAGCATGGGCTTTCGCGGAGAAGCGCTTTCAAGCATTGCGGCAGTGGCAAAGGTGGAGCTTGTCACCAAAACGAAAAACGACATCACCGGTACCAGGCTTTGCATGGAGGGCGCGCGTGAAACTGCCTTTGAGGAAGTCGGCGCTCCGGACGGTACAACCTTCATTGTGAGAAACTTGTTTTTCAATACCCCGGTCAGGCGCAAATTTTTAAAAACGGCAATGACCGAGGCAAGTTATATCACGGATTTGCTGGAGCATATGGCGCTCTCAAGACCGGAAATTTCGTTTAAATATGTCATCAACGGACAGACAAAGTTTTATACAAATGGAGACGGCGACCTGCGTGCCATTATTTACCGGATTTTTGGCAGGGAGATTGCAAATGAAATGATAGAATTTCAGGCAGTTGACGAAAACATTGTTATTGAGGGATTTTTGGGTAAAACCGCGTTAAACCGTGCAAACAGAAATTTTGAAAATTATTTTGTGAACAAACGGTATATTAAAAGTAAGGTGATATCAAAGGCAATTGAAGAAGGATATCAGTCTTATATGATGCAGCACCGCTATCCGTTCTGCGTGATACATATCACCGTGCCGCCGGAGAGCGTTGACGTGAATGTACACCCGACAAAAATGGAGGTGCGTTTTTCCAACCAAAACAGTATTTATAAGCTGATTGCGGACAATATTTCCGATTTTTTGTCACAGCAGGAAATGATACCGCAGGCAACGCTTGGACACGATAAAAAGAGCGGCAAAAAAGAAAAAGACGCCAAAAAACAGGAAGCGCCGGAGCCGTTTGAAAAGGAGCGGCGACTTGCTGATAATGTGGCAAACGCGGCAAATGTCCTTCGGGAGGAAAGCGGCTACAACAGCAAAAAAAATGACACAGATGTCATTTTAACCAGCAGCTATGACCATGTGGGAGCTGCAAACACCCACGAAAAGACAGGCGAATTTCTGTATAATAATAAAGTATCCTACAACCGAGGTGAACCCCAAATGCCTCCCCCCACAGACGACTTTTTTGTGGACAACCGGACACCGCAAGGGACACCAAAACAGCCGCAGGCGCAGCCAAATAACAGTCAAATTAATCAAAATCCGCCCAACCCGATTTTTAATAAAATACTGGGGATACCGCCAAAGGAAAGCGAGCCGCAAAATCAGGGAATTATCAAGGCAAAGGATCAGATTATCGTTGAAAAACCAGAGCAGCTTAACTTTTTTGACGAAAAGCTTTTGACGCGGGAAGCAAAACAGGAGTACCGTATTGTCGGACAAATTTTCCATACCTATTGGATTATTGAATACCGAGACAAAATGCTCTTAATTGACCAGCACGCAGCGCATGAAAAAGTAAAATACGAACAGATTATAAAAAAGACCGCTGCAAATGAGATTTATACGCAGACACTAACGCCACCCATCATCATAAGTGTTACGCCCAAGGAAGCCGACATCATCAACAGCTATGGAAATTATTTTAAGGAGCTTGGATTTGAAATCGAGGATTTTGGCATGAATGCGTTTGCAATCAGGGGCGTGCCGCTTGATTTATTCAGTTATAACATTAAGGACTTATTTGAAGAAATTCTGACACAGATGTCAGAAAGTCCGGTGAAGGGTGTACCGCAGATTATCAGGGAAAAGATTGCATCAATGGCATGCAAAGCAGCAGTAAAGGGAAATCATTCCCTTAGTTTTGAGGAAGCGGACAGGCTGATTGAGCAGCTTTTAGAGCTTGACAATCCCTATAACTGCCCGCATGGCAGACCAACCATTATTTCCATGTCAAAATATGAAGTGGAAAAAAAGTTCAAAAGGATAGTATGAAAAAACAAAGATTTTTCACATAACGAACGAAGTTCGTTTTGCAAATATTGTGCAAAGGCACATACAATGAAAAGCTTGCGCTTTTCGTTGTCAGGAATTCGCAAGTAATGGAAACAGGGAGTGTATTGATAACATGAAAAAGCTAATCATACTCACAGGACCAACTGCCGCAGGAAAAACAAAGCTTTCCATAGCACTTGCCAAAGCGATAAACGGTGAAATCATTTCTGCTGATTCCATGCAGGTATACAGACACATGGATATCGGATCCGCAAAAATCCGTCCCGGGGAAATGCAGGGAATTAAGCATTATCTTGTGGATATTTTAGAGCCTTTTGAGGATTTCAATATCGTACTGTTCCAAAAATATGCAAAACAGGCAATGACAGAGATTTATGAAAACGGAAAAATCCCGATTTTGGTTGGGGGTACAGGCTTTTATATCCAGTCGGTGCTCTATGATATTGACTTTCAGGAAAGTGATGAGGACACGGCGCTGCGGGCAGAGCTTGAGGCAGTCGCAAAGCAAAAAGGCGCTGCATATCTGCATAATCTGCTCAAAGAATGTGATGAAAAAGCAGCCGAAGAAATACACGCAAACAATATCAAACGTGTTATCAGGGCAATTGAGTTTTATCGGCTGACAGGCAGAAAAATATCGGAGCACAATGAAACCGAGCGCAGGAAGCAATCCGCATACGACGCACGTTATTTTGTGCTTACGGATGAGCGGAAAAAACTGTATGAGAATATTGACAAACGTGTAGACAGTATGATTGCAAACGGACTTGTTGATGAGGTGAAAACATTGCTCGACATGGGATGCAAGCGCAATTCCACGGCAATGCAGGGACTTGGCTATAAGGAGATTCTATCCTATCTTGAGGGTGAAGTCACGTTGGACGAAGCCGTTTACATCATAAAAAGAGACACACGTCATTTTGCCAAAAGACAGCTTACCTGGTTTCGCCGGGAGCGGGATGTGATATGGATAGAAAAGAACAAATTTGCATACGACGAGGAAAAAATGTTAAACTATATGTTAGGAGCAATCAATTATGAATACGGAAACAGGGAACATATATAGGGAACTTGGAATATCGGATAACGTATATCAATTCAGCAGGGAAATTCTCGACAGTCTTTCCACGCGTTTTTGTGAAATTGACAAAACAGCGGAGTACAATCAGTTAAAAGTTATCAAGGCAATGCAGGACAATAAAGTGAGTGAGGCATGCTTTCTTGGTACAACCGGCTACGGCTATAACGATTTGGGACGTGATACGTTAGAGGCTGTTTACGCCTCCGTTTTTCATGCGCAGGACGCGCTTGTCCGCCCGCAAATCACCTGTGGCACACATGCGTTGGCACTGGCGTTGATGAGTAATCTAAGACCGGGAGAGGAGCTGTTCTCGCCTGTCGGAAAGCCGTATGATACCTTGGAGGAGGTCATCGGAATACGACCGTCCAAAGGCTCTCTTGCGGAATATGGCATTACGTATCAACAGGTAGACCTTTTAGAGGACGGCAGCTTTGATTACGAAAATATAAAAAAGGCTTTAAATGAAAAAACAAAACTGGTGACAATCCAGCGCTCAAAGGGTTATCAGACAAGACCAACCCTTTCCGTACAAAAAATCAGCGAGCTGATTTCCTTTATTAAAGGAATAAAACCCGATGTCATCTGTATGGTTGATAATTGCTATGGAGAATTTGTGGAACGGTTGGAGCCTACGGATGTGGGTGCGGACATGGCGGTCGGTTCTTTAATCAAAAATCCGGGCGGCGGACTTGCTCCCATAGGCGGTTATATTGTAGGCAAAAAGGAATGTGTGGAAAATGCCGCATACAGACTGACCTCACCCGGACTTGGCAAGGAGGTTGGAGCGTCGCTTGGAATCCTAAAGGATTTTTATCAGGGGCTGTTCCTTGCGCCAACCGTCACGGCGGGAGCGTTAAAGGGTGCTGTCTTTGCTGCAAATGCATATGAAAAGCTGGGATTTAAAGTCGTTCCCAATTCTACGCAGTCAAGGCATGATATCATTCAGGCAGTCACGTTTGGAACACCCGAAGGCGTAATCGCCTTTTGCAAGGGGATACAGGCAGCGGCGCCTGTTGACAGTTTTGTGACACCTGAACCGTGGGATATGCCCGGCTACGACAGCAAGGTGATTATGGCGGCAGGTGCCTTTGTATCGGGCTCCTCAATTGAACTGAGTGCAGACGGTCCCATAAAGCCCCCATATGCAGTATACTTTCAGGGAGGACTGACGTTTGAACATGCCTGCTTTGGTATTATGAAAACCCTGCAGAGCATTGTGGATGCGGGACTTGTGACGATTTAAAACAAGGTGTCGAAAAAAAACGAATTTTTTTTGTGTACAGACGTTAGTTCGTGTGGTAAGATAACAATTGGATTACGCTTATTTTTTAGAGGGCAGCCTGCAAAAAACAAATGAGTCTTTTCAAAGAAATTTATGCACAGGATGAGCTGCCATATGACAAGTTTCTGCGTCTTGGGGCGGAAAATTTGTCCGATGCGGAGCTCCTTGCAATTATGCTGCGCACCGGAACAAAGGAAAAAACGCCGATTGAGCTTGGACGCGAGATTTTAAAGCTTGCCGGAGACAAGCTTGGTCTTTTGGGACTGCATCATTTTGATGTAAAGGAATTAATGCAGATCCCTGGGATTGGCGAGGTAAAGGCAGTACAACTGCTATGCATTGCAGAAATTGCAAAACGCACTGCGCATATGAAAGCGAAAACGGATCTGTGCTTTGACAAGCCGGAGACAGTGGCAGCATATTATATGGAACGCATGCGTCACAAAACAACAGAACAGCTTTTGCTGGTGCTTTTGGACAATCGTAAGAATATTATAAATGAAGCAGTTATTTCTGCAGGAACGGCGAATGCAACGCTCGTATCACCACGGGAAATCTGTGGCAGGGCATTGCGCCTCGACGCTGCGTACATGCTGCTTTTGCACAATCATCCAAGCGGCAATCCCACGCCGAGCAGGCAGGATCTTCTTGTGACGCAAAAGATAAAGGAAGTGTCCGATTTAGTTGAAATTCCGCTGTTGGATCACATCATCATAGGTGACAACAGATATTCAAGTTTTAATGAAAAAGGACTTTTATAAAACAGAAAGGAGTTGTTAAAATTGGCTAACAACGCATTTGGTATTGATTTAGGTACCAGAACAATCAAAATATACAATACGCATGGTGATAATGTAATAGTGGAAAAAAACATGATTGCCATTGAAGACAAAAAAAATTTATTTGCATACGGTGATTCCGCTTTTGAAATGTTTGAAAAAGCACCTTCAAATATTGAAATTTCCTATCCGCTGTGCAATGGTGTGATTGCGGATATTAAAAATATGCAGCTGTTACTGAAAAATTTTATCTTTGATTGCAATAAAGGCGTTGTAAAGCCTGCAGAGTTTTACATTGCGGTGCCTTCTGATATTACGGCAGTTGAAAAAAGAGCCTTTTCCGATTTGGTAAAGGACGCGAATATCAAAGCGAAAAAAATCATGCGTGTGGAGAAGGCAGTCGCAGATGGTCTTGGTCTTGATATTGATGTCAAAAATGCGCAGGGTATTCTTGTTGTCAATGTGGGATTCCATACGACGGAGATATCTATTCTTTCGCTTGGCGGCATTGTGCTCAGCAAACTGATTAAGATTGGCGGACAAAAGTTTGATGAATCCATCAAAAATGCGATTCGTAAAGAATTCAGCTTAATCGTAGGCAGTAAAACCGCAGAAAGCGTGAAAATAAGTCTTCGTGAGCTTGAGGGTGAAAACCGCGGTGCAATTGTATACGGACGCGATATCGTCACAGGACTTCCCATGGAAAAGGAAATTCCTACCAATCTTGTCAGTGAGAGTATGCTGGAAAACTTTAATGTGATTATTGACAACATACGCGTGATTTTGGAGCGGACACCGCCCGAACTGTCGGCAGATATTTTCCGGCGCGGGATTTATCTGACAGGCGGCGCTTCCCAGGTAGCGCATCTTGCAGAGCTGATTGCAAAGGGGACAGGCTTGAAGGTCAATGTTAGCGAAAATCCGGTATCGGGTGTCGCATTGGGACTTGCGAAAATCATTAAAGATGATAACTATAAATCAGTAGCTTATTTAGAAGGAACGGGGCGCTAAAACCAATGAGTCCGATTGCAAAGAGAAAGAGAACAAAGTTCTCTATTCCAAGTAAATACTTATTGTTGTTGCTTACCTTTGTATGTGTGCTGTTAATGGCAGTGACTTTTTTTACGGATTATTCGGCAACACCGTTCAATAAGCTTGTCGGATATGTGATTGTGCCGTTTCAAAACGGCGTGAGCCGTATCGGCACGTGGCTTTCCGTGAGAGTGGATGAGCTTGGCGAGCTTCGCATTGTGCTTCAGGAAAATCAGGAGCTCAAGGCAAAAATTGATGAACTCACCGCGCAAAATACGCAGCTTCAGCAGGATAAGTATGAGCTCAACAACCTTCGGGAGTTGTACAAACTGGATGAAGAATATAGCGGATATGAAAAAGTGGGGGCACGGATTATCGCGAGGGATGGCGGAAACTGGTTTCATTCCTTTACGATTGATAAAGGAACCGACGACGGGCTTGCAATGGATATGAACGTGATTGCAGGCGGAGGGCTGGTTGGACGAATCGTTGATATCGGTAAAAACTGGTCTAAAGTAACTGCCGTGATTAATGATAACTCCAATGTAAGCGGAATGGTGCTTGCAAGTTCTGACTTTCTAATGGTCAGAGGTTCTTTGGAACTGATGGCGGAGGGTGTGATCGAATTTGAACAGCTTACGGATTCGGCAGGAAAGGTTCAGATTGGAGATAAAGTTGTAACCTCAAGCATCAGTGACAAATACCTTCCAAGTATCCTGATTGGTTATATTACGGAAATCAATCAGGATTCCAATAATATCACAAAGTCAGGGAAAATCACTCCTGCGGTTGATTTTGAGCATTTGGATGAAGTGCTTGTCATTTTGGAAACCAAACAGCAGATAGTGGATTAGGTAAAGGCGGATGAAACGAAATATTATCTTATTTTTTGTAATCATAACAGGTTTTGTATTGCAGACAACGCTTTTTCAGGCGCTGAGCTTTGGGAATATCTCTCCGAATATCTTAATTATCATTACGGCGTCATACGGCTTTATGTTTGGAAAACATTACGGTATGACCGTTGGATTTATATGCGGTCTTCTTATGGATATTTTTTTTGGAGAGGTACTTGGGTTTTACGCATTAATTTATTTATACATAGGTGCCGCAAACGGATTTTTTCACAGTATCTTTTTTCAGGAGGATATTAAACTGCCGCTTTTACTGATTGCGGTAAGTGATTTTTGTTATTCGTTTGTCTGCTATATCCTGCTTTATCTTTTGCGCAGCAGATTTCATCTGATTTATTATTTAAAAAGTGTAATTGTACCTGAGATGGTATATACGATATTTGTTACTGTATTTTTATATCCATGCATTTTACTGCTGAACTGGACAAGGGCAGACACAGGATATCACTCACAGCAAGAGAGGTGAAGCAGGAATTGTTCCGAAATTTAAAAGAAGGGCTGTTTAATTTCTTTACATCAAGACTTTTGCTGTTGTTTCTTGTTTTTACGGGAATGGCAGTTGTCTTGATATACAGACTGTTTGATTTACAGATTGTAAGGGGAGAGGAGTATTTAGACAATTTCCGCCTTATGATTGAAAAAGAAAAAATAATACAGGGCACAAGAGGAAATATCTATGACAGAAATCAGAATCTTCTTGCCTATAATGAACTGGCATACTCTGTTACGATAGAGGATGTCTATGAATCGAATTCTGCCGGAAGGGAAAACCTCAACAGTACGCTTTATCGGCTGATTCATATGATTGAAGAGAACGGGGATTCGGTTATCAGTGATTTCAGCATTATTTTGAATGAAAACAATGATTATGTGTTTTCCGTGGAAGGAACAAAGCTTTCAAGATTTAAGGCGGATGTTTATGGAAGATCGTTGATTACGGACTTGTTATTTTCGGAGGAAAATGCGTCCGCGCAGGAAATGATTGATTATCTTTGCACAAAATATGCAATCGGGGAATATACCATTCTTGAAAATGGAAAAAAAGGAGAGCCTTTTTATCCTGGAAAAGGATATACGAAACGGGAGATTTTGCAGCTTGTCACCATACGGTATCAGATGAGCCTTTACAGTTTCCAAAAATATATTTCAACAACGGTTGCAACAGATGTATCGCTAAAAACGGTTGCCATTATTATGGAAAATGCAGATACACTTGACGGCGTTGCCATAGAGGAGGATACCATCAGAAAGTATAATTATCCGTTTTATTTTTCCCATATTTTAGGTTATACGGGGAAGATTGATTCGGATGAGCTTGCCACGCTTTCGGAACAAAACGAAAGTTATACGATGAATGATATCGTAGGAAAAGGCGGTATTGAGCAGGTTATGGAGCTTGACCTGCAAGGTCAAAAGGGTTCCCAGACCATTTATGTTGATAATATGGGAAAGGTGATTGATACGACAGATGTCGTGGAATCGCAGGCAGGGCATGATGTATATCTGACAATTGATAAAGACCTTCAGGTTGCGGTTTACAATATTTTGGAACAGAAGCTTGCGGGTATTCTCGTTTCAAAAATCAGGAATATTTACAATTATGATCCTTTGACATCCTCTTCAAGGCAAAATATTATTATTCCGATTGATGATGTTTACTATGCGCTTTTTAACAATAATGTAATTGATATGAACCATTTTTCCGATGTGAATGCATATGATACGGAAAAAGAAGTCTTACAGATTTTTAATGACAAAAAGGCGCGTGTGCTTGCTTCCATTGAGGCGGAGCTTTTGGAGACAAAGACACCTTATGATAAACTGACAAAAGAGTACAAGAACTACGAAAGCTATATTGTTTCGATGCTGATGGAGAAAGGCGTTCTTGTAAGCTCGGCAATTGACAGAGACGATGCTACGTATATTGCGTGGACGAATGATGAGATAATCAGTTTAAACGAATATTTAACCTATGCAATTTCCAAAAACTGGATTGATATTACAAAACTTTCCGTAGAAGCGCAATATTCCGACTCTTATGAGGTTTTAAACAGTATTATTCAATATATACTGCAAAATCTTGACAATAATACCAAATTTGCCAAAATGATGTACAAGTATATGATTAGTGATCAGACCATTTCAGACCGGCAAATCTGCATGATTTTGTGGGAACAGGATTTAATCAGCATTGATGAGAGTAAAATCACTGCTTTAAAAAATGGTCAGATAAGACCTTATAACTTTATGCTTGATATGATTTCCACGCTACAGATTACGCCGGCACAGCTTGCGCTTGATCCCTATTCGGCATCTTGTGTGATAACAGATGTCAATAACGGGGAGGTGCTTGCGCTTGTGTCTTATCCGGGCTATGATATCAATAAGCTTGCCAATGGTGTTGATGCAGAGTATTTTGCAAAGCTGCAGGCGGATTTGTCCGTTCCGCAGTGGAGCGCCGCAACGCAGCAGGAAACGGCTCCGGGCTCTACTTTTAAAATGATGGTGGCAGTTGCCGCAATGGAGGAGGGGGCAGTATCCTCTCTTGGGGAAACAATTACCTGTACCGGTGTGTTTGATAAAATTCCGCCGGACATTCACAGATGCCATATTTATCCCGGTGCACACGGCGCGATGAATTTACAGAATGCCATTGCAAACTCCTGCAATAGTTATTTTTATGAGATTGGTTACCGGTTAAGTTTGGACGGCGGAAGCTATAACAGTAATTATGGTCTTTCAAGGCTTGAAAAATATGCGGATTGGTTTGGTCTGACAGAAAAATCCGGAATTGAAATTACAGAGTCCGAACCGAATTTTTCATCGGAATACTCTGTACCTACGGCAATTGGACAAGGTTCAAACAATTATACTACAGTTGGTTTGGCACGCTATGTAACGGCTGTTGCAAACAGCGGTACGGTATATAATTTAAGCCTTCTTGACAAAGTAACCGATTCCAATGGTGTTACGGTAAAAGAGTATACGCCGGAAATTCGCAATATAATTGATATTGATGACAGTATATGGAATGCAATCCATGCGGGTATGCGGGGCGTGGTAGAAAAAAAGAAATATTATGGGGAGCTTCCGGTTCATGTGGCAGGAAAGACTGGTACTGCACAGGAAGGCAGAAACCGTACCAACCACGCGTTGTTTCTTAGCTATGCACCCTATGAAAATCCTGAGATTTCAGTAGCGGTACGTATTGCGTATGGCTATAGCTCAGATTACGCGGCACAGACTGCAAGGGATGTATATAAATATTACTATGATTTAGCAGAGGAAGACGAGCTTATCACCGGTACTGCTGAAATTCCGGATGCGGTAAGCGGTGACGGTGACTAAAACACGAAGGGAGAACATGTGAAAAATTCAGTGATTTTAAAAAGCTTTTCCAGCGGAATATCCGTGATTATGGACGACACAATTCCATATGAGGAGCTGCTTGCAGACATTGCGGTAAAGTTTCAGGAGGCAGATCGCTTTTTTAAGGATGCGGCTGTGGCAATTTCTTTGGAAGGCAGAAATCTGACTGAACAGCAGGAACGCGAGGTACTGGATACCATTACGCAGAATTCACGTTTGAAGGTACTTTGCCTTATGGGCAGAGACAAGGATAAGAACATTAAATTTTTGGGAATACAGAATAATCTTTCGTTTCAGAAGGATGAGAACTGTGGGCAGTTTTACAGGGGATCACTTTCTGACGGACAAAGCATTGAAACAGAGCACAGCATTATTATATTAGGTGATGTGAGTGAAGGCTGCCATGTTTGGTCCGCAAAGGATATTGTGATACTTGGAACGCTTACGGGTGAAGCACATGCAGGAGCAGGAGGCAGTTTAAACCATTTTGTTGTAGCATTGGAAATGAATCCAAGCGCTTTGACAATCGGTTCGCTCAGCCTTAATATACAACCCCAAAAGACTTCTATTTGGGGGCGGAAGCAAAAACCAACGCCGAAAATAGCATATACCTACAACGGCGGGATTTTGATGGAATCGATTACAAAAGAATTGCTGGACGAATTTACACTTTAAATTCATCCGGAGACCATTATCAAAAAATAATGGAGGAAGTCCTATGAGCGAAGTAATCGTTGTTACATCAGGAAAAGGCGGTGTGGGAAAGACCACCACATCTGCAAACGTAGGAACAGGTCTTGCAGAAATGGGAAAGAGTGTTGTTTTAATTGACGCGGATATCGGTCTTAGAAACCTGGATGTGGTGATGGGGCTTGAAAACAGGATTGTATACAATCTTGTGGATGTGATTGAAGGCAACTGCCGTTTAAAACAGGCACTGATTAAGGACAAAAGACACGCCGGGCTTTATCTGATGCCTGCGGCACAGACAAGAGATAAAAACTGCATTACGCCGGAACAGATGATTAAACTGATTGACAGCTTAAAAGAGCAGTTTGATTACATAATCCTTGATTGTCCGGCAGGTATTGAGCAGGGGTTTCAAAATGCAATTGCAGGAGCAGATCATGCGCTTGTCGTAACGACACCCGAGGTTTCTGCAATCCGCGATGCAGATCGCATTATCGGTCTTTTGGAGGCAAACGAAATTAAGAAAATCGACCTTGTAATTAACAGGCTTCGTCATGATTTAATTCGTCGCGGAGAGATGATGACAGTCGATGATGTGCTGGATATTTTGGGACTTCCGCTTCTTGGCGTCGTTCCCGATGATGAAAATGTGGTGATTGCCACCAATCAGGGTGAGCCGCTTGTTGGAAAGGGTTCTATGGCAGGACAGGCATTTTACAATATCTGCAAGAGGTTAGCAGGAAAAGAAGTTCCTTTTATGGATTTTAGTAAAAACGTGACGATATGGACCAGGGTTTCTGGTTTATTCAGAAGAAATCTTCAGGAGGAGCGAGCATGAGTATATTGAATATTTTTCGGAGGAAAACCTCACGGCAGATTGCAAAGGACAGGCTCAAAATACTGTTAATTTCGGACCGGGTAAACTGCTCGCCCGAGATGATGGAGCTGATTAAAAACGATATTGCGGAGGTCATATCAAAGTATATGAAAATTGACACCTCCAATATGGATATCCAAATTTCAAAAACGGCAGGGGCGGCAGGCAGAAAATCGAGACTGACGAAGTCGAGATTTTGAGCGGTATGCGCAACGGCAAAACTTTGGGAAGCCC
>CAJTSD010000036.1:33857-36601 GCA_910578795.1 uncultured Lachnospiraceae bacterium
AAAAGTGCCTGTTTTGTATGCCAATATACCGATTTTAGACTTGAGGAATTAGACTGGACAGGAACGGGGATAAATATGTTAAAAAATTACAGGATAAGGGATTATGATTTTAAGTTAATATTGATGCTTATGGCAGTAACGGCAATTGGAGTGCTTTCTGTGGGAAGTGCACGGTCTGATTTGCAGAGCAGACAGCTTTTGGGCTTTATTATGGGCTTTTTTATCATGATTGTTCTGTCCTTTTTTGACTATTCGTTCTTTCTGCGTTTTTACTGGTTAATCTATCTTTTTGATTTGCTGCTTTTGGGTATGGTTGCAATGTTTGGAGAAGTGGTAAACAATGCAAGACGCTGGCTTGTTATCGGCGGAATCCAGTTTCAGCCCTCGGAGGTCACAAAAATTATGTTGATTTTGGTGATTTCACAATTTATTTTAAAACGAAGGGAGAAAATCAATTCTTTTCAAAATATTATTTTTATGCTGGCAATTGTGGCAATTCCTGCATATTTGGTCTATGATCAGCCGGACATGTCAACGACAATCGTAATCCTGATGATTTTTTGTGTCGTGTGGTATGTGGGCGGACTGAGCTATAAGTTGATTCTTGGTACCCTTGCGGTTGTTGTTCCGGTTGCAGTTGTATTGTTTATATTGATTTTGCAACCGGATCAGACCATTATAAATGAATATCAGCAGGGGCGTATTTTGGCATGGCTTTATCCGGAGCGTTACCAGCAGACACTTGCTTACCAGCAGACCAATGCCATGATGGCAATTGGTTCTGGTCAACTTTGGGGCAAGGGATTAAACAATAATATGATAAGTTCTGTAAAAAACGGCAATTTCATATCAGAACCACAGACGGATTTCATTTTTACGGTAATCGGGGAGGAGCTTGGCTTTGCAGGCAGCTGCCTTGTGGTAGTGTTACTGTTTGCAATTGCATTGGAATGTCTTAGTGTGGCAAGAAAGGCAAAGGATATTGCGGGAACATGTATTGCTTCTGGAATGGCAGCGCTGATTGGCTTTCAAAGCTTTGTCAATATTGCGGTTGCAACAGGGCTTTTCCCAAATACCGGCGTTCCGCTTCCGTTTGTAAGCTACGGTCTGACTTCACTTGTCAGCCTATATATCGGTATGGGTTTTGTGCTGAATATACGGTTGCAGTGTGTTCGGAAGTATAATAATTAAAACTTTAAAATTGCACAATTGTTTTTGCCAAATACATGGAATGATTATAAAAAATTTATGAAAATTTACAAAATTCTTGAAATATTGTATAGCTTTTTGAACAAAAAGAGGTTAGAATGGTAGTAGATATTATTCTTGGACAAAGGAAGGTGCAAATTCATGAACATTGCGTTAATCGCACATGACGGGAAGAAAAAATTAATGCAGAACTTTTGCATCGCATACAGAGGTATTTTAAGCAAAAATACGCTATATGCAACAGGAACAACGGGTCGTCTTATTGAGGAAGTCACAAATCTGAGTATTCATAAATATTTGGCTGGACATTTGGGAGGTGAACAGCAGATTTGTGCACAGATTGAGCACAATCAAATTGACCTTGTTATTTTTTTGAGAGATCCGAATTCAAAATCTCACGAGCCTGATATTAATAATGCGGTTAAGCTATGTGATATGCACAATATCCCTTTGGCAACAAACCTTGCCTCGGCAGAGCTTTTGATTAAGTCACTTGACAGAGGAGATTTAGACTGGCGTGAAATGTACAAATAGATTAAAAAAACTTTTATCTGTAGTTATGATAATACTGGTTTTGGCATCGCTAACCGGCTGCGGAAGTAAAGACTATTCTTTTGGATATGACAGAAGAAGGAATAATTCAGGCTTTTCGGTCGCTTCCCATACGGCAGGTAATACCGCGGATGCATTTGCACTGGGGCTTTGTGTCACGACTAAGGATGTAACTTCGGGAACGGACGTTGATATGTCGGCGGCAACTGCGGCAGGGCTTTTTGACATTACGCAAAAAAAAGTTATCTATGCCAAAAATGTCCATGAAAAATTGAATCCTGCAAGCCTTACGAAAATTTTGACTGCGTTATGTGCCTTGGAACACGGAAATCTTGACGATGTAATGACTGCAAGTCCAAATGTGCGTATTGATGAATCCGGTGCGGTAAAACTTGGAATTGAAGAAGGCGATACCATGACGCTGGAGCAGGCGCTTCATGCATTGCTGCTGAAATCATCCAATGATGTGGCAGTTTTGATTGCAGAACATATTGGCGGAAGTGTAGAAGGCTTTGCAGCGCTGATGAACGAAACGGCGAACCGTCTTGGCGCGACAAACAGTCATTTTGTAAATCCGCATGGTCTGACCGATCCTAACCATTATACGACAGCATATGACCTTTATCTGATCTGTAATGCAGCGGTCAAGCATGATAAATTTGTGGAGATTATCCATACGTCCAGTTATAATTCCGTATACCATGATAAAAACGGAAATGAAAAGACTATGGATATGGCAAACAGTAACGCATACATAAAGGGAGAGGCGTTTGCTCCCAACAATGTGACGGTGATAGGAGGAAAGACAGGTACAACAAACGCGGCAGGGAACTGTCTTGTCATTTATGCAAGAAACAGTGCGGGAAATCCTTACATTTCCGTAGTGCTTCAGGCACCTGACAGGACAACAATGTATACGGAAATGACCGATTTATTAGGAGAAATTTAATAAGTTGTTGTTTTTTTCGACGTATTCTACTATA
>CAJTSD010000037.1 GCA_910578795.1 uncultured Lachnospiraceae bacterium
GCGTTTGCGTCGTATTCAGTTTTCATTTATTCTTTCTCAATGCTGTGTGCTGGTGGCTGGGCTGGCAGGGTTCCGGGCGGCATATCAAGGCTCTTTCCCTCAAAAGTAGTAAATTGGTAGTAAATTCAGCTTGAAATCCTGCTTGTATGCCCGTAAATCAAGGCTTTTTTGAGATAATCAACCATTTTTTCAAAAAAACAATTCTTTTATTATGTCCCTTATATTTTTAAAGTGTCTGATATACAGACAGATTCCTGTTCTGGCAAACAAATGATACGTGTTACATCTCCTCAGTATCCATACCGTTTTCTATATTTTAAAAACAGAAGAACAGACAATGCAAGCGCCAGCAGCTCAGCCGCAGGTGTTGCCAGCCAAATTCCGTTTACGCCCCAAATAAGCGGCAGCACAATCATTGTAATCAACATAAACACAAACGATCTTGAAAAAGCAAGAATAGCTGAAACAATACCGTTTGATAATGCAGTAAACATTCCGCTTGCAAAGATATTAAAACCGATAAATAAAAGCGCGAGCGTACAAATCCTGTTTCCTGTCACAGCCAAATCGTATACTGGATTGTCCGGACGGGCAAAAACGGAAACCAAGGGCTTTGTCAGCAGATAGGAAATCAAAACAGTTATAAGGGAGATCCATGCAATCACTTTTAAGCTGACCGCAACGAGCTTCTTCAGTTTTTTATTTGTTTGTATATGCCCGCCATTCAAGCTGCTCTCTCCATAATAATAGCTGAGCATAGGAGCCACACCGTAAGAATACCCTGTATACAGGGAGCTTGCGAACATCATCACATACATAATAATTGTGACAGCCGCAACTCCGTCCTCACCGACATAATGCAGCATTGTCCAGTTGAACATCATTGTAATAATTCCAGTAACGAGCGCAGTTGCCATCTCCGAACAACCGTTCGTAGATGTATTTGCAAGAACTTTCAAGCGGAACGTCGGCTTTTGGAAGTGCAAGAGATTTTTTTTCTGACTAAAAACAAATACTCCCACAACCGCCGTAACAGAATATCCAAGACCTGTTGCAATTGCCGCACCACGGATCCCCATGCCGAATTTGGCGATAAAGACATAGTCAAGTACCATATTCAGAATACCGCCTGCCACGGAGCAGATGAGTGAAAGATTCGCCTTTTCACTGGCAATCATATAAAGTGTGAAATTATTCATCAGAAGAATTGGTACGGTAAACACCAAATACCGGCTTAAATAGTCTATACAGTATTTTTCCACCTCTGCGGAGAGGTTCATTCCGGCAAAAATATGGTCTATTGTCAGATATCCTATCGCACACATCACAATTCCGACAATGACATTTACGAGAATCAGGAATGTGAAGTCCTCCCTTGCTTCCTGTGTGTTTTGTTCCCCCATTTTTTTCATAATGACCGCACTGCCTCCAGTGGCAAGCATGGTAGAAATGGCTGTGACAAGCTGGATGATGGGCGCTGTCAGGTTAATTGCGGAAAGGGCATTCGTACCGATTAAATTCGACACAAACAATCCATCAACCATTGTGTAGAAAGACATAAATACCGTCATTGCAATGGTCGGCACGGCAAATTTTAAAATATTTTTTAATGTTACAGGTTTTTCGTATATATTTGTGTTTTTCATAAATTTTCCTCCGTTTATCTTGTAGATGTTTTCCTGATATGATAGTATAGACCGTACAGTAACTGTTCGGTCAATGCAAAAATATTTGTTTTATGAGGTGACCATGAATAAAAACGACAAGCTTCTTACAATCGGTCAGTTTGCAGCCATGCATGGCATAAATAAAAAGACCCTTATGTGGTATGATGAGATTGGTCTGTTCAAGCCGGCAGTCATCAATCCCGAAAACGGATACCGCTGTTACAATTACCACCAAAGCCCTATCCTTGAGACAATTCTTTTATTGCGGGAATTGGATGTTTCCATTAACGAAATACAGGATTTCATGAAATACAGGTCTGCAAAAAATTTAAAATGTCTTTTGGAAGAAAAAATAACAGATCTTGATATGCAGATTGCCCATTTGCAGGCAGTCAGGACAACTTTATGTACACACCATCAAAATATGTCCACCCTGCTGACGATGGACTTATCAGAAATCAGCGTTGTTGAAAAGGAGGAACACTGCCTGATTACTGTAGACGTGAATCCAAATACCTCTTTTGAGCAGGAAGTGGAACTGATTACTGCCGAAACGGAAAAATACCAGCTTGGGCGTCTTCATAAAGCCTCTTATGGTTCCATGATTCCCGTTGAAAGTCTGCAAAACGGACGCTTTGATGATTACTCTAAACTTTTTATTGAAATTCCTTTTCTTTCATACCATACCGGACTGCATATCATGCCCCAAGGGAAATATCTGAGAGCGTTCCATAAAGGCAATTGGGATAAGCTGTCCGGACGGTACGAAGAACTGTTTGCGTATGCAAAAAAACACAATCTTGCATTTCATGGATTTTCCTATGAAATGGGAATTAATGAAAGTGTCATTGACCGGATTGAGGATTATATTGTCCGCATTGAAATACCCATTGACGGATAATATAATACTGGCTTATGCAATCCCGTCTGCAATAGCCCTGAAAAATTCCACATGCTTCAGTTCGTAGCCTTTTGCCATAAAATCAGGATCTGCGCTGGTTTTTACAATAATTACCTGTTTTGACGGATTAACATAAATCCACTGCCCATAGACACCAATTGCCATAAACTCATGCTGTTTTCCTTCCGGTACCCACCACTGATACCCGTATCCAATGGCGTTATAAGCATCCAGATTCGCTCCCGGTTTGGAATAATCTGCACTGGCATCCATACTGTCCTTTACCCAATCTTTTGCAAGAATCTGTTCCCCATTATAAATACCTTCATTCAGATACAGTCTTGCAAACCGCGCATAGTCCCTTAAAGAAACGCTTAATCCACCCATGGCAAGCTCCGTGCCATTACTTAACGTCCAATATGCATCGTGCTCTGCGCCAATTTTTTTCCAAAGCTTTTCTTCCATATACTCCGCAAGACCGCGTCCGGTGGTATTTTTAATAATCTGACCTAAAATTTCAGTGTTAATGCTCAGATATCTGCGATAAGTATAGGGTTTTTCCTGTATCCCGTATTTTGAAATGACCTTCATAGCCGGCGTTCCCATTAAAGTACGCATGGAAAAACCGCTCATATCGGTATCTTCATTAAAATTAATTCCAGATGCCATTTGCAGGCATGCCCTGATAGGAATGTTTTCCATTTGCGTTCCTTCAAATTCCGGAATATACTTTCCAATCGGATCTTCAACACTCTCGACATATCCTTCTGATATAGCAATTCCCATTAAAGCTGATACAAACGATTTTCCCATTGAATTAGAAGAAAACAATGTATTTTCATCCCCACCCATATAGTATTTTTCATACTTGATCACATCATCTTTAATGACAAGCATAGCCGAAGTCTTAGTATCCTCTATAAATTTTTCGGAGGGATAAAATATACCTTCAAAATGGAAACCATCTGCTAATAAAATGTTGTTTTCTTTTAAAAAGTAAACGGTATTTTCCCCTTTGCTAATTTTTTTTGTCGGTTGTATTTGTGGAGTATGCTGAAACGTGTAAGATAAGTTTTCATTTTTAAAACTCTTTAATGAAGTATAAAGCGTTTTTATTTTTTTCCCGAAACAAAACAATAGCGTTCCCGTAATAACGGCAATCACACCAATAACAGCCAAACCAAATCGTTTCTTTCTTTTCATAACATCAATTCCTTTCATCTGTTAGTTTTTTCTTTATCTTAAACCGTACAGTTACTGTACAGTCAATATCTTTTTGAACAATATTGATTCAAAGTTTGCCTGTTGACATTCCTGCTAAGACGTAATATAATAAATAGAACGAATTCCTATGAGGGAGTAGCAAGCACATATAATGTGTAGCAAGTCAACATACTGACCGCATTATGGTCTGGCTTGTTTTAAATTGCGAGACTCATGTATAACTGTTAAGCTATACATAGGGTCTTTTATTATGCAAATGGAAAGACTTAGGTATAGCCTGTATGGTTGTGTTTAAGTCTTTTGTTTTTATACATTTGGGTATTCAAACGATACTAGTGTACGGTTTTTACCACGGCACGGCAGTGACGCGCAGGTAAGGGAAGATAAAGGTTTCCGATTCGATTTTTAACTAACAGGAGGAATCAAAATGGAGTGGAGTATGATGTTTGTTTTCAACAGTGTCCTGCTTGGCGTGGGGCTTGCCATGGACGCTTTTTCGGTATCAATGGCGAACGGTTTAAATGATCCGAAAATGAAAAAAGCCAAAATGTGCGGGATTGCCGGCGTGTTTGCAGGATTTCAGTGTGCGATGCCAGTCATTGGATGGATTTGTGTTCATACCATTATTCAATATTTTACGGCATTCGGGAAGTTTATTCCGTGGATTGCGCTTGTGCTTCTTGCGTACATTGGCGGTAAAATGTTGTATGAAGGGATTCGGGGAACGGATTCAGAGAAAGGAAATCAGAGCCTGGGAATCGGTGCGCTGCTGATTCAGGGAATTGCGACCTCTATTGATGCCCTGTCTGTCGGCTTTACGATTGCCGAATATGGTTGGCTTATGGCGCTTGCCGCCGCGCTGATTATAGCAGTTGTTACGTTTGTTATTTGTATCGCAGGCTTGCTCATTGGTAAGAAATTCGGAACAAGGCTGTCCAATAAGGCGCAGATCCTTGGCGGCGTTATTTTGATTGTTATTGGTATTGAAATTTTTATTACGGGTGTTTTTTGATGAAAGGAATACCATCTCAAGGATAATTTCCTTGTTTTTATTTTGCGATGAAATCGTCCGGTCCTCCATAATTGCACTTTTTATTTCCGTAAGCGCCGTTTCAATCAGCTCGCCTGTGCTTTCCGCAAAATTTTCCCGAAGCTCCGGGGAAATCGGCTGAACTACGGTGGACTCAAAGGAAAACTTTTTTAAAACGGTAGAAAACGGAATGTCCGTATAAAAGTTAATGCAAAGCAATCCGATAATCCTCTGATGCTCTCCATAAATTGGAATGGCGGAGGAGCGCAGCGGCACGCCGGATTTCGAACGGTTCAGGTAACAGATATTGGCATGACTTTGGTCCTGCTCGATTACATGGATGATTGGAGGAACCATTCCCATGATGGTATATTATGGTTTGAAAATCATAAACCCGTCGTTCTTAATTGTAACGGCATTCCTTGTAACAGCAATTGTATCCATTTGTACGGGTACTTCATAGGTTCGGCAGGAACCATCGGTGTCGCTTTAATGGGAATTGCTTCCGGACTTGGCGCGCCGCTCCCGATTGTGGCGGGTGCAGTCGTATCCGGTGCGTATTTTGGGGATAAAATGTCTCCGCTTTCCGACACCACAAATTTGGCGCCGATTGCGGCAGGTTCTAAACTGTACGACCATATCGGGCATATGCTTTGTACGACAGGTCCCGGATTCATCATCTGTTGTATTGTATATACCGTTGTAGGAATGAACTTGAACGGATTATCCGAAACAGATCCTGCAAAAGTATCCGCAAAAAACCGACCATTCCGGTAATGCTGATTTCCAGTGCGGTTGCAATGTTTAACGGTGTTGTTTTTCAGGGATTTCATTTGGCGGACTGGAGCCGAGAAACCTTTCCCGCACGCTGGAAGATGCTGCCACAGTCATTGAGCCGATTACACCGTGGACGGCGGCAGGCGTATATATGGCAACAACATTGGGTGTTCCAACGCTTTCCTATCTTCCGTGGGCTTGTCTGAATTATACGGGTATCATATTTGCCATGATTTGGGCGGCAACGGGAATCGGTATTATGAAGATTACGAAGGATAGTGAAAACTATGAGGCAAATCGGGGATTATCTTTGGGCAACGGATTACGAGAACGGCAGGCGCAAGGTGCTTTCTTTTTTTAGAATAAACGATTCGTATGCAACGTTTCGGTGGGGGTGGAATTTTGATTTTGTTCCAAGGATTGTTTCGGAAGGCAGACTTGTTTGGGCGCGAACAGATAAATCCATTTATACGCATATTTATGAGGTTTCCGAAGATTTTTCGGGGTATGCAGTGCCAAACGGAAAAAAGCAGGATATCAGCCCCCAAACGGGGTTGTCGAAATTTGCTGCGGCATGCAGGGAAAAGGGATTTTTGAATGCTTTGTGCGGCGGTTTTTCAGGACAGAAAAAAGAACGGGCGCGCAAGGGACTGTTGGATGAGGCGTCAAACGCGAGAAAAATGACAATCGTGTCAAGATATGAGATTGATGCCAAGAACCCTGAAAAAGGACTAGTCGAAAAGATAGAACATCATAAAGCGGTATTTTTTTATTTGCTGCCGCTGATTAAAGAATATTATCAGGCGACCGACACCTATGAAAAAATACTGGAGCGGATTGAGCAGAATATGCAGTGTAATTATTATCGGCTGCTGAACGGGGACAACAGCATAATTTCGTACCTTTTTATTGAGAAACGATTGGGGATGGCGGAAAAGGCGTTCCGGGATTTTGAGAAGGTTCCATTTCGGGAGACAGTTCGGGATAAGCTTTGGGACAGGCTTAAAATAAAAATGTGAAAATAGTTTGTGAAATGTCAAAAATCGCACTTGTTTTTACAAATCAGAAATCATATAATTGCTTTTGTGATATATAAAAAACTCTTAAGTTCTGTAAAGGCTTGTTTCGTACACTCAGGAAAGGAACTTGCTATGAGTAACAAACAACAGAATACATTACAAAACGCAACCAGTAAAATTGACTACACGCTGATGAACGATTATATGTTCCGTGCCGTCTTACAAGAAAATGAAATTGTTCTAAAGGGACTGATTTGTTCCCTGCTGCACTTAAATCCCGAGGAGGTTCAGACAGTTACCATTATGAACCCGATTGAACTTGGCAAAGGTTATGATGACAAAGCCTTTGTTTTGGACGTTAAGGTTTTACTGAATAGCGCAACTGTCATTAATATTGAAATGCAGGTTGTCAATGAGGGCTTTTGGACAAACCGTTCACTTTCGTATCTTTGTGGTATTTTTCAAAATCTGAAGCATGGCGAGGATTACTCCCAAGTAAAGCCTGCCTATCATATTGGCATTCTAAATTTTTCCCTGTTTCCCGACTACCCCGAGTTTTTTGCCACGTATAAAATCATGAATGTGAAAAAACACTATATTTATAATGACAACTTTACGCTGAATGTGTTAGACTTAAATCAGATAAAACTGGCAACGGATGAGGATAAAGCCTTTGGGATTGACTATTGGGCGAGGCTGTTTAAAACAACGACTTGGGAGGAGTTGGAGATGGTGGCACAGGAAAATACGGTTTTTAAAGAAGCCGGTAAAACGCTTTATAAATTAAATCAGAACGATGAAGTACGTTATTTGTGTGAAATGCGCGAAGAGGGGCAGCGTATTCTACGGACTTATCAGAGTCTGATTAGGCAGGGGGAGGAAAAGCTTGCGCAAAGAGATTCTGAACTTGCCGAGAAAGACGCACAGCTTGCGGAAAACGCCGCGGCACTGGCGAAAAAAGACGCACAGCTTGCGGAAAGCGCCGCTATGATTGCCGCACTTCAGGAACAGATAAAGACACTGCAAAAATAAACATATCATGCAAATAAGGCACCGAAAATGTAATGTACAAATGGCTATGCGGAAACGTATAGCCATTTTCAGCAGAAAACAACCACACAAAACACATCAGACATTAACAAGGAGGTCGAAAATGAAACCATGTATCAATAACTACGCAGATCTTTTAGATTTCTTGGACGAAAAGGTGGACAGTATCAATTGGGACAGTTTCTATGGAGAACGAAAACGCCCTGTTCCGTTTATCACGCAAAATACCATGCCTGACGAAAACTTAGTCAAATTCCTAAGCTGTCATACAGACATAAAAACCGCCGTTGAGCTTGGGTGCGGTGAGGGCAGGAATGCTATTTACATGGCAGGACAGGGATTAGAAGTAACTGCCTATGACCTTTCCTGTGTGGCAATCGAAAATGCAAAGCGTATTATGGCGGAGGTGCACGTCTGCGTAAACTTCGTCTGCAAAGATGTGATAAAATCGGGAATAACGGGTATGGCTGATTTTGTTTATGATTCCGGAATGTTCCACCATTTATCGCCGCACAGAAGAATTACCTATATCGAATTGCTAAAGAAAATCCTAAAACCCAACGGATATTTTGGATTGACCTGCTTTTCATGGGGTACGGACTGCGCCGATGAAATCGACGACTGGGAATTTTACAACCACAAATTTAACGCAGGACTGGCATTCACAAAGGAACGGCTTATGGAACTGTTTTCTCCGCACTTTGAGGTGATAGAACTGCGAAAATACCAAAACGGCATTCCCGGCACCATTCAGGGACTGGAGTTTTTATGGGTTTGTCTGTTTCAAAATAAAGCATAGCCGTTTGCCTTGGCTTCCTGTTATGGAAAGCGCATAATCTCTTCAAGATAAGTTGTATTTTCCCCGCAATTTGTGTATACTAAAAATTACCATTGTTCCATTGGAACAGGAACTGGCGTACTGGCTCGTCTAAAGAAAACCTTGGAGAACCGTCTTGGATATAAAATCATATAATTTACAAACAAAAGACTATTATTCGCTGCTCAATTTGCATAAAATATTGTTAGAAGCAAAATTTCACCCAAAGCCTGAGAATGCGGAAGTATCGGGAAGCCCTTTTCTTGCCGGGCTTTATCAGGAGGTCGTTTCCGCACTCCTTCAGAGCGAAAAAGCTTCCGAATGGGAAAACTGGCTTCAATTGAAAAACAGAACTGACTACAGACAGCGCGCCATTCTTCAGATGCGGACATGCAGAGAGTGGAAATCCGCAATACCGGAAGCGAAAAGAAGGCTTGCGCAAATCCGTCTTGTACCGTTTCTTTACACGGAACAGGAATTGGAGGAAGTCATCAAAGAGGCTGAAAAAGAGGACACGGAAAATGAAGCATGCTCCGACGCAGTTTTTGCAAAAATAGAAACCATCACTGACAAAGCTTCTTTTATAGAATTTCTGAATCTGCTGGAAAAAGATAACGCGGCAAATCCATTGGAGTGGGAAAATAAAACAATTCGGGAGTTTCTACAGGCGATGTCCTCATGGATTGAGGAGTTCTCCGCGTCGGATTATAATGATATTGACTGGGAAAAGCCCGATTATAAAACAATGGCAAAAATATTGTATATGGGAAAGCTGTATGAATAGAAGAAGCCCGTGTACTGCTGATAACAATTTTTTCGGACAAGAAGACGAATATGGATTGATAAAAAGAATCAGAAGAAAACAATGTGAAACGGAGGATTTTATCATGAAAAGCCTGCTAAAATACATAAAGGATTACAAAAAGGAAAGCGTTCTCGCCCCCCTGTTTAAAATGCTCGAGGCGTCCTTTGAGCTGATGGTGCCGCTCGTTATGGCGTCGATTATCGACCGCGGCATTGCAAACGCGGACACTTCTTACATTATTAAAATGGGGCTAATTCTTGTCCTATTGGCAGCGGTCGGATTAATCAGTGCGGTAACGGCACAATATTTCAGCGCCAAAGCGGCAGTCGGCTTTGCCACGAAGCTAAGGTCCGCGCTGTTTTCGCACATTCAAGGCTTATCCTACACCGAACTTGACACCGTCGGCACAAACACCCTGATTACGCGCATGACAAGCGACGTAAACCAGCTCCAAAACGGCGTCAACCTGACACTGCGCCTCTTGCTGCGTTCACCGTTTATTGTATTTGGCGCAATGATTATGGCATTCACGGTGGATGTCAAAGCCGCGCTCGTTTTCGTGGTGGCAATCCCGCTGCTTTCCATAGTCGTGTTTGGCATTATGATTGTCAGCATGCCGCTTTACAAAAAAGTGCAGGCAGCACTGGATAAAATTTTGGGCAGAACACGCGAAAATCTTGCAGGCGCGCGTGTTATCAGAGCGTTTACAAACGAAGAAGCGGAAATCGCGGAGTTTGAGCAGGAAAACGAACTTCTCCTAAATACGCAGGTATTTGTCGGAAAAATATCGGCGGCGATGAACCCCGTCACATATATTATTGTAAACGTTGCTCTTGTAGTCCTTTTATGGACAGGCGCAATCCGCGTCGACAGCGGCATTATTACGCAAGGTGCAGTTGTTGCGCTTGTCAATTACATGTCGCAGATTTTAGTGGAACTTGTGAAAATGGCAAACCTGATTATCCAGCTTACCAAAGCGCTCGCCTGCGCGAAACGTGTCGAAGGTATCTTTGCGATAACCTCAAGCATGAGTGAGAAAAATGACACAGGTGTCATAAATAAAGAGGGTGCAGGAAAGAATGCGGCAATTGTCTTTGATCATGTATGCCTCACTTACAGTGGCGGCGGTGACGAGTCGCTTACGGATATTAATTTCACGGTGCAGAAGGGGGAAACGGTCGGCATTATCGGCGGTACAGGCTCCGGAAAAACTTCTGTGGTAAATCTTATCCCGCGGTTTTATGACGCTACAAAAGGACGCGTGTTGATTGATGGCGTAGATGTGAAGGATTACGAGATTACGGGACTGCGCGAACAAATCGGTATCGTGCCGCAAAAGGCAGTTTTATTCAAGGGCAGCATCAAGGACAATCTGCTTTGGGGAAATGAGAACGCAACAGAGGAGGATTTGGAGAAAGCGCTTGAAATCTCGCAGGCAAAGGAGTTTGTCGATACGAAAGAGGGCAGACTGGATTTTATGGTGGCACAGGGTGGAAAGAACCTTTCCGGCGGACAAAAGCAGCGCCTGACAATTGCCCGTGCCATTGTCAGAAACCCACAGATTTTGATTTTGGACGACAGCGCGTCCGCACTTGATTTTGCGACGGACGCAAAATTAAGACAGGCAATCAAAGGCATGAAAAGTGACATGAGTGTCATAATTGTATCGCAGCGTGCTTCTTCCATACAGTATGCGGATAAGATTATCGTGATGGACGACGGCGAAATGGCAGGCATCGGAACGCATGAGCAGCTGCTTGCAGAGAATGAGATTTATCAGGAAATATACTATTCTCAGTTCCCGAAAGAAAAGCAAAAAGAAGCGTAAGCGTTTCTTTAATAATAGAATCAGAACCAAACAGAAAGGAGCGCTGTTTACAAATATGAAATCCCAAAACAAAGGAATTCTAAAAAAAGTACTCAACTACATCGGAAAATACAAATTTTTCCTACTATGTTCCGTCGTATTAGCCGCGATTTCCGTCATACTGACATTATATATACCCATTCTGACAGGGCGTGCCGTGGACTGCATTGTCGGCGCAGGCGCGGTGGATTTTGACGGGATTTTGCAGATTTTAAAGGAAATGACCATAATTATCGTCCTTACGGCAGCGGCGCAATGGCTGATGAACGCCTGCAACAACAAGATTGCCTATCAGGTCGTGCGCGACGTGCGCGACGAGGCGTTTAAAAAGCTGGAAATCCTGCCGCTCAAATACATCGACGGACATTCTCACGGCGACATCGTAAGCCGCATTATCGCGGATGTTGACCAGTTTTCGGACGGTCTGCTTATGGGCTTTACACAGCTTTTTACAGGCGTTGTCACTATTGTCGGCACACTGCTTTTCATGCTTTCGATTAATGTCACGAGTACCGTTATCGTCGTAATTCTGACACCGCTGTCATTTTTTGTCGCAGGCTTTATCGCAAAGCGCACCTTCAATATGTCAAAGCTGCAATCGGAAACGAGAGGCGAACAGACCGCATTGATTGATGAAATGATTGGCAATGAAAAAGTCGTGAAGGCATTTAACCATGAGGACGCAGTGAAGGAACAGTTTGACGAAATCAATCTTAGATTGGAAAAAGCAAGCGTAAAAGCAATCTTTTTTTCCTCCCTCACAAACCCGTGCACCCGTTTTGTAAACAGCCTTGTATATGCGGGCGTCGGTATTTTAGGCGCGTTTCTTGCCATAAGAGGGCGCATCAGCGTCGGTCAGCTTACCAGCTTCTTGAGCTACGCAAACCAGTACACAAAGCCGTTTAACGAGATTTCGGGCGTTGTGACGGAATTGCAGACGGCGCTTGCGTGCGCAGGCAGAATTTTTGAATTTATCGAGGAAGAGCCGCAAATTCCTGATGCCGAAAACGCGGTCGTTTTGCGAGAGCCAAAGGGAAAAATCACAATGGAAAATGTAAGCTTTTCCTATAATCCCGACCAAAAGCTTATCCGCAATTTCAACTTGGAAGTACAGTCGGGACAGCGCGTGGCGATTGTCGGACCGACCGGCTGCGGAAAAACGACTGTCATAAATCTACTGATGCGGTTCTATGATGTTAATAACGGAAGTATTAAAATTGACGGAACAGACATTCGAAATATGACAAGAAAGAGCCTGCGCGACAGCTTCGGAATGGTGTTACAGGACACATGGCTGCACGCCGGCACAATCCGCGACAATATTGTGATGGGCAAGCCTGACGCGACCGACGAAGAGGTTATTGCTGCAGCAAAGGCGGCACATTCCCACAGCTTTATTAAACGTCTGCCCAAGGGCTACGACACGGTGATTACTGAGGACGGCGGAAGTCTTTCGCAGGGACAGAAACAGCTTTTGTGCATTACAAGAGTGATGCTGTGTCTGCCGCCGATGTTAATTCTTGACGAGGCGACCTCTTCGATTGATACGCGCACGGAAATCCGCATTTCGAAGGCGTTTAACACCATGATGAAAGGGAGAACAAGCTTTATTGTGGCGCACCGTCTGTCAACCATCAGGGAGGCGGACATTATCCTTGTCATGAAGGACGGAAACATTATTGAGCAGGGAAATCACGAAACGCTGCTGCAAAAGGAAAACGGATTTTACGCGAACCTGTATGCAAGCCAGTTCAGCGCATAGCAATTCATGCACAAGACCGTGTGGCGCAGGTAAACGCAAGTATCATTTGCGTTACGCAAACGTTTGATGCTTTGGAAAGGAGCACATGTATAACATGATAAACAATTTTTTAAATATTTCAAATTACAGTATCATAGGGTTTTTGGGCGTTGTCTTTTCCTATCTTGGCACGTGCTTCCTGCTTGGCACAGGCATGAACAAGCTGCCCCGCGACCATGGCAGGGCATACGCCCACGACGGGTCCATTTCCGCCGGAAAGCCGCGCGGTGCGGGTTTTGTGTTTATTCTCGTTTTCGTGATAGCAGTGCTGCTGTTCGGTAACCCCGACAGGGAAATGGTCATTTACCTCATTTTAACGGTAGCCGCCATGATGACAGGCTTTCTCGACGACTGCGCAAAGGTGTCTTGGGGAGAGCTTCGAAAGGGCTTGCTTGACCTTGTGATTGCAATTATGACTGCGATTACCGTCGTTAATTTTAACGGCAGCGATGTGCTGATTTCCTTTACGGGACAAACAATTCATTTTCACCCGATAGTTTACGGTGCATTGGCAGTCGTTCTCGTATGGGGTTCCATTAATGTGACCAATTGCGCCGACGGCGTTGACGGGCTTTCGGGCACACTCTCGACAATCACGCTCGGCACAATGTATGCCATTATGAATGCGAGAGGCATTGCGCCCGAGTTTGCGTATACCATACTGTTGTTCGTTTCCTGCATTTTAGGATATTTGTGGTACAATGCGACGCCAAGCTGCTTAATGATGGGTGACGCGGGTTCGCGTGCAATCGGGCTGTTTATTGCAATATCCGCAATCAAGACAGGCAGTCCGTTCCTGTATCTGCTTGTGGCATTTGTGCTGATGGTGGACGGCGGCATCGGGCTTGTCAAGGTATCGCTTTTACGATTTTTGAAAATTAAAATCCTTACCAAAGTGCGCACCCCGCTCCACGACCACGTCCGCAAAAACCGCAACTGGTCAAACGCGCAGACCGTGTTTAAATTTGCGATTATTCAGATTATGATTTCGGCGGCAGTGCTTTGGCTGACGGTGATGTAACACGCATAAAAACTTTGCAGCCCTTAGTCCAAACCGGATATTTTTCCAATGGTATATTTTTTTAAATATTCAGAGGGTGTAATACCGGTGCTTTTTAGAAAGACTTTTGTAAAATATCGGGAACTGAAATATCCTACATTCTCGGCAACTGCTTTTATTGTAGTAAACTGACCGGATTGTATCAGCTCAATTGCTTTGTTAATACGTACTGATGTCAGATGATCAACGAAATTTTCTCCTGTCTTCATTTTATAGATTTTACTTAAATAATTAGGAGAAATGCCGATTAAATCAGATAAAGTATTGATTCCAATTTGATTCATATAATTTTTTTCGACATAAATATTAATACAGTCGATAATATCAATTTCCTGATTTTTAGAGTCGCATTTCTTTAAATAATTTAGCAATTCCTGAAAAGTGCGAACCGAAGCGGGAGCTTCAAATTCAATTGTCAGTATACGGTTTAAAGAGGCATCACATTGTTGTACTGCAGAGTCATTTTTCAATAAAGAAGTAAGTGCTTCAAGCTGCTTTTGAAAACTGACAGTATCATTAATCCGGTGAGAAAAAATGATTTTTTCCAATAAGTCCGTAAACGGTAGAAGTTCAGAAACAGAAGGGATTTCCTGTTCTGAAAAAATATCTCCAAGGTGACGGCAAAAACGCAGACTTTGATTTTTTTGTATATACTCGAGGCGGTCAAATAAATCAGGAAGTGTCTGTGCCGTGAAATAAAATGCCGTTGCCATCCCGTTGCTTTTTTTGTTAAAAAGAAAAAGCTCTTTGCTAAATTCAGACACAGGTATCGGAGCACTGGAAATAAAGCAAAATTCTCCCGATGACAAAAAGGAGGATGCCCACAAAGCATGGTGTTTTTCAAATACACTGCCAAGCAGAACCGACAAGCTGTCGATATCATTTTTGCAAAGTGTCTTTTGCGAATAATCAAAATAAACCAGCAACGCAGTATAGGGCGGAATCACAAATTCCGGTATTGGAATAAACTGAATGGAAGTGTATAAATCAAGCAGTTTATTAAATTCGAGCTCATAATCTTTTTTGCGCATAAGCGTTTGCTTATATTGCAGGGAAGTAAGTTTTTCCATAACAGTCTTTATTTCATCTAAGCTTGCAGGCTTTAAAAGATAATCCATGGCACCAAGTTTAAGTGCCTCCTTTGCATAAGAAAATTCAGCATATCCGGTCAGCATGACTACCGGAATTCCTCTCTTTGAAAACTGGGAATATGCTTCCAGCCCATTAAGCTTAGGCATGTGAATATCAAGGAAAATAAAATCTGGCGTGTTTTCGTCCAATAGCCGGAGAAGCTCTTCCCCATCTGCCGCTTCCACAAATTGATAGACGTCAGGATAAAGCTCCTCAATCATATTTTTTAGTCCTAATCGGGTGAGATGTTCATCATCAGCCAAGAGTATGTTCATGTCGTGTCCCTCCTAACGGAATTTGTATTGTAATGCACGTGATTTCATCAATAAGTTCAATTTTAAATTGCGCGTCAGGATGGAAAATACGGACGCGGCTTTCTACATTTTGAATTCCAACCTTCCCCTCTGCGTATACTTTATCTAAATTTATAGGAACGCCATTGTTTCTTTCCTGCATGACAAGGAATCCATTTTGAACATAAGCGTCCAGCCATATGGAAATGGAACGCCCATCCGAGCTCATTCCATGCTTTACGGCATTTTCCACCAATGGCTGGAACAGAAGGCGGGGGATTTTGACATCACCGGCATCCTGTCCTATATCACAGTAAAAGGTAATCCGGTTTTCAAAACGGATTTTCATAAGGTTGCAGTATTGGACACAGCAGTTCAGCTCTTCCTGTACCGTAGTCAGCTTTTCGTTGCTGCAGGTATAGCGAAAAAGACGTGTTAACTGTATAATGCCATCTTCTAATTCCTTTTTCATTCCCAAACGATTCATGGATATAAAACAATTCAGGGTATTATATAAAAAATGAGGATTTACTTGACTTTGCAGGGCACGATATTCTGCCTCCTTATGGTTCAATTCATATTTATATGCTTTGTCTATGTATAGCTGCAGTTTTTTAATCATGTCATTTAAGTTCTCTGCAATCAAAGAAAACTCTTCCGTAGTAAAAGAATCATTTTTCAAAAGAACCTCCGATGGAACATTCGTGTCAAAATTTCCATGCGCAACTTCTTCCATGGTACTTAAAATAGAATTTAGTGCCAAGGTCGTTTTTTTGGAATTGGAACGAAAAATGACGTATGCAATCAAAATGGAAGCAATGCTTAACAATATAGCAAGTCCCCATACAACAACAATCTCCTTTGCAGTATCTTTTCGTGATGATACAAAAATAAGCCGCCAGGGCATCCCGGAAATATCGCTGCAATATAAATCATAAGTGTCATTGGAGGTTTCAACCAATGCTTTTGCTGTCGGGAGATATGGTATAATTTCCTGCTCAATTTTGCCAAACTGGTAAACGGGCTGACCGTCCTGATTGACGATTACAAAACCGGAATTTTTGCTCAAGGCGACATTTTTAAAAATGTCCTGAATTATTTTATCAGATGCATCAATACGGATGATGCCCAGCACATGCTTTGTATAAACATTTTTAACCGGATGGATTGTAGAAATTACGGTGGTATCGGTGGATAAATACGGCAGGGAATCAGACGTAGTGTAGTAATATGGTTCACAAGAAGCTAAGCTGTCCGAATACCATGCCTCTTTTAAATAAGGATAAGCGGTATTATCAATAAAGTCTTTCTTTTTTGTGGTAGTAATCATAATTTGATTATTGGAATTGGCAGGAGCAAAGGAAATCGCAAGGATATCCTCTCTGGCGGTGATTAGGATACGCTGGATACAGGTTGTATAATTTTGCCGATAACGTTCCACGGTATAATTGGCAGAACCCTCCTCCGTGTAATTTCCTTTTTTTACGGCAGTATAAAAAATGGAAATATCATCATATACATACGGGGTCATTGCCAGGTTCTGTAATTCAGAAAAATAAGTGCTGAGATTCGTGGAAATAGAGTATAAAGAGGTAGAAAAATACCTTTTATTTGCCTCATATATTTTATTTTGAAAATAGTAAGCCAGGCAAACTGACATGATTACAATAGGTAAAACAATACTTATCAAAAAAAGAATCAGCAGGTTGTTGTAGAAGGTTTGCCGTTTTCGCATATCGAATCACTCCTTATGAAATCATTTTATATTGCGCAAAATATTATTTCAATCTTTTTGGAGAAAATGATAGAAATGAGTCTTATAGTGTAGATTTAGGTACCTTGTGATGGGAATATAACCCATGTTAGACTGTAATTACACAAACGCCGGCGAAAACGAATAATGTAACAGTAAGAAAGGAAGCGTGGATATTTATGAAAAAATTATTAGCATTAACATTAGCAGGTATTATGGCAGTTTCATTAGCAGGCTGTTCACAGGCTCCTGAAGAACCGGGAACGGAAAATACGACGGACAATACCGTAGAAAATACGGTGGATACAAGCGCACAGAAACAAGCAACATCTACAACAGGTGTTACATTGGAATTCTTATACAATCTGAACGGAGAGGCAGTCAGCGACGCTGTACAGGAGGTGTGCAGGAAGTTTACGGACGAAACAGGGATTGAAGTGGAGGCTGTCATGCCCGGAAGTAATTTTTCCGACATTATGAAAACGCGTATGGCTTCGAATCAGCTTCCCGATGTATGGACCACACACGGATGGGCAGTTGCAAGATATGCAGAGTATTTGGCGCCTTTAAATGATTTTTCGTTTGCTTCACATATTGCACCCAGTATTAAAGGGCAGATAACGGATGAAAACGGGGATCTCTATACATTGCCGATTGACGTGGATTTAACAGGGATTGTTTACAATGCAAATGTTTTAGACGAGGCAGGCGTTAATGCGGATGATATTCTGACATGGGCAGATTTTGAAGATGCTTGCGAAAAAGTAAAAGCGCTTGGCAAAACACCGATACAGTTAGGCGGAAAGGATAATTATACTTTGGGGAACATGATGGATTATGTAGCGCCTACACTCATTACCAATGAAAATGAGGCAAATGAGAATGCCCTGCTTGACGGCAGCTTTGACTGGGATAACTGGAATGCCGTGGTGGACAAGATCGATTTTTGGAATCAGAGCGGTTATTTTAATGTAGATGCGGTTACGGCAGATTTTATGACGGGAATCGGTGCACTGGCATCAGAACAGGCGGCATTTATGTTTACGGCAGCCAGCGGCATTACCGAAACTTATGTACAGAATCCGGATACGGAAATGGGATTTATTCCAATGCCTGCAAGAGAAGATGGTTTAAGGCGCTCCCTGATGACCGGAGAGCATTTTGCGGTAGGAATGTCTAACTCAACGAAATATCCGGAAGAAGCAAAGATGTTTATGGAATTTTTGGCAAGAGAGGATATCTGCTCTTATTTGGCAACAAAGTGCGGTATGCCCTCTGGCTTGGACAATGTAACAAGCGATACGGGAAGACTGGCTCCGTTTTATGATAAGTATGCAAATGATTCCGCTATTTTAAATATCCCGTACTTTGACAGAAAATATCTTCCAAGTGGTATGTGGAATGATCTTTGTGTAACGGGAGGAACCCTTTTGTCAAATCAGGCAGATGCAAAAGCGACTGTAATTGAGCAAATGAGAACCAGCTATGAAGAGAAGAAAGCACAGGAGTAGGGTTGTAAATTAAAATTTTAACCGGCAGGTTTGGGTTTTATTGCCCAAACCTGCAGACTGAAAGGAGCAGGGTTATAAATATGAAAAAACAACGCGGAACAATGATTAATTTGTTTTATATTCCTGCAATTATATTATTTTGTGGATTTGTGGTCTACCCGTTCCTGCAGGGTATTCGGTTGTCCTTTATGAACTGGAACGGATATTCACAGAATATGAAATTTGTGGGCTTAAAGAATTATATAAGACTGTTTCAGGACGCTAATGTAAAAACGGCGTTTGTAAACACCTTAATTTATGGCGTGGTGAGTACGATTATTCAAAATATTTTAGGACTTGCTTATGCACTATTTTTAAATATGAATTTCAAGTGCAGAACAATTGTTCGAACTATTATTTACATGCCGGTTATGATAGCCCCGCTTATTATGGGATATATCATGTATTTCTTTTTCCAGTATGATGGTGGGGCAATTAATGATATTCTCATTTGGCTGGGCAAAGAACCGATTGATTTTCTTGTAAATTCCAATGCTGCAATCAGCATTATCGTAATTGTAAATTCATTGCAGTTTGTGGGCGTTGCAATGGTAATCTATTTGGCGGGACTGCAGAATGTTCCTGCGATGTATTATGAAGCTGCCATGCTGGACGGAGCAACTTTTTGGGACCGGTTCCGACATATCACATTGCCGCTGCTGATGCCGGCAATTTCCTCTTCAACAATTTTGAACTTAATAGGAGGCTTAAAATTGTTTGACCTTGTCATGGCGCTTACGAGTGGAGGTCCCGGATTTAGCACACATTCTTTGTCCACTTTGGTTACAAATCAGTATTTTTCGGCACAGTCCGCGGGGTATGCTTCAGCGATTGGTATTATTTCATTTGTGCTGATAATGGTTATCAGCAATGTAGTGACCAAATATTTTGACAAAAAGGAGATTGATACACAATGAAAAATAAAAAAATATTAGGATTGTGGAAATATCTGCTGGCGCTTATTATAATGGTGATTCATTTTGTCCCTATTTATATGGTTGTAGCCATCGCATTGAAATCTCCGTATGACCATTCTTCGCGTTGGATATTTCCGGGGTATGTCTATTTAAAAAATATACAGACGGCTTTGGAACGGGGGGGAATGCTTTCGGCGTTAAAGAATACCGTTATCATAAGCGCTGTTGCCGTTGTGCTGATTGTGGTGATTGGGGCAATGGCTGCATATCCGTTAGCAAGAAATAAAAGTAAATTAAATAATGTGGTGAGAGGTTTTATAATGGGCGTAATGATGATACCCCCATTGAGTATCCTTGTTCCATTATATTCTTATATGGCGAAAATAGGCGGAATCAATTCTTACTGGGGAATTATTGTAACGCTTTTAACCTTTCAGTTGCCAACCAGTATTTTCCTGTTTTCCAGCTTTATAAGCAGTATTCCTGTTGCGCTGGAAGAGGCGGCAGCCATTGACGGATGCGGACCCTTTCAAACATTTTTCCGCATTATCATGCCACAGTTAAAGCCGGTTACGGCATCCGTAATTATTATTACGGGTGTAAACTGTTGGAACAATTATCAGTTTGCACTGTACCTGCTGCAATCGCCCAAGATTAAAACAGTTACTTTGGCAATTGCAGGATTCTTCTCCGCGGACGCGTCTAATGTCAACGGAGCTGCTGCCGCCGCATTTTTAGGAATTTTACCATTAATAATTGTATTCTTATTTCTACAAAAATATTTTATTCAGGGAATGGTGGATAGTGCGATTAAATAAACAAAGTTTAGGAAACGGAAAGAGAGGTTTGGCATGGGCATTCAGTATTTACCGGAAAAGAAAGCATTCCTGCTACATACAAAAAATACGAGTTACCAGTTTCGCGCAGCGGAGTTTGGTTTTTTAGAGCACCTTTATTATGGCAGGAGGATACAGGACTGTGCTGATTATCTTCCGGTTCGCCTGCGTCATGGTTATGAGGCAAATCCGTATGAGGCTGAGAAGGACAGGACAATTTCACTGGATGTGCTGGAGCAGGAATATCCAGGGTTTGGTGTTTCGGACTTCAAAACGCCTGCTGTGGCGGTAAAAAACGGTGATGGCTCGGATTGTATTGATTTGCGTTATGTATCCCATAAAATTTATGAAGGGAAATATACGATAACAGAGATGCCGTCTCTTCGTGAAAATGAAGGCGGGTGGTCAACGCTTGAGGTGCTGCTTAGGGATTTCAGCTCCGGAATAGAGGTCACGCTGGTATATGGCGTTATGGAAGAATATGATATTATTACACGCTGTGCAAGGCTTTGCAACACGGGAGAGCAGGAAGTTTTTGTACATAGGGCACATTCTGCATGTGTCGCATTTCCTACGGATAAAATGGACATGATAAGCTTTTATGGAAGCTGGGGACATGAACGGAACATGGAAAGAATGCCGGTAAGACATGGAAAATACACGGTTGACAGTACAAGAGGCATTTCAAGCCATTATTATAATCCGTCCGCGGTTCTTTGTTCCCACGATGCAACGGAGCACAGCGGCGAATGCTATGGGATAGCGCTTGTATATAGCGGAAATTTTGCCATAACAGCGGAAGTAAATGATTTTAAACAGACTAGAATCGTAGCAGGTATTAATCCTGATACGCTTTGCTGGAAGCTGAATCCGGGCGAGAGCTTTCAAACGCCCGAAGCAGTGATGACATATAGCTCTCGGGGACTTACGGCATTGAGCCACAATTTTCACCGTATTATAAAGTATCACCTGATACCAAAGCAGTTTATCAACCGGCGCTGTCCTGTTTTAATTAATAATTGGGAAGCGACAATGATTGATTTTAATGAAGAACAGCTTATAGCGATTGCCGAAAAGGCGAAAGCATTAGGCGTAGAAATGTTTGTTATGGATGACGGTTGGTTTGGCAGGAGAACAGATGAGTATAGAGGTTTGGGAGATTGGCAGTGCAACCTGATGAAAATACCCAGCGGAATTGCAGGACTGTCAAAACGGACTCATAAGCTTGGCATGAAATTCGGGATATGGATTGAACCGGAGATGGTCAATGAAGATTCAAGACTTTACGAAGAGCACCCTGACTGGTGTATCTGCATTCCGGGGAGGAAACCCACAAGGCAGCGTTATCAGCTTGTTTTGGATTTTACAAGGGATGAAGTGATTGATGAAATTTTTAATCAGCTTTACGCGGAATTTAAAGACGCAGAGATTGATTATGTGAAATGGGACATGAATCGAAGCATGACCGAACGCTTTTCGCAGCAGTTACCAGCGGAGCGACAAGGAGAGGTCTGCCATAGGTATGTACTCGGTGTTTATAAATTAATGCAGCGGCTGACGGATGCATTTCCGCAGATAAGGCTTGAGGGATGCTGTGGCGGAGGCGGAAGATTTGACATGGGAATGCTATATTATGCACCGCAGATATGGTGTTCCGATGACACGGACGCCATAGAACGCATTCATATTCAATATGGGACATCGTTTATTTATCCTCCATTTACTATGGGAAGCCATGTATCAGAATGCCCGAATCAACAGACAGGAAGAACGGTTTCCATTGACACACGGGCTGCATTGGCATACTTTGGGACATTCGGATATGAGCTGGATCCGAATAAGCTGACGAATGAGGAGCAGGAAGCAGTTCGAAAACAGATTGCATATTATTGCAGGTATGGAATGGTTTCAGCATTTGGAGATTTTTACAGATTGACAAATCCGGAAGAAGAGAAAGAATATGCAGCGTTTATGTCGGTGGCGGAAGATCAAAAGGAGGCGGTTCTTAGTTATATTCAACTCGTTTCCGGAGCAAATAAAGGGATTATTTATTTGAAACTGGAAGGGCTTTTGGATGAGGCGATGTATGAAATCCAAGAATTAGGAATAACCTGTTCGGGTGCGGCGCTTATGTATGCGGGCTTGCCTATGCCGGTTATAAAGGCAGATAACGAGGCAAGAATATATACGTTATGTGCAGTACAGGAATAGAACTGCTTGTATTAAAATCAGCAGAACACGCGTTCTATAAGCTCGTATGCTCTGCTGATTTTGTAATAAATCAAGCCGGTTCAGCGCCTGGCTGATGGTAAGAGAGTATCCCGATTTTTACACGGAAACCGAAATCGTCGGTGCCTGCGCAGGCGGACAAACCGCGCCAACAGCCGTATAGGTAACAGGCTCGTTGCCGGTGACGTTTTGTGGATTTACAGAAGTGCTTTGGTCAAAGTCCGTATGTTGCGCGTCAACACTTTGCTTTAATAACACTTTACCGTCCTCACTTACTTCTACTGTGTCCGCCTCCTTATTTGTGGTTTTATTAGCAGATTTCTCTGCGTCCTTATCCGTATCCTTGTTTTCTTCCGTTCTTGCCTCAAGCTCCTCGCGCTCTTTCCTGCGCTGCTCGATTGCCTTTTCGCGCTCTAATTTCTCGCGTTCCCTCGCCGCCTTTGCGTCTTCTTCCATTCCGACATCGGCTTCTTCTTTATACTCCTGTGCCTTGTCAGAAAAGTCGTTGACATATCCCATTGCCCGTTTCATGGTTTCTGTATCGCCCTTACGCCGTGCCTCTTTAAAAACCCGAAACGGCGTATTCAGCAATTCCATATTTGTCCTTGCGCCCACAAGTCCTTCCATTGTCTTTGTATTCATACTTCATCCTCCATTCCTTCCAAAGCCTCTAAATATTTGATAACCAAAAGCATTTTATGCAAACGTTATGTAATGCCTTTTATAATCCGTCTGAACGATTCACTTCTTGTTTCGGCTATTTCGCAAAAGACTGTTATATTCTTGTTTTAAATGACCTGTTTGATGTCATGTACGGGAATGTTTAATGGAATTAAGACCGAAATCACAAACACATTGTCCTGAAGCTCCATATCCATGACACCATTATACCGATGCACCACATCACGAATATTCAATAACCCGATTCCATGCCCATGGGGGCTTTTTTTACCTGTGCATTTTAATTCGCTGCAATCTGAAGCATCAGAACTGTTTTTCACTTCTAAAAGAAAACATTTCTTCACAACATTGGCTTGAACATCAATAAACGGCTGCACGGTACAATGCGGTTCCCTGCATTGCAATCGTTCACATGCCTCAACTGCATTATCCAAAATATTTCCAAACAACACATATAAATCAAAAGAGCTAATAGAATTTATTTTCGGCACCCGCACATCACATTTCCACAAAATATCTTTCTCTTCCGCCCGCTTCCTGTTTTGGGACAAAAGAACGTCAATTACACGGTTACCGGTAACTTCTTCCCCATGCTCCAAATCCGCACGGTTTAACATGGTTTTCAGATAGTCTTCAAGCTTTTCCCACTCCCTTTTTTCTGACAATTCCAGTAAAACATTCATATGATTTTTCAAGTCATGCCGTAACCGCTCCGACTCTCTGTATTGTTTCTCCAACGCTTTGTATGCTGCAATTTGAAGCGAATACTGATTGTTCTTTTTCTGTTCTAAGGAAATGCGCTCCATTCCAAAAATATAAAATCCTGCTGCTGACAGACACAAAAGCGCCAAAATGCAAAACTGTATATGACTGAAAAGCTGGTCATAATAGAACCCCATCGTTCCCCCGCTTTTGACCATAATCCCGTTGCTCGCGCCCCAGTTTGCAACCTCCATTACGGCAATTATGCTAAGCAGCGGAAGCGCCAGCGCGGCATACCATTTTCGTGTTTTATCATAAAAGACAGGGGTAAGGTTTTTTGACATCCGCCATAAAACCAATATCGTCATAACAGAACTGACGCCTTCAATTGCAAAGACTTCCCCCGCGCTTAAAAACGGTTCGGAGATATTTTTTACCGTGTGTAACAAAAACAATACAAGGCATGACAAAAAAGAATCGCAAAAAGTCCCCGTTAATGTTGGAATCATTATTAATATCGCTGCCGCCAAAATTTTTTTCTCCAAGTCCGCACGAAAAAACAATATCACACATGCAATTAAAACCAGGTGATGAAATATTGCATAAAAAAGGTATGGAACGGAATATCGCATTACTGCAATGTATAGCAAAAGCCATGCAATAAAACAGGGAAATAAGAACAAATGTTTATGTTTCTTTGAAGCTTCTAAATGCTTTCTGCAAAATATATCTGCGGTCCATAGATAAACGAAATAGTAAGACACTTTCAGGATACTATCAAAATAATCTAAAAACTGATTCATAGAACGCCTCCGTTTTTGCGCATATATGCGAGGATTTCCCTGCAAAATTCCGCGTATCTTCGTTTCGCGATTGTAATTCGTTCCCCATTATCAAGGATTACTTCCTGCTTATTATAGACATCAACATATTTTAGATTGATGAGATAACTTTTGTGGCAGCGGAAAAATCCTTTATCCCGCAGGTTCTGTTCCAAAACATGAATCTGTTCATAATAGCTAAAAACACCGTTTGTCCCATGAATTTCAACCATTCTTCCTCTGATTTCAAAATAGTAAATGTCATTCAAAAACCACTTTGTTGTCTGTCTCTCTTTGTTGACGACTATAAATTCCTGCGAAGGCGTTTCTATTTTCCAAACAGCCTTTTGCAGCACTCTTTTTAATTTTTGGTTATCAATCGGCTTTAGTAAATATTGAAACGCCTCTACGTCATAGGCATCAAATACATAATCCCTGCTGGAAGAGATGAAAATAAGGATTTTGTCAAATGCATTTTCCCGAAAAATCTGTGCAGTCCGCAGTCCGTCCAAATCATGCATGATAATATCAAGAAAAATAATGTCAAAATTGCCTGCGGACCGCACAAACTCCCGCCCGCTGTAAAACTGCCGTATCGTGCAGGGGACTTTCATTTCATCTAATATTTTCTTGATTTTTCCTGCGATATTGCAGCACTCAATCATTTCATCGTCACATACTGCTATGGACAGCATATAAACCACCTGCTTTGCGAATAGATTATGTATTACATATATCGACATAAATGTTATAGGAGCTTTGCGAATGTCATAAACGGGCGTTTAGATGTTTTAAACGGATTATCAATACAAGTTTTTGCTAACAAATCTGCTTTCCGAAAGGCGTTTGACTTGCGCAATTTCAGATAATTCTCAAAAAAGCTTGTTTACATAACAAAAGTATGCTATACTCAAAAATATTCTTAAAAAATCATGGCATATCGCCATAAATTCCAAAAAAATGAATTTAATTTCGAAAGAAAATCAATTGAAACAACAGTAAGGAGAGGCTATAATGAAAATAACATCATTGAAATACGATTTTTATATTAAGTGAAATACGCCGATATTCGGCGCGGACAACGAAATTGTCCGAAAACACTTTATCAGCGATGTACTGAATATTCCGCTTGCGGACATCAAATCCGTGCGGATTATGAACGTTCCTTTGGAAACGCTATAAACGACAGAAACAGGGCATTTTGGATATCCAACTGGAACTCAATAATGACACAAAGATTAATATTGAATTGCAAATAAAACAACAGTCGCATTGGGAAAAAAGAAGCATTTTTTATCTTGCAAAAATGTATACTGCCGATTTAAGGCGTGGGGAAGCTTATAAAAAGGCAAAAAAATGTATTGCGATATCCATATTGGACTTTAATATTGACGAACGCGCGGACTATTATAACATATACGCACTGCGCGACAAACATGGAAAGTTGTATTCGGACGTATTGGAACTGCACACAATAGAATTGAAAAAGAACCCAAACAAAGAAAAACCATGTCCGCTCGATGAATGGCACAGCCTGTTTAATGCAAAGACAGAAGAGGATTTGAATATGCTGAAATAAAAAACAAAAAACCACGGAATTATGGAAGCAATTAAAGAGTTGCGGGAAGTAAGCCTGACCGACCGAATACGGTTAGAGCACGAAATGCGGCTGAAATTCAAACGCGACCGCCAGGCAGAGGACGAATTTGTGTTTGAACAAGGCAGAAAAGCAGGTATCAGTCAAGGAATGGAAAAAATGATAAGAGCACTGCGCAAAAACAATTATACAGATGAACAAATTGTAACAGAGCTTACGGAAGCATTTGACCTCAGCCGCGAGGAGGCGCAGGAAAAGCTTCAATAGAAAAAAGAGGGGGATTATTATGAAATATGCAATCGAATTATATTTCGACAAAGAAACCGAACAAAAACTCAATCAACTGTCTCAAAAAATTGCGGATGAAAAAATCAGTACAAAATTTCTCGAGTGGAAAACAAGACCGCATCTTACGTTGGCATGCTACAATGATGTAGATGAAGACCGCTGCATTGAGGATTTAAAAGAGTTTGCCCAAAGCCACAAAAGAATGCCCGCCTACATTGGCTCAGTCGGAATGTTTAACGACACAAAAACAATCTTTGTATCACCTATTATGACTGGCAGTATGTATCAGTTTCAAAGGGAGTTATTTGAAAGCCTGACTGAATTTGATACAAAAGGCTGGGAATGGTATCGTCCGGACCGTTGGGTGCCGCATTGTACAATCGCGCTTACAGGTGAGGATAACGAGGAGGCTTTTTTTCAGGCAAGCGATTTAGTGCTTCGCGAATTTCGGAAAATCAGCGGCAAATTTGTTGAAATAGGATTGGTTAAAATCACGGTTCCTGTAGAAGAATTATATACGGTAGACTTGAAATAATTGATAGCGACTGATTTTGTCAAAAAAAGTCACCCCCGCATATACTAAAAGAAAACACGAGGATGACCTTTATGGACAATAATTTTTTAACACAAATCACAAACGGCACAATTGATGCCGTAGAAACAGGCAGAGGCGGTTCTTTTGTACTGGTTTCGTATTCGGATTGTCCAACCTGCAGCCGCGACAATCAGCAAATCCGCCTTAATGTCACCGGAAATACCGTAATTTTGGACGAAAACAGCAACCGGATACCAATAACGGACTTAAGAGTCGGCATGACCGTAAACGCTGCCTTCTCCAATGCCACAACAAGAAGTATTCCGCCGCAGTCCGCAGCATTTGTCATACAAGTGATAAGAAGACCACGAAATGACAACGTAACAATCGGCAGAATCGTCGACATCGACAGACAAAACAGAAGCTTCACAACCATCAGCGACGCAAACCTGTCAACCGTCATTCGCTTTAACGTAGCAGACGACGCACAAATATTCAATGCCTTCGGAAGACCGATGAACTTCTCAGGCCTAGTTCCCGGACTGCGTGTCCGCGTGCGCCATGCAGCCTTCATGACCGCCAGCATTCCGCCGCAGACAACGGCGTTTGAAATCAGAGTCGTCAGATAACAGGAAAAGCTTTATATAAATTTGGCTTGGAAAAACACACAATATAGTGTAAACTATGAACATAAATCCATAAAACACACAATATAAAAAATGACACATCTGTCATTTAAAGCGAGGAGAAACACAAATGGAAATATCAAAATATTTTAAAAGCATTATCGAACAGGACAGATGCGCAGTCGTAATCTGCAACTTAGAAAATGAGATTATCTATATGAATCCGACAGCGATTGCCCGTTATCAGAAATGGGGAGGTGCAGCGCTCATAGGGAAAAGCCTCTTGGACTGTCACAATCCGAACTCTTCAAAAATGATTAAAAAAGTAGTCCTATGGTTTGCCAAGAGCAAAGAAAACAACATCGTCTACACGTCATATAATGAAAAAGAAAATAAAGACGTCTATATGGTCGCGCTGCGGGATGAGGATGGAACGCTAATCGGATATTACGAAAAGCACGAATACAGAAACGCGGAAACGGCGAAGCTGTATGATTTTGATATTTAAGAGTCATCATAATACGGGACGTCTGTAAAAACAGGCGTCCCAATAGCATTAAATCCGTAAACTCCACTCCGAACAATCCCACACATCCGTAGCCAGTCCGTCATAAAACTCTGGCTCATGGCAAACCATTAAGATACTGCCCTTATACGCCTGCAAAGCCCGTTTCAGCTCCGCCTTCGCATCCACATCCAAATGATTGGTCGGCTCGTCCAACAGCAGAATGTTCGTCGGACGGTTAATCAGCTTACAAAGCCGTACCTTCGCCTGTTCTCCGCCGCTAAGCACCTTTACCTTACTCTCGATATGCTTCGTCGTAAGCCCGCACTTTGCAAGCGCCGAACGCACTTCATATTGTGTATACGAAGGAAATGTATTCCAAATTTCTTCAATACAAGTCGTATCCACCGACTGGTCCATCTCCTGCTCAAAATACCCAATCTCAAGATAATCCCCAAGCTCCACACTGCCCGAAAGCGGTGCAATCAGCCCCAAAATGCTTTTCAAAAGCGTCGTCTTTCCAATTCCGTTCGCACCCGTAAGCACCACCTTCTGCCCGCGTTCCATCGACAAGTCAAGCGGTTTCGAAAGCGCTTCGTCATACCCAATCACAAGGTCCTTAGAAGTAAAAATATACCGTCCGCTCGTGCGTGCTTCCTGAAAATGAAATACAGGCTTTGGTTTTTCCGACGCAAGTTCAATCACATCCATCTTATCCAGCTTTTTCTGCCGCGACATCGCCATATTCCGCGTCGCCACACGCGCCTTATTGCGCGCCACAAAATCCTTCAAGTCGGCAATTTCCTTCTGCTGCTTATTATAAGCCGCCTCAAGTTGCGACTTTTTCATCGCATAGACCTCCTGAAACTTGTCGTAATCGCCGACATAGCGGTTCAGCTCCGCATTATTCATATGATAAATCAGATTCACAACACTATTCAAAAACGGAATATCATGTGAAATCAAAATAAACGCATTCTCATATTCCTGAAGATACCGCTTCAGCCATTCGATATGATTTTCGTCAAGATAATTCGTCGGCTCGTCCAACAGCAATATGTCCGGTTTTTCCAACAAAAGCTTTCCAAGCAGCAGCTTTGTGCGCTGCCCGCCGCTCAAATCCGTAACATCCGTCTCAAGCCCGACCTCAAGAATGCCAAGCGCCCGCGCAACCTCCTCCACCTTCGCGTCGATCATATAAAAATCATGATGGTCCAAAAGCTCCTGAATCGTACCAAGCTCCTCCATATATGCCTCAAGTTCTGCTTCCGACGCATCACCCATCTTATCGCAAATCTCATTCATGCGCCGTTCCATTTCATATAAAAAGTCAAACGCCGATGCCAAAACGTCACGCACCGTCATGCCCTTCTCAAGCGCCGTGTGCTGGTCCAAATACCCCACACGCACATTTTTTGACCATTCTACCTTACCCTCATCCGGCATTAACTTTCCGGTAATAATATTCATAAAAGTAGACTTTCCCTCGCCGTTCGCCCCGACTAACCCAATATGCTCGCCCTTTAAAAGCCGAAACGAAACATCTGTAAAAATTGTCCGGTCGCCAAACCCGTGAGAAAGATTTTCCACATTCAAAATACTCATTTCACAATCCCAAGCCTTTCCTAATCGTTCAAAAAGTTCCATTCTGCCGCGTTTGCGGTGTTATCCACGGATTAGTATATATGTATATCATAAAAAATGCAATATAAACATACCGTAAGACATTCTGCAACAGCGAGCCCGCATTTCAAGACATTTCCATTGTTTCCTCCAAAAAGAAATGGTAGAATATTAGTTACTTTTCACGGTTCAGGAATGCGCATTTACTGCGCGTTGCGTGAGAACATGATTCGTATGTGAGGAGCATATCGCCCCGAATCGTTGCTATGAGCGGCTTCCGAGCCGTGAATAGTAACAAATATTATATATCAAGGCAAAGGGGGGGCATTACATGATACGCATTGCAATCTGCGACGATGAAAAAACGATGTCGGACAACATCAAAACAATGGTATCCGACTTTTTTTGCGGCAAAAATATGCAAATCGCAATCGTGCAGTTTTCCTGCGGCGAGGAACTGCTAAACTACGGCAGACAAATAGACATTCTATTTTTGGATATACAAATGAAAACCATAAACGGTATGGAAACCGCAAAAATCCTGCGGGAACGCGGCTTTCAGGGGGTTCTCATTTTCATAACAATTCTCAAAGAAATGGTCTTTGAAGCCTTTGACGTACAGGCATACGACTATTTGGTCAAACCAATCAAGGAAAGTCATTTTCAAAAAACAATGGAACGCCTTTTCGCTTCCATACAAAGTGCCAGTGAAACAAATTTACTGATACAAAAAGGCTGCGAGAGCAGTATTATCCCATTTGACAAAATCATCTTTTGCGAAATTATTGACAGAAAAGTCTATCTGCATTTAACCTCTTCGGAAGTCGTCGATTATTATGAACGCATTGAAAATCTCGAACGGAAACTCGGCAGCAGCTTTTTTCGGTGCCACAGAAGCTTTTTAATCAACCTAAAGCACTTAAAAAATTACAAAAACGGCGCCGCCTACATGGAAGACGGCAGGCAAATCCCCGTATCAAGATTGCGGAGCAAGGAGTTTTCCAATGTGATTTTACAATATATGAAGACTGGAATTTAATCGATTCAGTTTCCGGTTATAGACAGGAGGACAAAAAATGCCAGCGTATTTTGACTTTTTTTTCACACATATAATGGCAAATATTCAGGTGCTTGTAGGCTTTCACTTCTATATGAAACTGCTGCAAAAAAATACAAGGACATACGTTTATATCTTAATAGCATTGCTTTGGTTTGGTATCACGTATCTTATTCCAGCAGGCGGTATGGCAGAATTTGTGATATATATTTTTCTGCTGACCGCAAGCGGAATGTTCCTATGCCATGCCGACTCAAAATCCGCACTGCTATACGCCGCACTGACTGTCGAAGTCATGCAGCTTTGTTATGGCATCGTAAATTCACTCTTGCTGATGCTCTATCCGTTTACCGCCGACCTCAATCAGAAAGCCGTCGGCATCGCCTTTATGATATTAGGGCACGTTGCGTTGCTGCCTGCCGTGCTTTGCTACCGCATCATTTGCCGCAGTTTTTCCTATTATGAAACCATTCAAAAACAGTCACTGCTTATGGTGTTGATACCAATTCTCCTCATCTTTTTCATGAGTGACTACATCAGCTCCGTCATCTACGGAAACACCAGCGTCACGGACAGCAGCGGCAGAATTGTCCATACAAACCATTATCAGATATTCGTGATACAGCTTTTAGGAATGGCTAGCCTGTTCTGCATCATGTCCGCCTACAAAAAGCTATTACGAAACCTCCGTCTAAGCACAGAGCTGACATTGTTGAAGCAGGAGGAACATTCCCTAAACCAATACGTGGAGGAAGCAAAAGCGCGCTATGAGGAAACAAAGTCCTTCCGCCATGACATCAAAAACCACATTACTGTACTGAAAGAGCTTTTGCAAAACGAAAAATCAAAGCAGGCGCTGGCTTATATCAAGGACATGGCAGACATCACGGAAGAACTGTCATTCCCATGCAGTACCAATAATCCTGCGGCGGATATTTTAATCGGAAATAAACTGGGCTTGGCAAAAAGCATGGGAATTGACGTATGCTGCACGCTGCATTTGCCCTATCCCTGTTTCATACGGGACATTGACTTTTGCATAATCCTCTCAAACGCGCTTGACAATGCAGTTCATGCCTGCAAAAAAATAAAAGACAGCACCCCCAAATATATCCATGTGACAGGACGTATACAGGGCGATTTCCTTTTACTCGAGATTGAAAACAGCGTTCGGGGAAACACCTTATTCCAAGAAGGGACAGGTCTGTCAAATATAAAAGCTGTCGCGGAAAAATACCACGGTGCAATGAGCACAAAAACACAAGGCACAACCTTCCGCCTCAGCGTGCTCCTTATCATTCCACAGCATTCAGAAGACATCTCACGGCAAACTGGTTCAGGCACCGAATTCGACCGCCGAAAAATTTAGTGTACCGACACCGGTACATTTGTGAAGGGTGACGCGCCCCGACAAAAATAGAATAGGAGGGAAATCATATGTCAATGGAAATCAATGGAACCCACAACCGCATGCAGACCGATTATGCCGAGCAGCGGCGAACGCAGCAGGCGCTCCGCGAGGAGAAGGCAAAGGAGGCGGAAAAAGCAAAGGAGGAAAAGGAAAAAGCGTCCGAACAGGCAAATAACCCAAAAGACGAATACATCAGCAGCGAAAAGTCAGGCGAAAAGCCAAGCGGTCTGTACCGCATGGAACAGGACGAAAACGGAAACAAAAAAATCGTCTTCGACGATCCAAAAAAAGCACAAAATGAAACCCCTGCAAAAGACAAGGAACAGCCTAAAGTCAAGTCGGACAATCCCGCAGAACCTTCACAACAATGTACAACAGACACAGGCAACGTTGACAGGGAAATTGAGAAATTAAAGGCAAAGAAACAACAGATTGCGCAGCAAATCCAGTCCGCCCGCGGCGACGACGCAAAAGTCAGGGAATTGCAGAAAAAACTGGCGCAGGTGGAAAATGAGTTAAGCCAAAAAGATAACGACACCTACAGGCGGCAGAATGCCTCTGTTACAGGCTAAAGCAATACCAAAGAACTACCGGAAAACGACAGAAGAAAACGACGCTTTCCGGTAGTTTCAAAGTTATCACAATTTAGTGACGGCAGAGTATGGCAGGAATTTAACTTATTTCGGCTGTTTTAGCAACTTCATTACGTCAAAACCGGTTACTGTTTCAGAGTCATCTAAAAATCTAAAAGTATAATCATATTCGCCGACCCGATATACCAAAAATTCATCGCTATCTAAAGAAATCTCAAGATCCTTCATGGCATCTTTGACCTCTTCTTTTGCATTTAAAATAGTGCTCCTTTCCGAATGCATAAATTCAGACTGCAAACCACAGCCTCGACTGCGCTCATATTTCCCAGTTTATCACGCATTGCTTTATGTTGCAATTTTTTTATGATCCATTCAAAAAATCATTCTTCCATAGAAAAAATTGCACAAAACATAAACTTCATGATATAATCAAATAAAATTCAAAAATTGAAAGACAGGAGCCGCCATATGGCAAAGACAAAAGAAACCAAAACAAACGCAATGCGCATATTGGAAACCAAAAAAATCCCATACACTACGCACACCTACGAATGCGACGAATTTATAGATGCCATACAAATAGCCGATATGCTGTCCCTTCCATATGAAAAAGTCTACAAGACCCTTGTCACGCAGGGAACCAGCAAAAACTACTACGTATTCGTTATCCCCATAGCAGAAGAACTTGACATGAAAAAAGCCGCAAAATCTGTCAGTGAAAAATCCGTAGCAATGTTGCACGTAAAAGACATCAATACAGTCACAGGCTATATTCGCGGTGGCTGCACCGCCATCGGTATGAAAAAACAATACATCACCCGTATCGAGCAGGCAGCCCAAACCTTAGACAAAATCATTGTAAGCGGCGGAAAACTCGGAATGCAGATAGAACTCTCTCCACAGGACTTAGCAAATGCTGCAAATGCCGAATTTGCAGATATTGTCGTAAAATGAAAGGAAAATAGATGAAAACAATCAATGTAACCCAAATTACCAAAACAATCAAAGAAATGTGCATAGAGGCGAACCACTATTTAACCCCCGATATGAGAAATGCGCTCAAAAATGCGGTCGACAATGAAAAGACTCCCCTTGGTAAACAAATTCTGAATCAATTGGAGGAAAATCTCAAAATTGCAGGCGAAGACAACATTCCAATCTGCCAAGACACCGGAATGGCAGTTATTTTTATGGAAATTGGACAAGATGTTCATTTTGAGGGAGGAAGCCTGGAAGATGCAATCAACGAAGGCGTGCGGCAAGGCTATACAGACGGATTTTTGAGAAAATCCGTAGTAAAAGATCCCTTAATCCGTGAAAATACAAATGACAATACACCCGCAATCATCCACTATGGAATAACTCTCGGGGAAACCGTGAAAATAACAGTAGCCCCTAAGGGCTTCGGCAGTGAAAACATGAGCCGTGTATTTATGCTCAAACCTGCAGACGGCATAGACGGTGTAAAAAACGCAATTCTTACCGCAGTAAAAGACGCAGGTCCGAATGCATGTCCTCCGATGGTTGTTGGGGTCGGAATTGGCGGAACCTTTGAAAAATGCGCGCTTATGGCGAAAAAAGCGCTTACCCGCCCGATAGATGAACACTCAAATATTCCTTATATAATGGAAATGGAACAGGAACTGCTTGATAAAATAAATCACACAGGCATCGGTCCTGGCGGATTAGGAGGAACAACCACGGCATTGGCGGTCAATATCAATACCTATCCCACGCATATTGCAGGTCTGCCCGTTGCCGTAAATATATGCTGCCACGTAAACCGACATGCAGTCAGAACTTTATAATAGGGAGGAAACAATGGAGAAACACATCAAAGCGCCTATTTCAAATGAAACGGCATTAAGCTTAAATGCAGGTGACTACGTGTACATCACAGGCACTATCTATACGGCAAGAGACGCTGCACATCTGAGGATGAGTGAAGCGCTTGACAAAAATGAAACACTTCCATTTTCGCTTGAAAATAATATTATATATTATATGGGACCTTCCCCCGCAAGGGCAGGCAGACCCATTGGCAGTGCCGGACCTACCACCGCAAGCCGTATGGACAAATACACGCCGCGTCTTTTAGACCTAGGATTAAAGGGCATGATTGGAAAAGGAAAGCGCAGTGCCGCTGTCATAGATGCCATCACCAAAAACGGTGCCGTATACTTTGCGGCAGTAGGCGGTGCAGGCGCGTTGCTTTCAAAATCAATAACCGCTTCTGAAGTTGTGGCATATGACGACCTGGGAACAGAAGCAATCCGAAAACTCGAGGTTGAAAATTTTCCCGTAATCGTTGTCATAGATGCCAAAGGAAATAACCTTTATGAAACGGCAGTAAAGGAAATAACCGATTAATAAAAATAAAGTTAAAATTATGGTAAAATAATTGAAAAAATGGTTGACAGTAAGAAAACTGACAGGTATAATAATATTTGCGTCAAGAGAAACGGCGCACGATTTAAATATTGGTAGAGGATTTAATTCAGTACCGGGGAGAAGTACTCAAGAGGCTGAAGAGGCGCCCCTGCTAAGGGTGTAGGTCGGGTGACCGGCGCGAGGGTTCAAATCCCTTCTTCTCCGTTCATTTATTTTAATAATGAATGAAGGAATGACGAAAGCGTCATGACAGACTGTCAAGGAAAAAGTATCTTAGCAATATCGAGATTCTTTTTTTTGATAGTATAGGTTTCTACTGTGAAATGCAGTGAAATAAAAATTAAAAATATTTTAAAAAAGTGCTTGACAGTGAGTGGCAACATGTGGTAAAGTAAAT
>CAJTSD010000038.1 GCA_910578795.1 uncultured Lachnospiraceae bacterium
TTCTTTACCGCAAAGGAGTAGAGCAGAAGGAACGAATTTTATTTGACAGAAAATACAGGTTTGGAAATATTTATTGCGCCCTGATAGAAGGAATTGACATTACGCGGTATGAGTATAATTTTTTTGTGGGCGATAAAGTCCTCGTGGACACATACGCAAAGCGCATTGTCGGAAATGAAAAATGGAAAGGTGGAGAGTTAAAGCGACCGTTTTTGCGCGGCAGCTTTTATAATGATGCGTTTGACTGGCAGGGTACAATGCGCCCCTGTATACCATATAATGAAAGTATTATGTATTGCCTGAATGTAAGGGGATTTACCAAACACAGTTCATCCAAGGTAAAGAACAAAGGGACCTTTGAGGGGATTATAGAAAAAATCCCGTATCTGAAAGAACTTGGAATTAATACAATTGAGATGATGCCTGCGTACGAGTTTGAGGAGTGTGAGTGGGAAAATGCCCAAAGCATTGTCATGACGCACACGATTGAGTACCAGGTGGAGCATATTGATGCGAAGATAGAGGAGGATGGGGAACCTGCCAAGGCAAAGCGGCTAAACTGCTGGGGGTATAAGGAAGCTTTTTATTTTGTGCCGAAAGCATCCTTTGCAGCAGGCAGCGATGCTGTTACGGAATTTAAGCGTATGGTACGGGAGCTTCATAAAAACGGCATTGAAATTATCATGCAGTTTTATTTTCCCGCCACGATAAAGCAGGGATACATTTTGGAGATTTTAAAACACTGGGTGCTGGAATACCGTATTGACGGATTTCACCTAAAGGGGGAGCGGGTTCCTGTGACATTGATTGCAACGGAGCCTTTGTTTGCAGACACGAAAATCATGTGTGAGGATTTTAACCTGCCGGAGATTTACCATGATTCGGAATGTGCCCATTGCAAAAATCTTGCCTATTACAGGGATGAATTTATGTATGACATGCGCAGGTATTTAAAGGGTGACCATGCGATGCTGGGAAGCTTCCAGTATCACATGCGCAGTTACCATGAAAAATGCGGAATTATTCATTATATGGCAAATTATTATGGATTTACGCTTGCGGATCTTGTTTCTTATGAAACGAAGCATAATGAAGCAAACGGTGAGAACAATGCGGACGGAGCAGAGCAGAATTATAGTTGGAACTGTGGCGTAGAGGGACCTTCGCGCAAGAAGGCAATTAACAGGCTGAGACATACGCAAATGAAAAATGCACTGAGCTTTTTGTTTATGGCACAGGGTACGCCGCTTATCATGGCAGGCGATGAATTTGGAAACAGTCAAAACGGAAATAACAACTGCTATTGTCAGGATAATGAAACGGGCTGGGTTGACTGGCGCGGTCTTACGAAAAATGCTGATATTTATGAGTTTGTAAAAAATATCATTGCCTTTCGGCGTTCGCATCCGATGACACATTTTGATGCTCCGATGTCGATGCTTGACCATTTTGGGCATGGATATCCGGACCTCTCTTATCATGGTGAGGAGGCGTGGAAGGTGCAGCTTGACAATCATAACAGGCATATTGGCATTATGTACTGCGGGCATGGGATTGACGGTGAGAGTGCGGATTACATTTACATTGCCAGCAATATGCACTGGAATTCGCACCGTTTTGCGTTGCCGTCCATTGCAAACTATGAGTGGATAAAGGCGTTTGAAACGACTGAGAACAGGCTTGTGACGGATTATGAGAAAAATACAGGTTACATTGATATTTCCCCGAGAAGCATTGCGGTACTCGTGGGAAAAAAGCTTCCGGAGCCTGTAAAGAAAAATCCGAAAAAAACAGCCGCAAAAAAGGCAGACGGGAAAAGAAAGCAGGAAGATTAGACCAGGTATAAGAAGGATTAACAGGAGTGAAGGTTTGGGAACATTTTAAAACAATTACAGAGCATAAAACTATGGTGATGAAGGGCTGTTTTTTGGTAGGGCTTTACCGGCAGGGGCTTTTACATGACCTGTCAAAATATATGCCGAGTGAGTTTAATGTGGGGGCAAGGTATTATCAGGGAACGCAGAGCCCTAATAATGCGGAACGGCTGGATAAAGGTTATTCGTCGGCATGGCTTCACCATAAGGGCAGGAATAAGCACCATTATGAATACTGGATGGATTATAGCGCAAAACGTGGCGCGGGGATTATTCCCGCAAAAATGCCGTTGCGGTACGTCGTGGAAATGTTTATGGATCGTGTGGCGGCATCAAAAATATATAATAAGGGCAGTTACACGGATGAATTACCGTTAAAATATTATCGGAGCGGTAACGCGGCAAAATATATGCATGATGATACGAGAAAGCTTTTGGAGCGATTGCTTATTATGCTTTCGCAAAAGGGTGAACGGTATACTGTGCGTTATATCCGGAAAAAAATAATTCCTCAAATTCGCAGGGAAGAGCGTCACAAACAGTAACAAAAAGAAATACTCCTCATACATTAGTTATTAGAATAAGTTCTTAATGTATGAGGAGTTGTTTTTATGAATTGTTGTTGTTTACTCATTTTATTGTTCCTTTTTGGCGGAAATAATTGTGGTATACCCTGCTGCAACCGGAATGACAATTGCCATCATCATGATGATCATCATTGCCACGATGGTAACAGACCGGTTCCGCTTCCTGCGCCTGCGCCTTGCGGATGTGATGATGACATGATACAGCCGCGTGGATTTGCAGGATTTTCAAGTGTTGGAACATGCGGTTGTGAGGAAAAAGATAATTGATAACCGTTTCTTGTCCAAGTAGAAAGCAGGCATTGTGCCTGCTTTTTGCCTTGACTAGAGCGGGACATAATGATAGACTTTGAATAGTTATCGGGAACATGACGGATATAAGGTTTGAGATGGAAAAAAGAATGGAAATGAATCACAGTGAAATTGGAATTGCGGTTAATCAAAAGGAAATCTACAGATATCTTGGTTATGGCGCAAATGAGCCGGACAGTGCGGTGCGTATGCTTGTAGATGAAGTGCTTTCAGAGCTTCTTGCGGTAATCATGCCAAAGCATATTTATAAGTTTTACGAATGCAGAACAGATGACGAAAGCGTGTTTATGGAGCATATGCAAATAAATAGCAGAAATCTTTCGGGAAATCTTTCACAATGTGATACCGTGGTACTTTTGGCGGCTACATTGGGACTTGAGGCGGACAAGCTGTTGCAGCGCTATGAGGTCGTAAACATGGCAAAGGCGTCAATCGTGCAGGCATGTGCAGCGGCATGTATTGAGGCATATTGTAATCTTATTCAGGAGAATATCAGGTTTGAAGTCCAAAAAAAGAGGGGGGTCCCGCTTTTTATCAGACCGCGCTTTAGTCCCGGGTACGGGGATTTGCCGCTTGAAACACAAAAGGATATTTTTCGTGAACTGGATTGTACGAAACGGATTGGTCTTACACTGACGCAGAATCTTTTGATGTATCCGACAAAAAGTGTTACGGCATTTATCGGATTGACACAAAATCCGGAAAATTGCCATATTGAAAAATGTAAGCGGTGTGGAAAATTGGATTGTGCGTTTCGGAGCTGAGGAGCGAAAATCAATAGATATCAGGAAAGGACAGGGCGTGATGAGTTTTAGGGATAAAATCGGAAAAGAACTCTTATTTTTTGACGGCGGAATGGGGACACTTTTGCAGGAGCGCGGATTGAAAGCAGGTGAGGTGCCAGAAACGTGGAACATGCTTCATCCCGAGGTGATTGAGCAGATTAACAGAGAGTATCTTCTTGCAGGCTGCAATGTGGTATCGGCAAATACGTTTGGCGTAAACCGCTTTAAGTGTAAAGACCTTGCATATAGCGTGGACGAGCTTGTGAGTGCGGGGGTTCGGATTGCAAAGTCTGCGATGGAAACGGTCCGTATTAAGGAAGGGAATGCGCAGCAAAGGATGTACTGCGCACTGGATATCGGTTCCCTTGGAAAGTTGTTAAAACCGCTTGGAGAAATCTCCTTTGGTGAAGCGTACGATGCTTTTAAAGAGGTTGTTTTGGCAGGTGACCTGGCGGGCGCGGATTTGGTTTTGATTGAAACCGTCAGTGATCCTTATGAGATTAAGGCGGCAGTGCTTGCAGCGAAGGAAAATTCAAAACTTCCGATTGTTGTCACAATGATTTTTGATGAGAGCGGGAAGCTTCTGACGGGCGGGGACGTGGAGAGTGTGACGGCAATGCTCGAGGGGCTTGGCGTGGATGCGATAGGATTTAACTGCGGATTAGGTCCCGAGCAGATGAAAAGACTGCTGCCGCAGCTTACGGCGTGTTGTTCGCTTCCGATTGTGATTAATCCGAATGCGGGACTGCCTGTTGTGGTAAATGGTCAGACAATGTTTACGGTGGAGCCGGACGCGTTTGCAAAAAGCATTCGGACACTTGTGGAAATGGGAGCAAGCGCGGTCGGCGGCTGCTGCGGAACGACGCCGGAGCATATTCGGAAGGTCGTGGAGGTTTGCGGCGATTTAAAAATAACACCTGTTACAGATAAAAACAGGACAGTTGTGTCATCTTATAATCATGCAGTCTGTTTTACAAAAAAACCGTTGATTATCGGGGAACGCATCAACCCCACGGGAAAGCCGAAGTTAAAGCAGGCGCTTCGGGACAATAATATGGAGTATATATACAAGGAGGGGCTGACACAGGAGGAAAACGGTGCGCATATCCTTGACGTGAATGTCGGGCTTCCAGAGATTGACGAGCCTGTGCTGATGCGGGAGGCGGTGACCGGAATACAGGCAATTATTGACTTGCCTTTGCAGATTGACACTTCCGATCCGGTTGCAATGGAAGAAGGGCTTCGGTATTATAACGGAAAGCCGATGTTAAATTCGGTAAACGGCAAAAAGGAATCGATGGAGAGTGTCTTTCCGATTGCGAAAAAATACGGTGCGGTGGTTGTGTGCCTGTGCCTTGATGAGGACGGTATTCCGGAGACAGTGGAGGGCAGACTTAAGGTGGCGCAGAAAATTGTGGATACTGCTGCCTCGTATGGGATTGCAAAGAAAAACCTTGTGATGGACGCGCTTGTGCTCACAATCAGCACGGGACAGGACAATGCGCGCGTGACGCTTGAAACGCTTTATAAAATCCGTTATGAGATGGGGATTCATACGGTGCTGGGTGTGTCTAACATCTCGTTTGGGCTTCCGGACAGGGTTAAGATTAATACGGCATTTTTTACGATGGCGATGAACAATGGCTTGAGTGCGGGGATTGTCAATCCGTCGAGCGAGCCGATGATGGCGGCATATTACAGCTTTAATGCGCTGATTGGCGAGGACGAGCAGTGCATGCAGTATATTGAAGAATGTGCGCGTCAGAATGACAAAGAAAAACCGCAGGCAGGAGTTGAACGAAAGAAGGAAGCGGAATCGGGGGCGCTTAGTCTGCATGACGCGATTGTCAAAGGGCTTTCCGAAAGCGCGTATCAGGCGACAATCAGGCTTTTGGACGAAAAGACGGATTCGCTGTCCATTATTAACGAGATGCTGATTCCTGCGCTTGATGTGGTGGGAAAGGGATTTGAGGAGAAAAAAATGTTTCTGCCGCAGCTTCTGATGAGTGCGGATGCGGCAAAGGCGTCTTTTGAGGCGATTAAGGAAACGCTCTCGAAGCAGGGGAAGAACAGTGAGAGCAAAGGAAAAATTGTAATCGCGACGGTGAAGGGCGACATTCATGATATTGGGAAGAATATTGTAAAGACGCTGTTGGAGAATTACGGGTTTGAGATGATTGACCTTGGTAAGGATGTTGCGCCGGAGCTGATTTTGAAGACGGTGCAGGAGAATGATATTAAGCTTGTGGGACTAAGCGCGCTGATGACAACGACGGTGGTTTATATGGAGGAAACGATTCAGCTGCTTCGCGAGAATCATGCAGGCTGTAAGGTAATGGTCGGCGGTGCGGTGCTGACGCAGGAATATGCGGATATGATTGGAGCGGATTTTTACTCGAAGGACGCGATGGGGTCGGTTCGGTATGCGAATGGGCTGCATGAGAAGGGGGAGCTATAAATAAGACGAAACAGGGAGCCGGAAGCGGCTCCTTTTTTCGTATCGTTGTTTTGGTGTGTCTGTAATGGAAGAAAACCATTGACAAACATATCCAAATAGCATATACTGTATCTGTATTAATTGTATTAATACAGATAAGAAAGGAGGGGCAGATGTGATTTTGATTGACCACAAAGACAGGCGCCCGATTTATGAGCAGATTATCGAGCGATTTGAGCAGCTGATTCTCTGCGGGGCGTTGGAGAACAATGCGCCGATGCCGTCGGTGCGCAGTCTTGCGATGGAGCTTTCGTTAAATCCCAATACGATTCAGCGTGCCTATCAGGAGCTGGAGCGTGCGGGATATATTTATACAATTAAGGGCAAGGGGAGCTTTGTGAGTGAGATCTCCCAAAATGCGGACAGGAAGCGGCAGGAAGTGAAAAAGGAGATGATTGAGGGCATCCGGAAGGCGCTGCTTGCGGGGATTACGCCGGAGGAGCTAAGGCAGATGCTTGAGGAGTGCATAGCGCTTGAGTGCTTGGAAGAGGTAAAGAAGGGGAGGGAATTATTATGATAACGGCGACGCATATCAGCAAAAAGTTTGATAAGACGCAGGCGGTGAAAGATGTGAGCGTCAGCATTAAAAACGGGGAAGTGTTCGGGCTGATTGGCACCAACGGTGCGGGGAAGAGCACGTTTCTGCGCATGGCATGCGGTGTTTTGAAGCCGGACGGCGGCGAACTTTTGGTGGACGAACAGCGGGTGTTTGAAAACAATGCGGTGAAGGCGGAGATTTTTTACATATCGGATGATCAGTATTTTCTGCCGAATGCCACGCCGCTTGACATGGCGGACTTTTATCACGACTATTATGTGAAATTTGACATGGGGCGCTTTCGGGAGCTGCTTGGGAAATTTCAACTGGAACAGCGGCGCAAGGTAGCGACGTTTTCCAAAGGGATGAAAAAACAGCTTTCAGTGCTGCTTGGCGTTTGTGCAAACACCAAATATATGTTCTGCGATGAGACGTTTGACGGCTTGGACCCGATGATGCGTCAGGCCGTGAAAAGCATTTTTGCAGGGGAGCTTGCGGGCAGGGATTTTACGCCTGTCATTGCCTCGCATAACCTTCGTGAGCTGGAGGATATTTGTGACAGCGTGGGGATTTTACATCAGGGCGGCGTGTTAATGCAGAAGGATTTGGAGGAAATGAAGCTCAATATCCACAATATCCAGTGTGTATTCCATACGCCTGAGGACGAAGCGGCGGCGCTGCAAGGGCTTGCGATTGTAAAATCTGAGAAGCGCGGTTCGCTCAATACGCTTACGGTGCGGGGGAAGATTGAGGAGATTATGGCAGGCATTAACCTCCATAATCCAGTGTTTGCGGAAAACATTTCGCTTACACTTGAAGAAATTTTTATCAGTGAAACGGAGGTGGCAGGCTATGACATCAAGAATCTTATTTTTTAGGCTGATCAGACAGGACGTGAAAAAGCGCATTTGGTGTCCGATTGTCATTTTTTTAGGGTACTTTTTAGCCCTTGAGGTCAATATGCTGCGCCTGATGGGCAAAATTGAGGAAGGTGCGGATTATTATTATTGTAAGGATATTCCGGAATATGTGGAAAAGTGCCTGTTTGGGACGGACATAAAAATGTTTGTGATGCTTGCGTGCCTTGCCGCGTTTTTGTGCGCGGTCAGCGGCTTTTCGTATCTGCACTCGCGGGTGCAGCTTGACTTGTACCACAGTCTTCCGGTAAACCGCACGCAGGCTTTTTTGGCGAAATATGTGTCGGGTGCGCTGCAGTTTTTCCTTCCTTTTGCGGTTCATGTCGGAATCTGCATGGGGATTGCTGCAGGAAAAGCTGCATTTTCGGGTGTAGCGTTTGGCAATGCCGTAAAGATGGTCGGCGTGGTGACGCTGGTATTCCTGCTAAGCTATGGCGTGTTCCTCATGGCGGTCTGCCTGACGGGGAATGTGATTATCAGCGTGTTTGGCTGTTTGGTGCTGTTTTTTTACAGTGCGGTGGCATCGCTTTTGACAAGCACCCTGTTTCAGACATTTTTCAGCACTTATATGGTAGTGAGCCAAAATAATGGTTTGGATTATGTAAACTATTGGCGGTTTTCGCCGGTTTCGATGCTGGTGGATTTGTTTGAACCGCGTTACTCGGGGGCGTTTCAGGATGATACCTTTTTTCGGTACAATGCGGACTGTCTTTGGAAAATTGCAGCAGCAGCGCTTGTGTATACGCTGATTGCGTTTGTGCTATACAAAAAGCGCGCGTCGGAGGCGGCGGGAAGGGCGATTGCATTCCGCTGGGCAGAACCTGTTATAAAAACGTTGCTTGTCATTCCTTTGGCGCTGCTGTCAGGGCTGTTTTTCCGGGAGATTGCTTCGGAAAAGGGCGCGGATTCCTGGTATCTGTTTGGCGTGGTGTTTGGGTATGTGTTTGCCGCGGTGCTGCTGGAGATTATTTTCCGGCTGGACATCAAGGGGGCGTTCTGCCATAAGAAGCAGTTTGTGTTTAACGCGGCTTGCCTTGCGGTGATTGCGGTTGTTCTGCGGTTTGACGTGCTGGGGTACAATACGTATGTTCCGGCGGATTCGGAGCTTGTAAGCTGTGCGGTTTCAATCGAGAATCTGATGCACGTGTCGCCTGCAAGGAGCGCGGGAGCGGGAAGGGCATTGTGGTATACGTATATCGGGACGACGGATTACCGGATGGACAGCGTGAAGATACAGGGCAATCCCAGCGTAATGGACTTGGCGAGGAAGGCGGCGTCGGAGCATCTGACATATGGGGGTGACAACGAGGCGCAGAAGGACTACAGGATGGTTGCGTTTGGGTACAATCTGAAGAACGGGAAGCATATTTACAGAATGTATACCATTGACATGGCGGACGCGCAGACGAGGGCGCTTGTGGCGGATGTATTTAATGACAGCAGTTATAAAACGGGTATCAGTCCGATGTTAAACGACGGGTGGAAAAAGGAATACATAAAGCTGAACTGTGTGGGAACGTTTCACAACGCAGTGCTTGATGTGACGCCGGAGTTTCAGACGAAGCTTTTGGAAACGTATCAGGAGGAGTTCTTGAAGCTTGATTTTGATACGATGCTTGACACGTATCCGGTTGGATGTATTTCGCCGCTGACTGCCGAGGAGTATCAGGCGGATTTGAACTGGGGGCATAGCGTGCGGTATGACCGTTATGACGGAAGCCTGATTTACCCGCAGTTTACAAAGACGATTGCGCTGCTGAAAGAATATGGGTTTGACGTGTATGAGGCGGTTGACATGGACGACATTGACTATATCAATGTGCTTTACCGCAAGGAGAATACGGAGTCTAACGGAACGTATTCTTATGTAACATACGATTATCTTGAGGTTGGATCTGTTTATGACTTGCAGGAACAGGCACAGATTTTGGAGCAGGCGCTCAATACGGATTACCACTGGCAGGTAGGAACGTATACGGATCTGGTGGAGGATACGTTTGAATTTTCTATTCATACAAAGACGGACAATGAATCGCTGCAGCGTAAATTCCATTTTAAGAAGGGGATGGTGCCGGATTTTATCTATGCGATGGAGGGGTATCAGAAAGTGCTGGAATGAGGATGTTATAAATTATGGAAAGCTTATGTGAAAATGCTTAACAAATAAAAAATCCTGTGATATAATTTTCACAAAGAAGAATTTCGTACAAAGCAGTACGTGTTTATATCATAAGGAGGCTCATCATGGCAAAAAAATATGTTGCATACGTATCAACTTACACAATGGACAAGGATAAAAACGGAATTAAGATTTTTGATGTGGATATGGAGCATGGGCGACTGATTCCCAAGGATGTGGTTGAAATCACCAATTCCTCTTATGTTACGATTTCTCATAATCGGAAATATCTTTATGCAATTACGGATTTTGGCGTTGAGAGCTTTCGGATTTTAGAGGATGGCGGATTAAAATGTATTAACAGGGCGTTGATTAACGGCATGAGAGGATGCTATCTGTCGACGGATTATGACGATAAGTTTCTCTTTTGTGCAGGTTATCATGACGGAAAGATTACAGTGCTTCGGATTGACCAAAAATCAGGCGGTGTTGGAATGATTACGGATGAGGTGTTTCACAAGGGACTGGGAAGTATCGCGGAGCGCAGTTTCCGACCGCATATCAGTTGTGTGAAGATGACAAGGGATAATCATTATCTTTGCGCGGCAGATTTGGGAATCGACTATGTGAATATTTACCGCGTCAATCATGAACGCGGGACGCTTCGTCAGGTGGATATTATCCGGTGCGATTTGGAATCGGCGCCGCGTCATCTGAAATTTACGGAGGACGGGCGGTATATGTATATCATAAGCGAGCTGAAAAACTGTATTGATGTGTATCAATACCATGAGGAAAACAATCAGCCGTTCTTTGATTTGATTCAGACCATTCCGACTTCGGAGAAGTATAATGTCAAGGGGGTTGCGGCAAGTGCGCTGAATCTTTCTGACGACGGGAAATATATCCTTGCATCAAACGCGGGGGAGAACAGTGTGGCTCTGTTTGATATTAATCGGGAACAGGGGACGTTGAACCGAATGTTCTGTCTTCCGGTGAGCGGTGAGTATCCGAAAGATGCGGCGCTGTTTCCGGACAATAAGCATCTTGTCAGCCTGAATCATGAGTCGAATACGATGACATTTTTCAGGGTGGATTATGAAAACAATTGTATTGTAATGAATGGGAAGGAGATGGAGATTAAGCAGGCGAACTGCATTATTTTCCATCGGCTGGAAGGATAATCTGATTCCCGCAAGGTGTTGGGCTTGGGAATAAATAGGAATTCAATCAGGACTGTGCAAAAATATACAGTCCTGATTTTTTATGCACACGGACGCGGAAAGGAAATGTGCGGCTAAAGCTGACCACGTCCGACACGGCGGGTAGGGAAGATAAATTTTCTATATTCGATTGAACAATCCCGTGCAGGGTTGTTATTTTTTGTAAAAATGTTGAAGGTGTGTCATTTGTGCAGTCATATTTTGAAGCAGCATATCAAAAATCGTTACTGCGGTCATTGCTTCCACCACAACAACTGCTCTTGGCACAATAATCGGGTCATGGCGTCCCTTGATTTGAACGGTAATATTTTCACCGTTTTGATTTACGGTTTCCTGCTCCTGAAAGATAGAGGGGGTTGGCTTAAAATAAGCTTTTAAAAGAAGCTCGGAACCATCGCTGATGCCGCCCAAAACGCCGCCTGCGTGGTTCGTTGTCTTGGTTACGGCGCCGTCTTTCATTCGAAAACAATCGTTATTGATAGAACCATTTGATTTTGCCGCTGCCGTGCCGTCGCCGATTTCAAATGCTTTTACGGCGCCAATGGACATAATGGCTTTTGCAAGGTTAGCGTCAAGTTTTCCGAACACAGGTTCTCCGATACCTGCGGGCAGGTTCTTTACGCTGCACGCGACGACGCCGCCCGCGGAATCAAGATTTTTCATGCATTCCTGCAAATAGGCAGCAGCTTTTTCGTTCGCCTCCCTGTCGGGCATGCCTGTGTGGTTTGTCCTTGCTTCGTTCAGGTCAAAGTGTTCCATGTTGATGGTAATGTCGCCGATTGCATAGGTGTAGGCGGTGACAGATATGCCAAGCTGCGCCAGTGCTTTTGCGGCGATTGCGCCTGCGGCGACGCGTCCGATGGTTTCGCGCCCCGACGAGCGTCCGCCGCCGCGGTAGTCGCGGAAGCCGTATTTTTGGTCAAAGGTGTAGTCGGCGTGCCCAGGGCGGTAGTAGGAGGCAATTTCACTGTAGTCTGCCGAGCGCTGCGAGGTGTTTCGTATGAGCATGGAGATGGGTGTTCCGGTTGTTTTTCCTTCAAATATGCCGGAAAGAATTTCCACGCTGTCCGCTTCCTTTCTTTGCGTGGCAAATTTTGTCGCGCCCGGTTTTCTGCGGTCAAGGAATGTCTGAATGTCCACTTCACATAGCGCAAGTCCTGCGGGACAGCCGTCCACCACGACACCGAGCGCTGCACCATGCGATTCTCCCCACGTTGTTATTTTAAAGAGCGATCCGAATGTAGAGCCTGCCATAAATTTCCTCCATTTCCAAATAAACTGTGTATTGCTGTTTACTACTGTTTCGATGTGTTTCACCATTTTAAAAAAGATCAAAAAACAATAATATTTTGAAATAATATATTGCATTATTTCAAAGTAACGTATATTATTATAATCGTATTAGTATGTAAAGTCAATAACCGTGCCGAAGCGGGGGTGGTTATAAAAATAAAAATGCCGCTTCAAAATAGCACTTGTTTTTTAATGCATTTTTTGCAATTTTTGATGCAAAAGAAAAAATTATGTGTTATGATAAATGTAACAAGTTTAGGGATTTACGCATTGTGATATATTCATGAAACCGTTCAGGGATATATAAGGGGGCACAAGCGTTTGCAGTTTCATATGGGGATGATGACATGAAAAGAACATGGAAGGAAAACATGACAGCAAAAATTAAGCAGCTCATTAAACATCACAGGTATTTAAAGCTGCCATTAACAGTGTGTATGATAGTGGTTACTATTTTTTGTAACGTGTGTTATTATTTCGCGCACAACACGAAGCGGTTTGCAAGTGTTTTGGCGGTTATGATATTTTTTGTGGCGAGCAGCAGCTTTTCGTTTTTATCTGCGGAGGAGCAGCTTGGAATTATGCCGGAATCGCAGGAGTGGGCACAGATACAGGAAAATTATGAGTATGTGCCGACGACTTTTCATATTCCGGCGGCAGACGTGATTGACGACAACGATGTGCTTGAGGGTTATGATAATAAAGAGCTGGAAGTGGAAGTTTCGAAGATTGACCAGTATTCGCTTGACGATTTTCTTGAGGCGGAGGTAACGGGAGAGGCAAAACAGGTAAAGAGCCCCTCGCTTGCAAAGCTTTCGAAGGACGACTGGCAGCTCGTGCTTGTCAATAAGCAGCACCCTGTTCCTGATGATTATACGTTTACGCTTGGCACAATCAAAGGTAAAATGAAGTGCGACGCACGGATTATTGACGACCTTACGGAAATGATGAAGGCGGCGAAGGCGGACGGCATTAATCTGATGGTGTGCTCACCGTACAGGGATTATAACCGGCAGACGGTTCTGTTTAACAGAAAGATTGATTACTATATGGAGAAGGGATATTCGTATCTTGAGGCGTACAAGATTTCATCGATGACAGTGACGGTTCCGGGCGCGAGCGAACATCAGATCGGATTGGCGCTTGACATTATCAGCAGTACATATTATGCGCTTGACCAGGGCTTTGGCGAAACAAAGGCAGGTATTTGGCTTCGGGAGCATTGTGATGAGTACGGATTTATCCTGCGCTATCCGCTTGGCAAGGAGTATATTACGGGAATCCAGTATGAGCCATGGCACTTCCGCTATGTGGGAAAAGAGGCTGCGCATAATATTATGGAGCGTGGCATTACGTTAGAGGAGTTTTTGGAAGATTTGGAATGATGGAGATTTTTAATTCATGTACAGATTGTTAAAGCAGGAAGGGCGTGCCAAGCGCGCGGAGGTTACGACTGTGCACGGCACAATCCAAACGCCCGTATTTATGAATGTAGGTACAGTTGCCGCGATTAAGGGCGCTGTATCTACTGCTGATTTAGAGGAAATCGGGACGCAGGTGGAGCTGTCCAACACATATCATCTTCATGTGCGCACAGGAGATGAGGCAATTAAAAAATTGGGCGGGCTTCATCGTTTTATGTCCTGGGACAAGCCGATTCTTACGGATTCCGGAGGTTTTCAGGTCTTTTCGCTTGCGGGGCTTCGGCGGATTAAAGAGGAAGGCGTGTATTTCAATTCGCATATCGACGGCAGAAAGATTTTTATGGGACCGGAGGAGAGTATGCGGATCCAGTCAAACCTTGCGTCAACCATTGCGATGGCGTTTGATGAGTGCCCTCCGAGTAAGGCGGAGCGCAGGTATGTGGAAAACTCGGTCGCGCGCACGACGCGGTGGTTAGATCGGTGCAAGCTTGAGATGAACAGGCTGAACGGCTTAGAGGATACGATTAATAAAAAGCAAATGCTTTTTGGCATCAATCAGGGTGCGGTTTTTGCGGATATCCGGATAGAACATGCAAAGCGCATCACAGAGCTTGACCTTGACGGTTATGCGGTTGGCGGGCTTGCGGTTGGCGAGACGCATGAGGAAATGTATTATATATTGGAAGAAACGGTGCCGTATCTTCCGAAGGACAAACCGACGTATCTCATGGGCGTGGGGACGCCAGCCAATATTTTGGAGGGTGTGGAGCGCGGCATTGATTTTTTTGACTGCGTGTACCCTTCAAGGAACGGCAGACATGGGCATTTGTATACCAATCATGGTAAGATCAATTTGTTTAACGCGAAGTACGAATTAGATGAGCGTCCGATTGAGGAGGGCTGTCAGTGTCCGGCATGTAAGCGCTACTCGCGCGCGTATATCCGCCATTTGTTAAAGGCAAAAGAAATGCTTGGCATGCGGCTTTGTGTGTTGCATAATCTTTATTTCTACAATACAATGATGACGGAAATCCGAAACGCGCTTGATGCGGGAGAATTTGCGGCGTATAAGAAGCGCAAGCTGGAAGGCATGGCGCAGAGTCAGCAGTAGCGGTTTGAGTTTGGCGTTTATGAATCTTTTTATAAATATTTTACTTGATGTATTGGCAAATTTTGTGTATGATAGTTTTTGTGTACAAAAAGAGCGTGCACGGTTGTGTTGAGAAAGGAGCAGGGTTATAAAAATGAGTTTATTGTTAGCAGAGGCAGGCGACGCTGAAGCGGCAGGTGCGGGAACTGCGAGCATGCTTTCTATGGTTTTGATGATTGCCGTATGGTTTGTCATTATTTATTTCCTGATGATTCGTCCGCAGAAGAAGGAGCAGAAGAAGAAGGCAGCTTTGGTCAATTCCGTTGCGGTTGGGGACAGCATTCTTACGACAAGCGGGTTTTACGGGATTGTGATTGACGTTACGGACGACGACGTGATTGTGGAGTTCGGTAACAACAAAAATTGCCGTATTCCGATGAAGAAGGCGGCGATTGAGCAGGTTGAGAAGCCGGATGCGGAATAATTGAATAGTAATAAGATATTTATAAAAAAGATGCAAAGTCCGATGAAATCAGAAAGACGATGCATCTTTTTGTTTATAGCGATTATCTAAAGTGGTATTTGCTAAAAGTTTCACTTGTATTGATACCTGAAAGATTTTCCTCAAACATTTTTATGGTTACAGTTGAAATTTTTTGTCGAATGTAATATGATAAAAAATATGTATATTATTCACTGACTGCCAATTGCGGCAGGAAGTCGTAAAAAAGGAATGTCAGGAATTTGCAGATTTTGGCATGAATGGGGGATTTGGAATGAATTTGAATATTGTATGTATACCCGGCGACGGTATCGGTCCGGAAATTGTAGCAGAGGCAAAGAAGGTATTGGATCAGGTTGCTGATAAATTCGGTCATACGGTTTCTTATCAGGATATTTTGATGGGTGGTGCGTCGATTGACGCGTGCGGCAAGCCGCTGACAGACGAAGCGGTAGCGACGGCGAAGGCTGCTGATGCGGTTTTAATGGGCTCTATTGGCGGAAATACCGCGACTTCACCGTGGTACAAGCTGCCGCCTGAGCTTAGACCGGAAGCAGGACTGTTAAAGCTTAGAAAGGAATTAAACCTTTTTGCGAATTTAAGACCTGCATATTTATACGAAGAGCTGAAGGAAGCGTGTCCGCTGCGCGATGATATTATCGGGAGCGGATTTGACATGATGATTATGCGTGAGCTTACGGGCGGGTTGTACTTTGGTGAGCGCAGTACAAAAGAGGTAGACGGCGTGATGACGGCGGTCGATACGCTTACCTATACAGAGAATGAAATCAGGCGCATTGCGATTAAGGGCTTTGACATTGCGATGAAGCGCAGGAAGAAGGTCATTAGCGTTGACAAGGCAAACGTGCTGGATTCCTCAAGGCTTTGGCGCAAGGTCGTGGAGGAGGTTGCAAAGGACTATCCCGAGGTGACGCTGGAGCATATGCTTGTAGATAACTGTGCAATGCAGCTTGTGAAGGATCCGAAGCAGTTTGACGTGATTTTAACCGAAAATATGTTTGGCGATATTTTGTCCGACGAGGCGAGCATGGTGACTGGTTCGATTGGAATGCTTTCTTCGGCAAGCTTAAACGACACGAAATTTGGTCTTTACGAGCCGAGCGGCGGTTCGGCGCCAGATATTGCAGGAAAAGGGATTGCAAATCCGATTGCAACGATTTTGAGTGCGGCGATGATGCTTCGGTATTCGTTTGACTTGGACAAAGAGGCAGATGCGATTGAAAAAGCTGTAAAACAGGTGCTTGAAGAGGGGTACCGCACGATTGATATTATGCCGCAGGAAGAAGCAAAGCGCGCAGACGTGACACAGATTGGCACTGCAAAGATGGGCGATTTGATTGCGGAACGGATTTAAATGATGACGGAAAGGAGTAAGTGATAATATGAGAAGTGATAATGTAAAAAAGGGAATGCAGCAGGCACCCCATAGAAGTCTTTTTAATGCGCTCGGGTTTACGGAGGAGGAAATGAACAAGCCGATGGTCGGTATTGTCAGCTCCTATAATGAGATTGTTCCCGGGCATATGAATCTTGATAAAATTGTAAACGCCGTAAAGCTCGGCGTGGCGGAAGCAGGCGGCGTGCCTGTCGTATTTCCGGCAATCGCTGTGTGTGACGGGATTGCGATGGGACACATCGGCATGAAATATTCGCTTGTGACAAGGGATTTGATTGCCGATTCGACGGAGGCAATGGCATTAGCGCACCAGTTCGATGCGCTTGTTATGGTGCCAAACTGCGATAAAAATGTACCGGGACTTTTGATGGCGGCAGCGCGTATCAATGTGCCGACGGTATTTGTATCAGGCGGTCCAATGCTTGCAGGACACGTGAAGGGACAGAAGAGAAGCCTTTCTTCGATGTTTGAGGCGGTCGGCTCTTATGCTGCAGGAACGATGACCGAAGAGGACGTATGCGAGTTTGAGAATAAGACTTGCCCGACGTGCGGCTCATGCTCCGGTATGTATACGGCAAATTCGATGAACTGCCTTACGGAAGCGCTTGGCATGGGATTACAGGGCAACGGCACAATCCCTGCGGTGTATTCGGAGCGTATCAAGCTTGCAAAGCACGCGGGAATGGCGGTAATGGAGCTGTTAAAAAAGAATATCTGTCCGCGTGACATTATGACAAAAGAAGCGGTGTTAAATGCGCTGACGGTGGATATGGCGCTTGGCTGTTCGACGAACTCCATGCTGCATTTGCCGGCGATTGCGCATGAAATCGGCTTTGATTTTGACATTGCGTTTGCAAATGACATTAGCGAAAAGACGCCGAATTTATGTCATCTTGCACCTGCAGGTCCGACTTACATGGAGGATTTGAATGAGGCGGGCGGCGTGTATGCCGTGATGAACCAGCTTGCACAGCTTGGACTTTTGAATACGGACTGCATGACGGTTACGGGAAAGACGATTGGAGAAAATATTCAAGGCGTAAAAAATAAAAATCCAGAGGTTATCAGACCGAACGATAATCCATATAGTAAAACAGGCGGTCTTGCCGTATTGAAGGGCAATTTAGCACCTGACGGAAGCGTTGTAAAGCGTTCGGCGGTTGCATCGGAGATGCTGGTGCATGAAGGTCCGGCGCGCGTGTTTGAGTGCGAGGAGGACGCGATTGAGGCAATTAAGGGTGGAAAGATTGTGGCAGGCGATGTCGTGGTAATCCGCTATGAAGGTCCCAAGGGCGGTCCGGGTATGCGTGAGATGTTAAATCCGACATCGGCGATTGCAGGCATGGGGCTTGGCTCAACGGTTGCACTGATTACGGACGGACGGTTTTCCGGTGCGTCAAGGGGGGCGTCGATTGGTCATGTTTCGCCGGAGGCAGCGGTTTGCGGACCGATTGCATTGGTGGAAGAAGGAGATATGATTTCAATTAATATTCCGGAATATTCATTGAATGTCAAGGTTTCGGACGAGGAGCTTGCAGCGCGCAGGGCGAACTGGCAGCCGAGGGAGCCGAAGATTACGACGGGCTATCTTGCAAGGTACAGAGAGCTTGTGACAAGCGGTAACAGGGGTGCGATTTTGGAAATTCCAGTGTGAAGAGAATTTCTAAGTCTGCAAAAGACGCGGACTAAGAAATTCTAAAGCTTCACACGGCAAATTTGGGCGTAAGCCCAAATTCGCGAATGTATGTTTTTTATAAAGGAGAATGATCAATGCAGTTGACAGGTTCACAGATTGTAATTGAATGTCTGAAGGAGCAGGGGGTAGATACCGTATTTGGGTATCCCGGCGGTTCGATTTTAAATATTTACGATGAATTATATAAACATAGCGACGAGATAAAACATATCCTGACTTCCCACGAACAGGGCGCGTCCCATGCCGCGGACGGCTATGCGCGCGCGACGGGCAAGGTTGGCGTGTGCTTTGCGACAAGCGGTCCGGGCGCTACGAATTTGGTGACCGGTATTGCTACGGCATACATGGATTCCGTGCCGATGGTTGCGATTACCGCAAATGTGACGTTGCCTTTGCTTGGCAAGGACTCGTTTCAGGAGGTTGACATTGCGGGTGTAACCATGCCGATTACAAAGCACGGGTATATTGTTAAAGATGTAACAAAACTTGCCGATACCATCAGGGAGGCGTTTAAAATTGTAAAATCCGGCAGACCGGGACCTGTTTTGGTTGACATCACAAAGGACGCAACGGCAAATAAGTGCGAATTTACGCCTGTGAAGCCGGAAGCGCCTGCACTTAAGAATTCTTATAGCGAGCAGGATATTGACGTGGCGTTGGAGTTAATCCGGAACGCAGAAAAACCGTACATTTATCTTGGCGGTGGCGCGATTATTTCCAATGCGTCGAGAGAGGTGAAGGAGTTCGCGGAGAAAATCCAGGCTCCGGTTTGCGATACACTGATGGCAAAGGGCGCATTTGACGCAAAGAGTGCACTGTATACCGGAATGATTGGTATGCACGGCACAAAGACTTCAAACTATGGCGTCAGCCAGTGTGATTTGCTGATTGCGCTCGGCGCGCGGTTTTCTGACCGTGTAATCGGTAATCCCAAGAAGTTTGCGGAGAATGCGAAAATTTTGCAGATTGACATTGACGCGGCGGAGGTTAACAAAAACATTAAGACGGACGCGGCGGTTATTGGCGATTTAAAGACGGTTTTAAAGGAGCTGAACAGTAAGTTAGAGCAGCAGAACCATGATGCATGGATTGCACAGATTCAGGATATGAAAGCAAAGTATCCGTTAAAATATGAGTCCGATAAGCTGACCTGCCCGTATGTGATTGAGGAGCTTGACCGCATTACGAAGGGTGAGGCGATTATCTCGACGGACGTTGGACAGCATCAGATGTGGGCGGCGCAGTTTTATCAGTACACGCAGCCGCGCACCTTCCTTTCTTCGGGAGGACTTGGGACGATGGGCTACGGGCTTGGCGCGTGTATCGGCGCGAAGGTTGGAAAGCCTGAGAAAATCTGCGTTAATATTGCGGGCGACGGGTGTTTCCGCATGAACATGAACGAGCTTGCGACGGCAAGCAGATACAATATTCCGATTATTCAGATTGTGATTAACAATCATGTGCTTGGTATGGTGCGGCAGTGGCAGACGCTGTTTTATGAGAAACGGTATTCGCAGACGGTGCTGACAGACAAGGTTGATTTCGTGAAGGTTTCAGAGGGACTTGGCTGCGAGGCAATCCGCGTGACGACACGTGAGGAGGTTGCGCCTGCGATTGAGAAGGCGATTGCGCTGCAAAAGCCGGTTGTGATTGAGTGCGTGATTGAGGAGGACGACAAGGTATTTCCGATGGTTCCGGCAGGAGCGCCAATCAGTGATGCCTTTGATGCAGATGATTTGAACAACAGACAATAGTATAAATCGTATAGAAAACAACATGAAAAAAATACTGTTTCGATTATTTGGTACGGTGCTTGTGATGGCTGCGCTTTTGGCGGCGGCTGTCACTGCGCTGAATGAACTTTACTATCAAAATGTATTTCCGATGGGCGTATGGATTAACGGGATTTACTGTACTGGAATGACGCCGCAGGAGGTGGCGGCGCGGTTGGACGCCGACGCAGAGGGTGATTTTAAAAGCGTCAACATACATACCCTTGACGGTTTGGTACATACAATACAACTGGACGCGTATGGGGTGAGCGCTTCGTACGCGCCTGTCGTGGAGAAGCTTTATCATCAGAACAGAGGCTATTCGTGGCTTGCTCATTTTGCAGGGAGCGCTGATTATCAGGTTGCGCCCGAATATAGCTATGACCTGGCGTTAATGAAGGAAAGGCTTGGTGAACTGGATTGGCTCAATGAGCGGCTTTACAATCCTGCAAATTCTGTTTCCATTGTAAAGAGTGCGGCGGCGGGATATATTCTTGTAGACGAAACAAAGGATTTACTTTTGAAGGAGAATGCGGTAGAATTGATTTGCGAAGGAATTGTTAATGAATTAACAGATATAGACCTTTCGGCAGAGGAAAACAAAAAGCAATGCTACCAATCCATACCATATACGGACGAAATGAAGGATACGCTTGCGAAATGGGAAGGTGTCCGGGATTTTCAGGGCTTTCAAATGACGTATTTGTTCGGAGACCGGCAGGAAGTGATTGATGAGAATGTAGTGTGCGACTGGATTGCGCTTGACGAGAACGGAAGCATAGTATATGACGAGGACAATCAGCCGGTGCTTGATACGTCGCTCATACAGGAATATGTGGAATATCTGTCCGCGACGTATGATACGGTGGGCGTGGAACGGGAGTTTCAGGCGACAAGCGGAAAGCGTGTAACGGTTGCAGGAGGCAATTACGGAAATGCGATTGATACCGAGGAAGAGTATGCGTTTTTACTCAATGCCTTTTTAAACGGCGAGAGCGGTACAAGAGTGCCGAAGTACCGGACGGAGGTTTGGGAAAAGGGCGCGGATGACATTGGCGACACGTATGTTGAGGTTGATATGGGCGAGCAGCATATGTATTATTATAAAGACGGTGCGCTGATGATTGATACGCCTGTTGTGACGGGAAATCACGCAAGGGGCTGGGATACGCCGGCGAAGGTATGCCATGTCTATTTCAAGCAGCAAAACAGGGTACTTCGGGGCAGAAATTACGCGACGCCCGTGAAATACTGGATGGCGGTGGACGGCAATATCGGCATTCACGACGCGACTTGGCGCAAGGAGTTTGGCGGGGATATTTACCTGACGGACGGTTCGCACGGGTGCATTAACACACCGCTTGAGATTATGAGCGAGTTGTATGAGATTGTGGAAAAAGGAACGCCTGTTATTTTATTTAATTAGTTTTGGTTCGGAAATATTCAACATCAAAATGTTGTATATATAGAAACGGGGAGTTTCCCCCAATTTAATGAGAAATCAGGAGGAAAATTCCTCTGCTCCTGTAGGGACAGTCGCATTTTTCTTCGAAAAACAAGGAGGAATTAAAAGTGGCAAGAGTGTATAACTTTTCAGCAGGTCCGGCAGTTTTACCTGAAGAAGTGTTGAAAGAAGCGGCAGACGAGATGTTAGATTACATGGGAACCGGAATGTCGGTTATGGAAATGAGCCATCGTTCGAAGGCGTACGACACGATTATCAAGGAGGCTGAGGCGGATTTAAGGGAGCTTATGAATATTCCCGACAATTACAAGGTGCTGTTTTTACAGGGCGGCGCAAGCCAGCAGTTTGCGATGATTCCGATGAATTTGATGAAGAACGGCGTTGCGGACTATATCGTGACAGGACAGTGGGCGAAGAAGGCATATCAGGAGGCTTGCATTTACGGCAAGGCAAACAAGATTGCTTCTAGTGAAGACAAAACGTTTTCTTACATACCGGATTGTTCGGATTTGCCGATTTCCGAGGACGCGGATTATGTTTATATCTGTGAAAACAATACAATTTACGGAACAAAGTTTAAGACGCTTCCGAACACAAAGGGAAAGACGCTTGTGGCGGACGTTTCTTCATGCTTTTTGTCAGAGCCTGTTGACGTGACAAAGTACGGCGTGATTTACGGCGGTGTTCAGAAGAATATCGGACCTGCCGGCGTGGTCATTGTCATTATCAGGGAGGATTTAATTACGGACGACGTGCTTGCCGGGACGCCGACCATGCTAAAATATAAGACGCATGCGGACAATGACTCGCTCTACAATACACCGCCTGCATATGGTATTTATATCTGCGGCAAGGTATTCAAGTGGCTTAAGAAAATGGGCGGACTTGAGAAGATGAAGGAATACAACGAGAAGAAGGCTAAGATTTTATATGATTTCCTGGACGAGAGTAAGCTTTTTAAGGGTACAGTCAGAAAAGAAGATCGTTCGCTGATGAACGTACCGTTTGTTACGGGAAATGAGGAACTTGATGCGAAGTTTGTAAAAGAAGCAAAAGAGGCAGGCTTTGAGAACCTGAAGGGACACAGAACCGTTGGAGGCATGAGGGCAAGCATTTACAATGCAATGCCGATTGAGGGTGTGGAGAAGCTTGTGGAGTTTATGAAAAAGTTTGAGGAGTCAATGTGAAAAATAAATTTTTCACATTGCAAATTTGAGCCTCTGCTCAAATTTGCGAATTGAGAAAGGAGCAAGGGTGTCAAAATGTATCAGTATCATTGTCTGAATCCGATTTCGAATATCGGGTTATCAAGATTTACGGAAGAGTATCAGAAAACGGACAGCATGGAGAATGCAGAGGGTGTGCTTGTAAGAAGCGCGGCAATGCATGAAATGGAGCTGCCAAAGAAGCTGCTTGCGGTGGCAAGAGCGGGTGCGGGAACAAACAATATTCCGCTTGAGAAGTGCGCAGAGCAGGGCATTGTGGTATTTAACACACCAGGCGCAAATGCAAACGGTGTCAAGGAGCTTGTGATTGCAGGGATGCTGCTTGCGTCAAGAGATGTGACTGGCGGTATTGACTGGGTGAAGGCGAATGCTGATGTGGAGACCGTCGGCAAGGACGCGGAGAAGGCAAAGAAGAATTTTGCAGGTACGGAAATTTACGGGAAAAGGCTTGGTATCATCGGACTTGGCGCAATCGGTATCCGTGTGGCAAACGCGGCGGTAGCGCTTGGCATGGAAGTATACGGATATGACCCGTATCTTTCGGTGGATGCGGCGCTTAAATTGACCAGAGAGGTCAAGCATGTAAAAAATGTAGACGATATTTATACGGACTGCGATTACATTACCGTGCATGTGCCCCTGATGGACGCGACAAAGGGCATGATTGACGCTGCGGCAATCGAGAAGATGAAAGAGGGCGTGATTGTTTTAAATTTTGCGAGGGACCAGCTTGTAAATGAGAAGGATATGGTTGCCGCACTTGAGGCAGGCAAGGTAAGAAAGTATGTTTCTGATTTCCCGAACCCGACAACGGCGGGAACAAAGGGTTGTATTGTAATTCCGCACCTTGGCGCTTCCACGGAGGAGTCGGAGGACAATTGTGCCATGATGGCGGTAGATGAGCTGATGGATTACCTTGAGAACGGTAATATCAGAAACAGCGTGAACTATCCGGCGTGCGATATGGGCGTGTGCTCGAATGTGGGCAGGGTTGCGGTTCTGCACAAGAATATTGCAAACATGATTACGCAGTTTACGGCGGCGTTTGGCGAGGCTGGCATTAATATCAGCGATATGACGAATAAGTCAAGAGGCGAGTATGCGTACACGCTGATGGATATTGCGGCAGCAGCAGATGAGAAGATTCTTACGCGCTTGAACAGCATTGACGGCGTGTTCCGTGTACGGGTTGTAAAATAATCAGAATATATGGAATATGAGTATTGCATTTTTGGGTCTTGAAATTTTTTGTATCAGCATTATTGTCTTTGCGCTATTTCTTTTGCTTAAGGGCGACGGCTCGCGGGAACAGAAGCTCATGCAGTATTTCCTGCTGGGCGCGCTGATACAGAATGTCGGATATTTGTTGGAAATGACGGCACCTTCGATGGCGGCGGCGCTTGTGGCTGTTAAGGTCCAGTATTTGGGCTCGTTTACAGTCACAATCAGCTATTGCCATTTTATCTTTAATTACTGCCGTGTAAAAACGCCCCGAAAGATTTTAACACTGATGAAGCTGGCCGATGCTTTGGTGCTCGTGCTTGTCTTTACGTGTGATTTTCATAGAATGCATTATCGCAGTATCGAATGGATTGAAATAGAGGATGTCGCAAGACATGGATATCTGAATTTGGAATACGGACCGGGCTACTGGATTTTTATGCTGTGCGGGACGATCATCCCTTATGCGTCATCCATCTATGCGATGCTGCATACCTGTATCAGCAAACCGGAGTTTGCGGAAGAGCGCAAATGCAGGCTGATTCTAATTCTTTCCTGTCTGCCTGTGGGGGCGCTGTGCTTATATATTTTTAAGCTGACGCAGGGATATGACCTGACTCCGGTGGTGATGGGAGTGGTTCTTTCCGGTGTGGTAATCCTGATATGGAGCAGGAATGTTTATGATTTCAGCAGTTTGGCTTCATGGATTTTGCTTGACAGCATGAGTGACGGTGTGATTGCCATTGATGAACAAATGCGGATTGCAAGCTATAATCCTGCGGCGGCACGCATTTTTGAAGATTTGGGCAGCCGTGCAGTCGGAAGGCAGATTGAATCGCTGCAGGGATTTCCGCAAAATATGCTTGGAAGGGAAGACGACGTAAAAGAAGAGTTCTCCTTAAACGGCAGGTTTTATCAGGGGCATTTGGAACCGATTGTAGACCGGTACGGGAAAAAAAGGGGATATGTTGCCCTTATTTTGGACGTTACGGAGACGAGAAATTACATCGAGGAAATCAAGCGCGTGCGGGAACAGGCGGAGCAGGCAAACGTCGCAAAAAGTGCGTTCCTTGCCAATATGTCCCACGAAATACGCACGCCGATGAATGCGATTGTGGGTTTGAGCGACATTATCATGGAGGAGAGCAGGGGGCGCAAGGTGTATGAATATGCCTGCGACGTCAAGGCAGCTTCCCGCAATCTGTTGTCGCTGATTAATGATATTTTGGATTTATCAAAAGTGGAAGCGGGCAAGATGGAGCTGGTGCTGTCAAAGTACCATGTCAAAACGCTTGTCAATGAAGTGCTAAATATGATGGATGTCGTGGCATCGCAGCGCGGGCTTTTGCTGAAAAGTACGTTTGATATGTCAATTCCGTGCTGTTATCTTGGCGACGAGGGCAGAATCAAACAGATTTTGATAAATATTTTAAATAACGCTTTGAAATTTACGAAAGAAGGCTATGTGAAAATTTCCGTTAACGGTACAAGGCAGGACGAGGCAGATGTCGAACGGCTTGTCTTTTGTATTGAGGATACGGGATGCGGCATTAAAGAGGCGGACATCGAGGGCATTTTTGAGAATTTCAAGCAGGTCGATTCCAAGCGAAACCGTACGGTGGAGGGAACGGGACTGGGACTTTCCATTACCAAGCATTTGGTGGAATTAATGCAGGGAACAATCCGGATAGAGAGTGTGTATGGCAAGGGCAGTATCTTTACGGTGGAAATCCTGCAAAAGATTGTGGATCAGAGACCTTTGTCCGAGGTTCCAGAATCGGAAATCGTCAAGGAGCGAACGATTGAACCGTTTACCGCAAAGGGCTATAAAGTGCTTGTGGTAGACGACAATATGGTCAACCGCAAGATTGTGCGCATTATGCTGCAATCCTATGGCATTGATGTAACTGAGACGGACAGCGGGCGTGCTGCAATCGCGCTTGTCAAAAAGACGTGCTATGACCTTATTTTTATGGATCATATGATGCCGGAAATGGACGGAATCGAAACCGTGCAGATTATCCGCAGCGAATGCGGGGAAAACGGGACGCGTCCGGTTGTGATTGCGCTGACTGCCAATGCGATGGAGGGTGTTCGGGAAACTTTCTTGCAAAACGGGTTTCAGGATTTTGTCACAAAGCCGCTTGACAGAAAGCCCTTGCATGAAGCATTGCTGCGATGGATTCCAAAGGAGCGGCGGACGGCGAGTGAGGAATGGGTTGACCTTGGGAAACAAGATGACGGCAGAAAGCTGGAGTTTCAAAATATTTTCATCGAGGGCATTGACACGGATGAGGTGGTGAAGCGTTACTCCGGCAGTGTTGCGGATTACAGGGAGCTTTTGAGTATTTACTGCCTGGACGGGGAACGCAAGCTGCCGCTTTTGCGAACGCTTTGGGAAAAGCAGGATTATAAGAACTATGGGATTGAGGTGCATGGATTAAAGAGCGCCTCTGCAAACATCGGCGCCATGAAAGTTTCCAATCATGCAAGGGAGCAGGAGGATGCGGTTAACCGGGGAGATAAAACATTTATTGGTGAACATGTATTTCAACTTTTGACAGAGTACGAGGAACAGATCCGGCATATCACATCTTATCTTAAGGTGGAAAAACAGTCAGGCGGTGCCAAAGAGATGGAAGGGAAAGCGGCAATCCCCATAGAAACCGCGGATTTGGTTAGGAAATTGCAAGAGGCGTTAGAGCGTCTTGAGAATTTTTGCGCAAAGGAATGTGCCTGTAAGGTTGAGGAGCTTCTGCAATATGAGCTGACATCTGATGTCGAGGCGGAGCATACAAAAATACAAGGGCTTTTAAAGCTGTATGAAGATGAAGCCGCGGAAAATCGGCTGCGTACGTTGATTGCACAATATAATATGGATGAAAGGGGAGATGATGGTCTATGATGGAGAAGGTAAGAATTTTGGCAGTGGATGACAACAGTATTAGTCTTGCGGCAATTGAGCAGGAGTTGAAAAAGGATTTTGAGATTATTCCGATCAATTCCGGTATCCGTGCCCTGCAATATTTAAAAAGAGAGCGGCCGGACCTCATTCTTCTTGACATTCAGATGGCGCAAAAGGACGGGATTGAGACACTGCGGGAAATCCGCAAGATGGACAAGTGCCGTGATATTCCGGTGATTATGCTTACGTCAAAACAGGAGAAGGAAACGATTTTGGAAACTTCCATGCTGGGAATTTGTGATTATGTGCTCAAGCCCTTTAAGGGCGATGATTTGCAGCAACGGATTAGACGTGTTTTGCATTTATAGTGGCTGATTATAATGGTTATTGAAAACAGGATAAAAAACGCAGAATGACACGGGTTTTAGCGGTGTTATTCTGCGTTTTTTGATTGTGCTTAAATGCATAATCTTGGGATTATATCCGGAGAAACGGGTGTTGCTGACGGCTCTTTTCTTCCTTCTAATGTATCATGGGACGCCCGCTATCCGCACAATAAAGGTCTTTTGGAACAAGCTCTTTCTGATCTTTCTTTTATCAGCATGTCCTCACCTCTGATTCTATTGTATCAAAAAAACTAGATTATGTTTACCTTTTTTGACAGTCTGTGACAATCTTTTTTATAATGGATTGTCTTTTTTTGTGCGAGAAATACCATAAATGAAACAGAATGGAGGAATTAAGACTATGGATGTATATGGATATGTGCGCGTGTCCAGTATGGATCAGAACGAGGACAGGCAGATGAGCGCCTTGCGGGATGTGGCTATACCTGAAAAAAACATTTTTATGGATAAGCAGTCCGGCAAAGATTTTGAGCGTCCCGGCTATAAAAAACTGACAGAGGGTTTGAAAAAAGGGGATCTTCTGTATATATTAAGCATCGATCGTCTAGGGCGCAGCTATGAGGAAATCCAAAAACAGTGGCGTATTCTTACAAAAGAAACAGGCATCGACATCTGCGTGCTGGATATGCCGCTGCTGGATACTAGAAACGGTAAAGATTTAATGGGAACCTTTATTGCGGATCTAGTGCTGCAGATTTTATCTTTTGTGGCGCAGAGCGAGCGTGAAAACATAAGGAAACGGCAGAGTGAAGGAATTGCTGCTGCAAAAGCAAAGGGAGTACGCTTTGGAAGACCTGAAAAGGAGGTTCCGGACGACTTTGGAAAAATTGTCAGAAAGTGGGAAGAAAAAAAACAGTCGTTGGAAGAAACGTTGAACCAGTGTAGTATGAGCAAGACCACCTTTTACCGCAGATTGCGGGAGTACAGGTTGGTTCAGAAATGCAATAAAAGCAGTTCTAAAAAGTGTACTTTTTGATAATTTCCCATTGCTCTGAATCACAGACTGTGCAAAGTTCTATGTACGAAAAAAAAAACAAAATATTCTGACTTATTGATGGTAAAACTCGGAAATCGCAAAAAGTACTTGCAGACTGTTTGGTTTTTATGTATAATAATTTATTGTTAGTAGTTTCAAAAAGTACACTTTTTGACAATACCTGATTCATTGGACGGAGGAGGAGTCCGTGTCTACAAAAAATACAAAAACAGAGGCATCACCGCAGTACAGTGATGATGACGGGGTGCCGCAGGGTGATGGGAAGATATGCAAGGCGGTACATCAGTACAGTAAAGGGAAGATTAGCAGAGAAAACATGGATGTGCTCATGGACATAGGGCATGGATGCATGGTGACTAAAAATTATATTTATCAAAGATATGGGGGCATCAAAAACCTTGTAAAAGTGTATTCCGGCTATGAGGTCGATTCTGAAGTCAGGGTAGCCGGATTTAGGGAGAAAATAGGTCTTCCCAGCGTGTATTTTTCTGCATCTGTAAGCAGGGCATTGGCGGATATCAAGATTATGTGGGCACAAGTCAGAAATGGAATAAACGATGCTGTCAGTAGAAATGAACGGTTTTCATTGGAGGATAGGCATTATATCCGCTTCGTGCTTAAAACGGATGTCTGCTATTGGAACATATTGAACGGAAAATCGGTGCTGATGCCTGAAAAAATACAATCTGGCTATGAAAAAGTTATTGCAGATCTAGGCGGTGGAAGCGGGAAGAACGTTCAGAACCTTAACAGATATATATGCAGGCAGACGAGGAAGAGACTGCATAGGCAGCACACGGACAATGCATTGCGTTTTACCATAAAAAAGCAGGGATACAGGTACGGTGAGCTGGATGGAGAGCACGGCATATTTCTTGCGACAAAGGTAAACCGTCAGAGAATGTTTATACCGCTGACCGACACAAATATTTATGACAGGATGCTCGACATCAGCTTAAATCCACAGAACAAAAGCATTGAAATCATGATACCGATTTTTGTAAGTACAAAGCGGCATGAGAATTATGCAAATGAAATTGGCATTTCGCTTGGATTATGGAATATGATTACGACAAGCACTGGAAACGTATATGGCAGCAGCTTTGGAAAAATGCAGCAAGAAATCTCCCAGTTTATATTGAAAGAAAATTATCGGGAAAAAACGGAAAACGCATCAGATACGCAACAATACCGGGCGCGTAAGGAAAAAATGGATGCGGCGCTTAAAAACTATGTAAACATGGAAATTAACAGGATGCTTGCATGGGAAAAACCAAAGGTGGTCTATATGGCAAAACTCCCACGCAATCCGGCTATGCCAATGAAGGGTACAGGAGACACCCATCTGCTCAGGATGTGGAAGAAAGGTTTCGTGACGGAAAGGCTGCACTGGAAATGCCAGAAAAATGGTATAAAAATTGTGGAAGTAATCGGCAGGGGGATTGGCAGGGAATGCAGTGCTTGCGGGCAGAGCGGATATACGGACGGTGGAAAATTTAAGTGTCCCGCCTGCGGATTCGAGGAGAATAAAAAGGTAAACGGTGCGAGGAATGCCCTCAACAGGGGGAAAACCGGGAAACAACTAAATAAAAAATGGTCAGGTGATACGTCCGGAAGATGAACCGGCTGGGAAGCATGGTTTTACCCCGGCTTTGCGTCAGCGGAGGCGTTGGCTTTGCAAAGCAGAAGCAATGGGGACTGTGGCGGGCGGTATCTTGATATAAAAGACAAAACGGCGTTGGGGATATGCAAAAACAGGTACGCCGGTGTCGTGTGAACTCTTATCCGTGGCTAAGGTATTGTTAAAAAATTTAACAATACCTAAATGGAAACAGAGAATGGCATGGCACGAAGCCGTTTCAAACAAAACAGCATCGTCGGAACAGACGACTGTGATTCCCTATGTATCCATTAAAGGAAAAGGTTCATACAACGTGCTTTTCCTGTGCACTGCAGTGCGCGTGGCGGTGCAATGCCATGCGCGGATGCTGCAGCGGATATATATAATTTAAAAATGTACCCGCAGCTTTGGCTGGAATATGACAGGCTTGATAGAAAACGGAACCTTGACAATTTCATACTTTATGTCTTGAATGCAGGATTGCACAAACGTATATTCGAAAATACCTTGACAGATTTGCTATTGCATATTATAATAAATTCAAGGTTTGTGGGTGTATGAAAAACTTTGAGGAGGTATGCAGTATGTTGAAAATATTGGATGAGAACGTTTTAAAAACGGATGATGAAATCGAAGAGCAGTATAAGGACTGCAAGTATTTGTATATTATTGACAGCTATGACAATCTGATAGACCATAATGGATATTTGTATTGTGTCAGCACCTCGGATGATTCCTTTGACGCACTGATTGATGAAAGGGATCGATTAGAGGATGAAGGCAGGATATGCGTTCTTGGAGGGAGTTACAACAATGGAGGTGCAATAGGTGTACAGTACGAGTATAAGGGATAACAAGTGTTTGGTTGAATGTATTACGGTTTTAGAAAGAGTGCGTACAATTAAATTTATTATTGACACAGGAGCGATGTTTACCTGCTGCAATTATAAGTTCCTTGATGCACATATGAAAGAGGAAGCTTTAAAAAGAAATGAAACAAAAATCCTTGGCGGATTTGTTAAAGGACTGCTGGTAATATTTTATAAATGCAATCTGAAACAATTCACAATAGGAAATATTGATATGGGTAAGCAGGATATATGGATAACCTTTGATAAAAGGGTTACGGATACAGTATTGGGAATGGATATTTTGAAACAGGTTATGATGATAACGAATCCATACAACCAAAAGATATATTTCTGCAAAGATGCAGAGGATTATAATAAAAATTTCTGCCTAAAAACTGAGTAGTATATAATTTAATATGGGACAAAGAAAAAGATGTAAAGTATGAAGTTGTCAATTACAATCAGTGCTTTGCATCTTTTTTCGTCTGTAAATTCCGCAAAACGGAAGGAACAATGAAAACATGGATATTGCTAAAAAGACACTTCAGCAAAACGAAAGGAAAGCATCTTGACTGGTATGCCTGATAAAGTGGGCAGATGGGGGTTGGAATGAGAAAAGCGCAGAAGAAACAGGCGGAAGAACTGGTAAAGCAGATAGAAGAAGCGCATGAGCAGATAAAACAATATATTGCGCAAGGCGGCGCGCAGTTCGCGATGGAGCTTTTGGAGGATTGCCAAAACGGCGGAATTACAGTAGGGACTTTGATCGAAGAAACAGAAGGCGAAGGTCATCCGATGGTATCCTTATTGGAAGAGTATTGTGAATTGGTTTATCAGATTCACGAAGATTTGGCGGATAATAAGGAATTCAATGCCAATAAAGCATACAAGCTGCTGCGTCAGAAGCTGATTAAGGTTGGGAACAGCTTGAGGAATGATGTGCCGATTAGGACAGAGGCGATTTTTCTTCCATATAAGGCAAGTATGTGGGATTCCCTTGAAAGCGTTTGGAAGGCGGCGGATGCCGATCCGGATTGCGACGCGTATGTAATCCCTATCCCATATTTTGATAAGAATCCGGACGGGAGTTTTCGCGAGGAGCATTACGAGGGAAACCAGTATCCGGATTATGTGCCGGTAACACGCTATGATGCGTTTGATTTCGGGAAACATATGCCGGATGTGATTTATATCCACAACGCCTACGATGACTGGAATTTGGTTACGAGCGTACATCCGGATTTTTACTCACGGAATCTGAAAAACTATACAGAAGAATTAGTCTATATCCCATATTTCGTGCTAAGTGAGATTGATCCTGATAATGAACAGGCTGCGGAAGGAATGAAGCATTTCTGCTTTATGCCGGGAATCATCAATGCAGATAAAGTAATCGTACAGTCAGAGGACATGAAAAAGATTTATGTTCGCGAGTACATAAAAGCGGCAAAAAAATGCGGACTTACGGGAAAACATTTGGACAGGACATACTTGGAAAAGAAATTTTTGGGGACAGGATCGCCGAAGTTTGACAAAGTGCTAGGTATGAAAAAGGAAGATTTGGAGATACCGGATGAATGGCTGAAAATCATAAAGAAGCCAGACGGTACATGGAAGAAGATTGTTTTTTATAACAATAGCATCGGTTCACTACTCCAGTTTGGCGATCAGATGCTCGTGAAAATTAAGGATTCGTTACAGACGTTTGAAGAAAGCAAAGAGGAAGTGGCTTTGTTATGGCGTCCTCATCCGTTGATTGAATCAACGATAAAATCAATGAGACCACAATTATGGGCGGAATACAGTCAGATTGTAGAGCGCTATTGCAATGAAGGCTGGGGGATTTATGATGATACAGCAGAATTGGATAGGGCTGTTGTTTTAAGTGATAAATATTACGGTGATATGAGCAGCGTTGTTTGGCTTTACAAAAAATGCAATAAACCAGTATATATTCAAGATGCATTTCTTTTAAGCAATCATGAAAAAAAAATAAATACACAAATTGAGGCGGGTGTTGTGGTTGATCGTGTGATTTACTATACCATTCCAAGATATAATAAATTTTATTGTACCGACTTGAGAAATGGAAAAACACAGTGCATTAGAAATACGGTAGGAAGAAGATCCGAGGAAACGGATTACTTTAATCACGCAACTATTTTAGGGGACACTATTTTTTTCTTTTCGGATGAAAATTATAAATGTGCAACTCTGAATCTGCAAACACAAGAAATCAGAGAAAGCTGTTTGCAGCTCAAGAAAGAGGATAAGCTACAGTATTTAGGCAGATATGAGCAAAATATTTATTTTGTTAATTATGATACGACAAAGGTATATATGATAAGAGAGAATGGGGTGCAGGAATTTCAAATAGAGGAAGACAGAATAACTTCAACGGAGGGAATATTTTGGTATTTTGAAAGGGAGAAACGTACTTTTTGGAAAATTGATGTTATTAATAAAATTAGAGAAAATCACAACGCTTTGACAGACAGCGTTTCATTAAAGGACGATCAGAAAATTGCGTTTGCAGTAGAAAAAGATAATAATCTTTTAATTGTTCCGGATATGACGGATGAAATACTTGTGTATGATTTGGCTGATAAATCATTACAAAGAGTCAGTCTTCCTAAAATAACAACGTATTTATTGGGAGGAAAAGGCGCGTTAAGGCTTATTGAGGGATCAAATGAAAAGCTTTTTTTTTCGTCTATGTTTTCTTCAGAGATTTTTGTGTGGGAGAATGAAAAAATGATAGAGATTGGTAAGACAGGAGTCGGGTCGGACGATATCAGTTTTTACGAATTGCAGAATGACTTGTATATAAATGGTCTTATCTTTGAGTTGTTTATGGATTTGGGTGTTTATATTAATTCATAAATTTTCGGGTATATGTATATATTACCTGACGCAAAAGGTGGTAGATGAAATGAAAAATGTGAGTGGCGGATTGATTGCAGGAAGCATTATGGCAATAAGTCTTGTGGGAATGTGGAAGATAATTGAAAAGGCAGGGACTACTATTGCGGTGAAAAATAAATTGGTGGATAAGTATAAGCTCTATTATTGTTTAAATAATAAATGGATATCGTTGAAAGAATCTAATAAACGATTAAGCAGGTACTTTGTAGAAAATCAGATGAGGAGTATAGCGGTTTATGGGTTAGGAGATATTGGGTTAAATTTGTGTGACGAGATCACAAAAGATGGTATAGAAGTAAAGTATGCATTTGATAGAAGCTTAATCAGGTATGATTCTCTTATCCCAATCAGGAGGCTGGAAGATGAGTTAGAGGAAGTGGATGCGGTTGTAGTGACGATTCCGGATGAGTTTGAGGTGATAAGGAATAGCCTGCAGGAAAAGTTTGTCTGCCCTATTATTTCTATAGATGACATTGTATATAGTGTTTAGGGAGCGTGGTATGAAAGATAAGGAATTACTGATTGCTGTGCCGACTGCAAATCACCCGAAATTAATTATGTTTTATTTGGCAAAAACTTTAGATAACGCTTTAAAACACAATATAGATATATGCATTTACGATGCCAGCAGTGATGATGAAACGGGAAAAATTGTACAACAAAGGGCTTCACAGGGATATCATAATTTGATGTATAAAAAATATTCAGAAAATACATTGTTGGAAGACAGATGTGAAGACATATATGTTGATTCTGGCTATGAGTATGTGTGGCTGTGCGGCGACGGCTGCATATTGAATCTTGCTAAAAATATAGATATTGTCCGGACGGAAATAGACAAAAAAAAGGATTTAATATGCTTTGACAATGATACGGTATATGTGGATGGGTATAAAGAATATACAGATGCCGTTGAATTCTGTAAAGAGTGTTTTACACCTACAACATATTTTGGCGGCGTGATTTTAAAGGGAAATCTGATCAGTAAAGATTTGTTTGCCTATTGTAAAAAGCGATATATGGAGCAGGCGGTACCCGCCGTGTATTATGAGCTGTTTAAAGATGGCAATATATCTGCGACATATATCCGGCAGAATTTTAGTGAATCCAGTGTATATAAAAAGCATAGCGTAGCAAAAAAACAAAAAAGGGACATATATGCTTTTGCACAGCTTTTTACGGAAACAATTTGGAAATTACCGGATATATATAATCCTGTAAAAAAGGATTTGGAGAAAGCGCTCGGTCATACG
>CAJTSD010000039.1 GCA_910578795.1 uncultured Lachnospiraceae bacterium
GGCAGGAATAATTACCATAGGGCAGAACCCTGTAAAGGAGCTAAGCTGACACCCTGGTTATGGACAGGCGGAACGAAGGAAGTTAGGACCCGCGAGACGGTGATCCTGGTAGACACGGGAGGTTCGCTGCCATAGAAGGAAGGGTATACACAAGGCCATGTAGAGCGAAAACAAAGACGTTTTACTTTGTGTACCCAGCACCCTCTATTTTCGTACCGGATACAGAGAAATGTCCATCTTCTTGGCTCATTCATCTGAGATATGAAACTTAAAATTCCTTGATTTTTTAAGGAAAACCACTTGACAATATAGGGAGGAAAAAATATGAAAAGAAAAGTATTAAGTACGTTACTTGCAGCAACAATGCTGACCGGACTGTTAGCTGGATGCGGCAACAGCCAAGAACCGGCAGCCAGCAATAATCAACCGGCGGCAACAACACCGGCAGCAGATACACCGGCACCGGCGGAAACGACACCTGCGGCAGATAATGCAGAAACGCAGGCTGCGGTAGACACAGCAGCCGACGAAGGAAAGGTTTTGAATATTTACTGTTGGAATGATGAGTTCTTCCGCCGTATCAGAGATCACTATCCAAACTATGAGAATATTGACGCGACGCATGGAAAAATCGGTGATGTGTCCGTCGTATGGAACATTACACCGAACGATGACAACGCATATCAGAACAATTTGGACGAAACCTTGTTAAGGCAGGCAGATGCGGCAGCAGATGACAAGATTGACCTGTTTTTGGTAGAAGCAGATTACGCATTAAAATATGTAGATACGGAGTTCACAATGCCTGTTAAGGATCTTGGCATCACGGATGCGGATTTGGCAAACCAGTATCAGTATACGAAGGATATTGTAACGGATTCGAACGGCGTATTAAAAGGCGTTTCATGGCAGGGATGCCCGGGCGTTATGTTCTATAGCCGCGAGGTGGCAAAAGATGTTTTCGGTACCGATGATCCGGCTGAAATTCAGGAGTATGTAAAGGACTGGGATACCTTTAATGAAACAGCGGCAACGCTGAAAGACAAGGGCTATTATGTTGCTTCTTCCGCAAACGATACATACCGTGTATATTCCAACAACGTAACCTCAAAATGGGTGGTTGACGGAAAAATTAACATTGACGACAACATTATGAAGTGGGTAGAGGATTCAAAGGCGCTTGTAGACGCAGGTCAAATCGGAACACATGATCTTTGGAGCGATGACTGGTCAAGAGGTTTTTATCCGGACGGCAAGGTATTCTCATACTTCGGACCGGCTTGGCTTGTAAACTTCAGTATGGCAGCCGACAAAGAAGGAAGTATCGGTAACGCAGGCGGATGGGCAGCAACCGAAGGACCGCAGGGCTTCTTCTGGGGCGGCACATGGATTTGTGCAGCGGCAGGAACAGACAATGCCAGCCTTGTAAAGGATATTATGCTGCAGATGACGGCAAACGAAGAAATCATGAAGGAAATCGTTGTGGCGGATGATGATTTCGTAAACAACAAGCCGGCAATGAACGCAATGGCAGAAGATGCAAGCTACTCCAGCAAGATTTTGGGCGGACAGAACCCGCTTGCAATGTACTGCGCAGGTGTTGAAGGTCTTGATTTGAGCAACCTTTCCATCTATGACCAGGGTTGTAATGAAGAGTTCCAAAACGCAATGAAGAATTACTTTGACGGCAATACGGATTTGGACGGCGCACTTGACTTATTCTACAAGGCAGTAGTAGAGAAATATCCTGAGCTGACATATTAATTTTGAATCAATATGTGCCTGCCTGACAGCAATCGGGCAGGCACATAATAAGTCTGAGATACAGAACCGGCAGCAGGTTTTTGTAATACATGATATGTTAAAGAAACCTGCTGCGAGTTCTGTAGCTGACGAAGGTATCACAGATGCGGAATAAGGATGAAAAGGAGGATATGAAAGATGAAGAGCCAAAAGCAAAGTAAAGTGGTAAGTTATAATAAATGGGGATACATTTTCCTGATACCGTTTATTGTAGTTTACATAATTTTTCAGCTGATTCCTTTGGTTACGACCGTTGTAAACAGCTTTTATGAGAATTACCGTTCAGGTCTGACGCAAATCGGACCGACATTTATCGGTTTTCAAAATTATGCGACAATTTTGCAGAATGCGGATTTGTGGACCTATGCTAAAAACACGCTGATTATGTGGGTGATGGGATTTGTCCCGCAGATTTTGGTTTCACTTTTGCTTGGTGCGTGGTTTTCCAATCCGAGTCTGAGGTTGAAGGGACAGCGGTTTTTCAAGACCGTGATTTATCTGCCCAACCTGATTATGGCGTCGGCATTTGCCATGCTGTTCTTTACCCTGTTTTCCAACAGCGGTCCTGTTAATTCGATTTTGATGCAGGCAGGCTTCATCAGTGAACCGTTTAAGTTTTTGTCCAACACATGGAGCGCAAGGTCGCTGGTTGCGTTCATGAACTTCCTGATGTGGTTTGGAAATACAACCATTTTGCTGATGGCGGGAATGATGGGAATTGACACATCACTTTTTGAGGCGGCGCAGGTGGATGGTGCGACTTCCACACAGGTATTTTTTAAGATTACGCTTCCGCTGCTTCGTCCGATTTTGGTATATGTGATGATTACTTCATTAATCGGCGGCTTGCAGATGTTTGATGTACCGCAGATTCTGACAAACGGAACCGGTGATCCGATGCGTTCCACCATGACGTTGATTATGTATCTGAACAAACACTTGTTTAGCAAGAATTACGGTATGGCAGGTGCGTTGTCTGTCCTTCTGTTTATCGTAACAGGAATTTTGAGTATGCTTGTCTATAAGGCGACAAACAGAAATCAGGAATAGGAGGGAACAATTATGACTCAAGCAAATAATGGTAAAATGAAAAAAGGACTGGGTTTAGGTCCAAGGAGAGCAATTTCCTATATTGTCTTAGTGTTCGTGTCCGTTCTGTGTCTGTTTTGGTTTTATGTACTGTTCATCAATGCAACTCGTTCCCACGGGGAGCTGACGACGGGCTTTACGCCGATACCGAGTACGCACTTGCTGGAAAACTGGCACAATCTGCTGACAAAGAGTACGCTGCCTATTTGGTCAGGAATGTTCAACTCGTTTATTGTTGCGGCGCTCTCGGCAATTTTGTCTACCTATTTTTCGACGATGACGGCATATGCCATTCACGCATATAATTTTAAGCTAAAGAAGTTTATGTTTACGTTTATTCTGATGATTATGATGATTCCGACACAGGTAACTGCACTTGGTTTCCTGCAGCTGGTTTCTAAAATGAAATTGGAGGATTCCTTTATTCCGCTGATTGTGCCTGCAATTGCGGCGCCGGCAACGTTCTTTTATATGAAGCAGTATATGGAGAGCACACTGCCGCTGTCTTTGGTGGAAGCGGCGAGGATTGACGGATCCGGTGAGTTTCGGACGTTCAACACGATTGCGTTTCCGCTGATGAAGCCTGCAATTGCGGTGCAGATGATTTTCACGTATGTGACAAGCTGGAATAACTACTTCACACCGGCATTGATTTTGCACAACGAGAAAAAGAAGACGCTACCGATTCTGATTGCACAGTTAAGAAGCGCGGACTGGCTGAAATTTGATATGGGGCAGGTTTATGTGATGATTGCATTCTCCATTTTCCCTGTGATTATTGTCTATTTATTCCTCTCGCGGTTTATTGTACAGGGAGTTGCGCTGGGAAGCGTGAAAGGTTAATGGTTCATTTCATAATATAAAATGAAAAATGTCTTAAATGATATACAATGTTATTTAAGGCATTTTTATTTCCGCTCAAACAGTAGTTTATTCTGACAACTGCGTAATTCGTGATATATTAATTGACACTAATTTTACTATGGCGTATAATAAAATATATACTTTCTGATAAAGGAATATGGAGAGAAGGGTATATTTACAATATTGGAGGAAACAAAACATGCCAGGATTTGATAAAGATGAATTTTGGACGAAAATCTTATCAATGTATCAGTCTGCGAAAGAAAATAATTATGTGCTGAAGTTGAATGAAGAACAGGTAAGAGAGCTTAAGGAAATTTTTGTGGATCAGTATATTCCAATTGAAAAACTTGGGCATTATGATCAGGAAAAGCTGATGAAAAAAATTATGGAAACAATTGTTTCCATTTATGTACATGATAAGGATGCAATGAACAATGGAGGTGATATTATTCATCTTGTAAATTCTGTAAATTTTGACGGTAGAAACCTTTATCTGCATTATGCGAAAATTGCAACTGCCAAAATGCGTCGTTTTGAGCTCGGAAAATCACAACAGCAGATTGCGGAACGGATGGGATGCAGCGTATCGGCAGTCAGAAGCTGTGAATTACCTTATTGTGACCTTTCAAGGCAGTCAGAGGTTCTTGTGAGTAAGCTCGCAAAAGCACTTGAGTGTGATATTGAAAGTCTTATGTACTAGTATTTATGAAACATTGGCAAAAAGTAAATGGGAAAATGGAGGACTTTTATGGGAGAATATGTATTTTCGGATATTGAAATAGACGCAATTGGAGAAATATCAAACATATGTTTAGGAAACTCTGCTACGACATTGGGGATGCTTGTGCGCCAGCCTGTGGATATTACGCCGCCAAAGGTTACGATTATTGAGAAAAATGAGTATGTGAAAAATGTTTCTTATAAGAGAGTGTTTGTAAAGGTCAGCTATGTGGAAGGAATTCAAGGCTGCAGCATTCTGATGCTTGATGAGAAGGATGCAAAAGCAATTGCTGATCTTATGGTGGGCAGTGACGGACGCGGAAGCTTTGCGCAAATGGAACTGGGCGAAATGCATTTGAGCGCAGTTTCGGAAGCGATGAATCAGATGATGGGTGCGGCGGCAACTTCCATGAGTGTGATGCTTGACAGAAAGACGGATATTTCTATTCCTGATACAAAATATATGGAAGACGGTGAGTATTTGGCATGTGAATTTCCGAATGATGATAAATTTGTGAAGGTGAATTTCCGTATGAAGGTAGGAGATATTATCGACAGTCCGGTGGTGCAGCTTTATCCGCATAATCTCGGAAAAGCGATAAGTGATTTGTTCCTTATGAAGAAAGCGAAAGAAAAGCAGGCATAAATGCGTGTATTTACAAAGAGAAGAATCAGAACTACATATGAAATCATATATAGTTTTATACGGAAAATACGATATGACCACGTGTCCTCATTTGCAGGGCACGCGGCATTGTTTATTTTAATCTCTCTTTTTCCGATGGCTATGTTTTGTGTGTCAGTGTTTCGATATTTGCCAGTTGATTCAGGGGTAGTGTCCTCCTATATTGTGACAGTAATGCCTGGAGGGCTGAAACCTCTTTGGGAACGGATATTGCAGGAGGCGTATACAGAGAGCACTACGGTAATGGTAAAATCAATTACCATGCTTGTAATGCTTTTTTGTGCGTCTAAAGGAGTGTATGCCGTGCTGATTGGAATGAATGCGGTGTATGGCATTCGGGAAACGAGGAATTTTTTTGTATTATATCTGATTGCAATAGTGTATGTGATTGCATTTTTTGCAATGCTTGGTTCAATGATGTTGCTGATTGTGCTTGGAAACAATTTGTTTAACGGATTGGTTCATTTTATTCCGTGGCTTATTATGTTTCAGAATCTTTTTAAATATGGTAAGTATTTGTGTATGCTGGTACTGCTGATGATATTCTTTTTGATTCTTTATATGACAGTGCCAAACAGAAAATCAAATCTGCGTTACGAGTTATGGGGGGCAGTGTTTTCAACAGCGGCATGGCTTGGATTTTCGTGGGCATTTTCGTTTTATATCAGTCACTATGCAAATTATTCGGTGACGTATGGAAGTCTTGCCACGATTGTTATTTTTATTTTATGGCTTTATGGTACGATGAATATTGTGTTTATCGGTGCGGAGATTAATGTGGTGCTTAGGACGTTTGTGGAATATGGATATAATTACAAAAGGGCGTATGAGTTTTATAAGGATGAATATCAGGGGGATTTGCTGAAGGGGAATGTATTGGAGCATTTTCATTTTATGAAGAGAAAATGAAAGTAGAAGGGAGGAAGGAAGCCTTATGATGTGCATGTTTTGCGGTAACAGGCAGAAATGCTGGGAGGACAAGCCGGACGAAGAGCTGGAACTTGAATGGGTAAAGTGCGGATATGATGATTATGTGCTTGATGATGCAATCGAACTTGAGGATCTGCTTGGAGAATCTCAAAGGCGAATGGATGCGGCTCAGTCTTAGACCAAACCGCATTTTTTTTATTCATTGATAATGATGACATATGCCGAAGAAATATAAGCGTCAACGCCTTCGTAAAGGATATGTGTCCATCCGTTGTCAAGAATCTCAACGATTTCAAAGGTAGTGCCTTCCTCAACGGTGTCAAGCACTTTGGCGTCTTCTGTCGCGCGGTCGCGAATATTTACCCTTGTAGAGGTTTTTCCCTGTACAGGGGATGGGGAACCGTTATATTCTGTGTTGGAGTTGTCTGCGTCAGTTGGATTCGGCAGACCACTGCTTTCAGGTGTCTGTGCAGCTGTGCTGATGCTTTCTGTCATCTCTGCAATGACAGCTGATTCGGATTCGGAAGTTTCGACATAGCGCGGTCTTTTTGCGATACAGAAAATTAAAAAACATATGGAAATACATAAAACGACAATAATTCCCATAAGGATATTGTTGATTGTTGTTTTTTTCATAAACCATCATACCTTTCAAAAATCTATGGTTTAGAACCACGAGCAGAAGTAACTGTCAAATGAATAATTATTATGTAGTATAACGTATGATAAGGTAATTGGCAAGAAATTGTGTTGTATTAATAATATTGTAACAAATTTGAAAAAAATCAAGGTATTGACAAGCCGCCGGATATATGATAACATATTTTTCGGTGACAGCAACTTGGATTGCTGATAACTAGCTGCTGTAGCACAGTCGGTAGTGCGTCGCATTGGTAGTGCGGAGGTCACGGGTCCGATTCCCGTTAGCAGCTTTTTTGTTGGAATTTTTATGAAAAAACCCCTGAAATGTTTTAATAAATTTCAGGGGTTTTTGACTGTTTTCTTTTAATCTGTATCCGACGCGGGAAGCGGAGTGTTTGCTGCTGCTGCTTCGGCAGCTGCAGCCGGATTTGCCCTTAGCTGCATTTCAAGCATCTGCTGTTGTAGAACTTCCTGTGCGTTTGGCAGCGCAAAGAAGGCTGCAGTGTGCGGACACATTTGAGTCGGATCCTGCGTGGGCGTTGTTTCGTCTGCGGCAGGAGGAGCGCTTGCAAGATTGCTGTCCTGAAGTCTTGCGGGGACTTCCTCTACGATAGAAGCGTTTTTGAAAGGACATTCCTCCGTGGCAGTAAGTCCTGAGTAGGTACATACATTTGAGAAAGAGTGTACATCACAGTAGCCTGTGGGAACTGTACCTTCCGCAAAATATTCCGTAACAATACAACCGTCGCAGACGCCGGCAATCGGAAGTCTTCCTGATTTTGAGCATACTCTTGCAGTCACAATGCCGTTTGCCATAGGAAAGGCTTTATACTCAAGATTTTCATGTATTTTCGACATGACTGCTTTCCACATTTTCTTTGAAAGATTTTTTTCTGCTGACGAGGTCATATCGACATTGTTGTCATAGCCTGTCCAGGTCGTAGCCGTGTAGTATGGCGTAAAACCAGCAAACCATACATCTTTATAGCTGGAAGTAGTGCCGGTTTTACCTGCAATCGCCATGTTGCCAAAGTTCACGGATCCTCCAGTACCAGAAGTAACGACATCAACCATTGCGCTTGTAAGAAGCCATGCGGTTGATTCTTTGATAACCTGTGTTGTTTCAGGTACGGTGTTGTCAATCAGCACATTGCCGTCATGATCGACAATTTTTGTGTATAATTTTGGTTTGATATAAGTGCCGTTATTTGCGATGGCAGCATAAGCGGCGTTAAGCTCCATGTTGGTGACGCCGTCCGTGATACCGCCAAGAGCGAGCGGTTGGTTGATATCGGAACTGATTGTTCCATCTTTTTCTACACGTTTGTCAACGAGTGTCGTAAAACCGAAGTTTTGCAGATAGTCAAATCCAAGCTGGGGCGAAATCTGTGTGAGCGTCTTAACTGCTACGATGTTTGCAGACTGTGCAATACCATAACGCAGGCTTAAAAATCCTCTATAGGAGCTGCCCCACCAGTTTCTGACTGGCCGTCCGCTTGCATAATTGAACGGGGCGTCATTTTGAACGTCTGCAAGTGTAAGTCCGGCACTGTCTAAAGCAGGTGCATAGGTTGATACTACTTTGAAGGTAGAGCCGGGCTGACGGGTAGTGTTGGAAGCTCGGTTTAGGGTACGGCTTGCTTCCTTAACGCCGCGTCCGCCGACCATCGCAACAATATATCCGGTTGACTGGTCTTCAACAGTGATGGAAACCTGTGGTTGTGGTGTGAGTGTCACACGCTCACCGTCTACTTTATCCCCGCTTGACATCATTTCCGCCTTGTATGCTTCAATTGCCTCGTACGCTTCTTCCTTTGAATTGTAAAGGAGATTGAAACCGGGATTTTGTTCCTTATAATATGTCTTGAACATTTCCGTGCTGTGATTTTCTTTCTCACCGTTTGCTTTTTCGATTGTCAGCACATAGTTTAAATACCATTTCGTATTTTCAGGATAATTCTCTTCGTTTCCAAATACTTCATCGCAGATTGCCTGAATTTCAGGATCCTGTGTGGTATAGATGGTTAAGCCCCCGCTATATAAGAGATTATATGCCTGTGTTTCGTTAAAGCCTTTAATCTCTATGAGGTCAGCCAAAACCTGTTCTGTCACTTCGTCTACAAAGTATGTATAGACTGAGTTTGCATCGCTTTCCTCGTTTACGGCGGCAATTCTGCTATATACATCGTCCGCAATCGCTTCGTCGTACTCCGCCTGTGTGATAAAACCCTGCTTTTCCATATGGTCAAGCACAGACTTGCGTCTTTTGACATTTTCTTCGGGATGGGAAATGGGGTTGTACTTTGAAGGGTTTTGCGTGATGGCAGCGATTACGGCACATTCCGAAAGCGTAAGCTGATAGGGCTGTTTATTGAAATAGCGCATTGCCGCTGCTTTTACGCCAAGCGTATTTTGTCCAAGGTTGATGGTGTTCATGTAAATTTCCAAAATTTTTTCCTTGGGCATTTCCTTCTCAAGTTCCATTGCGAGGGACTGCTCCTGTATTTTGCGCTTGATTTTCTGAATGGTGTTTTCATTTACCCAGTCATCAAAAACGTTGTTTTTGATGAGCTGTTGCGTAATGGTCGATGCACCCTGTGCAGATTTTCCTTTGGTTTTGATAAATTGAAAACCGGCGCGCACCATACTTTTCAGATCAATTCCGTTGTGGGAATAGAAGCGTTCATCCTCAATTGCAACAAAGGCATTGGCAAGGTGCTGCGGAATCTTTGACATATCTTCGTAGCTTCTGTTTGAGTTTGCAGCCACAAGCTTGGCAATATCGTTTCCCTTTGCGTCGTATACAACTGTAGCATAGCCTGTTGGCAGAACGGATGCGGGATTAATATCCGGAGCAGAAGAAAGAATACCTTTAAATATGCCAAGTCCTAAACATACTCCGATAACGACCGTGGAAAGTGCAGCAATAATCAGGAGCTTTAATGTAGTGACGACGACCATTTTTTTTAACTTTATTTTTTTTGAAGTCAGGGATTTCTGGATTTTGGAAATTCCTTTTTTCCCGTAATTCATTGAGTCACCTCCAAATTAAGTAATGCAATAACTAAAATATGTAACATAAAATGCCTTTGGCATTCTACTCATTATAACAAATTATGGAAGTGAAATAAAGGCTTTTTTTAATTATAGCCGTATGACTTACTTTTTATGCGGACATGTGTTATATTTATTATACCTTTGTATGGTTGAAAGCCTTTGGAACAGGAGAGATTTTTATGGTGGAAAAAATGGAATATGACGATTTTTTAATGCTTGTTAAAGGAGCAGAAGCAGAGATTGTAGAGAAGAAATCGAGGTTTATAGCGACGGTGAAACCTGTAGAAAATGAGGAGGAAGCGGTAGCATTTATAGATGAAATGAAAAAGAAGTATTATGATGCAAGACATAACTGTTCGGCTTTTGTGATTGGAAGCAGGGCTGAACTTACAAGGAGCAGCGATGACGGAGAGCCGGGTGGTACTGCCGGCAGACCAATGCTGGAGGTGCTTTTAGGGAGTGGAATCAGGAATATAGCAGTGGTTGTGACGCGGTATTTTGGCGGAACACTTTTGGGGACAGGAGGGTTAGTCAGGGCTTACTCGGGCGTGGTAAAAGAAGCGCTTACATTGTGCGAGACAGCAAGGCAGCGCTTTGGCGTAAAATTGAGGATAAAGACCGATTACAATGCCGTCGGTAAAATACAGTATCTACTTGCAAATAAAAAAATTGATGTGATGGACAGTATGTATGCCGCAGATGTAGAGCTGACGGTCATAGCTCCGATAGAAGAGTATGACCGTCTTTGTAAGGACATAACAGAAGCAACTGGTGCACGTGCGAAACTTGAAGAAATTGAGCGTTTGTATTATACGGACGGCGTCTGAAAGGATATGAATTTAAGGTTCTGAAATCCGGCTTACACCGACAAAGATTTCGGATATTTTATACCAAGTCGGATAATCTACAATGCCGTTGGCAGGCAGTCCGAAAATGCGCTGGAATGTACGTACGGCGTTGGCAGTACCGCTGCCAAAAACACCGTCCTCTGCGATAGTTGGGAGAGCAGGATAGTTTTGTGCAATGCGGTTAAGCTGCTGCTGCATTTGCAATACTTTCTGCCCCGAAGAGCCGATGGTCAGGTCATACCCTGGCCATGAGGAGGGCACGCCTGAAATATAGGAAGTAGAGTTGATATACATATCGCTTCCATAATAATAGCGTATGATTTCAATCGGCGTATACCCCTGATCGCCAAGATATTTGCTGCCCCATTGTGAGAGCCCTTTGCACGTGGTACGGTTGCCGTCGCAGTAGGACGTGAATATCGGCTGGCGCACGCCCGGGCGTGAGAGGTAATTTGAAAAAATGGAATCTACAATACGACTCACGTTCTCATAAATGTTTCTGCCGTGTATCCACTTTTGGTCATAGGCGGTGGAGGAGGTAATCGTGAAATTATAGCCTTGATTCCGGTACCCCGAAACCGCCACTCATTGAGGGTTCCCGCAGCGTTGTGCTGGACGAGCTGGTGATTCGGCGGAATGGGAGGAAAGGGAGGGGATGAGATGCGGGCAGGCATAAGGAGATTTCGGCAAGTCAGAGGCAGTGTCAAATACTTCGAAAATCTTGAATATTAAGCAAAAAAATGATATGATAAAAACACAAACAGGAAGGGGATAAGGTATGGCAACTATATATGACGGGGCATTTCGGACAATCTTAAATGACTGTCGGAAGCTGATTATTCCTGTAATCAATGAAATTTTCGGGGAAACATATACGGGGGAAGAGGAAATCCGCTTTTCCCCCAACGAGCATTTTTTAGACCAGCAGGACGAGGCAGATAAAGAGCGGATTACGGACACGAATTTTACAGTTCTCGGGAAGGTGCCAAAGAAATACCATGTTGAGTGCGAAAGCAGCCTGCCGGATGGGAAAATCACGGTAAGGCTTTTTGAGTACGATGCCCAAATAGCGCTTGATGAGGGCGAGGTTATGGAGGAGACACTGACCGTTACATTTCCAAATACGGCGGTTTTGTACTTACGGACTTACAAAAAGACACCGGATAAAATGAAATATGTGATTGTCACGCCGGGCGGAACAGTCATGTATGATGTGCCAATCATGAAGGTACAGGCATATACACTGAATGATATTTTTGAAAAAGGTTTGCTGATGCTGATTCCGTTTTACATTTTTTCACATGAGAAAGGGTTTCCGGAGTATAATAGTAATGGGCAGAAACTGGCAGAACTGAAGGCAGAATATCAGAAAATCTTGGAAAGGCTTGACGAACTGGAACAGTGGGGGATGATTGGAGCATTTGACAAGCGGACAATCATAGAGCTTTCCAGTGATGTGATTAAGGAGATTGCACAAAAGTATGAGAATGTGCAGAAAGGTGTAGGTGATATGATGAGTGGAGCATTGATTGAAACAAGTGCAAGAACTATATTGAATCAGGGAATAAGTCAGGGAATAAGTCAGGGAAGGCTTCAGGGGATTAGTCAAAATCAGAGAGAGACAGCACTCAGGATGTTAAAAAGAGGAAAAATGACAGTTGAGGAAATTGCAGAGGATACAGGTCTTGACATTGAGGAAGTAGAACAGCTTGCAGGACTTCAGACAGTGTAGGTCAGCAGGGCGAAATTTTATATTGCAGCCATAAAGCAGGGAATTACGGATGATTCAGATTTGGTTCCCTGCTTTTTTGCGGCATTTTCTTGGAAAAAGAATTATCAAAACGATTTGCATTGTCATTTAAAATATTGTATATTTGAATAAACATGGCAGCTATGTCAAAAATATTCAATAAAAAACAATGCCGCAGACAATAAATCTGCGCGTTTTCGTAAAAATGGGAGATTGAAATGGGAATTAAAAGGGATAAGTATTTGAATGACTTGATTAACAGAATGCATAACGGAATGATTAAGGTCGTGACAGGTATCAGAAGATGCGGGAAGTCTTATCTGCTTTTCCGTATTTTTAAAGGTTATCTGATTGAACAGGGCGTTTTGGAGTCGCATATTATTTCGATTGAACTGGACCAAAGGAAAGATAAAAAATATCGTGACCCGGATACCATACTGGATTACATTGAATCGCGCATTTCGGATGAAGAACAGTATTATATTTTACTGGATGAGGTTCAGATGCTAGGGGAATTTGAAGAGGTTTTAAATTCCCTGCTCCATATTCAAAATGCGGATATTTATGTCACTGGAAGTAATTCAAAGTTCCTGTCAAAGGATGTGATTACGGAATTTCGGGGAAGGGGGGATGAAATCCATGTTTATCCGCTGACATTTAAGGAATTTATGCAGGTATATGATGGTGATTTGTATCACGGATGGGCACAATACATGGTTTATGGCGGGCTGCCCCTTACCGTAACGATGAAAACGGAAGAACAGAAAATTCTTTATCTGACGAAATTGTTTGATGAGACGTATTTAAAGGACATCATTGAGAGGCATCGTATTGAGAAAGCGCAGGAATTGGAGGATTTGGTTCATATTTTGGCATCCGCTATCGGTTCTCCCACAAATGTGCCAAAGATTGAGGCAACCTTTAAAAGCGTGATACAGTCCGACATAAGCGCCAACACAATTCGGCAGTATATAGAATATTTGGAGGACGCATTTGTCATAAATAAGGCAAACCGCTACAATGTCAAGGGAAGGAAATATATTGGAACGCCTGTTAAATATTATTTTGAGGATGTTGGTCTTAGAAATGCGAAACTGGGGTTCCGGCAGATTGAAGAGACACACATTATGGAGAATATCATATATAACGAGTTGCGCAGCAGGGGATATTCCGTAGATGTGGGCATCGTGGAAAAAAGGAGCACAGACAGTGGGGGAAAATCGAAGCGGACGCAGTTGGAGATTGATTTTGTGGCAAATTTGGGAAGCAGACGTTATTATATTCAGTCCGCATTCCGTATGCCGACAGAGGAAAAACGCCTTCAGGAAAAAGCGCCCCTTGTTCAGGTGAACGATTTCTTTAAGAAGATTATAATCGTAAAAGATATTGTAACTGTTACTAGGGATGAAATGGGGATTACTACGATGAGTATCTATGATTTTTTACTGAAAGAAAACAGCTTGGAGCTTTAGGAGAGATAGGGTGTGACAGACGGGGAATTTGAAAAATACTTGTATAGCCTGATTGATTTGTATATAATGTATTCAAATAAACAGTGCTTAAATGTCTGTTTTATTTAACTTGATTTTATGAGGAAGTGATAAAATGACACAAATGAAAGAAAGGGCAATCGAAATGATTCAGCGTATACCCGATGATGATATGCTTTATGTAATTAATATTCTTCAAAATTTGGAACAAATGACAACAAAAAAAGAAACAGACAGAGAACAGGCTATGGCAGCGTTCCAAGATTTATTGAAATATAGAGGACGACTGCCAAAAGATTTTGACGAGGACAAGGAATTGGCAGAGGCTAGGGAGGAAAGGTATGGTAATATTGGTTGACACGAATATCTTTATGGATATTATTGCTAATCGTGAACCGTATGCGGAGTATGCTAAAGAGATATTGGAAAAATGCGCTAAAATAGAGGTCATTGGAATCATGGCTGCGCACAGCATTCCAAATCTGTTTTATATTTTAAGAAAAGATTTTAGCCAAAAAGAACGAAGGGATTTATTAAAGAATTTGTGTTCTGTATTTCGCATTTCTGATTTGAATGAGAAAAAAATATTGGAGGCATTGGATAATGAGCAGTTTTTAGATTTTGAGGATTGCTTACAGGAGGAATGTGCAGTAGAAGAATTGGCAGATTATATTGTGACGAGAAATCCGAATGACTTTACGCAATCAAGGGTACAAGTGATTGCACCGGATGAATTTTTAAGTGTGATTAGGGTGGTGGACTTTGGTTCGCTACCCCTTATTTATCCCTGTTCCATAGCCTCCAGTTCTTCCATCGTTTTTACGATTCCCTGACCGTTTTTGATTTGTTGGCTGGCTTTGCGCAGTTGTTACATGTTGGAATTGGAATAAAAAGGTTCCAAGCGGGGTAGCACACATTTCATCATCAAATAGAAGGCTTACAGTAGCCATCACAACACATCCTCGCGCTCTATGCCTATCATACTGCGGAATGGACTGCAGGAATTATCATTATTTTCCTTTCAAATATAGTATATGAAGAATAAACAAAATAAAGCGATGCTTGATTTTTCGCTAATGCATTATTTACGTATCAGTTGGAATACTGTCAAAGACTTCTGCCATCACAATCCTGTCCAGCCGTTCTTGGCGCTTCTTTGTTGCGGTTTTATTCTCATGCCGCTTTTTCCCTGTCTTAAAGTTCACGGTATTGACCGCGAAATGCACATGGAGATGCTTTTCGGTATCGTCCGGTCTGTGGACGCCGTAATATACCTGAAATCCGTCATCATAGAAATCCTGCGCCATGCTGCGCGCGATTTCCTCAACGGGAATGTCATTTTCATAAATTGCCTCCTGCGCCTCGTCGGAAAACGAATATATTTCATGGTCGATATAACGCCCGAAGTTGCCTTTGCGCTCATGCAGCAGTTGGACGCACCGGAACTGTCTGATTGTCATGTCGATGCCTGTAAAGCTGGTTGCACCCATTGCCCCGCGGCAGATTAGGTCATCCTTGGACATCCCGTTTTCGCGGGCGATATATCGGATTACGTTTTTGATGGAGTCTTGGGTTTGGTAATTGTCTTTTCCTGCTTTGTTGAGCAGTATGCCGCCTGTCTGCGGCATGTCAGTTGTCCGTGTCATCATAAATTCCTCCCAAATTCGGATTGTTTTTTTTGCATGTAAGTGATTAAATGATTATCCTGTACCTCAAATTCAGTTGCGCGTGCACTGGAAGTCGATTCTATTGAGCGGTAAAGTCCGTTTACCAGATTCCAAAGTTCGACAGCGTCGGGTATGAGCTGCAGGAGCTCATGTTTATCGTCCATGCAGCGTGTGAGCATATAGCTGCTGAGTGTCATGCCGTATAATCTCGCTTTCTCCTGCAATTCTTTCTTCTGTTCTTTGGAAACCCTTATCTTGATTTCCGAGTTTTTATTATTTTTATGTATTGTGTTATAACTTTTTATCTTTTTAGGGTTATTATTAAAGTTATTATTCTTTTTTATATTATCATTTGATACTATCATTATCTCTCTATACCTCCTCTTACTCCTGTTATTAAGATGATAAAGTTCCTTTATAAGGCATCTCTTGATAGCAGGTACGCAGATTTCTTATTTTTTTGCCATCAAATTATTTCCCTCTTTTGATGTGACTGTTTTCTCCTCTCCTTTTTTGTGGGAACAATGCTTTTTTGATGATTATCAGTGTGTAGGTTTGGAAATAAAAAATAATTATTTTTGAAAACACTTTAACAGGAAGATAATGACAGACCATGAATGGTATTGAATGGTCATGAGTGAAAAAATGAAAGGATGTTTTTAGGACTGTTTTGGTTCGGAAAGGGGTAATAGATGGATAAATCATATATGACAGTGAAGGAATTTTGTGAGAGGCTGCAGGTCAGCACATCGACGGTTTACAGAATGATTAAGGCAGGACAGATTCCGGCAGTGAAATTTGGGCGGTACTGGAAAATCCCGTGGAGTATTTTTGACACGATAAGGTAGCTTTTTGTTTCGGTAATTGTGTGGTTACATGCAGCCGCTAAGCAGATTTATCTGTATGAAAGTTTAAGGAATGTTAAAAAAGCCTGTTATTGCTGCCGCTTGGACGATTTGCGGTTTGGCAGCCTGTGGAGAGGTGTTTGGCTGGAGTTCTTCAAAATCAAGAAATTTATTGGGAGCTACATTGAGCACGGCGGCAATGTCAAACAGGGCATCCAAGGAAAGCGCCTTTAAAATGTTGGGCGCTTCTAAATGCCCGATAAATGCGGGCGTCAATCCGGTCGCCTCCGCAAGCTCTTCCTGCGTCAGTCCGCGCAGCTTGCGGTAATAGGCGATTTTCAGTCCGATTTGGCGGTAGTTTTCTGCATAAATCTGTTTCATGGGCAATTCCTCCGTTTGTTATTGTTTTGGCAGATAATGAACAATGACATTTTTGTTCTTTTTATGGTAGCGGATTGCCGCGATAATTGACATGAATTTATAAATATATTATTATATCTGATAAATATGAAAATAAATACAACTGTAGAACACATTGCAGTACAGAGAAACAGGTTCAAGATAATTCTTCAATAAAAACTGGCGGTTATGATAGGTCTTTTTTAGAGGCAATATGTTTTGCTTTCATTTTGTAAAAAGCCGCAATAAAATTTGCACATCGTCATATTGTGTCGTTGTGGAAATTTATAATATTCATATACTCTTTGAGAAGGGAGGTAATGAATGGACGACGTAACAAGGGCATTGTTCCTTTACTCTAAACTTATTGAAGGGAAAAGCATCAACAAGGCAGTATTCACTACGGAATATAATTGTTCCGGCAGAACATTTGACAGGGATATTGAACGGATTCGGTTATTTTTAAGTGAATCCTACAGTGTGTCGGAAGTAATATATGACAGGGGCAGAAATGCTTATTACATGAGCGGAACAGAACGGGCAGAACTGGATTCAGTGGAATATTTATTTTTAAAGCGTATTTTGACGGATACAAAAGTACTTCGAGAGGACGAATATAAGACACTGATGTCACACTTGCTGTCCGGTACGGAGAAATCCCAATCGTTTGATTTGCTGAATAAAGAACCGTACAACGGCTATCGTTCGCCGTTACATAATAAGGCATTGCTGAAAATACACAAGGATTTGGTGCTTGTCATACAATACAGGAAGTGTATCCGAATGAAGTATTTCAAAAGTAACGGAGAGGAGGTTGAACGGGATGTCATTCCGTGTGCGGTCAGGTATGATTTGGGTTATCTGTACCTGATTGGATACAGGGAAGATAAAATGGACGAGTATCCGGCTTATTTTCGGCTGGACAGGATTTATTCCTTTGAAATCACGAGAAATCAGACAATCCGAGAGCAGGAAAAAATCAGGACATACATGGAATGCTGTTTTAGCGGAGTGGTTCAGATGTATGGCGGCAACTTTGTTGAGATTACGCTTGAATGTAAGGAAGATTACTTTTCATATGTATATGACAAGTTCCGAAATGCAGAAATTGTGGAGCAGGATAAGGAGCTGCTGACAGTAAAAATCGGTGCTTTTGAGGACGGCTTTGTCCGATGGCTGATGGGACAGTCGCAGGATAGGGTGGCACTGCTTGGTCCTGAGAGCACAAAAAATAAACTTGTAGAGAGCGCAAGAAATATCATGAAAAAATACGGAGGTAAAGGCTGATATGGCAAAGAAGATAAGATTTCCATTGGAAATGGAAAACGGGGTCGCGGTTCGTAACATGGTGGAGCTAAGGGAGCATTTTTCATTGGCAAAAGTGTTGGAGTATTTTGAAAACGGGAAACTGGTGGTATGGCTGAGAGACCATTATGAAAACGACATAGCTGATGCGGTTGAGGCATTGGGGAAAGATGAACAGGATTTAGCAAAAAAGCTTAGTGAAATTTTTGACGTTCCATATGACGAGGATGTAGAGGAAGAGCTGGAAAAGGCGGCGGAGCGCGCAGAACGGTTGAAACGGCTGAAAGAATATACCGAGGATGAACAGTTTTGGGATAAGGTTGATAATGTCGCTTTTGAACAGGACGAGCTGTATGATTTGCTTGACGAGGATGCGGAGACGATTTACCTGTGCGGGAAACGGTTTTCGATACCGCTGTCAAAGTCGGGCATTCGGTATATTGGGATAAACAATCCGACGGTTGTTGTTGATTCGAAGGTTTTGGTTGATTGGGAAGAGAAAGGGATATCGCTTGAAGGGGTTGTTTTTGATGATAAGTATCAGGCTGTTATGGATAGCGTAAATAGTGTAAATGAGAGTGTGGAACAGAGAGACTCGGCAAAGACCGTTGTCATTGGTGCATATTCTAAGAATACTTATTTGCCGTTGGGAGATTCGTTTTCATTTGTTTACAGGGACATATTTTCACATGTTGACTTGGAACATGCAATGAAACTGTATGATAAAATAAAACCAGAGTTGGAAAAACTAAATTATGATGGAGATTCTTTAGGGCATTATATAGAGATTATCAAAGAAATTAATGATGCTATAGATTTGTGTAAAGCATCGAGGGAAAAGCTGAATAAGGATTTCAAAGTTTATTCGGATTTTGGTATGCAGTGTTATTGCAGGAAAATGAAAATGTCAATATGCGACACACCGCTGGCATTTATATATGATTATAATAAAAATAATCTTTACACAAGAGTAATTATGCGTATATCTAGGTTTTCTTTTCAGTGGGAAAGTAAAGATGCAAATAAAAATACAGAGAATTTGGCTGATTTTGTTCAGCATTGCGAGGTGGAAAAAAGATATCAATTTCTTTTTTGGGCATTGATGATAATGACAGTGGATAAGGCGGATGCGGAAAAACATTTATCCACTATCTGTCAATTTGCAGAAATACTCTGCATAACGGAGGATGAGCTAGAGGATATTATCAGGATTGTTAACATTATTTATAATCCAAACGAATCGCAAAAATTCAAGACGTATAATATACCAAATTTCTTTAAGAAGGTATTGAAGTTGACGGGGGCAAAAAATTTTAGATTTGCTATAAAAAAGAAGAATGAGTTAGAAGATGTCAATATCAAGAAATCGGACAGAGAACCTACACTATTTGATAAGTGGCTAACAATAGCAGAGAAGAAATCCGATGATGATGTATACCAACTTGTTAATAACTGTATTGAAGAGATACATGCATATATTGTTAAGAACAAGGATGATGAAATCGTGCAGTATGCCATAGCTATGCTGTCAGCAAAAGAGCTTAGAGATGGCGTGGAATGGGTTGCAAAGGAAATTTTTAACAGGAATATTACGGTTATATCTTCTATAAAGAAAGCAAACACTTGTCAACAGCAACTTAGCAATTTGTTCAACAATTATCGTGATGTGATTTATGTTAATGATTCGTTTTTACGCGAGGTTCATGAAATAGGAAGAGATATTGTTCGGACTTCTGTAGAATGTACTAAATATCTTAAAAAAAATTAAAAAACAGATGAGGAGGATATCTATATATGGAAAATAAATCCCTAAAATCCAAATTAGTCCGCTACATCGACGCGGGCTTCCCGATTATCTACATAAACACCTTTGAAGAAGACAAAGTAGACACCATCATTTCAGAAATCAGCAATGGCAAAGAGGTCTATGAGTGGAACGAAACAAACGGCTACATTGCCTTCGAAACAAAAACCCCTATGCAGGAGGACTGCACCCTCGAACAAATGCTCGACCAACTGAAAACGCGGGACCTGCTGGACAGAAAAATCATCATATTAAAGGACATCGCGCCCTACCTCGACGAACCCAAAATCGTCTCAAAAATAAAGGGCATCGCAAGAATCATCAATCAGGGCGCGGATGCGGCGATTATGATTGTCTCGTCGATTTTGGTTATTCCAAAAGACCTTGAGAAGTTCATCACGATTCTCGAAATGGACTACCTCGGGACGGACGAAATCAAGACGGTAATCCGAAACTTTATTCAGGACAATGCAATCAGCCAAACGATTGAAGAGGGGCTGATTGAGGAACTGGCATCCGCCTTTAAGGGGCTCACGGAATTTGAAATACAGAATTTACTGGCATTATCCTATGCCGACGACGGAGAGCTTACCAAGAAAGACCTGCGGCTGATTTTTGACCAAAAGCAGCAGATGATAAAGAAGGCAGGCATCCTTGAAATGATACCGCTCAAGGAAACGGTTGACGATATTGGCGGACTGGAAAACCTGAAAGAATGGTTTATCAGAAAAGCCAAGGTATACAAAAATATGGGCAAGGCAAAAAAGTACGGCGTTGATATGCCAAAGGGCGTGTTGATTGCGGGTGTTCCGGGCTGTGGAAAATCACTCAATGCAAAGGCGGCAGCAAACCTGTTTGAAGTCCCGCTGCTGCGCTTGGACATGGGACGTCTGATGGGCAAATATGTGGGAGAATCCGAGGGCAATCTTAGAAACGCCATTGCTTTGGCGGAGGCAATTGCGCCCTGCGTCCTTTGGATAGATGAACTGGAAAAAGCGTTTGCGGGCATCGGCGGTTCTGGAGGCGGGGCGGAGGTCACCACAAGGCTGTTCGGAAATTTCCTTACATGGATGCAGGAAAAGGAAAGCCCCACATTTGTCGTTGCTACGGCAAACGATATTACGCATCTGCCGCCCGAGTTACTCAGGAAAGGACGGTTTGACGAGATTTTTTATGTCGGTCTTCCGAACAGCGTGGAGCGGGAGAAAATATTTCAGATACATATTAAGAAAAGAAGACCGCAGGATTTGAAGAATATTGAGATAAAGGAACTGGTATCCAAAACGGACGGTTTTAGCGGCGCGGACATTGAAGGCGTTGTGAAAGATGCGGTCGAATCCGCATTTGCAGATGATAAAACAAATGTTCGAACAAAGGATATTGTGGATGCGATTCGGAATACGCACTCTTTGTCGGAAATTATGAAAGAGGCGTTGGATAAAATGGCGAAAGAGTATGAAAAACGGAAATTTAAAAGCGCATCAAAATAGAATGGAGGGACAATCATGGCAGAAAATCAGGTTATGGACGAAAGAAGGCAGGAATATCTGACGGAGCATGAAGCAAAAAGTGTCATCAAAATGTTTCGGGATTTTTTGAAGCTATATAAGGGAAAAGACGCGGAAATGAGTGACCAGCAGTGGCTTGAGATGCTCTTTCGAAGAGAGCTTCCGGAACTGAAAGAAGAGGAAATCAAGCAGGAGTCGGAGCAGATTGTGACAGCCATCAAACGGTTTGACGAAAATCTAGCCTCCTGCAATGAAGCTGCCCAAAATGGAATTTCAAAGGAAAATTGGCTTGCCGACAAGCTGCAGGAGTCGTCAGTCGGGATGTCGGTCAATGAGTATGGAAAAACGCTTGCGCAGATTGATAAAGCCCTGTATGAAAAGAACATGGAGCTTGCAAATGCCCTTTCAAGAAGCAAGGACGGGCATATTATGATGAGCCCCAATCTCGACGGGAACATTGCAGAGCATATGATTGCCGATTCCGCCAAGCTGAGCGCCGTTTTGCAGGGCAAGAATGTTTCTGTTAAAATTCCAAATTCTCATGCAGCTAATTCAGTAGATGTAACTATTGTTAACCATGATATAGATGCCCATAATATAAATCATGAAGTTAAACGGCATAATTATCAGCTTAAATTCGGCAAAGATGCGAAAGCGACAATTGAGTTGATTGAAAGAGGAAATTACAATAATCAACAAATTATTGTACCCACGGAACAGCTTGAAGAGGTACAGGCACATTTTAGAGCAAAAGGCTCCTCCAAGACGATTACAGACCATATAGAGGCGTGGGGCGTAAAGGGAAAATCCTTTACAAAAGAGGAGATGAAAGCGTTGCAGGAACATGCACAAAGCCAAAATGCTGCCCCTGCGTATGACTGGAGTCATTATCAGACAAAGGATTTGGCGTTAAATATCGGTAAGAATGCAGGCGTGAGGGGGGTTTTGTCGGCGGCTGTTACAACGGGGCTGAATATTGCTTCTAAAATATTCAAAGGCGAAAAAGTTGACAAAGATGAACTTGTCGAAACTGCCATTAAAACGGGAGTGGATACTTCTGTCAAGACGGTTGCGGCAGGAACGCTTACGGTTGCGGTTAAAAAAGGCATTCTCAAGTGTATTCCAAAAGGAACACCCGCAGGAGTCATTGCCAACATTGCCTGCGTCGGTATTGAAAATGCTAAGGTATTGAAGAAGATTGCATCAGGCGAGTTGTCGGTAACGAAGGGGATTGACCAAATGGGAAGGGTAACAACGTCAACGGTCGGAGGACTTTGCGGAATGGCAAAAGGAGCTTCACTTGGAGCAGAGCTAGGAACAGTAGCAGGACCAGTGGGAACGGTTGTTGGCGGTTTTGTTGGCGGAACAGTCGGCTACTTTGCGGGATCAAGTGTTGGGAATGCTATTTATGAAGCCGGAAAGAAGGTCGCAGACGCAGCCAAGACTGTTGGAAAAGCGACTATGGAAGGGCTTAAGACGATAGGAGAAGGAGTTGCAAATGTAGGGAAATCTTTTGTGAGGGGACTTGCCAATGCCTTGGGATTTTAAAGCCAATATTATATTAGACAAATACTGAGGGAATTTGTTCCTTTGGTAATTATGGCGGTTTTTTAATTTTATGGAAGTCGATGGAGTAATCCATCGGCTTCTTTTGTCTTTTTAATGATAGGAACCTGTTTCCTGTTTAACCAGTCGTGAATTATTTGCTGCGAATCAGGTCAGCAAGATTTACGGATTTGACAGCATATATCCGATAAAAAGCAAAGTTTCTGCACTAATATGCATAAACTTTAAAACTTTGAAAATAAATGCACTGTATTACCGTGTTAAAAAATGAGGAACGTTAGTTTACCATAATCGGAAAACTCGCATTTTCAGATATATATGATAACCATAAGCAAAGTACCGACAATAAAAACCTGTCGGTATTTTTGTGTAAAAAAAACAAAAAAGGAGGATTTACAGTATGGCAGCAGAAGTGGAAACGATGTTTTACACAAGGGAAAAGCCTTGGCACGGTTTGGGGACAAGGGTAGAGGAGGCGCCTTCGTCAAAGGAGGCGCTGGAACTGGCAGGTTTGGACTGGACGGTGGTGCAGGTGCCGATTTATACGGGCACAAAGGATGTGATTTCAGGGTACAGGGCAAATGTGCGTGACAGCGACCGCAGGGTGCTTGGCGTGGTGACTGACCGTTATAAGATTGTCCAAAACCGTCAGGCGTTTGCGTTTACGGACGCTTTACTGGGCGCGGGCGTCCGCTATGAAACGGCAGGCTCATTGCAGGAAGGGCGGAGGGTGTGGCTGCTCGCACGCCTTCCGAGGGAGTACATCATTTCAGGGGAACGGATTTCACCGTACCTCGTGTTCAGCAACAGCCATGATGGCAGCGGTGCGGTTAAAGTCGCGCTCACGCCTGTCAGGGTTGTCTGCAACAATACGCTCAATTTGGCGCTGGATACGGCGAAACGTTCATGGTCCATGATTCACACGGGAAATGTCAGCGATAAGATTCAGGAGGCAAAGGATACCCTTTTTATGGCAGAGGAATACATGGACAGTCTCGGGAAGGAATTTGAACGGCTCCGGAAGCAGAAGATTACCGACCAGCAGGTAAAAGAATTTATAGAGCTGCTTTTGCCAATCGAAAAGGACGCGACTGCGGGGCAGGTCAAAAACATCACAAAACTGCGCAGGGATATGCAGGGGAGATATTATGACGCGCCTGACTTAAAGGGCGTCGGGGGCAATGCATACCGTTTCATCAATGCCGTATCGGATTTTGCGACGCACGCGGAACCGCTGCGCAGGACGGCAAATTATAAGGAGAACCTGTTTGTCCGCACAATGGACGGGAACCCGATGATTGACAAGGCGTACCAGCTTGTGTGCGCGGCGTAAAAAGAGAAAACGAAAGGGGCGATTTTATGTATGAGAAAACGGCAACGGCAGGAATGGGCAACGCGGAGTGGCTCGCACTTAGAAAAACGGGGATAGGCGGTTCCGACGCAGGGACGGTGTGCGGACTGAACCCGTACAGCAGTCCCATGAAGTTGTTCTGTGACAAGACAAGTGAAGACCTACAGGAGCTTGACAATGAAGCCGTCCGTCAGGGGCACGACCTTGAGGAATATGTCGCGCGGCGGTTCACGGAGGCGACGGGATTAAAGGTGAGGCGTTCCAATTATATGTACCGGAGCGTAGAATACCCGTTCATGATAGCGGACGTTGACAGGCTGGTCATAGGGGAAGACGCGGGCTTGGAATGCAAGACGGCGAGCGCGTACAATGCGGACAAATGGAAGGACGGCGACATCCCGCTCCATTATGTCATGCAGTGTTGCCACTATATGGCGGTGACGGGAAAGCGCACATGGTATATCGCGGCGGTCATCCTCGGACAGGAGTTCGTGTACCATAAGCTTGTATGGAATGACGAACTCATTACGCGCCTGATTGCGGTGGAAAAGGAGTTTTGGGAGAACCATGTCGTGGCAAGGGTAATGCCCGCGCCTGACGGTTCAAAAACCTGCGATAAGGTGCTGAACAGGTATTTCGGCGCGGTGAGGAAGGGCAGCGCCATAAGCCTGAACGGATTTGACGAAAAACTAAGCCGCAGGGCGGAAATCATGGAGGAGATAAGCAGGCTGCAGAATGAGCAGAGTTGCATCGAGCAGGAGGTAAAGCTTTACATGCAGGACAATGAATTTGCGGCAAGCGATAAGTACAGGGTGTCATGGAGCAGCGTGGAGACGACAAGGCTTGACACGCAGCGGATGAAACAGGAAAAGCCCGAACTTTACAGGGATTATGCAAAAGTGTCCGTGTCACGCCGTTTTCAGGTGAAGGCGGCATAATGGAAAATACGGAAACAAAAAAGGAATGGAGGGATGCCAGTGGGAAACAATACGGGCATAATAAGGCTGCTCAAGGCGGATGAAATCGAGTGCCGCGCGGCAGCGGTCAGCGGGAAGGGCGTGAGTCTCCTGCTTTATAAGGACGCAAGGGTTGACCAAAAGATACTCGACGAAACGTTCGGGGTGTTCGGGTGGAAAAGGAGCCACCAGTGTATCGACGGGAACCTGTACTGCACGGTGGAAGTGCGCGACGCCAAGACAGGTGAATGGATTGCGAAACAGGACGTGGGGACGACGGGATACGCCGAAAAGGAGAAATCGCAGGCATCGGACAGCTTCAAGCGCGCCTGTTTCAACTGGGGCATCGGAAGGGAGCTTTATACGGCTCCCTTTATTTGGGTGCCTGCCGAGCAGGCGGACATCCAAAAACGCGGCGAGCGGTATTTCTGCAATGAGAATTTCTCGGTTGCGTCAATCACGTATAACAGCAGCAGGGAGATAACGGGGCTTGTTATTGTGAACGGGAAGGGGAAACGCGTGTTTGAAATGAAAGCGGAAAATGATACCCTCTCAAAAACGCAGATGGATTCCCTGAACGCGGAGCTGGAACGGACGGGCGTATCCATGAAAACGGTTCAGGACAGGTATAAAATCAAAGTGCCGGAGGAAATGCCGCAGGAACTTTATAACAAGGTAATGGCTGCTTTGTCGAAGACGAAACCGACAAATGCGGCGTAACGGATTGGAGGGAAACATATGGAACTGGACAGTTTTGCGGAACATGTGAAGGCGGATGTCAAGAAAAGGCTTGGGGCAGGATGGCGTGTCGCGGTGCAGAAGATTGATAAGAACAACGGTGTGATTTATACGGGGCTGTGCGTCTCAAGGAACGGAGAACAGGTGTCTCCGATAGTTTACATAAATGATTATTACGATACGTATAAGAACGGGAACGCGACATCTGCAGATGTGGCAGATTATGTGGCGGATGCATGCAGGAAGAAAAGGCATACGGTGAACATGAGGTATTTACTGGATTATGGGAACGTCAGGAGCAGAATCGTATACAAGCTTGTCAATACGGAAAAAAACAGGGAGGCTTTGGAAGACCTCCCGCACAAGGCATTTCTTGACTTGTCCATCGTGTTCCAGTGCACGGTGGAGCATAAGGGAATCGGCAGTGCATCCATTCTTATACACAATGCACATGTTAAGCTTTGGGGCGTGTCCGTTGAGGAGCTTTACAGGGCGGCAACGGAAAACACGCCAAGGCTGCGGGGGTATGAGCTTAAAAGTATGGAGAAAATAGTGCGAGAAATCATGCAGAGACAAAAGGCGGGCGGACAATTTGACGGTGACGGACTGACGGAGAACATTGGGTGCGGCATCCCGATGTATGTGCTTAGTAATGTGCAGCGGACGGAGGGAGCGGCGTGCATCCTGTATCCGAATTTCCTAAAAGATTTCGCGGAAGCGGTTGGCGGGGGGTTTTATATTATCCCGTCGTCAATCCATGAAGTGCTGCTTTTGCCTGCGGGCATTACGGATGATGGGAAGGAATGTGACGAAATCAGGGAAATGATTCGGGAGGTCAACGATACGCAGGTGCCGGAAGAAGAGATTTTGTCGTATTCGCTGTATTATTATGATGCGGGGGAGGAGAAGGTCAGGGTGTGTGCATGAAAATGGAGGGGGGATTATCAGAAAGGGGGAATGCTGCGGATGCAGGAAATCATAAAGGCAGTAGCGGTCGGGATTTTTACAATCATAATGGCTGTGATAAATCAGTGTGATGAAAAATGACAGCAGATAAATGTTTTGGTTTATTTGGCTTGTATATTGTTTTGTTTGAGCGTTTTAGAAACAGTAAATCTAAAACGCTCAAATCCTATTAAAATGATAAGGTTTGCAGAAAATGATTTTAGGACAAGAAAAACTTACAATATAATTAAAAAATCCTTCTATTTGCATGAGATATGAGTTATAGTAATAATAGAGAAATAGAAAAAAATATTTATAAATTTTTCTATTTCTCTATTAAGATATTTTTATAAAGAAAAATTATGATAATATTGGGTAAAAATGATAAAATCCAGTAGTTCTATTATAATAATATTAATATGAAATAGAGAACATTATAATTTGCGTTAGAAGGGGTGCATTTATGCAATATGTATCAGATGAAATCGGAGAAGCTTATAAGGGAACAAACTATGGCGAATGTGGGGGGGGGTTAATGGCTGGTTAGATATACCTGAATTTTTATTGGATGGATATGGCGGAGGAAACTGTATTTTTATCTCAGCGCCTACCGGCAGTGGAAAAACCCATTTTATACTAAATATTTGGTTAGGATATATAGCAAGCCAAAATAAAAAGATGCTTTATTTAGTAAACCGCAGTATTTTAAAAGCACAACTGGAGAAAGAAATCATGGATATAAGCCCACACATTTCGAGCTGCATTGATATCAAATCGTATCAGGATATAGAATATGAGCTAAAAATGTGTGAGCATAAAGAATATAAACCTGATAAAATAAAGACGGATGAGAACGGGCAGTGTGGACAAACAACAAAATACGTGGAACTGGAAAACATGAGACAAAGATATTCAAAATATGATTGTGTGGTGTGTGATGAATGCCACTATTTCTTGACTGACTCAAATTATAACACAGATACATCGCTTTCATTCCGGTGGATTCAGGATAAATTCGCCGATAAAGTCCGGATTTTCATGTCAGCGACAATCAGGGATATAGAATTGTATATAAAGGGGTATGATTTGAGGAGGATGCACGAGGAAAAAATACAGAAATATAATTTTCCTGATTTTGAAGCTGCTGAAGCAGGGGATATTAATAAGGATGCATATGAGGCGATTAGAAATAAGGGTGCACGTTATTGCAAATATTGTGATTTTATGGTTCCCAGGAATTATGATTATATTGACGCCAAGATTATATACAATACAGATACAATTGCTGAAATTATAAACGACGGAGATAAAACAGAGAAATGGCTGATATTTGTTGACAAAATTGATACCGGAAAGGAATTAAGCAAAAAAATAAAGGATAAGAATAATGTTGTATTCATATCGTCTAGGAACAAATGGGAGGAGGATGTTTCGGATACAGTAGATGAGATAACGTATTATAAAAAAATGAAATCCAAAAAGATTTTGATTGCAACGTCAGTCATGGATAACGGGATTAATATCAAAGACATTGAATTAAGAAATATTGTATTGATGGCAGATACAGAAACGGAATTTATACAAATGCTTGGGAGAAAGCGTGAGGATGGGAAAAAGCTAAGATTATACATATATCATTATGATAAGGAGCATTTTGAAAGAAGGTTAAATCAGACCGAGCAAATACTGGAAACAGCCATATCTTATTTAAAATTTTTAAGTTCTTGTAAGAGGAATGAAAAAATACCCTATGATGAAGAATGGGTCATCAACAAACGGCATATAAGATTAATGCGTGAAATATTTGATAATAAAATAAGCATGAGGTATGTAAAAAGTCTTTTTAATGCTTATGGCGGAACGTTGTATCTGAATCTTTTGGCGTATCAGAATCTACAGAATTTAAAAGCGTTTTATCAGAATGTTATTTCTGCATTTGATGCAGAGGAAGATGATACAAAAAGGGGAGATTGCTTTGTAAGAATGCAGTTAGGATGGCTTGGGATAGAGGAGGAGAGGGCTGAGAACATTATAAAGGAATCAAAAGTGACAAAGTTCGATAAGTGCTACAAAAAAGTTATAGATGCATTTGAATCGGCAATTGAATGTAGTAATCCAATGAATATAGATGCTGCTAAAATGTTTCAAAACAAAATAAGGAGTGAACTCGTGGTTTTGGTGGAAACTACGAAGGGGTGTAAAAGGTATGGTACAGTAATGGCTCAGGCTGGAAAAAGCAAATGTCTGATTTCTAAAAAGACAATGGATTATTTAAACCAAAATTGTGGGATACCGTATAAGATGGAGATAACCGGCAAGAAGGAAGATAGGAAGTATACCATTATAAGAGATGGCTGTAAGACTGAAACACCGAAACAAGATTAATCAGGCAAAGTTTTTTCATAAATACAGTCGGTTCATAAATGTGGAAGGATATTGGAACAATATAACGAAAAGGGGCATTTCAAAATGGAGGATGCTCCTTTATTATTTTAAGGAAACAGAGGTAAAGAAAATGAGTTTATATAACAGTCAAGGCAGGAGAAAACCAAAAATCACACCAAAAGTAAGGCTGAAAATCTTACTGGAAAATACTATCGGACTTTATGCGGAATCCCGTTCCGACAGGTATAACAGCAGAGAGGAATTTATGAATGTCCTGTATGATGAAATCGGTACGGATGAGGCAGAGATGAAGGAACTTGGCATTGATTTGACGGATATTTGATAATGACGAGAATGCCAGCAATATTGAGATGAAATATAAAAATATTGAATAAAATAACAGAAACACGGAAAGAGAGGACAAAAACATGACACAAAAAATACTGGAAGCTTTGGCGGATGAAAATCTTAAATTAATCAGACAGCCCGTAGACCATGATTCGGATAACGCACAGACCATGAAAAAAATGGGAGAACTGAGGGCAGCTTTTGAGAAGGCGCTTGGCGATACGGAAAAAGAACTGTTCCAAAGCCTGAAAGAAGCAAACGACACCGTAAACCTCAATTATGCGACGCAGCGGTTCATCACAGGTTTTCGGCTAGGCGTGCTGATGATGACAGAGGTATATGCGGGAAGCGACAGCCTTATCTCGCATTAATGCTAAATAAGGAAAAAAAGTAACAAAAAATAAACAAAGTCAATAAAGCCTGAAACTGCCTCATGCGTTCTGCCTAAAACTGAAAATCTTGAAATACAAGGTTCCCTATGGTAGTATAATTGTAAGAGATAACAGATGATATTGGGGTTAGCGGGCATGAACCATTGACGGAAAGTGAGAGTTAAGAATGGAAAATGAAATAAAAGAGTACACGGTATGGGAAGACTTGGGAATTGGGAATGATTTCCTGTTTGGGAAGGTAATGCAGGATGCGGAGCTTTGCAAGGAGCTTTTACAAAGGATTTTGCCGGAGCTTGAGATAGACCGTATCGAATATCCCGAACTGCAAAAGAGCATTCGGACGGACGCGGATGCAAAAAGCGTCAGGCTTGATGTGTATGTCAGGGATGGCAAGGGAACGGTCTATGACATTGAAATGCAGGTAACGAATACAAAGGAGCTGCCCAAAAGGACGCGCTATTACCAAAGCATGATTGATTTGCAGATGATTGACAAAGGGGAATTATATAATAAGCTGAAACCAAGCTATATCATATTTATCAGCCCGTTTGACACATTTGGCATGGGGCGGCATATTTATACGTTTGAAAACCGCTGCAGGGAGGATATGAGCATCGCCTTGAATGACGAAACAACAAAGATATTTTTAAATGCAGTCAGTGAAATGGATGATACCAGTCAGGAATTAAGGGCATTCTTGGATTATGTGGCAGGAAAGGAGTCGGAGGATGCCTTTGTAAAGAAATTAGAGGAAGCGGTAAAACGGGCAAAGAAAAACAGGGAATGGAGGCATGAGTATATGACGTTGCTAATGCGTGACCAAGAGAATATTGAAAAGGGGATTGAAAAAGGGAAAATATATGGAGCGGTTTCCACGTATATGGAGTTGGGACTGTCTGACAGTGAGATACTGGAGAGACTAAAGAAAAAATATCATATAACAGAAAGTGAAGCAAAAGCGTACATGTTAGAGACAGTACATTATTAATGCGTGCATTTCCTTTGTAAAAAAGCAATAAGAGATTGGAAGTAATTATGCTTCCGGTAGAAGAGCATGTGGTAACAGTGAAAAATGAATCAGATATAGACGAAATGGAAACAAAATCGACCAAAGAGTAGCTTATCATCATGCAATATGAGAGGACAAATAGGTTATTTGCAGCAGTAAGATTGTAAAAATAAAAAACTGTCCCCTCACATACAAACGGATAATCCGTTAAAAATGGAAATCCCATATGTGAGGTGAACAACATGGACAGGACATAGAAAGAATAAAGGAACTGATAAACAGACAGGGAGAGCTTGAAAGACAGCTCTCTTTTATTATGCAAAAACATTAAAAGTTATGTAAACCTAGACAAGGAGGCACAAATGAATATGAAAAATACCGAATGCAACAAGCCCTCATCCAATATCATGAAAGTAAAAGGACTTGGTAAGGAAAGACATATGAAAGAACTAAAACAGGACGTGGACTACGGCAGTAAAACAATCCGCCTTATCCTGCAATTCCCCGACGAACCGCAGGATACCATGCAGGCGCAGGAAGAAGTAAAATCAATCCTGACATGCGCATTGCGCGAGCAGATACGAAACAGCGCAGCTATGTACGGCGCATAAAAAGGAATATACGAATATATAAAATAGAAGGGAGACGGTTTCATGCAAAAGAAGAAAACAGTCCGTATGCTGCTGCGTGTCAGCTCAAACCAGCAGTTGGAGGCGGACGGAGATTTATCCGTACAAAGACGCATTGTAACAGAATATGTCGCAAAACAAAGCGACTGGAAACTGGATAAAAAAGAATATTTCGAGGGCAGCAAGAGCGGATACAAAACCGCCGTCAGTGACAGGGATGTCCTTCAGGAGGCAATGGAGGATGCCAAGAACGGCGAATATGACATACTGGTTGCCTATAAGGATGACCGTATCGGCAGGCGCATGTGGGAAATCGGCGCATACGTGATGACGCTTAAAAGCTACGGCGTGGACATCTATACGGTCAAGGACGGCTGCATATCACCCGCAGGCGACGACATCATGGGGCAGATGATGCTCGCGCTGCGGTTCGGGAATGCGCAGAAAAGCAGTTCGGATACCGCCATGCGCGTAAAGGATACGGCGCAGAAGCTGGTGCAGCAGGGGCGCTTTATGGGCGGAGCAGCCCCATACGGCTATGAGTTGGTTTTATCGGGAGAACTCAGCAAGCACGGACGCGCGTTACACAAACTGGTGGTTGTACCGGAACGGGCGGAAGTGGTAAAATATATCTACGATTTGTCACTCAACAAGGAGTTCGGTTCCGCCAAAATCGCGAAGACCTTAAATGAGGACAGCTATTATCAGACAATGGCGCCAAACGACGTTTGGAAAAGCGGAACGATTACAAGCATATTGACCAATCCGGTCTATGCAGGGCACGTCGCATATAAACGTCGCGAGCGGATAAACGGGATATACCGCAGGTTGGGCGACCACGAATGGATCATATCAAACCAGCCTGATGAAAACATACAGATTATTGACAGCGCGGTATGGGATAGGGTACAGGAGAAGCGCAAAAACAGGGCAGATAAATACATCAAAACCTTGGAACATCAGGAAGCCAATATTATCCGGCGCAATGATGGTATGCTGTCGCTAATTGATGTCATTCACTGCGGCTACTGCGGGGGAAAGATGACAAACGGCACAAAGTACAGCTATTGGAAAATAAAAGGCACGGGAGAAACGCGGGCGAGCAAAACACCCGTATACCGCTGCCAACGGGCAAGGGAGGGTGCTCTGCATCAGGGCTTCACGCAATACCGCGCGGATATGGTGGAAACGGTGGTCTTTGACAGCCTGTTGGAGTATATTGGGCGTTTACAGGAAAAGGAAGACGTTTTTGAAACAATAGAGCGGAACCAAAGCATGGAAAAAAAGGCGCAGGAAACGGAGCTGAAACGCTTAAAGAAAGAACTGGAAAAAACAGTACAGGGAATTACGACAATGGAGCAGCACATTCCCGAAGCCATGACAGGTGATTATGCGTTATCGCTTGAGGAGCTTGTCGCAGTGATACACAGGCAGCAGGAAAAAAAGGAAGAGCAGGAGGCACAGATACAGGAGAAGAAAGAGTGCTTACAGCAGATGGCAGTCACGGCGGGAGAGTGGGAGGAGCTTCGGACACAAATCCCCACATGGCAGCAGGTCTTCAAGGAGGCGGGAAGGGAAACGCAGCGCGTGCTGGTGAACAGGCTGATTGACAGGATTGACGTAACGGATGACCAAATCGTAATCCGGTTCAAAATCAACCTGAACGATTTTTTACCACGAATGAGTGACGGTTCCGGTACCACTCTGTATACACCCTGTTTAACGTAAACGACATAATTACCAGCGTATTCGCGTAAATGGTATTCTCCGGCCAAGTGGCGTAAATCTCGGAAGAAACAACATTTTTAATATAGTCGGTATAACGCACATAATAATTCGGCGCGCTTGAATCCTGCGGTACGCCGTCGTGGACAATGATAAATTCCGGAATAACCACGCGGCTTAGGACGATTTCACCGCTCTCGTCCATCGGCTTGATTTCGTCCTCCGGGATTTTGGGAGGGTACTCGCCGTACAAGGTGTGGTCGGGAATAATAATATCCTCTTCCGCGGGAGCATCAGGACCTTCCAGTTCCAAGGGCGTCATTGACACCGGCTGGACTGCCGTCACATCGGGAAGAATTTCCGTACCCGAGATAAAGACTGGCTCATAGCCTGACGCCGTGACGGAAATGTTGTATTCGGAGTAGGGCTGCACTTCACTTGGCTCCGTGCTGTAGTTAATGCTGGGAGCGGGCAGTGCGACCGATTCGGTCTGTCCCGATTCGTTTGTAGTGAGGGTGGTCACTACGGCATCAGGCTCTCTTGTATAAGAAATGGTGATAGTTGCATTCGGAATGGGAATCAGTCCCTGTGAGGATGTAACGTTTATGGTGAGATTTCCCGCGTAAGCGGGAGCTTCGGTTTTGACGATTTTAGACATAAAAATCCCCTGCATACGTTTTGTTGATAGTATATGCAGGGGAGATTGCGGTTGTGAATCATTTGCTTATACGGATTCGTCGATTACTGCGCCGGCAGTTGCCTCGGTTACTGTACCAGTGTTCGTTGTGGTATCTGTCTTATCTGTAACGGTACCGTCTCCGGCAGCTTCCTTGCGTTCCTGTTCTCTCTTTAAAAGATCGTTCAATACTTTGTTTGTGCTTGTCGTCTGTTTCTTTTCTGACTTGTCAAGCAGACTGTCAAGTACCTTGTTTCTGACAGTGGAAATTGTACTTCTCTGCGGATCATAAGTATAGGTACATGCATGTCTTGACTTACTTGTGCTAGAGCTTGACGAAGAGGAACTGCTGCTCTTGTCCGTAGAAGAAGAACCTTCCTTGGGATCATAAGTATAGCTGTTTGCGTGCCTTGACTTACTTGTGCTGGAAGTTTTCTGGGTGCTATCGGTATCCACCGTTTCAAAGTAAGACTTCATCAGCTTTTTGT
>CAJTSD010000040.1 GCA_910578795.1 uncultured Lachnospiraceae bacterium
GCTAAAGCTGATTTACTCTATGTATGCGGACACGGGCAATTCCCTTGGGGATATTGTGCGGTACTTGAACGAACACCAGATTAAAAATCTGCGCGGCGCAAACTGGAATACCGCCCGTATCAGTGAAATGCTCCGCAATCCCGTGTATGTGCAAGCAGATATTGACGTGTACCAGTTTTTCCAAAGTCAAGGTGCAAATATCTATAACCCGGCAAGTGATTTTACGGGTTACAATGCCTGCTATCTCTACAAAGGTACGGTTTCCACTTCAAGAAAGCAGTGTGACCTTTCTGACAAGGAAATTGTGCTTGCACCGCATAAGGGGTTTATCTCCTCTAAGACATGGTTAGCCTGCCGCATACGGTGTCTGAACAACCGGCAGTCCACAAAGACCTGCAAACCGAAAAATTCATGGCTTGTAGGCAAAGTAAAATGTGGAAAGTGCGGTTATGCGCTGACAATCCGCAAGGCAAAAACAAAATGGGGACGTTACTTTGTTTGCAGCCAATCGGGAAGCCGTGGAAGCAACTGCACAGGGGCAGGCTGTACGGTTTATGCAGACGTTTTGGAAGAATATATGCTTGGTGCAATTAGAGAAAGACTGTCGGAGTTTCAAAACCTCTCCTGTCTATCTGAAACAGGAGAAGAACAAAAGTATATGACGAAAAAAGTCCGTCTGACACAGATTGAGGAAGAAATCGAAGAACTTCTCTCCAAAGTGTCCGGAGCAAGCGGCGTTCTGATGAAGTACATAGACGAAAAAGTATCAGAACTGGACGCAGAACGAAAAGACTTGCAGGAAGAAATCGTTATGGCAAATGTCACAGACACAGAGGGCAGATTGAAGCAGATAACCAATCATGTGAAAACATGGGAAACATTCTCTTTCGAGGACAGACGGTAGTTGATACACTTATCAAAGTTATCCGCATTGCAGACGGAAACATTGAAATCACTTGGAACATTTATCCATTAACCATGAAAGCCTAAGACACACAGTTTTGAGAATATTTTAGTTAAAATCTGTTGATAAGCCAATACGAAATACCATATAATAAAGAAAATAGTCGAAGGGAAGTGATACTATGGCACCTGCAGCACAGGCAATCGGAAATCAAGAAATTCTAAAAACTGAAAGTTCCGAAAAAGCAGCCATAGGTGCATTATATGATGAGCTCTCCAAAGGAATAGACAGCATGAAAAAAGGCGATGTTTATATGATTGATGAAGCATGGGAGGAAATTGACAAAATATAATGCCGGACAAACCAAAGAAATATAAAATCGTAATATCCAAGGACGCGCTTTGGGATATTAAATCAACAAAAAAGTATATTCTCGACACATTCAAATATCGTGAATATGCGGAAAACTTTTCAAAGAAGATAAAGAAGGCAATCAAGGAACTGGATTCCTTTCCCAAAGGCTATGAAGCTACGGGGTATGTGATTGTGGGATTGAGCATATATTTCAGACCTTACAGTACATATTTAATCTTCTTTGTTGTGGAGGATTCCACGATTGCGGTAATCCGGGTCTTGAAAGACCGCATGTATTGGCAGTCGATTATAAAGAAAATGCAGAAAATCAACAGATAATTTTACTTCAATCCTCCCGTTCGGTGAAGCGAACCGCCTTGCATATAGCATTGATGAAGCGCAGAGTATCAGGATTATATCATGCAAAGGACATTATGAGGATTAAAGAACGGGAAGCTGTCAAAGGGCAGCTTCCTTATTTTGTGCCTTATGGCAGCAGGACGTTTGTGCAGGGGTTTTACTACCCCTGCGTCTTCGCATCATTATGCTTAATATAAGCCACACTCAGCAAATAAAACAGCAGTATAAAAGTGACCGAAGAAGTCAAAAACAGTTCATAATTCAACGCCCTGTCCGGATTGTTCGCGCGTAACCCAATGCTCAATAAACCGTAAGGCAGCGCATACTCAAATCCTTTCGCCGTGACAACAAGCCCCGCAACACCGCCGACCAGTCCCAGTCCGATTGGAACAGCGAAGCTTCGAATAATAAGTGACAAAAACAACTGCACCGCACAAACCGAAACGCTGCCGATAAACCCAAAGAACAGCCAGTCCGCAAGCTCCGCAGGAATCGGCGCGGTAATGCCTGCACACCGTCCGCAGACAATAAACACACCGCCAAGCCACAGCATGGTAAGCAGCGAAACACCTGCGCAGACTGCCAGCTTGTTCCACACAATCCGATACGCCGGGAAATGCGTCAAAATCATGTTCCAGTTCGAGCCATTATGCTCCAAACGCCACAGATAACTTGCGTAAACGCCAAGCAAAGGCGGCATGAAAATATAGCAGAGAAACAGCGAAACCTGCGTCCACAGCGAGTACCAACCACTCGTTAAAATCTCAAGGTTGTTCAGAAAATTCGCCGTCCCAATCAATGCGGAAATCAGCGGAAGAACGAGGAACGCAAGCCATATCGGAGTGCGTTTTACCTTTATCAGCTCCGTCGGCAGAAGCGGTATGCGCACAGGCTTATGCGACGCCGAAACCGCGCCCCGTTTGCCGAAAATGCCCTGAAAATGATAGCCGTCCGTGTCCATGTTTTTGAACAATAGCCACCCGCCGACCATCAAAATGAGAAACCATACCGCGATAAAAAACACCGCGCCGTTGTCCTGCCGCATATAATAAAATCCGACAATTTTTTTCGTTTCCTCATTCCAGTCCATGCCCACAAACATCGCCGCGCCGTAGTGTCCCCACGGAATAATGCACCGCAGAATCGGACATTGCGGCAAAAACATCAGAAACAGCCCCGCCATGCTTCCACAAAGCCCGATACAGAGCGCAACCGCCTGATTGGAAAACACAATCGAAATAATCATTTGCAGCAGATATAAATTAAAGCTAATAACAAGCGTCTGCACGAAAAACAAGCCAAGCGCCCACAAATCAGGCGTGCCTGCAAATCCGAACAATGTTCCGAGCACGAGAAATCCAAGCACCTCCGCAAGCGAAAAGAGAAACACGGCGCAAAAACCGTAGATTGTTTTTGCAAGGAACAGCGCGCGTCTGCTCTGCATCGTTTCAAGCTGTTTCCACATGTTGCCCTTGTGCTCCATATCAATCACCCTGCTCGCAAGCACCGCAATCGCCGTCGGAATTAACATTGCATTCAGCAGGGGCGTATTGTAAAGCACATCCAGCCAGCCAAATTGTGTAAAAAGCTTGCCATTGTGCCCCGTGTAGGAGTGCCCGAGCCACAGAACTATAAATAGAAGCAATGCGGTGGGAACAAGCCAAATGCCGCGCCGCTTTGTTTTTCGCAATTCTATTGACAAATAATTCACAGACTTTCACCGCCTTCCGTCAGCTTCAGAAAGACTTCCTCAAGCCCGTCGCCCTGTGCCTCAAGCGTCGCCATTGTTCCCTGAAAAACAAGCTTCCCGTGATGGATAATGCCGACCATGTCCGCCATCTGCTCCATCTCGCTCAAAAGATGACTGGATACAATGACTGTCATTTGGTGTGTCATGGGAAGGTCTTTGATAAACTCGCGCATTTCCTGTATACCCGCGGGATCCAGTCCGTTTGTCGGTTCGTCCAAAATCAGCACGCGCGGATTGCCGAGCAGTGCCATTGCAATCCCGAGCCGTTGCTTCATGCCAAGCGAGTATTGCTTGACTTTTTTGTCTTTCTGTTCATAAAGTCGCACGGTGTTCAATGCTTTTTCAATTTCCGCGGCGGGAACTTTTTTGAGCTTTGCAATAATCTGAAGGTTTTCCAGTCCCGTCAGGTGCCCGTAATAGCTTGGATTTTCAATCAGGCTCCCCGTGTGGGAAAGAATGGACAGGCGGTTTTGCTCCGTCATCTTCTGCCCGAAAAAAGTGATTGTGCCGTTTGTCGGCTTGAGCAGCCCGAGCAGCAGCTTTAAGGTCGTCGTCTTGCCTGCGCCGTTTGGACCAAGAAAGCCGTAGACGCAGCCCTCGGGAACTGCCAGGTCAAGACCGCTGACACGCATCGCCGCGCCGCTGCCTTTTGTAAGGTTTTTGGTTTCGATAATGTTGTTCATGGTGGTTTCGTCCTTTCTGTTGGATTTGCAGTCCTTTTTGATTACCTGAATGGGCTTAGGAACTGTAGAAAAATAACTGACGCATCTTGACTTGTCTATTTCTCCGATGACGCATGCCAAAAAGCCTCGCCGTAGCCCGCTACGTCTACGTTTTTTGACATACATCCTCGAAGAAATATACTGCGCAATCTGCATCACTTATTTTCCTACAATTCCTTACCAAACGGGTTTTGCTTTGGGGTCCTGTTCGGACAAATCCCGCAGCGTCTTTGACTGCTTTCAACAGAAATTGTAAAAGCGTTACATTAAAGGAATGTGAAGGTTATCTTATATTTACCTTAATTTTCATAAAAACGAATGCGAACTCCAATAATCCGTATTATAATAAATAAAAACATTAGATAACAGGAAGAAGGTACAGCAAAATGACACTATACGACAGTAAAATCCTCTTAGTCGACGACGAGGCGCCGCTTTTGAAAATGCTGAAGAATCTGCTTAAAAACGACGGTTTTGTGCATGTCGACACAGCGGCAGACAGTGCGCAGGCAATAGCGCTTATTGAAAAAAACGAATACCACCTGCTGATTTTGGACGTCATGCTCCCCGACGGCGACGGCTTTCACCTGTTTGAAGATATGAAAAAAATAAAAGGAAATGACATTTGTGTCATATTTCTCTCGGCACGTGATGAGGACAGGGCAAGACTGCGCGGACTTGGACTGGGCGCGGACGACTACGTCACTAAGCCGTTTCTACCCGAAGAACTGCTGCTTCGGATAAAATCCGTCCTAAAACGCACCTACCACATTGACGCCGAAAACGCGGTGGACAAAATTGGAAAAGCCACTGTCGATTGGAACGCGGGCACCATTGAGGTGGGAGAGGAAAGCTACCCGCTGACGGCAAAAGAATACGCGCTCTTAAAAAAGCTGTGCGAAAATAAAGGGCGCATTCTGTCCATCAACACGCTCTGCGACACCCTTTGGCCCGACGGCAGTTACGGATACGAAAATTCCCTGATGGTGCACATCCGACATCTGCGCGAGAAAATTGAGGAAAACCCGTCCAAACCCGCGCATCTGCTCAATATCAGAGGATTAGGATATAAATTAAAGGATTAATAAACTTGTGTACCCATAAACTTGCAGGCTGCGGTTGCATGGAGGTAGATTGAAAAATCAGAGATTTTTCAATCGCGAATTTGTGCCTGCGCATAGCGAACATAGTTCGCATTAAAGTTCGCAGGCTATAGGAAAGGCTTGATTATAGAGTGAAAAAACTCGAAAGCAATATTTACACTATTATAAAATACATTGTACTGACAATCGGAACACTGTTTTTCCTGTTTATTGCAGACATTTTTGTACTTGCGTATATTCAGGCAAATGACAGCAAGGCAAATGTCAATGCAGCATATGTTGCAGACAGTCTCGAAAAAAATACGGACGAAACAGGCGCCGTAACGTACACAATGACGCAGGACGGTATCAACTACGTTGACACGCACAACGGTTTTGCGTTTTTGCTGGATAATGACGGCGCTGTGCTGTGGGAGTACCGTATGCCAAAGGAGCTTCCAAGGCAGTACACAATTGAGGACGCGGTAAAATTTTCAAGATATTACCTGCGTGACTACCCCGTCTACACGCACATCACAGATAACGGAATTGTGGTGCTCGGAACAGAAAAGGGAAAGACATGGAAATACACACTGACCTATCAGGGAGCAACTGTTGTAACATACATTTACGCTTTGCCAAGTATGTTAATCGTAAATGTCGCAATCTTAATTGCCGTCCTGTTTGTCTCGGTAAAACATGATCACCGCAGGCGCGAAATGGAGCGCACGACATGGATTGCAGGCGTGTCCCACGACATTCGCACGCCGCTGTCTTTGGTAATCGGATACGCCGACGAAATCCTGCATATCGCTCAGGAGAACGGCGAAACAGCTTCTGACAAAAATATGACACATGTGTCAGAAAATGACAGCAAGATCCTCCGCCGCGCACAGGCAATTGAGGAACAGGCGGTACGCATTAAAAACCTGGTTACCAACCTAAACACGGAAAACAAGCTTACCTATGGAATGGGAAGCTGGAAAAAGGAAGCGGTTTTATTGGCCGCCGTTATCCGCGACACAATTTGCGAAATCCTGAACAGGAATATGGACGAAAAATATGACATTCGTGTCAGTATATCCGAAGAACTTGAGCAGTTGTCCGTCAAAGGCGATAAGGAGCTGATAAAGCGGCTGCTCGAAAACCTCATAAACAATTCCGTCATTCACAACCCCCAAGGCTGCGTAATCGCGGTATCCCTGACCCAAAAGCAATACCCCGCGTTTCGAAAATATACACTGGAACTGTTCGACAACGGCTGCGGCGCAAGCAGGCAGCAGCTGCAAAGGTTCAACGCACGCATAAAATCAAACAAACTTCCTGAGCACGGACTCGGCATCCGCCTCGTGCGGCAGATTGCGGCGTTCCACCATTGGCGCGTGCGGTTTCAGGAAAGTGAGAAGGGCGGGTTTTGTTGTCGGATAAATCTATAGAATACAAGCAAAAGGGCCAAAGGCAGCAACGTGTAATCACCGTTATTTCAGCATAAACAGAAGTTCGTGTCAGGTGTTTTCGTGTATTTGAAGGTTTAAACGTATAAAAGATAAAATTTGATAATTAGGTGCAAATAATTGTGATAAATACGTAAAAATATTGACATAATAGACAGAAAAGGTATATTATAATAATATTAGGGGGTGTTGCAATATGCTGGTTCAGTTTACATTAAAAAACGTATTATCTTTTAAAGAAGAAACGACATTAGATATGACGGCAATTAATGCGTATAAGGAACATGAATGCAATTTGATTGATAGTGGAAATAAAGAAAAGTTTGTTAGAGTTGCGGCAATCTATGGGGCAAATGCAAGTGGAAAATCGAACATTTGTATGGCAATGGATTATTTTCAAGGCATTATTGAAGAGTCCTTTAATAATGTAGGAATTGATGATGAAACTGCTATTCAGAAATATTATGAGCCGTTTTCTTTTGAGAGCAAAGATGAAAACTCGGAGTTTCAAATTGTGTTGATTGTAGATAATTACGAATATAAATATGGTTTTGAGTACAATGCAGAATGCATCGTGACAGAATGGCTATATAGGAAGAATCTTCAAACCAGCAGAACTTCAACAATATTTGAGAGAACAACAGAAAAGGTGCAATTTGGTTTTAGTGTTAAAAAAGAATGTGATGTATATAAAGAACAAATTCCTAAGGAAACGCTTGTATTGTCTTTTTTTAATAAATTAATAATGAAGACAGGTATATTTAAAGATGTTTTTTCGGGAATAATGGATACTTTAATTGTTACAACAGATTTTTGGGAGGAAGATAAATTTGATAAACTTTTAGTTCGGATATTTCCGCAAGTAATTGATACCGATAAGGATGGATTGATGGAGTTTTTAACCGCAATTGATACAGGTATTCAGAATATTGAATATAATGAGAATGAAAAAAAAGTTACATTTATTACATTTCATAAGGGTAAGGATGGAAATATATATCCATTAAATTTATTTTATGAATCAGAAGGCACCTTAAAAAGTATTATGTTTTATATTCATGCGCGTTTGGCAATTCTTTATGATAAATCATTGTTTGTTGACGAACTGGATAACCAATTACACCCGCTACTATTAAAATTTATTATTGATTTATTTTATCATAGTAAATCAAAAGCCCAATTAATATACACAACACATAATACGACCTTATTGGATAAAAAGTTTTTTAGAAGGGATCAGATTTGGTTTGTACAGAAAGATGAGTTTGGGTATTCGGAATTATCAGCATTATCAGATTTTAAAGTCCGGTCAGATGCCTCATTTGAAAAAGATTATTTAGCAGGAGTATATGGAGGAATTCCATCACTGAAAGAATTTCGCATGAAAGAGGGGAAGTAAATGGGGTCTGATGATTTATTTAAAAAACGACGGCAGGCTAGTGTACTGACTCGTTCATATTCAGGCAAACCTCCTTGCCTATTTTCCTGATAGCACTACTTCCCAAGCCTCGACGTAGCCACCGCTACGCCTGCGTTTGTGAAGCAGCGCTCTCAGAAAAATATTCTGCGGAGTTTTACCAGATATGAAACGGTCAGAACACTAGGAAACAAAGACAATATGATTTTAGAACACCAAATACAAATTCATTTTTAATTGTGACGGAAGGGGAACGCACAGAACCACTCTATTTTAAAGGAATGCAGAAATTAATCAAAGAAAAGGTAGGAGGAATTATTGATATTAAAGAACTGGTTATTGATATTCATGGTGAGGGGTGTTCCACGGGAAGATTGATAGAAATTACGGATCAAATCGTGAAAGATGCAAAAATTATGTATCAAAATATTTGGGTAGTGTTTGATAAAGACGATTTTGAAGATTTTGATCAGGCGATAAAGGACGGTGAAAATAAAGGATACCACATTGCATGGAGTAATCAGTCATTTGAGTATTGGATATATCTGCATTTTAATTACAGCGACTCCGCATTGCATAGACATCAGTGGAATGGTAAATTGGATGAACTGTTTCGGCAATACAATTTGGGAGATGGGAAGTATCGAAAAAATTATGAGAATATATACAATATGCTAAACCATTATGGTGGGGTTGATACTGCAATAAAGAATGCAAAACGAAGAATGTCAGGATTTGATAAAAATGTAGACAAACCTTCAGAATATGATCCGGGAACGATGGTTTATCAGTTGGTAGAAGACCTAAAAAAATATTTGCAGTAGTGTTTTTATAGGTTTTCATGTTTAGAAATAAAATATCCGATTTTGCCACAAATACAAAAAAACAATCATAGTAATTTTGCAAAACCTATGCTATACTAATTTTAAAAGAAAAAAGTACCGTGAAACAGACGCGGAGTATCTGCCTGTTTTATGCTAAAGAAAATTGCGACAATCGTAGAGGTGGTTAGGAAAGAATTTTCGACGCAGAATCGCGTTGGAAATTCTTTGGACGCAGGCTGCTGAGCCTGCGTTTTTTTACGGTATTTTTATGCATAGCGCCATACAGAGAAACGATGCCGCCAAGGCGGAGCAAGACAAATTTACATACAAAAAGGGAGCACGGCAATACCTATGAGAATTGTAGTCTGTGATGACAGCATAGAAGATTTAGCAGAACTGGAAGGACTGCTGACAAAATACAAAGAAAGCATCCCGAATATAAAGCTTGAGGTAGAGCAGTTTACGGATGCGGTAGAACTCTACCAAAAAATACAGGAAAATAATCTGGCAGATATTTTTATATTGGACATTGTTATGTTAGAAAAAACGGGCATTGACATTGGAACACAGATCCGGCGTATCAGCAAGGAAAGCATTATTATTTATATTACGTCATCGGATGATTTTGCGTTGGAAGCATATGGTGTGCGCGCCATACGTTATCTTCTTAAGCCAGTCATTGAAGAGCAATTTTTTGAGGCGCTTGACTATGCGTTGTCCCTTACAAAAGTGGAAACAGACCGGATTTATCCCGTAAAAACAAAGGACGGATTAGTAGCAGTGTCCTACTCCAAAATTGAGTATATTGAAAATTATTCCCGCGTCCTTAACATTTGGCTGACGGACGGGGAAAATATAAAGAGCATTTTTATCAGAAAGTCCTTTGACGAGGAAATTAAGGAGATTGTGGAGGACAAACGGTTTATACAGGTACATAAATCTTTTTTAATTAACATGGACTATGTTAAAAAAATAACACAAGGAAATGTCCTGATGGAAAGCGGAAAAAATATCCCAATCAGCAAAACGAGGACAGCAGATGTCAGGAAAGAATATCTTTTGTTTGCTTCAGAGCAGTATCGGTAGGGAGGCAGGGTATGAATTATAAAAATTTCTACTACATGATAAGCCATATTTTTCTGATGCTGTTTTTATACCTGTTTATTGCGCGCCGCTATTCCAAAAAGCAAACGGCAGCAGTATGTATTGCCTCTTTTTGTACGCTGTGCATTACAGACTGCATCAAGCTGAATCTTTTTCCGGAAGCGGAATGGTGTTATACAATTGTGACAATTTTTCAAATATTTGTAGCGCAGTTTACGGGGCTGTTTATCTCAAAAAAGCGGGACAGTAAAGCCCTGTTTGTGGGATTGAGTGCATCTAATTATGTTATTGTAGGGAGTGTTGCTGCCTCTGTTTTTGATATTTGGACAGGGAACAAGGCGTTTTCTTTGGTGGCAAGCACTGCGGTGCATGCGGGCATTCTGATTGTTTTAATGCGAAAAACACGGGAAATATGGTTAAAGTTTCAATACAAGGAATCGTTTAAGAATTGGTGGGAGCTGTGTCTGATACCCGTGCTTTTTTATTGCAGTTTTTCTTACTTTGCTTTTTTCCCGACGACGCTTTATGATAATCCTGGAAATATTATCGGTGTAATGGTTCTGATTGTGACAATGCTTACATCCTATGTGGTGGCGTTCCGTTATGTGGAGAGTGAATCTGAGCGGGCGGATACATACTGGAAAAACGTGATGTTCGAAGCGTATATTAAGGGACTGGAAAACCAGTATTATTTGGTGGAGCAGTCAGAGAAAAATCTGCGGATTTTACGGCATGACATGCGCCACTACTCCAACATGATTGATGTTTTTTTGGAGCAGGGAGAGTATGATGAGATTAAACGGGTGACTGCGCATATCAATACGGTTGCAGATGAAAATAAAATAAAAAAATATTGTGAACATTTGGTTGCAAATACAATTCTTGCGCACACGATGGAAAAGGCAGAGGCTATGGATGTTACAGTGCATCAGGATATAGTTATCGCGAAAGAAATTCCGGTCAACGGTTATGAGTTTGCATTGGTACTTGCCAACCTCTTTGAGAATGCTTTGGAATGTGTTAGGGATTTTGAAAAGGAATGGAAATTTGTGGATGCGCAAATTCACTGTGAAAGGAGTCATCTTCTGATTCACATGAAAAATAAGTATGAAACGGAGATTTTGTTTGATTCATACACTGGTCTTCCAAAGAGCAGAAAGGGTGGAAATCATGGCTGGGGAATGCAGAGCGTGCAGGCATTTTCGGACAAAATTGGAGGGAGTATCAGTTGCTATTGTGAGGAAGGGATGTTTCATATTATGTTGTTTGCGAAATTTTAGACATTTTTGCGAAGAAAATGAGAGTTATTGTTTTTTAAGGGGCATGTTATAATATAGTAGGGATTACTTTAGAACCCCCTTCTAAACCATCTCCGGAAGAATGTCCGTTTTTGGGCATTCTTCCCTGTAAAATAGGAGAATGTCATCCAAAATTCGCAGACCTTGGAAAGAACGAGGTATTTATATGCAGAAAACATTTATCAAATATACTGTCGCGATTGTGACATCTGCAATTCTTTTGATTCTTTTAATTAATTTTCTGTTTAGCAGACGCACTCTTGAAAATCAGCAGTTCAATACGTTCCACGCAAAAATAGAACAAGTTATTCACACATTGGAAAGCAACCGCATGGAGCTTGCTTTAATCAAGGAAAATTTGGATGAGGACTACTTGATTAGAGCACGGGCGGCGGCTTATGTAATGGACCGGCAGGAGGAGATTGTTACGGACGTGCCGCAGATGCAGTATTTGGCAAAGCTCCTGAATGTGGATGAATTGCATGTTATCGACGAGAACGGCATTATTGCGTATGGATCGGTTTCCGAATATATCGGGATTGACATGGCAGATCATAAACAGACAAGTCCTTTTCTTGATCTTTTGGAAAGCGACGAGGAGGATGCGTATCTCATTCAGGAGCCGCAGCCGAATGCGGCGGAGGATAAGGTAATGCAATACGTGGGCGTCGCAAGAAAGAGCAGGAAGGGCGTCGTACAGGTTGGATTTGTTCCGGAACGCCAATTGGAGGCACAGTCGAGAAATACGTACGAATATATTTTTTCAAGGTTTCCGACGGATGTGGACGAGGAGCTTTTTGTGCTTGACCGTACTACGGGAGAAGTTTTGGGTCATTCCGGAAGCATGGAGCAGACGTTCACGGGAGAATGCTATCAGCTGGAATCCCTTTTACGATGTATGGGAGGTGCGTATCGGAAAGGAGCGGATGGCAGAAGACGGTATGTGGTGAGCCGTAGCTATGATGATGTTTTGATATGCGCCGCACTGCCGGCAGACGTTCTGTTCCGGAAACTGACGGAGAATACATTTCATACGCTGGTTTACCTGCTGTTTGTTGAGGCGGCGGTTATTATGCTTTTATATTTCCTTGTAAAATGGAAAGTGACGGACGGGATACACCGTATTATAGATAATCTGTCATCCATTACCGAGGGCAATCTTGACACGACGGTGGAAGTCGGCGGCAATCGCGAGTTTGAGGAGTTAAGCGGCGGCATTAATACAATGGTCAGGAGCATTATCAATCTTTCCGACAGGATTTCCGCCATTATTGAGATTAGTGGAATTCCCTTAGCTGCGTATGAATACGGAAGCGGAGAGGAACATGTGTTTGCAACATCGGGAATTGGAAAATTACTGGAAATCCCGACACAAAAGGTTACCGAGCTCTGCCGGAGTGCGGATGCGTTTGACCGTTATATGCGTTGGATTACAAGGGATGCTGTGGAAGATGAGGAGGATGTTTACCGGATTAATGATTTGAAGTATATCCGTATTCATATGTCCGAAACGCAGAAACGGAAACTGGGTGTTATTATGGACGTGACAACGGATATGATGGAAAAGAATCGTATGCGCTACGAGAATACGCATGATGCGTTGACAAAATTGTATAAATACCGCCACTTTCAGCAGCTGGCGCAGGAACGGTTGGAAAAAATGCAGCCAGAAAAAGTCTGTGCGGTTGTTATGCTGGATTTGGATTATTTTAAGGGCATCAATGATACGTACGGTCATGACATCGGAGACCGGTACCTTCAAAGCTTTGCCGCTGTTTTGAACACGATGCCTCAGGAGCATTTTCTGACGGCAAGGCGTTCTGGAGATGAGTTTTGCATGATGATTTTTGACTGTGACAGTAGGAAAGAGATCATAGCACAGTTGGATGCGTTTTATACAAGACTTAGGGAAAATACGGTTGTGCTTTCGGATACGGAGAATCGTATTATCAGCGCATCCGCCGGATTTGCGTGGACTGCGGATGCAAACGAGGAGCTGTCTGCACTTTTAAGCCGTGCGGATGAAGCGCTTTATAAGGTAAAGAATGCGACGAAAGGAACGTATGGAGAGTATTAATAAAAAGAATGACGCTTTCTGTAAATAGGGTTGTCTGTCATAATCATAATATGATAATATACAGATAGAACGGGTAAAATAACAGAAACTGATAAAGCATAAGAAAGGAATAACAGGAATATGGATAAAAAAGCAATGTATCATTTAACTTATGGTTTGTTTATCCTAACCGCAAGGGATGGAGAGAAGGACAACGGTTGTATTGTAAACACGGTATCGCAGGTCACAACGGAGCCAAACCGTATTGTTGTGGCTGTGAATAAACAAAATTACACACATGACATGATTGTAAAAACAGGCGTATTCAACGTGTCCATTTTGACCGAAAACTCGAAATTTGATACCTATAAACACTGGGGATTCCAAAGTGGCAGGGATGTCGACAAGGTGGAGGCGATTACGTACCAAAGAGCGGAAAACGGCGTGATTTACCTGGCGGAGGAAACGAATGCTTATATTTGTGCAAAAGTAGTATCCGCAACCGATTTGGGTACACATACACTGTTTTTGGCAGATGTGACCGACTGCGGCGTTCTTTCACAGGATGCATCTGTGACCTATAGCTATTATCAGAAAAATATTAAGACAGCGCCTGCGGCTGCGGACAAGAAAAAAGGATTTATCTGTACGGTATGCGGTTATGTGTATGAGGGCGATACACTTCCCGATGATTTTATCTGCCCGTGGTGCAAGCATCCGGCATCAGATTTTAAACGGATCGAATAAGATTTGCAAAGTGCAGAAGATTTGAAAAGGGACAGATGACCGGTTCGGAAATCATTTGTCCCTTTTTGTCATTATATGGCAGAAAGGAAATGGAAATGAAAATTATTGATATGCACTGTGATACAATATCCAAGCTATGGGAGGACAGGCGCAGCGGTACATTGCAGCAGCTTGCCGCAAACAGCCTGCAGGTGGATATTGGGAAAATGAAAAAGGCGGATTATATGCTGCAGAACTTTGCCATGTACATAGACTTAAAAAAGGACCTAGACCCGTTTGCGTATGTATGCAGCCTGATGGATGCTTTTTATGATGAAATGGAGAGGAATAAAAACGATATTCGCGTTGTAAAAACATATGAAGAAATCATGGATAACGAACATCGTGGAATCATATCCGCGTTACTGACAATCGAAGAGGGTGGGTGTTGTAAAGGGAAACTGGAAAATTTAGAAAAACTTTATGAACGCGGAGCACGCATGATGACCTTGACATGGAATTACTCCAATGAACTGGCAAATCCTAATTTTCCCCAAAACGGAACCGACGGAAACGGGTTTCCCTTATTTGACAATACAAAAGGACTTACCAAAACCGGCTTTGCATTTGTGCAGCGAATGGAGGAGCTGGGTATGATTATTGACGTATCCCACTTGTCAGATGCAGGCTTTTGGGAAATTGCGGATTGTACAAAAAAACCGTTTGTTGCGAGCCATTCCAATGCGCGTGCGCTTTGCGGACATCCAAGAAATCTTACGGATGACATGATTCGGGTTCTTGCAGAAAGAGGCGGTGTAACCGGACTCAATTATTATGGCTGTTTTTTGAATGAAAGAATGAATACCGCATCAACCGCAGCAAGGATAGCGGAGCATGCACGTTATATTGTGAATATAGGCGGTATTGAGTGCCTTGGTTTAGGCTCGGACTTTGACGGAATTGACGGCGATTTGGAAATTGCGGACTGTGCGCAAATGTATAAACTGTTTGATGCGTTTGAAGCAGCAGGATTTTCACAGGATGCGATAGACAAAATTGCATATCAGAATGTGTTAAGGGTATATCAGGAAATGCTATAGAATAAAAAACAAATTAAAATGATTTTGCACAGATTTTGGCAAAAACTGGGTGAATATTATACAAAAATATGTTAAACTGTTCACATAGGCTTTGTAAAGTAAAAAAATTGGAGGAACAACATGATTTCAGTAAAGAAAAAAGAAAACGAAGTATTGTTTACCCTATCTTCAAATAACAGCAGTTATCAAATGAAAGCGGATCAGCACGGTGTGCTGTTGCATTTATATTACGGAAAAAAATTAAATGAGGGTGATGATTTATCTGATTTAATCTTTATGACTGACATGGGCTTTTGCGGTAATCCCGCGCACGTAGGAAAGAACCGTGTTTATTCTCTTGACAATCTGCCTCAGGAGGTTTCCGGATTTGGCGTCGGGGATTACCGTGACAGTATGATAGCGCTTTTGCACGAGGATGGAAGCCGAGCCGCCGAATTCCGGTTCGACAGCTATGAAATTCTTGACGGTTCCTATAAGGTTGACGGTATGCCCGCACTTTATGACACAAGTGTCACAAAAGGAGAAACACTCATTATCACGATGCATGAGGTTGCATCAGATGTTCTTTTAAAATTGTATTATGGTGTATATGAGAAGGAAAACATCATCACAAGAGCCGCCAAAATTATTAATAAAGGGCAAAGCAGCGTAACGGTAGAAAAACTATTGTCGATGAATTTGGACATGATGTTCCAAAATCCTGATATGATTTACTTTACCGGAAGACATGCTTTTGAAAGAGCGCCTGAGCACGTTCCCGTAAAACATGCAAAGATAGAAATCGGCAGCGTAAGAGGAACATCAAGCCATCAGTACAATCCGTCTTTTATTCTTTGCGACAGGAATGCAAATGAGGATTATGGAAACTGCTATGGCTTTTGCCTTGTCTACAGCGGAAATTTTATTGCGGCGGCGCAGAAAGATCAGAAAAACCAGCTACGTGTGCAGATGGGTATCCATCCAAACGGATTCGCATATATTTTAAAACAGGATGAGGAGCTTATGGCGCCGCAGGTAATCATGAGCTTTTCGGAGAACGGGTTTGCGACACTTTCGCAGCAGTATCACGACATTTTAAGAGAAAATATGTGCCGCGGGAAATATAAGCACGAAAAACGTCCCGTGCTGATTAACAACTGGGAAGCCACCTATTTTAATTTTAATGGAGAAAAGCTTTTAAACATTGCAAAACAGGCATCAGAGCTTGGCATCGAAATGCTGGTGCTCGACGATGGCTGGTTTGGAAAGCGCGATGATGATTTCAGCGGACTTGGTGATTGGTATGTTAATGAGAAAAAGCTTGAAGGAAGCCTTAAAAAGCTCGGCGAAAGCGTTAATGCCATGGGAATGAAATTCGGACTATGGTTTGAGCCGGAAATGATTTCCGAGGACAGTGATTTATACAGGGCGCATCCCGAGTGGGCAATTGCAATTCCGGGACGCGAGCCAAACCGTGGAAGATACCAGCTTACAATTGACATGAGCAGACCGGATGTGCGGGATTATCTGCTTGAGCGAATGACCGAAATTTTGAGCAATGCGCCGATTATGTATGTAAAATGGGACTTAAACAGAAGTATTTGTGACATGTACAGTCATGCTTCAGGAAAGGAGCATAGCGGTGAGTTGTATCATAAATATGTTCTTGGCGTTTATGATTTGTTAGAGCGCCTTCTTGCACGTTTTCCGGATCTTTTGCTTGAAGGGTGCAGCGGCGGCGGCGGACGTTTTGATGCAGCAATGCTTTACTATTCGCCGCAGATTTGGTGCAGCGATAATACGGATGCTGTCAATCGGCTTACGATTCAGTATGGTACAAGCTTCTTTTATCCGATTAGCAGTGTCGGATCGCATGTTTCCGCCTGCCCGAACCATCAGACTGGGCGTACTGTGCCGTTCCATACGAGAGGCGATGTAGCGATGGCGGGCAGCTTTGGCTATGAGCTTGATTTGGGAAAGATTTCGGAAGAGGAAAAAGAGCAGGTAAAAGAGCAGGTAGCGCAGTTCCACGCTTTCTATGACCTGACACATGAAGGGGATTATTACAGGCTTACAACGCTTGAGAATGACGACTGCATGGCATGGGCATTTGTGGCAAAGGATAAGCATAAGGCAATGCTCACGCTTGTAAAGACACAGAGTGAGGGAAATCCTGTTCCGACACATGTTTATATGAAAGGACTGGATCAGAATAAAAACTATAAATGTATGTTTAAAAATGACACAAGTGTCATAAATAGCGGGGCTGCATTTGCGAACGCGGGGATTACAATACCGTGGATAATGATGCAGTATGAAAGTGTAATCATACAATTTGAGGAGGCATAAAAGGTGTAGGTAATGTAACAGTTCAGCCCAGGACTTTGCACTTGCTGCAAAGTCCGTGAAACAGCGTAGTGGAAGAGATGCATCAAGCCACCACGAAGGTGGTCAAAAAATCATTTTATGATTTTTGCATGGCTTGATGCTTGTAACAGGAAGCCGAAGGCTGAACTGTTACTAGGTAATAAAGGGGGGTTTACGTATGCATATACAGATACAATGCTGCGGTATTATTTTAATGCTGGTGCTTTTTTATTTCTATGTGCATCAGAAACGAATATCGCTGGATACCCAAAAAGCATTTTTAGGCGTTTTTGGGGCAACCTTTTTTTGCATAATAATAGATATTGTTTCCATTGGTGCGATTGAGTACCGGCATGTTCTGACGGAGCCGATTGCAAAGTTTGTGGCAAAGACATATCTTGTGACACTGCTTGGTGTAGCGCTTAGCGCACTGTCATATATGTGCGTGGATATTTACACAAAAAGGGAAGTTTATCAAAAGCAAATGAGAGTGTATCGGCTAATGACACTTGCCGGTGTCGTTGGAATATATGCTGCACCGCTTTATTATCATTACACAAATAATGGTGCGGACGTGAAATACACCTATGGACCAAGCGTTTATGTGACGTATGGTATGGCATTGATTTTCTTTGTGAGGATTGTGTATCTGCTTCGTAAGGAAAAAGTAAAAATTAATACCCGCCGGAAAGAAGCAGTATATTTATGGCTTTTTATTTGGATTGTCGCGTCGCAGATACAGTTTATGTATACAGACATCCTGATTGTGGCATATGCGGGTGCAATCGGTATTATGGTACTTTACCTCAAGCTGGAAAATCCGGAAACCAATCTTGACAGGAGCACAGGATTGTTTAACAGCGGTGCGTTTTATCAATATACTAGACAGTTGTTTGCCAAGAAGGAAGACTTTGCGATGCTGGCAATCATTTTTGAGAATACTGCATATCAGCATGTGTCACTCAATAAGCGTGAAACAATCAGGATGCAGATTGTGGAGTATCTGCTTAAGATACAGGACGCTTATTCTTTTAAAAATGCCGAGGATGAATATTTGATTGTATTTTCGAATATGGAAACAGCTGATAAAAGAGTGGAGGAAATCCGCAGGCGCTTTGCATCGGGGTGGGGGGAGTATAATGGTGACACTGTGAAACCATGCTGGTTGTATCTGCCCCACGCCAATATTGTAAATCAGGCGGAAATCCTGTTGTATTTAATCCGCTATATCAGACATGATGAAAAGACATTTACTGAAAAAGATTTTTATTGTGTCGAAAAGGACAGTGTTGAAAAGATACACAGGGAACGGGAAGTCGTACAGTTACTTTTGGATGCAATGGAAAATAACCGCGTTGAAGTATTTTACCAACCGATTTTTTCCACAAGTGAACACAGTATTACATCAGCGGAAGCTTTGGTCCGTATTCGTGACAGTGAGGGAAAAATTGTCCCGCCGGGTGCGTTTATAGATACTGCTGAAAAAAACGGTATGATATTAAGGCTTGGTGCAATTGTCTTCGAAAAGGTGTGTGAATTTATTACAAAATACCCACTGGACCGCTATGGAATGCAGTACATAGAAATTAATCTGTCCGTGATTCAATGCGGCTATGAGAATCTGGCACAGGATTATATTGATATTATGGAGAGTCATAAAATTGACCCGAAATATATTAATCTGGAAATTACAGAATCTGCTTCCACAAATGCTAAAAAGACATTGCTTAGCAATATGGAAGATTTGATGCAATATGGTGTGCGGTTTTCACTGGACGATTTCGGAACAGGGCAGTCCAATCTTAATTATATTGTGGATATGCCGGTAGATATTATTAAGTTTGACAAAAGTATGACAAATTCGTATTTTGAAAACGGAAAAGCAAAGCACGTTATGGAAGCGGCAATCCACATGATACATGGTATGAATTTGGAAATCGTATCGGAGGGAATCGAAACAAAAGAACAGTATCAGACGATGGAAGATTTGGGTATCAGCCACATACAGGGATATTATTTTTCAAAACCGTTGCCCGAAGAGGAGTTTATTCGTTTTTTGGAGGACAGCCTGCATGGAAATGAGAACAAAAGCCTGCCGTAATTTACGACAGGCTTGAATAAATTCCCGCGATCTGTTCTGCTTTTTCAGGGAAGTCATTTTTCAGCTGCATTAAGTATTGTAATGAGCTTCCTTCATAAGGCTGAATGTCCCCTAACAGACCAACCTCATAACAGTTACGGATTACATTGATAATGCAGTTTTCCGTGTGATCCTCTTTGCAGTCCTTGCATTCTTTTAAAATATGTGCAATTGCGGTTTCCAGTTCTATTTCATCGAAAAGCTTAATGTCCATTGTCGGAATATTGTGCACACCGCTTGGAACAATCTTTTTTGGAGTTTTTTTGAAATTCTCGATACATCGTTTTGCATAACCTATGACACAATGTATGCTTTGACATTCGCCGCACAGCTCCTCACCTCTGCAGCAGTTTTCCAAATCGTTTTCAATTAATGCAACATCCAGTCCTTTCTTATGTGTGTCTGCCATACATAATCTCCTTTGTTCTTTTTGTGTTATAAAGTATAGTATAATATTTATGCAGCATAATCCACATTTGCCCCCCGCATGTTGATTGCGTCGAGAGCCTTTTGGTTTTTGGTATATGGATTATCCTCATTCGAGTATTTAATGGAAGTCTTTGTCAGACCGCCGGAAACATATGTACGCCCGCATTCGGGACAAATCGCAGTCTGAATGGTAACGGACGCATTTACAACTTTGCCGTTTTTCTTGGCTGCTTTTTTATATGCATTGGAAACATGCTCATTCTCATGTGCGCGAACTCTTGACGCGGCAGATTCCGGTGAAATATGAGCGGCAGCTTTAAAGGATACGTTACCCTCATCAGAACCGTCCTGATATTTACGGTTTTTACAGGTTTCACATTCCTCTGGAGAGGACCTGCGCCCCGGCTTTTTCACTGCATCAGGATTGGCGCTTCTTTTCTCGCCGTCAACATCGGAAACAGCATTAACGGTCTGATTTGGCATAGCGTTCACATTTCCAAGAGATCCATTGTATATTGAATTGTAGGGCTGATATCCCGAAACATTTCCTATCGTCATATGAAAACCTCCCTGTCTGATATATTTTTTATCGTCCATGATATTAATATGATACTGTATTGTAACAGCTTCACAAAAGTTGTGATATAAATTGAGTATAGCATAGCAAAAGCAGGGAAATCAATAGTTTTTCAGATTTCCTATTTCATTTTTGTGGAAAAAGCGTTATAATAATTACTAAAATGTGGAAAAATTTATTGTTGCTATTTGTGCAGTTAAGAAAGGGGAAATCAGATGTTTTACAGGGGACTGGCAATTTTATTATGCAGCTGTCTGATAGCGGGAAACCTGCCACAGACTGCAGCTGCAAAAGAACCTGTGCAAACAGAAATAATGCGCGCAGAGATAAATCAGCTAAATGAGGAAGACGGCGAGGAAAAGAAGGAAGAGGAAAAGAAGGAAGAGGATAAAAAGGAAGAAGATAAGAAGGACGAGGAACCAAAGCCGGAACCCGAGCCGGAGCCAAAGCCGGAACCGGAACCCGAACCGGAGCCAAAGCCGGAACCGGAACCCGAACCGAAACCAACGGAGGAAAAGCCGGAAGGCGGGAATACACAGACACAGACGCAAGCGCCGACGGAAACACAAACGGAAACACAGGAAAGTCCGGAAGGACCGACACAGACGCAAACGCAGGCGCCGACGGAAACCGAAACACAGACACCAGCACCGACACAGACGGAAACGCAAACATCGACACAGACAGAAACAGAGGAACGTCCGGAAACGCCTTCTCAGACACAAACCGAAACACAGACAGAGGAAAAATCGGAGCCCAAATCGGAAGAGAAATCAGAACCAGAGTCGGAAGAAGAAAGTAAAAAGGCTGAGTCGAGCAATGTTGAAGAATCAAAAAAAGAAAAAGAAAGTAAAACGGAGAAGCCAAGCGTTGTAGAGTCGTCATCGGCAGAGGAATCTTCTTCGGAGGAGAGAAGTTCAGAGTCAGAAGAAGAGAAACTTAGCAAAACCATCAAAAACGGACAAAGCACAGACGTTCTATTAAAATCGCAAAGTGCAAAGGAGCAGTTTTTTAAATTTACCGCGCCCAGTGCAGGTTATTACAATTTTTTTGTTGACGGTGCGGACGTAAGCAATGTCAGGAATACAATTTATGACAATGTGAAAGATAAAAATCAAATAAAGCAAAGAACCTATCAGGATAAAGTAAGATATCTTCTGCTATATATGGAAAAAGGGCAGACTGTTTATCCGGCAATCAGCCTGACGGGTGATGCGGAAGCCGGAAAAAGCATTCGGTTTGGTGTAAAAAAGGCTGTTGTGGCATCTGTTCAGGAAACAGAGGGAGGATATACGGCAACAGCATCCTCTATTCAGGCAAATATCGGATGGAGACCGGCAAGCCGTACACTCACAACAGATATCACAGTCAGGAGTGGATCAGAAACAGGACTGAATCAAAGTTATTTATGGCAGATTGTCTATGGCAATAGCGATGTGGGATATACCTACACGGAGGAAACAATCAGTCCAAACGCAAAAAAGGAAAAGAGTATTAATGGACTGAATTCTTCACAGGAATACAGTTTTACGATGTATCTTTTGAACAGCAGCACAAAGGCGCTTGAAGCAGTGCTTGTTCCTGATTCCAGCGCAATCAGGTTAAAAACAGGCGCATCAAAAGAAAACGTGATTTTTCGGGGAACGCATTCCACTTATGACAGCATTACCATTGATATCGAAGCAGTTGATCCTGTGACAAAGATTAATTATGGACCACTTGCGGAGTATGAAAAAGAGCTAAGTATACAGAAGTATATCAGCGGATTGGGACAGGTCAGTGTTTCAGGTCTTGAACCCGCTACTACATATTACTTTGAATTTTATAATGCAAGCGGTATTGTTACGGCTTATACTACCGTTGAAACGAAGGAATATCCTGCAAAGGTAAATTATACTGTAAAGCCGGAAGGTCCTGATAAGATCTCGATACAGGCTGATATTACTTCCTATGACGGTAACGTTCCGTCCTCTTTCAACCTGTGCTATGAGATCCTGGATGAATTTGGAAAGACGCTGATGTCCGGTATGGAGAAAACCGATACAAAGGGTCTTGAAAAATGGAGTGTAGAGGCGAAAGTGGATGACTTGGAAGCATCTACGAGATATACTGTCAGGGTATGGATTAACGAGCCAGGTTACACGGGTCATTTTAAAGAAACGGCAAGAACGGTTACGACAGAGAAACCGCCTTTTCCTGCTGAAAGCCTTAAAGTAAATATTGTTAAAAATAACACAAAGACATGTGCTGCAGATTATACTGTCACGATTGAGGATTATCTCAAAGCAGTCAATGGAAAATTGAAGTACAGAATGAAGGATTCACTTGGCGAATATGAAGTGGTGGAAATCAGTGTCCGGAAAGGCAGGACAAAAGGTATCCTTACAGGACTTCAGGAGGGTTCGGAATATGAATATGAGGTTCGCCTTTCAGGTGTGGTAAAGCGCGGAACCTTTAAAATCGGAACAGCAGCGATTCATCCGGAGCTTTCGGCAGACACAGGAGCTTATGATTCTGTTATTTCATATAAGGTAAAAAGTGCAGAGCTACAAAAGGGAACCTCATACAGTGTGAAGTTGTATTACTATAATCCAGACACAAAGCTTTATGCGGAGGCGGCAGGGGCAGGCAAGATGAGCCTTGCGGCATCGCAGAATTACACGGCATCCGTGCAGGCAGCTGACTTGATGACGCTTTCACCCAATACGCAGTATGGCTTTAAATGGGAGCTTTATGCAGGCTCGGCGCTTTCTCAGACGATTTACCAGCTTGTTACAACGGAAAAATCCGAGGTCAGCGTAGAAATTACGGCAAATACAGCAGATGCGGTAAATTACAATATTGGAATCAAAGGCAGAACAGAAAATATTTCCAATGATATTACGCTCTTTACCTATATTTGCGAGGAGGATGGTGAGTATAGAAGATACGGCGACAGCTTTAACCTTTATAAATCAAAGGAATATAAGACGGAAAACCGTATTCTTTCAGGCCTTACTGATGAAAAGACCTATACTATTTCGTTCCGTGATATCAAGGGCGGCGAGTATGGTACGTTTACATTTACCTTTGAGGCAAAAATAGAGGGTGTTATGATGGGCGTCACATCTTTGGCTGCAGGAGCGCATAATTTTGTCGTGCAGGCATCCATTGAGGGTGAAACGGATTTTGAAAATCAGTATGCGGTACTCTTCTTTAAGGAGAAAGACGAGGAGGACTGGGATATCAGAAGCAGCCTTCTTGAAAACGGTCAAACGGCATGTGGTTTTGAGCTTACAAGTTATCTGAGTGATGATTTGAACGCGGATACGATATATGAGTTTGTAATGGGAATCAGTGATACTGCGTTTCCAAAAACATCAGCCGGATTAAAGGGCGCTTATTCCAGTGAAGTGCTGACGCAGGCAGATGCCAGAAGCCTTACGAATGTCAGTGCAAACAGCGGATATTCTTATATTTCATTAAAGGCTGCTTTGACAAATAATCCGATTAATACAACCTCGTATATTTATGTATTTTATAAAGAGGCGGACGAGTGGGAATGGACGAAAAGCGGAGAATCGTTTATTGTCAGTGATACGACAGGAGGGATTCTGACCTTTTTAAAGGGGCTGAAAGCAGGTACGGAATATGACTATATTGTAGCGGTGAGCGACAGCGGATATAATACCTCTTTGTCTGAAATTGAGGAGGATATGCAGCAGTCGGGAAGCATTTCAACAAAGAGCGCAGATATATCACTCGAATTAACGGCTGACGAGGAACGCAGCACTGCGGGCAGTGAGCTGCTTACGGTGAAAGCATCCGGCGCGGAGGGAATGAAAAAGCTTAAGGCTGTTTTTACGCTGGGCAGTGAAAATGATGAGCAGAATTTTGTTCAGGAAGTCGAGCTTTTGGAAGAAGACGGATACACAGCCGATCTTTGTTTTGAGGGGCTTTTGCCAGAAACAGCATATGCGGTGACGGGCGTAGAGCTTAAAGTGATGGAAACCGTTATTGGTGAATGTTATGCTGGAACGGTGCAATCTATTGAGCCGCAGTATTCCTTTACGACAAAAAGTGTAAGGCTGCCTGAGAGTATCCGTATTTCCCAGGAACCATTCAATCTGTTATGTCATACAAGCGTCGCTTTAGCGACGGAAGTTTCGCCGTCTGATGCCTCTTGCGAAGTAATTTGGAGCAGCAGCGATGAATCAGTTGCAACAGTTGATAAGAATGGCAACGTGTATGCGGCAGCACAGGGAGAAGCCGTGATTACGGCAGCTTCGGCATATTCGGCAGAAATTTATGCGCAGTGCAGTGTGTGCGTGAAGTCATATGCGGTAGTGGAAAAAAATGCGGACGGAAGTCTTGGAAAAAGTGTAAGTGATTGGAACTTGTATAAAGGATACGGACGTGATGTTGCACTGTGTGAAGTGCTTCCTGATGGTATGCTGACAGAGTTATCTGATTATGAAGCTGTGTCTGATAAGCCGGCGGTAGCACAAGTATCAAATGGTGTGCTCACAGGTTTTGGTGCGGGAAGGACAGGAATTACACTGAAAAAAGAGGGAATTGATATCCGTATTGATGTGAGTGTGACAGCGGCCCCCGAGCATTTTGAGATTGCCGGACTTTTTGCAAAGGATGTGCGATATCCGGCAATAAAGACGGAGAATACCTATGAGATTGCCTTAAAGGACGGTATCCGATATGAGGTAAATGGGGTTTTAATTCCGTCAGGAGAGTTTAATGCACAGATGTTTGATTGGAAATCTTCGGATACAGGCGTATTGGAAGTAAATGACAGAGGTGTCATAAATCCAATTAGTGCAGGGACAGCAACCGTTACCGTGACACCTGCATACGGTACACTTATGGAAGGGCAGGAAACGACATTTTTAATTCATGTAAAACCTGTTCCTGAAAAGAAAACATCACAGATTGTGGTTGATGATACAAGAAAAGAAATCAGGCTCGAGGAGATTGCTGTTGAGGAATATCTTGGGGCAGGATGGCAGTGGAAAAACCCAAAAACGGCAGTTTATATGCTGCCTGAAGATGCAGAACCGTATACCTTTGAGGCGGTTTTTGCCGATGAGGGATTTTACGCTTGTGAGAGCGGCGTGAAAGTATATTACGGAAATGCCCAAACAGGGACAGCAGCCGAAAACAAAACCACGGAAGAAACAACAGACGTGGAAGAAACAAAATCAGCTGTTGTGGAGCAGGCTGCGAGTGGAGAAGCGCCCAAGGTGTCTGTCAGGGAAATAACGGTTAACACGGCGTACAACTACAGGGACAGCAGCGGTAAGGAGCTTTCTGCAAGGTTGTATGGAAGCATTGAAATTAAAACAGCCGATGGACAGTACATCAGGAGTGTGGAGCTGACCGATAACGATGGAACGCAAAGGTCAGATATTCTTGAGATTTGCGATTATGGCGTTTACGGCTATCTTGTAAGACCCGTTTCAGAAGCGCTTTCACAGGGAACATACAAGTGCAGGCTGAAGGTTACGACAAATGATTGCACAGAGCCATACCTTTATCCGATAAAAGTAAAAGTAATCAATCGGAAACCAAAGCTTTCCGCCGAGATTTCAAAGCGTATTAATTTGTTTTATACAACAGATCAGGGACAGCTTGTGCTGACACCGGAGATTGAAGGAATGAAGGTAGCTTCTTTGAGCTGGCTGGATGCGCTTGAAAGCGGGGAAAATGGATTTGTTATAGAGAACATTGCGAAAACGGCGGAAAACGGCGCACTATATTATGATATTCTGCAGAATAATATAGCAGTTTCAGAAGGGGCGCTTGTCAATACGGGCGCAGCAGAAGGAACACTGACGGTAATGCTCAAGGGCGTGTGTGAGCCATACCAGTTTAGGATTCATATAAAGACCTGCTACAAAAAGCCGAAATTAAGACTTACGGATTACAACACGGGCGCGGGCAGCAGTATTGTTTCTGCGGCAAACGGAAATGAAGCGGCAATCAAAGTCTATGATACGACACAAAAGAGAATGCTTCGTTACGGCAGTGACTCCCAGTATAGTTATGATAAAGTGCACTGTGAAAATGACACGGCTGTCATAAATAAGGATAAGGGCTTTTACTCGCTGAGAGTTTCTTACAGTGGCAATGCAAAGCTTGCGTTTATCTTTGGTGCAAAAAACTGGCGTGATACAGTGCGGGCAGAGTATACGATTAAGAGTGCGAATCCATCGGCAGTAGCGGATAAGGATCATATTGCATTCAATACGGTGTACCGTGACAGCGCAGAGGTAAACATTTCGCTGAAAAACTGTGCAGGCGAAGCGCGGCTAACCGATGTAGAGATAAAAGGGGCAAATAAAAAGTCACAGCAGCTTATGGAGAATAACTTCATTCAGCTTATTCATGAGGGCAGCAGCGTAGTTGTAAGCTGTGCAGGGGCTGGCGGCACAGGCAGCTATACTTATAAAATGACACCGTATTATACGGATTGCGATTCAGGCGAGAAAAAGGCATTGAATACGCTGACACTGCACATAAAGCTGATGAATGGGAACGTAAAGGCGCATACGGACATAAAGCAGTTATCGGATCATAACATCAGCGTAAACACAGGGTTTACCAATCTTGGCGACATGCACAAAGTAAAAGGTGCGCGGCTTGTGGGAGAATATAGCAGGTATTTCACGCTGCAAAGAAGCAGTTATGATATGTCAATTGTAAATCCTGAGCTTTTGATTAAGGAAACACACCCAGAGATGCTAAAGACCTCTAAATCCTATAAAATGAAACTGGTATATACGATTGAAACAGGTTCAGGTACGTCTTATGAAGTAGAGAGCCGGGAATTTAAAATCCGTTGTAAATAGAAGCATAGCAGCTAATGTCAACCTATATAAAAATATGGGTTGACATTTTTGCAAAACAAATGTAAACTATATTTAGTAACATGGTTAACATTTGGAGATACAAAAGGAGTAATGAGAAATGGAAACATCCGTGAGAGAAACAAAAAAGGTTAACACAAAAACATTAGCATTAATTGGCGTAATGACAGCGGTAATTTGCATTATGGGACCACTTTCCATCCAATTGCCGGTAAGCCCTGTACCGATTTCGCTTGGAACGCTTGCGATTTACTTTGTAATTTATGTGTTGGGAATGAAAAAGGGTGTGATAAGCTGTTGCATTTATTTACTAATCGGATTTATCGGTATTCCAGTATTTACGGCATTTACAAGCGGACCAGCCAAGCTTTTAGGACCGACGGGAGGATATTTGGTTGGATATATTTTTATGGCATTGATATGCGGTTTTGTCGTTGACAGGACAAGAAATATAGTTCTTTGTTTTTTAGGGATGCTGTTTGGAACGGCAGTACTGTATTTTTTTGGAACGGTTTGGCTGGCATATCAGGCAGGCATGACCTTTATGGAAGCGCTGGCTGCGGGGGTTCTTCCGTTCATGCTGGGAGACCTTGCAAAAATTGTGGTGGCAATGATAGCAGGAGAACAGATAAAAAAGCAGCTTAGACGTGCTGGACTGATAGAAACGATAAAATAAAAGTAACGGGGTATATCAAAATGATATGCCCCATTATTTTTTAAGCAATTGTTATTCTATGGTGTTAACCACAACGATGCTGGAGTCTCCCTGCCGTGCCTGCTCTAATACTGCTGCGGCAAGCTTTTGAAAAGAGCTGCAAGAGGAACTGGCTCCGCTAATTGCATCAATTGTTGTTTCTCCCTGCCCTTCTAATAACTGTCCGGCATAATAACGGGTATATTCGTTGGGATAGGTTCCGTTGGCATGAAGCATTGTCTGCATATAGGTGTTATCCCAGCTTTTAATAAAGCCACTGGGGTTTTCGGCGTTGTATTCTACAGAAACAATACTACCTCCCTTGACCATAATTGTAACATATTCCTTCCAACCGAAATTGAAATCGGCAGCCTGTGCTGTATAGTAGCCATCCTGAAGACCAGTTGTTTCTTTACTGCAGGCTGTCAGAGACATTGCGAACAACAGTAAAATCAGCGTTCTGCTAAGTAGTCGTTTCATCAAATGTGATCCTCCTTCAAAACAAACTTTCTTACCTGGGATTGAAGCACTTCTGCCTCTTTAGCCAGTAGTCCGCTGGATTGTGCCGTTCCGCTTGCACTGTGCAGGTTTCGGTCAGCAATAGCGGAAATGGTTTCAATCCGTTCCTCCATACTGGCTAAGGCATTTTCCTGATTCTGTACCGCAGTCACCAGTTGATCTGAAATTTCATTGATTTGATCGGAAACTGATGAAATTGCATGGAGAGAGTCAGCGGTGTCAGTAGCTAATATAACACCGGTTTGAATAATGCTCCTGGTATTGCTGACAATATCTGTGGCATTTTTAGCTGCTTCGGAGCTTTGTGCTGCCAGCTGTTTTACTTCTTCCGCGACTACGGCAAAACCTCTTCCTGCGCTTCCGGCATGAGATGCTTCCACAGAAGCGTTAATTGCCAGGATGCTGGTTTGGAAAGAAATATCCTCAATGGCCTTGGCAATCTTTGTGATTTCCTGGGCATTGGAACTGATGTTGTCCATTGCATTGGAAAGAGCAGTCATATGTGTGTTGGCTTCTTGGATGCGACGGGAAATTTCATTGGTTTTTGTACTCGCCTGTGTACTGCTTTCTGCAACAGAATATAGCTGTTCTTTTACATGAGATACCTCATGAACCAGGGCTTCCGTGGACTGGTTTTGCTCCAAAGAAGCTTGGTGCAGCTGACCGGACTGGTCGTTTAATTCATCGGACATTTTTGCAAGCTGGGCAGCAGCAGCACGAAATCCAAGAATCGTATCATTCATGGAATGAATAATTGTCTGCAGGCTTCCTTTGATTAAAGTAAAATCTCCTTTATAATCCACCTGAGGCTCGACATGCAGATTACCGTCTGCAATATGTGTCAAAACCTGCTGGATATCTGATATGTAGCGATTGACACTTGCCATAGTGACATCCAATGTCTGCGTCAGTACTTCCAGCTCATCTCCTGAATGGACAAGTGCGACATCTGTATGCAAATCCCCGTCAGAAAGTGCAACCATCCTCTTTGTTACATTTTTAACAGGGTGTGAGATGGAGCGGGATAATCGCAAAATCAGCAAAATGGAGAAGAACAGTACTGCCACAGTACACAATATAGCAGCCATCATTGCTCCGTTAATTAAATAGTTATAATCAGATTTCGGAATCTGAATGACTAAAGCCCATTGTGTGCCGCGGACAGGTGAAAAAGCAGCTAAAATCTCTTCTTTATCAATGGAAAATTCTGTAGCGCCGGTTTCACCTGTAGTTACGCGGCTAATGGCTTCTGAATATCCGCCGCATAGTTCTGACAAAGTACTGTTGCCTAAAACAAGAGACTGATTTGGATGTCCGACAACGGTTCCTGCCCTATTGACCATATATGCCATACCGTTTTTACCCAAATTAATACTGCCAATGACATCATTAAGCGTATCATATTTATAAACACCTACTATGTAAAGAGTGGTTTCGCCGTTTTCCTTTACTGGCATACCCATCATAATGCCCAGCTTATCCTCAAAGAAAGTGGTGGAGTTTGTAGTCAGATTATCTGTTTGCTGAAGAAGAGTGAAAAAATCACTGTCCAAACTTTCCGGTGCATCACCGATCCCTTGTAATAACTGTCCATTCAAATCATATAGTGCGATGGCGTACAATTCATAGGTTTCAGCGGCTTCTAATAAAATAGATTCGCGGTTTTCTTGAATTGCCGTGTTATTTTCGGCAGTTGTGACAAGTTGTATATTAGCAGCAATTGTCATCATTCGGTCTGCCAGCATATGGATATTTGCTTCTACGGTTTTTGCCGATTGCCGTGCCATAGGCTGCAGGCTGTCCAGCAGGATACTGTTTGCCAGTGAATGCATGGAGGACGTCATAATTACACAACATATGATAACTAACATTAAGATATTAAGGGTTGTGCTCCCTAATATTCTTCCGTTGAGGCTCCGTTTGGCTTTTCGGTTATAAGAAGCCGTTGTCTTTTCTGTCACGTCGTAATCGCTCCTTTTCTTAAGAGTTAATTATTTTGTCTAGCGACATTATAGCATACTGTTTTCTTAAAAAAAAGATATTAGAATTTTTTTTATTATGGTATTTTTTAAGGTATTAAGAATAATGTTTAATAATGGTCAGATAAAGAGGTATTGTAACAGAATGAATTATTTATGGGGCGGAATGCTGATTATAGGAATTGTATATGGGGTAATAACGGGAAATACACAGGGAGTGACAGATGCTGTATTGGAATCCGCAAAAGAAGCAGTGACGCTCGGTATTTCCATGTTGGGAATTGTTGCTTTTTGGACAGGATTAATGGAGGTGGCTGGTGAGGCAGGAGTCATTGCAGGATTGACAAAGGCGATAGAGCCATTTATGCGTTTTCTGTTTCCAAAGATTCCCAAGGGACATAGGGCGTTTGATTCCCTTTCGGCAAATTTCGTTGCAAATATTTTAGGGCTCGGATGGGCAGCGACACCTGCGGGGCTTTGAGTTATTATAATGACAGGTTGAAAAATCCATTGAGAAATCAAGGGTTTCCGCCGAATTTAGTCCTAATGAAAAAATGTAGTTTTGCATCAAAGCATTTCTGATTTTTCATTTGGACGGCGCCGATTCAAAAGAAAATAGGAAGAAATGTCAGTAATGTAACTCAAAGTGCCTGAAAGCAATGAGTTACTGGTTTTAGTATAGCATAAGGAGGGTAGAAGGTAAACAATTTCATATTGATGATTTAGATAGGACTAAATTAGTGAATGGCAGAAATGCTGTTAAAACTAGCTTAGTCCTATTTCTTTTTACAAATTCAAAATAATAGGAGGAATGAATTTATGAAGAACAATACAGCGTTAAGTGCAGAGAAAGCGATTATTTTTATCAGCGATGCACATGAAAAATTCTACTACGAAAAATTGAAAGAGGTCAGGTATCAGGACGTGTACCACAAAGCACTTGTATATTGTCTTGGTATCAGCGATGACACAAGAAGAAATATCAAAAGTATTTATGATTTTAAGACAGGCTGCGTGAAAACGGAGTGCCTGCATGAAGGCTGGCAGACCAGCGGGAGCGTGAGAGTGGTCAGGATGGCGTTTAACCTTTACTGCAATGGTACGCCGAGTGTCCTTGACTATGATGATGCGGAGGAACAGGTGGACGAGTGCAGACGGTACACAGTGGAAGAACTGTTCTGCTGTGCCTATGCGCCTTATTTTTGGCAGGCGGTACAGATTCGTTATCCGGAATATGTAACATATAACCACAACTTGTACGCCATGCTTGGAGGACGGGATTGATGTTAAAAGTCAGGCTTATGGGAACGAAGAACGATATTAAGTGGTTCGGGAAGATTTTACAGCGTAACCCGAAAATCGAGGTGACGGAGTTTTCCGATATGTTCCCAAACAAAGGGACAAAGAAATATTACAG
>CAJTSD010000041.1 GCA_910578795.1 uncultured Lachnospiraceae bacterium
TGCTCCTCCGAAATTTCAACGGCAGTCTGATTGACATTTCTTAGGTTTCTGATTGCCTCCACATTGGAAAGAACGGAAACAATGCCAAGAATACACACTGGTATTAATATGATTAATTTAATGCTGATTCGTTTTTTATTCTTCATTTGCCTCTCCCTCTATTGTACTGCCGATGCTGCTATACTGTTTGCAAGGTTGTCCATTAAGTCCTGCAATGGCACGGAATCCGGATTTCCTGCCGCAATAATATCCGCAAATTTCGTACACGGATCCCAATAGCTGTTTCCAACACGCTGCAAAACACCATATTGTGACTGCTCTATGACTGCCGCAATTGCCGGAACTGCAGCCACCGCATCAGATGCCGCTGCATTTTTATTGGAAGGTCCCTGACTTCGTTCTACAAAGCGCAAAGTTTGGTTTTCCTCATTGGTAAGCCAGTCCGCTAACTTATGTGCCCATCCAAGATGTTCAGAGTAAGCATTCACACCAAACATTTTATATCCTGTAAAGGATGCCATTTGGATCTGTTCTCCATTTACCGTATAAGTCGGAAGCTTACATGCACCGTAATCCGCCCCCCATGCTTCCTGTACTGCAACGGCGTTCCATACCCCGCTGACTCCCGCAATCACTTCACCGGACGCCACGCCTTCCAAAAAGCTGCTGTCCGGCTGTGCTATAAAAGCCGGACTCTGTGTCACATTCAGCAGGGCAGCCGCCACATCAACGCCTTTAATCTTTCCCTCCGTGCTGTTCCAGTTACAATAGTTTGTCACACCATCATCATTAATGCCGAATTCAAGCCCTGTATTTCCAAAAAAAGAATATAAATACCATCCGGAATTAAACTCCATTGATATTTTTTTATCATTCTCAACCGCAACTTCAAGAATCCTGTCAAGTGTCTGTACATCCTGCTGTGTAAAATAATCCTTGTCATAAAAGAAAAAATATCCGTTATCCGCCGAATACGGATAAGCATATAACACATCACCATATGATGCGGCATGTACTGCCTCCTCAAGGTTTGCATTTTTTACTTCATCCTGATTTTCCACAGGTGACAACGCACCCCCCGCAATCATACTGTAAAGCTGATCATCCGGCATGGAAAAGATATCTGCCGCATTATGTATATCTCCAAGCACGCTGTTCCTTGTTTGTGCATCCGCCGAATCCTCCAGCGTAATTGTAAAATCTGCCTGTCCGGCATACTCCTGCTTAAAGCTGTCAATCATTTTGGAAAGCGTATCAAAATTTGCTTCCTCCGCCCAAACGGTGAGCGTAACCTCCCCTGATTCGAGTTCCTTTACAGCATCTTTTGATTCTTCCTGTAGCGTCTTGGTATTTCCTGTGTTTTCTTCGGCATTGCCTCCGCAGCCTGCAAGTGTCACAGCCACGTAAGAAGCAGCCAGTATTGTAGTCAAAATTTTTTTCTTCACGCTCCCATTCCTTTCTGTCCCTTGGTATTTTGGCAATATTAAGTTATCTGTATTTTCTGACAAATTATAAATATATTGTATCCTGTTCACTTCTTTATTTCAATATGAAGTTATCATTTATTTTCATTTCTGATACCGTCTCTCATCTACAACTGTCGAAATCCTGTCCGCCATCTCCAGCATCGTTTCTATACTTGTAAATACCACTCTTGGCGTTATTCCTATAATATTTCTGACTGCTGCTATCACGCTTCCTTTGATCAGTTCTTTCTCCTCTTTTGAAAGCACTCTTCCCAAATCCTCCATTGCTACCAGCACATCAACCATATCAAGCTTTGACTCACGATAAATACGCATCATATATTTCGCACGAACATGTTCCAAACCGGCAAGCATATTCTCAAGTTCAAACCGAAACACACTCACGCCTCTTATGACAATGGTATCATCCGTCTTACTTTCTAACCGCCCGATTCTTGCATTTGTTCTTCCACACTGGCACCGTTCATGTGTAATCATTGTCATATCACCTGTTCTGTACCTGATAAGCGGCATTCCTTCCCGGCGCATCGTCGTAAATACCAGTTCGCCCTTTTCTCCGTCCTTGACCGCAGCATTGCCATTCTTTTGTAAAATTTCTGGAACAAAATAATCTTCCTGCACATGAAGCCCATTATGGCATTCACAGTCACATGCCACGCCAAGACCTGCAAACTCGCCAAAACCATATATATCATGCGTATGAATTCCAAGCATCCTTTCAATATTACTTCTCATTTTTTCGGACCACGTTTCTGTTCCGCAAATCGCAGTCCTTAAATTCAGATGAGCCGCCTCTCCCATATTATCAATCATCTGCGCAATATGCAGAAGATAGGACGGCGCACACATCATTCCTGTTACACGCAATTCCTTCATAATTCGAATCAGCCTGTCAATACTGCAGGTCGACGATGGAACAACCGCTGCACCTACCTTTTCCGCTCCGTAATGTGCCCCCAGTCCTCCTGTAAAAAGCCCATAATTATAAGCAATCTGTATCGTATCATTCCTTCCAAGTCCTGCCATGTAAATACATCTTGCCACACATTCCGCCCATACCTCAACATCATTTCTTGTGCATCCGACAATGATTTCCGTACCCGTTGTTGCATTCGAGCTGTGGTATCGGATTATTTCACTTTGCGACACTGCCATAAAGTAAGGAGGACTGTTTTGTATCAAATCCTCTTTTGTCGTAAAGGGAAGTTTGTCCAAATCTTCTATCCTGCGTATGTCTCCAGGCTCAATTCCTGTTTGCTGCATTTTCTTTCTATAATACGCAACGCTATGGTAAACTTTCTTAACCATTCCGACAAGACGTTTTCCCTGCAAAGTCATAAGTTCATCGCGGCTCATGCACTCTCTTGCCTCATTCCATATCATAATTGCAACCTTCAACCTCCTATTCCTTTTTAAAAATTTTTTATAGATGCGCAAACACATCTATGCGCATCCGCCTGCTCCGAAACCCCCGTATAAACAAAAAGAAACCTGCCGGTTGAATGAGCAAGTTTCTTTTCTTAGGAATTATTTTTAGGATTATTTAGGAGCTGGTTTATCGTGAGTTTTTCACTTACTACTTACCCACACCATTTATATCGGTCATATTCTTCCATCACTTTAGTGTATTGTGCGAATTTTTATTAAATATTTTTAATTTTTATAATTTTATATTCAACTCAATCAATTCTCCGTTTTTGATCTGCCACTTGTAATACTCCCCCTTCGGTGTCCCGTATTCTTCCATAATTGCCATAATCGTCCCCCCATGCACCACAAATGCAGCGCTTTTTGCTTCCTTATTCCCTTGTTTTACTTTTTCCAAACACTCTCGAAATGCATTTTGGGAGCGAACCACAAAATCTCTCTTTGCCTCACCATTTGGAAACGCATTCTCTCCTCCACTCCCAAGCCAGCAGATATAATCAGGATTATTCTTTAGCTCCTCATAGTTTTTCCCTTCAAAGCTTCCAAAATCCATTTCCTTTAATCCCTCGCAGATTACCGGCTCCTGATTCGGATAAATCTGTTGTGCAGTCATTACGCAGCGTTTCATCGGGCTCACAAAAACAATGTCTGCTTTCGGATACTTTCTCATTTGAAGCTGTACCATCCCTTCCGCGCAAAGCGGCTCATCTATGCGTGCTCCTATATATGCATTTCTTTTATTGCCCTCTGTCATCCCATGCCGTATCAAATACAGTTTCATAATTCAATCCCCGCTCTTGCATGAATCCCCTTTTCATATGGATGTCTTTCATTTTTCATTTCCGTAATGTAATCCGCTCTGCTTAAAAGCTCCTTCGCCGGATTACGTCCGGTAAGTACCAGCTCGGTCGTGCCTTTGCACAAATGCATCAGTTCAAGCACTGCTGCCTTATCCACAAATTCTCCCTGATATGCGGACATCAGTTCGTCAATGACAAGCATCTGATATAATTCCTCCTTCACTGCATTAATCATTGACTTTATTGCTTTATCGTTTTTCATACGCAGCTTAATTCTGTCATCGTCCGTCATATTCCACGTAAATCCATACGGATTTTGAATCACATAAACTTCAATCCGATCTATTTTTTTCAACACCCCAAGTTCGGCGGAGGTACCATCTTTCATAAGTTGTATAAACGCTACACGCATCCCTGCGCCTGCTGCGCGTACCGCAAGTCCTACTGCCGTCGTCGTCTTTCCCTTACCATTTCCATGATAGATATGTATCAGTCCTTTTTCCATTTCAATCCCCCTTATCGTAAACCACAGAAAAGTCCAACAGTATACCTAATCATATACCATTGGACTTTCTCCTATGCGCTTTAGGACTCAAACGGCTCCTGTGGAGGCTTTACCTGATCCTGCGCACCATTCGCATTCACCACCATGTTCACACCGTCAAGACCGTTCACAGTAATATTCCTGTTGACCTTTGCGTCATATGACTCCGCATTGATAATGTTTGCAAGGTCAATGCCTGTCGTCTCCTTCATCGACTCAAACAGCTTTGTCATTACCGCAGGCACGTTTCCTGCCACCTGCTCTACGCCGTTTGCACCGCCGTCACCGCCGATAATCGTAATCTTATCAATCTGTGCAAGCGGCTCCGCAATCTTTCCTGCAATGTCCGGAAGCACCTTAATCATCATTTCTGCCACGGCTGCCTTATTGTACTTTGCGTAAGCCTCCGCCTTCTTTTCCATTGCCTCTGCTTCCGCAAGACCCTTTGCCTGAATCGCCTCCGCTTCCGCAAGACCCTTTGCCTTTACTGCGGCTGCCTCTGCCTCTCCGTATGCCTTGACACCCTGCGCCTCCTGCTCTTTGGAGAAACGATCTGCCTCCGCCTGTGCCTTTCTTGCCTCTGCCTCTCTCTGTGCTTCAAACTGCTGCGCTTCCGCCTGCTTCTGTCTTTGGTAAAGGCTTGCGTCCGCCTTCTGCTGGGCGGCGTATTTCTCCGCCTCCGCCTGTTTCTTGACTTCCGCCTCAAGCGCACGCTCCTTTACGGCGACCTCTTTCTGCTTTAACTCAATCTCGCGCTCCTGTCTTGCAATATCAGCATTCGCAGTCGCAACCTCAATGGTCTTACGCTGCTCCTCCTTTTGGATTTCATAAGCGGCGTCCGCCATGGCACGCTTTGTATCCGCCTCCATCTGCAGCTCCGACTTCTTGATTGCAAGCTCGTTCTGCTTCTTTGCAATCTCAGTCTGCGCCGCAACTGCCGCGTCGTTTGAATCCTTGTCCGCTGCCGCCTGCGCAACCTTAATGTCCCTCTCGCTCTCCGCCCGCGCAATTGCCGCAGCCTTCTTAATCTTTACAATATTGTCAATACCCAGGTTCTCAATCACGTCATTGCCGTCCACAAAATTCTGCACGTTAAAGCTGATGACATCAAGTCCCATTGCCGCAAGATCCGGCTCCGCGTTCTCCTTTACCAGCTCCGCAAATTTCTGACGGTCGGAAACCATCTCCTCAAGACGCATACGACCCACGATTTCACGCACGTTGCCCTCAAGCACCTCGCGCGCAACACTTGCTATGTATTCCGTATTTTTATTCAGGAAATTCTCCGCGGCAAGCCGCAGCTTGTCCGGCTGATTGCTGATTTTAATGTTTACGGTCGCATCCACGTTAATGTTGATGTAATCCGCTGTCGGAACGGCGTTGCTTGTCTTCACGTCGATTGGTATCAAACGCAGATTCAGCTTGTCAAGCCGCTCAAAAAACGGAACGCGGATACTCGCCTTTCCGATAACCACCTTTGACTTTGTCTTGATACCCGAAATTATAAACGCCATATCAGGCGGCGCCTTCACATACCCCATACAGAACAATACGATAACCAGCACCGCAACAATGATTCCTACCGCAATTCCTATCAAATCTTTCATTCTTTTGCCCTTTCTTTCGCTCCTTTAGTTTGCGAACTTTTGCTTATGGAACTCCTACAATATCCATAAACAGTATAGCACATTGGCAGTTGAATGTCACTTGATTTTTCTTTCCCTGTCAAACCTACATTCAGATCCCTTCCACAAACGCCGCATATTCCTGTTTCACGTCCTGATAGCGCGCCTTCGGTACGGAAAGCTCCTCCCCTGTTGTAAGCGTTAGCACGTAGCTGCTGATTTTCTGTACGAAACGCATATTTACAAGAAAGCTTTGATGTGTCCGCATAAATCCAAGACCTGCCAGCTCCTCTTGCAGCTCGCCGATTTTCCGGTAAATACTATAGCTCTCATCCTTTGTGTGAAAGATATTTTTGTGCCGGTTCGTTTCGATATAGATAACCTCTTCCATGTTGATTGTTTTCTTTCCTTCCACAAACGGAAAGGTGCGCAAATAGTTTGCGTCGCTCATTTTATCCCCACCTCGTTTACGGTACTTTGGCGAAACATCAGACAGGGAAGATTCCTTCCCTACTCGCCGCGCGACCCGTGCATAAAGAAAAGGACAGCACGAATAGACCTATTCGCTGCTGTCCCTAGCATTTTGTTACATCCATGTACCGTATTAATCTTTTATTCGTAACGATTCAGTACCCTCATAGTTACGAGCAAAATCCATGCAAAATTCACTTTGTGAATTTTTAATCACCTTCAATAATGGATTTTTACTTGCTAAATTTACATTTTCTTACGGTCAGCGCAGTAAATGCGCAGACCTGCTGAACAGTTACTTTTTTCAAATATTATATCGGAGCGTTTTTTCCTAATATGCAACGGTATTGCATAAATCGACCATGCATCTCATAAAACGACTATCAGCCTGCATGAAAGCCTAAATACTGTAGTCAAACCACTGACCTGCCTTCTGCTCCATCTCTCTTATTTTATCCTTCGGCTGCTCCACATAATCCATGTTTTCAATCTTTTTTAACAGCTCATCAATCGAATCTGCCTCAAAGGTAATTTCGTCGCTTTCCTGCGCCTCCCGAATTTCCTTCCTGCCTTCCTCAATCTTTTCCTGCTGCTTTTTCTTTTGCGCCTTCTTCTCGTCAGCCTTCTTTTGCGCCTTCTTTGCAGCTTGTTTTTCAGCGCGTTTTTTACTCTGCGCCTTAAAGCTCTTGTCCATTGTCGCAAAGAATGATGCCGCGCCGTTGTCATTTACCTTGATGCCGCAGCTCTTTACGCTCTTACCCATCTGCGCAAGCTTTGCCTTCATCTGCGTAAGACCGTTTGCTCCCTGCGCAATAATACCCTCGTACTGCTTACGGTACTTTTCATCTTCCGCCATGCGCTCAATCTTTTCCTCGTCAATCAGCACGACCATCTTATTGGAATTGCCATACTTTGACGCATTTGCCTTGGCATACTCCTTTTGGTCCTTGCTTACGAGAATAAAGTCCATGTTGCCGTACTTTCTCTTCAATTCCTCATAATATTTTGCCGCCTTCTCGCTCAGCATTGGATTGCCGACCGTCCTGCCGCTGACGTGCACCTTTTGGGTACCTTCGTCCTTTTTAACGATTTCCATTTTTTCTTCTGTCGTGGATTTTTTGTCTTGAGATTTCTTATCCTGAGTTCTTTTGTCCTGAGCGGACGTGTTGTAGACTGCCGCGTTTTCCGCGTAGTTTGTCATTGTATTAGATATTATACTCATTGTTGTCCCTCCCTGACTTTTGAGTTCATGGCGAAAATCCGTTTTGCCATTTTTATGATTCACTGCTCTTTTTCTATAAAATGAATGCCTTTATAATATGGCATATCATTTCATTTTAAATTATATCGGTTGAAATAAATACGTTCTTTACACAAACTGCACCAATCGACCATAAAATATTTCCTGCACAGGTTCCTATACCATGCAGTCAATATGTCCCCCTTCTGTCACCACCATCTCAGGCGGTGGCGCCGCTTCAACCGGAATCTCCACTCCGCCAAGCTCAAGCGATGCACCCTGCGTGTCCGCCATCGCATTTGCATAGGCGCTCGCAACGCTGGAGCTTGCCTCCTTTTCTTTTTGGAGCTTGTTAAAGATTGCCTTTAAGTATTTCATGTCCGCCTCAAGAATGTCCTTTTGCTCCTCGCTGCGGTGCTTCTTTTTCATTGCCTCTAAATCTTCCGGATCCATATCAGTGGAAAAAGAAGCACCCAGCTCTTCCATAAGCTCATTTAACCCGCTCTCCTCCAAGGTTTCCTGAACCATCTGCTGCATCTCCTCCTGCATTGCCTTCATCGCTTCACGCTCTAATTCCCGCTGCAAATCGCGCAGAATCTCCGCTTCGCTCTCCTGCGTGTCCACACCATCCGAGGTTCCCTGCGTCTTTGTATCCTCCAAAAACTCCTCCTCGAGCTTTTCTTCCATTTTCTCCTGATCGCCCGCGCACGGTCCGCCTGTCTTTGCCGACTCCTCTTCCTGAAGATGCTTGAGCTTTTTCTTGGCGACACGCATAATCTTCGTCGCATGGATGATTGCATGTTCCAAATCGTAACGGTCAATTCCGTAATCGTACATCTGCCGCTTTAACTGTGCAACCTTGGCACGCGCGCCCGTCAATGCCATGCGCGCACTTCCCGATGTCTTGCACTTTAGAATCCGCGCTGAAATCTGACGCATATTGTAGTTAATACGCTTGGACGGTTTTTTATTTGCGTTACTTCTGCTTGTGGAAACACGTCCGACCGTCTTTCCGTTTTTATCCTTTATTTCCCTCGAATATCTGTTTGCAACCGTAACTCCGATTAATCCTCCTATCATACAAAGGTTCCCTCCTTTTGCCCGCTCTTTTAGGCATGTATGAAAAATCCGTTTTTCACTGTCTTATGTCTTATACCTTAATGTCAATTGACGCATATTTTGTTTTCAGATATTCCTCCGTCATCTCTTCCTGCGCGATGATTTCAGGCTGTACCTGCATGGCATCTGCATTTTCCAAGCCCTCCTCGACCATCTCTTCCTCGGCAATCGCTTCTTCTGTCATCTCTTCCTCAAGCAAAATTATTTTTTCCATCGTTTCGTCAAGCAGCTCTTCCATCAAGCCGCCCTCGTCCTCCGTACCGAGCGCTTCCTCGATTTTATCACGTTTTCTCTCTTCGGGTGTCTTTGGCTCGAGTTTCTCTTTCGCCTCTGCAATCTTCTCGCCAAGCTCCCTTGCCTCGTCCATCGTGTGCATCATCTGCTCCTGATTATACTGCTGTTTTACCGCCGCAATCTGTGCGTCGTAATTATTAAACAGCTCAAGCTTTTGGCTGATTTCCTCAAGGGTTTCGCACTTCATGTTTTTAAGGTTTGCCTTCTGATTTTCAAAAAAGTCAATCTGCGACTGCGCTTTTTGCTGCCGCTCCTCTTTTTCCTCCGTGCTCTTTAACTTGTTGCCACGCGCAAACAGCACTGAGCGGCTGTTTAAAGAAATATTCATCACTTCTCCTCCATTTCTTCCATATATTTACAAACGTAAATGATTATTGCTTAAGAGAAGGCGGAACAATCGTCCGCCTTATAACCATTTTAAAAGAACCTCTGCCATACGGTTTTCTATAGTGTCCGCCGACACATACCATATGTCAGTACTGTCCGACACATTCACCATAACAACCTCGCCGCAGCCACCCATTCCGGGAAGCTTCATCACGGAGCCATAGCTAATATAAACATATTCTCCCGCAACGTCCTCCTGCTCCACAAACCGCTGAAACGCCTCATTTTGAACGTGCAGCGTCCTGCCCTCCACCCAAAAGGCGTCGCGCACCTCCTGCGTATCGCAGGCAATCAGCCCCAAATCCTCACCATACACATAAATCTCGTCAAGAATGGTATAGCGCGGATACGAAGTCGCTCCAATCAGCACAAACGCTGCCAGTAGCAAAACCGCTGTTACTGCCGCGCCAACGCACATCTGCCGCAAAAGCCCTGCGCTGTCCATGCGCCGTTTCCCGATATAGGTAATTCTGCGCTTTAATCTGCGAAAATCGCCTTTCTCCGTAAAGGACGCCACCACGATATTTTTATTAGAACAAAGCTGTGCAGCCATTCCAAGAAGCACATATCCGTACCCCTGCCGCGTAATGCCCGTCTGTACAATCGTACACGCGTCGCAGGCAAGCTCAATGTCCTCCCGCAGTAAGCTTTGGCAGACATACACCAGCGGATTGATCCACCACAGAAACGTAAGCAGCTTCATTATGGTCAGAAGCACAATATGCCCTGCGCGGATATGCGTCAACTCATGGCTTAAAATCACATTCCTGCTGTCCTCGTCAAGCCTCTCCCATGTCCCCTTTGGCACGACAACATAGGGCTTTAGGATACCACCCGAAAAAGGGCTTTCCTCTCTGTCAGAGCAGTAAATCCGCACGCGCCTTAGATACCATGCTCCTATTTTAGACGCCCCTCCCGCAAACGCATTTATGACACGCGTGTCATAAATCTGCGGCATTCGTCCAAGCCGTCTGCGCAATGAAATATTCCTTGCGATAAAGACAGCCAAAAGAAGAAGCATCACGCCAAAATACACATATCCGTACCATGCCTTGACATACTTGTCAAGATACGCTGTTACATACACAAAATATTTTTGGTAAAACAGCCTGCTCATTCCCATAAACGCCGCAGGCAAAAGCAGCAGCCAAAGATAGCAGCTAAGCACCGCGCTCTTTTTTTGCAGTGCTTTTCGCAGGAGCAAAAGCGCCAGCATCATGCACAGCCCGCAAAGCAGCGTTTTCATGCATTTTTCAAGCCAGTATATGGAAGCAAACCATCCCGTATTGCCAAGTGCCGTCAGAATTTTTTCAATTTCCATTGTGCTGATTTTCCTCCTCAAGCATTTCCACTAAGCTTTTGAGTTCCTGCAGCTCCTCCTTTGACAGTTTTGCCGACCGCAAAAAGCTTGCCACCGCAAGCGATGCATTTCCTTTAAAGTAATTGTTCACAAAGCGCGCGCTCTTTTGGCTTAAACATGCCTCTCTGCTCTTTTTCGGGTAATAGTGGTAAACCCTTGCATCATGCATATCCACATCATAGGCAATCACGTCTTTGCCAAGAAGCCTGTTAATCATCACGCGGATTGTATTTTTGTTTACGTCCAAAGTCCCCTTTAGCGCGTCGATAATCTCCGTCGCTGTCATGGCAGTGTCATGCTCCCACAAGACCTCCATAATCAGCCACTCGTTCTCACTGGGTGTCAGTTCTCCCACGCCGTTCCTCCTTCTACCGTTTTCAGCCTTTTTCTGTCGGAAAACTTCTTCATATTTTATATCGGTTTACATCTGTAAATAATTAACCGCTTGTTTTGGAAAATTTCTCTCTTTAGAACGCGTCCTTTGCGTTCTTCCAGTATGAAACTTTTTCACACTTCACACTTTGACCGCGCCGACCGCCCGAATATTCATCGGATAAACGTTATCTCTTCCGACATACGCTGCAATATGGTTTACATAATTATCCGTTTCTGCAATCGGAACAAGACACGCAATCACTCCCGCGAAGCCTCCGCCATGTACACGGCAGACGCCGTCGCCGATTTGATTTAAGAATAACTGTGTCAGCGCAAGCGTGAGTGTAATCTTCTGCTCCTCGCAGTTTTGCAGCGAATAGCAGTTTTGCAAAAGCTCCCATGACGACGTGCCCGACTCCTGTATCAGGCGCAGGATTTTTGCCGTATCGTCCTGTGCAATCGCGTCCGCCAATTCGCCGACGCGCCTGTCCTCCTCAAAGAAATGGATTGCACGAAGCACTGCCCTGTCGTTTGGAATTTTGTCCACATTTGCCAAAAGCGCCTCCAAATTTGTTTCGCAAAGACGCTCTGCGCCAATCACCTTTGCCGCCGCCTTCATTTCGTTTGGAATGCTCGAATACTCATCGCTTAAATCCGCATGTCCCTTACCCGTATTGACAATGACAAGACGGTATCCCTTGCTTTGGAAGGAAAAGTCAAGCGGCTTATACTCCGGCTGGTTGCCGTTTGCAAAGCTGAACAGGACCGGACCGCCGACCGCACATGCCATTTGGTCCATCATGCCCGATGCCTTGTTCCAAAAAACGTTCTCGGAATACTGTCCAATCCTTGCGTAATCCGACACGCTCATTTTTCCGTCGTTAAACAAATAATTTACAATCGTGCAGACCAGCATCTCAAACGACGCCGAAGAGCTGACACCTGCCGCCGCAATCACGTTTGTCGACACATACGCATCAAAGCCACCCGTCTCAAAACCGAACTTTTTTGCCGCTTCCATCATGCCCGCAACAAGCGACGGCGTGCCGACAACCTTGGGAATGCTGTCCAAATTTGTGAGATCGACCACAATTTCTTCTGCATAGCCTTCACTTGTAATATGTATGACACTCGTGTCATTTTTTGCCGCCGCACCAATCGTATCAAGGTCAATACTGCCCGCAATCACCCTGCCGCCATTGTGGTCGGTGTGGTTTCCGATAATCTCCGTACGCCCCGGTGACGTAAAAAATGCTGCTTCATCGTGACCATAAATTTTTTTGAAATTGTCCGCAAGCGCGCGAAAACGCCCTGCGCTCTTTGTGCTTTCGCCGTAAATGGATTCCAGTCTTTCACTGTTTGGGATATTCATTGTTAATTCCTCCTTATTTTCCGAAGGAAAAATGCGACCGCTCTTGTGGGAGCAGAGGAATTTTCCTCCTTATTTTTCGCATATACTGTTATTTCCCATTATACACACGCGCAGGCGATTTGGCAATGTGAACAAACACCCTGTTTTGCAACCTTATTAAAATTGCGTCATGAATGATTAAAAATGCACGAAAGTCTGACAATGGAATGGACTTATCAAACCATATCCAATGCCTCTTCACGGCTAAGTCCGCATTCTTTCACTAACTCTTCAACAATCTGCTCATCCATAAGACCGTTTTTGCGCAGAATATTTATCATTTTTTTAATGCCATCCTTCTGCCCCTGATAATATACATAATTATCCTCCGCGCGTCTGTCCCGTTTTGCCTTGAGCTTCATCTCATGCTCATAGAGCAGCCTGTCCGTTAAGCTGATTTCCTTAAGTTCTTTAATTGCTTCCAAAATCCCTAAATTCTTCGTCCCTGATTTCAGCATATCCAACTCCTCCTCCGTCTCCGCGTTAAACAGACTGTGCCACTCGTCAAGCGGGCTTGGCTGTTCCCTGCGCGGTTTCTTTTTCAACTCTATTGTATGTAGCTCCAACACATCTGTATACAGGTTCCCACGCGGATCACGCAGCATATATACATTGTGGTAATCAGCGCTTACACAACCTTCCAGTGCAAAGTCCAAAATCGTTATGATAATGCATCTTTTCGCCTTTTCATAGTCCTCGCCCCGTCTCAAATCCGCGGTAAACATTTTCGCCAAGTAAAAAACCGACCGCTTTTTCCAGTTCTGTTTCTGCTTCAACTGTATCTCAATATTAATTTTCGCATCATCATTCAACTCAAGCTATATGTCCAAAATCCCCAGTTTCTGCTTTTTATAGCGTTTCCACAAAAACGGGTTCATAATCCGCACGGACTTGATGTTTTTGAGCGGAATATGCAACACATCGCTGATAAAGTGCTTTCGGACAGTTTCATTTTCCATGATTTCTTTTATACAGAAATCATACTTCAGTGGTATTACTTTCATTATAACTTCTCCTTTTGCCTGTTTCAATTGATTTTCTTTGGAATGTAAATAAATTTTGTGTGAATTTACGGCGATACGCCATGAAACCGAGTAGGGAGGATTTCTTCCCTACTCGCGTGCCGAACATCCGTCAGCGAACCGATTTATCGGTTTGATGACATATTTCATTTGGATATCCGTGTGCATCAATAAACCGGAATGATTTCCGATAACCATATAGAATAATTACATTTTAAGAGTATAACATACTTGAATTATGTAAACAAGAACTGTTTCATTTCATATCAAAAACGAATATTTTAGCGCTAATTTATTTCCTCGCAGAAAAACACACAAGCTTCACTGCCGCCGTGTCCGCATAAATTAGCGGTGCCTTATGCTGAAAAAACACCGTGCCGTCCGCCGGCGCCCGAAGCTCCTCCAATACGGTTCCCTCAAAAGGATTGGTAATCACGGCAAGAAGCTGCCCCTCGCTTACTTCCTCCCCGATTCCAGCCCTGTTTTCATAAATGCCTGCCTCCTTACATCTTACGGACAGCAGATTATCGTCGCACAATACCTGCGATTGATAATGATACCCGCCGTTCACCGCGCTGCGTACAATCCCCTCCTCATGCAAAAGCCGCTCAATCGCCTTCACCGCGTCCGCCGCGCTTTTGCGATCAATTTCGTCCGTATCCGTCGTATAAATACTAAACGCACGCGTCTCCCAAATCTGCCAGTTATAATTCAGCGTCGTTGTGTCAAACGGGCGCGTGTTGCGCGTCACCACATACGGAAAAGCAAATTTTTTCGCCGTTTCAATATCCTCAAAGCCCGTCTGCATCATACGGATATGCGGCAGAAACCGCCCCGGCATATAGTTGGAGGCAAACTGGATCCCGATATCGTATTCTTTAATTGCCGAAAATACCCCCGCGGCAATACGCTGCGTCGTCTCCCCCATATCATAGCCCGGAAACATACGGTTGATGTCGGTATTGTCGGTAGACCAAAACCGCTTTCCGATATTCATGGAATACAAATTGACACAGGGTATGACAAGAATGCTTTTTCCCGCCATAATCTCCTGCCGCGCCTCAAGCTGCTTTAAGCGCTCAATCAGCCTGCTGCACACAAACATCTGCTGCACCTCGTTTCCGCGCATACTGCCGACCACACACACGGATTTTTCGCCTGTGCCAAATTCATAGCCCACTACCTGCATGGGTTCCCGATACAGTGCGTTTAATTCATAGATGATTTTCTTTTCCAAAATATTCCCCCATTCTTGATGCACCTGCGAATTTGGGCGCAAGCACAAATTTGCCCTGTGAAAATTTATTTTCACAGTTTTTACCTCTTTAACAGCCTGCCCACAAGCGAGCCCTCATCAACAACGGGATACTCCCGAATCGTAAACAAAATGCCGCGCGCAGGCGTCGTGATTTCCGACAGCACTTCGCCCGTTAAAGGATTCACAATCCTGCCGACCAAATCCCCCGCCGAAAGCGTCGTCCAATGCTTTGCTTCCGGCACAAAAATCCCTGCCTTCGGCGCATTAAAAAAGACCACGCCGTCCGCACTGCCGTCCACAATCGGCTCCCGCACTGCATTGACCGCACCCTGCCAAATGCCAAGCGCCTTCATCGTATGCATCAATCCATCCGCAAGCTGCTCCCCGTACGCCTTGGTAATGCGCATGCCAACCCCCGCCTCCACGACAAGCGTCGGCGTTCCTGTACTGTTAAGGCTATACGCAAGCGTCGATTCCAACACCGTGCTCGATGCGTGAACCCATACAAAATCGACATTCATATGGCGCGCAAGCGGCACAAGCGTATCGCAGTGCAGCTCGTTAATGCGGATTTGCGGGATTTCCGTCAGATAAATATTGCTCGCGTGAATATCCACAACCAAATCCGCCCCCGACAATTCTTCCATAATTTTATGCGCCACGTATTCCGTCATGGCGCCGTCCCCACTCCCCGGAAAAATCCGGTTCATATCAAGGTCAAAGCCGGGAATGCCCCGCGTCATCGAATCAATGCCCATCGGGTTCATCGCAGGATACACATCAACAATCCCCGCAAGACATTCTGGGTGCTCTTTGATCCGCCGCAGCACCTCATAACAGACATACTGCCCCTCGAGTTCATCACCATGTATCCCCGTGACAATGCCAATGCGTTTCAGCCCTGTTGTCGCACTGCCGTCTGGTGAAATTCTGTTTCTTTTGATATGCAAAGTTTCTCCAATCGGCAGCTTTACCCGACAGATGGAACTGATTTCCGATTTTATTTTTTGCGCCATAGTAATCCTCCACACCCTTCTTCTCTATTCATCGGTAACAACCACACGAACCTGCTGCGTCTGTGTCCCCGCCCCGCAAAACGTGCCGCGGTTGACAATACAGTCCTGATAATCGCGCCCATGCGAAATCTTAATGTATGTATCGTCCGCCATTTTATCATTCGTCGGATCCATTCCGTACCACCGTTTGTCCGCACAGACCTCCACCCATGCGTGCGAATACCCCTCACCCTGCATCATACCGACAACATAACGGCTTGGAATGTCCGCCATTCTGCACAGCGCAAGCATAATATGGGCGTAATCCTGACACACACCCTGCCTACTAGAAAACGCCTCCTCTGCAGTCGTGTGGATGTCCGTTACGCCTTGCACATACGTCATATCCTGATAAATCTGATGGTTCAGCCGCGCCGCAAATGCGTACGCACCCTCGCCCGCCCTCTGCCCGTTTTGCGCATAATATGCCCTTAACGCATCGCCTGCCCTTGTGTACTGCGAGGCAAAACGGTACGGTGCAAGCGGCATTTGCGATTCCTGGCACAAAACCGCCGTTTTGCCTGCAAGCCTTGCCACACCGCACACCTCCACGCAAAATGCGCTGTGCGGCTGCGCAATCTCACCGTACACATATTGATTTCCGAAGCTGTCTACACCCTCCTGCAATGCGCACGCAGGCTCTAACGTAACCTTGCAGTCGGCAATCTGCTGCCGCGTATCCGACTGCGGTATCATGCGCAATGTGAACTGGTGTTTTTGCACCGGCTCCGAAAACACAAGCGACATGCGGTAGCAAAACCGCAGTGTCCTCTCTACCTGCATCTCCTCCACGCTCCGTTTCCAAGTCCTTTTAGATCTGTACAAGCGCCTCCACATCTTTGACAATCCTGCCGTAATCCACCACACAGGCGCAACCCTCGTCCATATGTTCAATCGCGTCCACAAGGCGTTCCATGCACTCCTTGCTATATGGCATACCGCTTCGCAGAAGCCGCGTGCGCATTCGGTGCAGCTCGCTTTTTAACTCCTTTGCGCCGATTTTCAGCCGCGCGTACAAATCAATCCGTTCTATCCGCTTTCCTGCCTTAATGATATTGCGTGTCGTTTCGCTCTCAATAAAGTCATCCGCAATCCCCCAAAACGCAAGGATATTATCCTCCACATTCTGTAATTCCAAAAGCGGCGCCCGCGAAATTTTCGCCTTGTTAATCGCATAAATCGCTAACTGTATGTACGAAAGTGTCTCACTGCCAAGCTCCTCCCGCAGCACAATCGCGTTGTCATAGGCGCGCATCAGATTGCTTAAAATTGAATTGGGATCGGTTTCATCAAAGCCGTAACGTTGGTTAAAATCCTCCTTGTTTTGGTAAATATTCGGGATTTCCAGCATCCTGCAAAAATCCGCGTAATTTTCCCCAATGTCATCAATCATGTCGTCATAGCACTTTGCGTAAAGCCGAATGGTTGTGTAAACCCGCTCGGAATACCGCCCGAGCCAGTAAAGCCTGTTAGTCTGTTCTAACGAGATAATACCCATGTGTCCTTAAATCCTCCTCCCTGCGATGAATTGACGATAAACGAATCCGGATTGCGCGAAAACCGTGTCAGACCGCTCTTCCACACATGTGGTTCGTCCGCCATCAGCACAAACGCACGCAAATCCGCCTTGCGCTCCACAACTACACCGTTGTCCTGTATCTCCAAATCCTGAAAATCAATCACTTCCTGCGCGATAAAACGGCGCGGCTCCCGTTTTAATAATGCGATAAAATCCGCCTTCTGCGCCTTCGTCATACTGCTGCCAAACACAACGCCGTAACCGCCCGCCTCCGCCACGTCTTTGAGCACCAGCTTGTCAAAATGCGCAAGCACATACGCCATATCCGTCTTGTAAAACGGCAAATATGTCGGCGCGTTCGACAAGACCGGTTCCTCACCGAGATAATATTTCACCATTTTCGGCACGAAATAATAAATCCCCTTATCGTCCGCAATGCCGTTTCCGATTGCATTAAGCAGCGCGATATTTCCCTTGCGGTACACATCAAAAATATGCGGTATCCCGATGACCGATTCCGGATTAAAATGCATCGGGTCAAGGTATTCGTCGGAAATCCTCCGGTATACTGCACCCACACGCTCCTTTTTGCCCTTGTAATCCACATAGTAGAGCTTATCATTCTCCACCAACAGCTCACTGCCGTTCACTAAATGCGCGCCCGTCTTTTCCGCAAAATAGGAATGCTCAAAATAAGCGGCATTGTATCTGCCCGGCGTTAAAATGACCGTGTGTCCCTCAACGTTTACATAATCCATCGTTTTTCGCAAAAGCTGCGCATAATTCCTGTTATCCTCAAGCAGATTGTCCCGAAACGTTTTCGGGCTGCTTCTCCTGCACAAATCCCTTGCAATCATCGGATAGGACGCGCCGGAGGGCACCCGCAGGTTATCCTCGAGAATATACCATTCCCCGTCCTTCCCTTTTACAAGGTCAATTCCCGATATATGCGAATAAATCCTTTTTGCAGGCGTTACCCCCTCGCATTCCGGCATATATCCGCTCGACGCAAAAATAAAATCCTCCGGTATGACCTTGTCTTTCACAATCTTTTTTTCGTGGTAAATGTCGTCCAAAAACAGATTGAGCGCCATCACCCGCTGCTTTAACCCCCGTTCGAGATAATCAAACTCCGCCTTTTGAATTACGCGTGGTATGGCGTCAAACGGGAATAGCTGTTCCTGAAACGTATTATTTTTATAAATACCGAATTTCACACCATATCGTGCCAACAGCCTGTTCACATGCTCCGTGTTGTCAAGTAAATCCATTTCATACATAACGTTCACGTACCTTTCCTTGTGTAGGGCGTTTTTTGCGCACATTTTCTCCTGTCTGTGATCCGGACGTCCGTCATCTTGCTGACCTGTTTCCGTCGGACGCCCGAGTACAAAAAAAGGGCGCCCTGCCTGCGCAGAACGCCTTTGTTCAACCAATAAGTATAATATCAGTTTACACGAAATATTTTGTTTGTCAACAAGTTTTGCAAAATTTAGCAAACTTTGTTAAAAATATGGCAAAAAGATAGCAAAAAACGGATTAAATTCTCACATCTACATTGCTTCCGATTGCTGCCGTCTGTTTTTCCGGTTCCGATACGGGCGTTGTCTTTTCCTGCGTCTGCGTCACAGTGACAGGCTCCGCTGCTGCCTCAGGCACGCCTTCGGCAAAAATGCCTGCCGCTGCGCTGTCTTGGTCTGTTTCGCCCGCTTCATCGGCCTTTGCGCCGTGATCCCCGTCCGTCTTATCCGTCTTTTTGTGCGTCTTGTTGCCTGTGCCGCTCTCCGCATTTGCCTTGCTGACTTCGTCCTGCACCTCTGCAAGCAGCGACATCTGCGACGCCGTCGCTGCCTTTGCCTTCTGCTCTAAGCCTTCCACATCGTCCCATTTGCTGCTGATTGCCACGCTGTCGTCCGCCGTGCGCGTGGAGCTGCCGCCGTCACGCTTGATTTCCAAACGCTTAATGTCAGCGCCGTTTTGCATTTCGTTTGCCGTGCCGCCCTGCTGCTTTGCCAGCTTGAGCGAGCCTTCCGCCGAAATCATCGCCTGCATACTGCCCTTTGACAAGCCACCCGCCTCGTCGTCCTTGTCCTTCCTCGGCTTGCGCTGCGCCTGTTTTTCCCGCTTTTCCTCCTGCACCTTCCTGCGCTCCTCCATCTGATGCTGGCGAAGCTGCATATTCAGGTCGCTAATCTGTTTTTGGAGCTCCTGACGCTTTTTCATCTTCATCTCACTGGTCATTTCTTCCTTACCCGAGAGTTCCTGAAGCTGCTTTTGCGCCTCCATAATCTGCTTTTGCAGGCTCTTGCTATAAGCGTCTGTACCGCCGCTGTTCATGCTGACGGCGTTCGTGCCAAAGCCCGCATTTGCGCCCCCGTTTCCACCAATTCCGCCTATGGTCATAGCTATCCCTCCTTGTTTTTCCGAAGGAAAAATGCGACTGCAATTCCTGCGTAATATCAGGAGCAGAGGGATTTTCCTTCTTTTCCTTTTTTTGCAGAAAACGGATTTTTCATAAAAACCCGTATCTGTAAGGTATTTCGGAGGTCTGTTTTTGCGTCTGAACCGATTTGTTGTGAACGGGAGTTTTTTTGTTGTAAGCCTGATATTTTCTACTGTACAAGTAAAACACTCAGCTTAAACAATCCGTCCGCGCATTCAATCATTATATCACCGCAATATTTCTGCGCCACGCGTTTAATATTTTGCAGACCATAGCCGTGTCCTTCTCTTGTTTCTCCCTGCATTGTCTGCTCCCCGTCAAAGCTGTTTTCAATTTCCAGCATATACATATCATTTCTCATATAGGATCGTACCCTGATTTCCCTGCGCGTTTTTGCAGCCTGCCCTGCCGCCCTGATTGCATTGTCAAGTGCATTGTTCAAAATCACGCTGATGTCAAATGCATTTATTTTTTCACTATTAGGATAGTGAAAATCACAGACAAACAAAATGCCCTGTTCCTGTGCCTCCTGCTTGCGCTCGGAAAGAATAACATCCGTCACGGGATTGCCACTTTTCACCTCGTTATCCGACACGCACAGTGTCCGCTTCAGCGTATCCATGTACTCGCCCGCCGCCGCGCTCTCCCCTGTTTCATAAAGTGCCTCCAACGTTGTAATATGATTTCCCATATCATGGCGCAGCCCCCGAATCTCCGTGTATAGGCGCTCCACCTTCCCGATATGATGTTTCATGCTCTCAATCTGCGTATGCAGCAGCTCCTTCTGCCTTGCCTCCTCCTGCCTCTCCAAAATGCTCTGATACAGCACAATCAACACGATAATTGTGCCAAGCGATACGAGGTAATAGCAAAGACTCATAAGATTAAACTGCGTGGATACCTCCGACATCGCATAGCCTGTATCCGCCTTATAATTAAAGTCATAAAATTTCAACATGGCATACCCGACAAGTCCCGACATGGAAGGCAGCATCAGCAGCGCAAACTCATTCCTCCTCATCTCCCTGTCACGGTATTTATATGCCTTTTTAACAAGCCATGCAACCATAAAAAGCAGCGCAGCGTCAGCCAAATCATCAACCGCAAGCGTAATAACATGCATCTGATACTGCAGCATCAGGTTTTCACTAAAATCCGGCAATTCAATGCTTATTTTGTTCATCCAAATGTACAGACAGTTCCCGGTTGCCATCACAAGCCAGCGGACACTGAAAAACGTCATGCCAAGAAAGACTTTCTGCAAAACCCGTTTCCTGTCAAACGCGTACAGCACAAGAAGCCCTGCAAATGTACTCAAACCATATACAGTAACATTGCCAATTACTACAACAGGAATGTAATATAAAACCACAAGCATCGCAAAATAAGCTGTCCCCGCCGCAAGCGCCGCCCTTTTTCGCTCTACAAACGGCCTGCAAAAACAGGCAAACGCCGCTCCATAAATGATGCTTATCAGGGTTGTATGTATGATGCTTACCAATTCATAAAGGCGTTCCAAATCTGCCATATACGCTTTTCCTCCCAAATTAGCCGTGTTCTTTGCACGTCCGTTTTATATACGTCATATATGCCTTTACAAATCCCGCGTAATTGTGTTTTGCCATCATCACCTGACCGCCCTGCAAAAATATGACACTGCTGTCATATTTTATGACATATTTTAAATTGACAAGATACGAGCGGTGCGGTCTGTAAAAATCCGCGCCAAGCTCGTCCTCAAGGATCTTAAGCTTTCCATAATATTCAATGCTCTCCGACGTCGTATGCAGCACCACCTTGCGGTTAAAAACCTCCGCGTAAACAATATCCGACACCTTTACCGAAGTATGTACCCCTCCGCTTTTGACTGCAATGCGCCGTGCGTCAGCTGTATCCAAATCCGTATCCTGCGTATGGTGCTTTTCCTGCACAAGCTGATTTGCTGCTTTGTGCAAAACGTCCGCAAGCTTTTTGTCAGAAACAGGCTTTACCAAATAGTGGAAAGCACCTACGTCAAAAGCGTCAAATACGTAATCAGCATACGCCGTGATAAAAATCAAAATCGTTTTCCATCCGATACTGCGCAGCTTTCGCGCAAGCTCCATGCCATCCATACGGCTCATTTGGATATCGAGCAGCAGAATATCCGGCGCACACTTCGGCTTCTGTTTCGCCGCCTGCCAAAGTGTATCTGCATCATAGTAGCTTTTTATGAACGCGTTTTGATAAATGGTCCTTACTTTTTCTTCTAAATATCCGCAGATTTTCCGGTCATCGTCACAGATTGCAATATTCATATGCTTTCCTCTCAATTTTCACCATAATTCATATTTTGTTATGCGTAGCTTAACATTTCATGATATTTACGTCAACTGCATATTCCATAAAAGAAGATGGAATCCATTCCCACGAATCCCATCTTTCCTTATTTTATATTATTTTTTTACAAATATCATTCAAACAACACTTCTCGCAATACGGCTTCGTGCGTGCCGTGCAGACCTCGCGCCCGTGGTCCACCAGCCTGTGGCAGAAATCACTCCCCTCCTCGGGCGGAATAATCTCCCACAGTGCCATTTCCACCTTCTTCGGCTCCTTCATCCCGTCCACAAGCCCAATCCGGTTTGTCAGACGAATACAATGCGTATCCGTCACAATCGCAGGCTTTCCAAACACATCTCCCATAATCAGGTTCGCGCTCTTTCTTCCCACACCGGGCAACTCCAAAAGCTTGTCAAAATCGTCGGGAACCTTATCATCATATTTCTCATGCAGCATCTGCATACATGCACTGATGTCGCGCGCCTTACTGTGTCCAAGACCGCAGGGCTTTACAATCTCCTCAATCTCCGACACCTGCGCCGCCGCCAAAGCCGCAACCGTCGGAAACTTCTCATATAATCCCTGAACCACCACATTCACGCGCGCGTCCGTACACTGCGCCGCAAGCCGCACGCTCACCAAAAGCTTCCAAGCCTCATTATAATCAAGCGTACAGTCGGAATGCGGATATTCCTGTTTCAGACGCGCAATCACTTCCAATGCAAGCGTTTTTTTTTCCTTCGTTTTTTTGCTCTCTTTCATTAACACAAAATCTCCATGCTATCAATAAACTGCGAATTTGTGCCCTTGCACAAATTTGCCAAAGCTGAAAGATTTCTAATCTTTCAGTTTTTTACAATCGCAATCCCAAGCTCCTCAAGCTGAACCGCGTCCACCACATTCGGCGCGTCTGTCATCAGACAGGAAGCGTCCTTCACCTTCGGGAACGCAATCACCTCGCGAATGGAATCCGCCTTCGCCATCAGCATCACCATACGGTCCAGTCCAAACGCAAGCCCCGCATGAGGCGGCACGCCATACTTAAACGCATTCAGCAAAAATCCGAACCGCTCATTTGCCGTTTCCTTGGAAAGCCCGATAATCTCAAACATCTTCTCCTGAATATGATTTTGGAAAATACGCACACTGCCGCCGCCAAGCTCCGTACCATTTAATACAATATCATACGCCTTTGCGCGCACCTTGCCCGGCTCCGTGTCAAGCAGCTCCAAATCCTCCTCCATCGGCATCGTAAACGGATGGTGCATTGCCACATAACGGTTCTCCTCCTCGCTCCACTCCAAAAGCGGGAACTCTGTCACCCAAAGGAAGTTATACTGGTCCTTATCCAGCAAATCAAGATTTCTTGCAATCTCAAGACGAAGATTGCCAAGCACATCCCAAACAATCTTATTCTTATCTGCCGCAAACAACAGCAAATCACCGTTCTCACCGTCCATCGCCTTGACAAGCGATGCCATCTCGTCTTCTGTCATAAACTTTGCAAACGAAGATTTAAGCGTCCCGTCCGGCTGGATTGCAATATAAGCCAATCCCTTTGCACCAAAGCCCTTTGCAAACTCCACAAGCGCGTCTATCTTTTTGCGCGGCATCTCGCCCTGTCCCTTTGCGTTAATACCGCGTACCGAACCGCCGTTTTCAAGCGCACCCGTAAACACGCCAAATCCGCAGTCCTTTACTACCTCGCTCACATTCACAAGCTCCATGCCAAAACGCGTATCTGGCTTGTCCGAACCAAAACGGTCCATCGCCTCCTGCCATGTCATTCTCTGAATAGGCAGTTGAATGTCAATCCCAACCGTGTCTTTAAATACATACTGCACGAGCCGCTCATTGACCTCAATCACATCGTCAATATCCACAAAGGAAAGTTCCATGTCAAGCTGTGTAAACTCCGGCTGTCTGTCCGCACGCAAATCCTCGTCGCGGAAACACTTTGCAATCTGAAAATAACGGTCATATCCCGAACACATCAAAAGCTGCTTAAAAAGCTGCGGTGACTGCGGAAGCGCATAAAAGCTGCCCGGATGCACGCGGCTTGGCACAAGATAATCCCTTGCCCCCTCCGGCGTAGACTTATTTAAAATCGGCGTCTCAATCTCCAAAAAGCCCTCGTTTGTCATAAACTCACGGATTTTTGCGGCGACACGGCTGCGCATCATAATCTTTTCCTGCAAATCCGGTCTTCGCAAATCCAAATAGCGGTATTTTAAGCGCAGCTCTTCCTTCGTCTTGGAATCCGCCTCAATCGGAAACGGCGGCGTTTCTGACTCCGATAAAATGCGAAGCTGTGTCGCACGCACCTCAATATCGCCCGTCTTCATCGCCGTGTTGGTATTGCCCTCACGCTTTTCCACTTTTCCCACAACTGCAATCACAAACTCACTGCGCAGCGTTTCCGCCTTCGCAAAATTCTCCGCGTCCACCGCACGACTCAAATCCGCACCCTGCTCAAAAATAATCTGCAAAATGCCGCTTCTGTCCCGAAGATCCACGAAAATAATGCCGCCCTTGTTTCTGTTTTTCTGCACCCAGCCCATAACGGTGACTTCCTCACCGACATTTGCAGCCGATAGTTCTGTACATCTGTGGGTTCTCTTCAACCCCTTCATTGATTCTGCCATAATCTTAACCTCTTTTTAATTCTTCTTTATAAAAATCCCGAAACTCCTCGTACCCTTGCGCCGTAAGCTGCTCTTTTTGGAATTTCTTGTTCTTGTTCATCCGCACGACAAGCACCTGAGCACCGCTCTCCCGCTCCTTTTGTGCCTTGCCAATTACCTCACACAACGCCTCTTTGGAAACGCCCTTCTCCACAAGGTACGCGATCTTTTTACTCTGATTCGGGATTTGAAAACCGTTCTCCTGCAAAATCAGAATAATCCGCTCAAAGCCAATGGAAAAACCGCACGCCGGAACATCTTTTCCCGTAAACCTGCCGACCATTCTGTCATAGCGTCCGCCGCCTCCGCAGCTGATGCCAAGCTCCGGCATTGCAATCTCAAAAATTGTTCCTGTATAATATGACATACCGCGCACAAGCGTCGGGTCAAACACCAGTTTGAAGCAATCGCTCTTCGTCGCATCAACACTCTCGATAATTTCCCGAAAGCTTGTCCGTACCTCGTCCTCCAAAAAGCCTGACATTTTTTCCTCAATAAAAGACAGTGTATCCTCCACAGTCTGCACTCCCAAAAAAAGCGACAGATATTTGTCAACACACTCTTTCGCATATCCGTCTGCAAGCAATTCCTGTTCCACACCGTCAAGACCGATTTTGTCCATCTTGTCAAGCGTGATAAAAATACTGTCATATTGAGCCTCATCAAAACCGCTATACGCCGCCATTGCCTTTAAAATCCTGCGGTCATTGATACGGATTTCAAAATTCTGAAAGCCCAAATTGCCTAGCGTCGTCGTTGTCGCCAAAATCAGCTCAATTTCCGCAAGGTTGGACGCCTCGCCTAAAATGTCAATATCACACTGCATAAACTGGCGGTATCTGCCCTTCTGCGGTCTGTCCGCACGCCACACGTTTCCGATCTGCAATGCCTTAAACGGCGCCGGCAGCTCGTTTGCATGGTTGGAATAATACCGCACGAGGGGCACGGTAAGGTCATAACGCATACCGTAGTCAGCGACATCTGCCTCCTCCTTTGCCGTCTCCAAATTCAGCTTTTCCCCGCGTTTTAACACTTTAAAGACCAGTTTCTCGTTCTCACCGCCCTGCTTACTGCTCAGATTTTGAATGTCCTCCATGCACGGCGTTTCAATCGAGGTGAATCCAAACTTTGCATATGTTTCCTTAATCACTCCAATGACATAGTCGCGTATCTGCATCTCCCCGGGCAGAATATCCTTCATGCCCGTTACAGGCTTTTTGTTTAATGCCATAACCGGTACCTCATTTCCTTATTTATAATCATGCTTCCTTCTTAATGTGCGAGTTTGGGCTGCAAAGCACAAACTTGCGGGTTGAAAATTTTAATTTTCAACCTTTTATCTCCCATGATTTTACACTTTTTGCACAAGCTTTTCAAGTACTATCTCCATTTAAAGTTTTCCATGCACTTTGTTTCGGTAACAGGCATTTATCCACTGTGCTTTTAATCGCACCCGAAGTTGCGCACACTTCCCTTCGCCCACGGACTGCCCACATCGCAGCGTCCGTGATGATACGCGGTACTCACTGTGCCCTCGCTCTGCTCGTCGGACACCTCAACCTTAATCCGGCTCACACCGCCCGAAGTCTTTTCGTCCAGCATTTTGATAACATCCTCAATTTCCATCTCCTGCTGCCGTTTCCTTTGCTGTGCAAGCTCGTCCATATCCTCTAAATCACTAAATACTGCCATATCAATCACCATGCTCCTTTACAAAATTCTACTCCGTTTCCCTGCTCCAGTTTTCTTTAGGAATAGTCATCATATATCCGTCCCCAAAAACCGTTTCGTTCGAATAGCCTGTTGTATAACTGTCATACACCAAAAGAACGTTTCGGAATGCATCCTTGGGAATGTCGTATACCAGTTTTCCTTTTATCTCCTCACCGACCGTCGCAAGCCACATATCCTCCAGTTGTCCTTCCTCAAGCCCTTCCTCCAGCGGATAAAGCTTTTCATAGTCCTGATTTACGAAATCCCCTGTAAAACAGACCATAAGGAATTCCTGCGCATACATACTGAAAACAAGCTCATCACCACAAGGCGTAATCGCAACGTCAAGAACCATAAACTCACGTTCGCCATCTGCAATCACATCGCCAACCGCGTCCGTAAACGTAACCCCGTCAATCTGCAAGTCATAAAACATCGTGCTTATTTTGTCTTCCCGTTCAAAAAAATATGTTTCCCCGATAGGGACGTCCTCCTCCTTTGGTACATCCTCACTCCCCGTCGGTTCCAAATCAAAATCTTCCATATTAGGATTTTCCATATCAAAAGATATTGTTTCGGAAGCTGAAATCTCCGTTTCTATATTGGATGAACGAATCCCTTGTGAACTGTTTGAACATCCTGTGCCCAAAAAAAGATGCCGCTGCGAACACAATCGACAATCCTGTTATTATCTCTATGTTTTTGCGCTTTAATTTCATGTTCCCCTCTTAGCTTTCATCGGATATTGATTCTCTGTGGAAAATTCCGCTAATTTATTTCGTATATTATTATACGTTCCGCTACACATGATGTCAATTTTAATTCAAGCCTTTTTTACCGTTACACCTATATTAAATATGCCTTTTTACTACCGCATTGTTTCGAAACAGTTTTCATTCACTGCCTCCTATAACTGTTCCTTAATTGCTTTCGCCATCGCATATGAGAGCATTGGCGGCACGGCATTTCCGATTTCCTTATACTGATCGGTTTTGGTTCCTAAAAAAATATAATTGTCTGGAAACGACTGTAATCTCGCATTTTCTCGGGCTGTCGGTATTCTGTTCTCGGAATAGTGAAAATAATTTCTATGCCCCGTATCAACTGTATGACACGGTCTTGTACTCGGCATTCGTTCAAAACCTTTTCTATATTTTCTCACATCCCAATATTCATCCGGTAAATCATATATCGTTCCACCATCCGGAACCATGCTGATAATATCAATCGTCTTTTGTGTATGAACCGTTATCTGATGATTCGCCACCTGTGTCTGATTTGCTCTCAACTGCCTTTGATAAGCATTCTGCGGCTCCATTGCATATTCATGCATGTCATCCAGTCCATTTTCAACAGTTAACGGTAACAAGTCGCCTATTGCATCCTTACTGGTTATTATTTCATCCTGCTTTTCAGGAAATCTAAACCTTCCCTTCTTCATTCCTACAAACAATACCCTGCGCCTGTTCTGAGGAACCCCATAATCCACTGCACAAATTTCCTCAAATTCAACATAATATCCCAAATCACGGCATCGTTTCATGATATCATCCCGAAACATACCCTTGGACAAAGTAAGTAACCCGCTTACGTTTTCAAACACAAAAAAATCCGGCAAAATATTCTCTACCACTCTGAAATATTCCAAATAAAGATGATTCCTTGGATCGTTGATATCCCTTGTACCGACTTTACTAAATCCCTGGCATGGCGGTCCTCCGATTACACCTGCAATCTCACCACTTATTTTTAATTCGTTCAGATACGCATCCGTTAACTCATGTATATCCTTACATACCGCAACTTCCGTTCCACGATTATAATTATATGTTTGTATTGCTCTTTCCCACACATCGATTGCATATGCCACTTCAAATCCAGCCTGTTCAAATCCAAGGCTCAATCCGCCACAGCCACAGAATAAATCAACGATTTTGTTCTTCATGTTCTAATCTCTCCTTAATTGCCAATGCAATGCTTTTTGTCAAAAGCGAGGGAACTGCATTTCCCACTTGCAAATACTGCTCCGTCATAGTCCCTTCAAACGTAAAATCATCGGGAAACGATTGTAATCTTGCCGCCTCCCTAACCGTTGGTATCCTGTTAAAAATCGGATGATAATAATTGCTATGCTGATTCCCTGCATCAATCGTTACGGAAACGTCATCTTCCTTTAACCGTTTATATGCCGATGAATGGCGATTTTTCCTGCCTGTTTTTTGTGTTCTTGACGTTTCCCATAACTCCTGTGGTACATCCTTCCAGTTTCCGCCCTGTGGTACATAGGAAATTCTTTTCTGCTGAATTTCAGCCGGATAATGAATATCGTGATTCAAAATCCTATTATTTTTACTTCTCAGATATCTTTGATAAGCGGAACGTGGCTTATTTTCTAATGTAATAACCGGCTCTCTTCTATCCTCAAATGGATACAATTCTTCAAGCGCCTCTCTCACAGTCACTCTATTTTCAGCCTTTTTCAATCTTAAAAGATCAAAGACCTCGCCTTTCATAATAATAAAAAAGTTTCTTATTCTTTTTTGAGGAACACCAAAATCAGATGCATCTAATATGGTATTTGTTACTTTATATTCTCTCTCTTCAAAAATCTCCGTAATCCGTTTCTTTGCATAACCGTTATTTTTTGTGATGATTTGCGGAACATTTTCGATAACCACAACACTTGGCTTTGCCAAGTCCACAAACTTCATAAATTCAAAAAACAATTGATTCTTAGGGTCATCCAGTTCAGCATAATTCTTATTTGCATTGGAAAAGCCCTGGCACGGCGGTCCTCCAATAATAACATCAATACCTGTCAGTTCCCCAAGTTCATCTTTTATGATATCGCCATTCATTGTTGATATATCAATACATACCCCCTTCGCTTTGTTAAAATGACGGCAATACGTATTTATGGCTGCCTCATTAGAATCAATACCTGCTACAGAAACAAATCCAGCCTGTTCAAATCCAAGACTCAATCCACCACAACCGCAGAATAAGTCTATATAATTATATTTTTTCATATAAGTCTTACACCTAAGTATTGCTTAATCTGCATCACATTCTAATCCGGAAAATGTTCTTAAAGCGCTCAATCCTTCAATAAAACATGCTTTCTTTCGATCATTTCCTCTATTCTCCCAATATACTGCTCCACATCCTTCACATTCTCGCACCGCTCGATGCGTCCGTCAGGATAAACCCGTTTCGTAATTGATCCGGCGCCTAATGCCACGATGGTCTGCACTTCCTCCATAATCAAACCAAATCGGTCATTATATTGTATTATCGTGTATTACTTGATTTTTTCACTTTTTCAAAATTCTATTATTGAGTATTATATTGTACCATACAAAGGTCATTTGTTGGAGTTTTGTTGGACTAGCTCATTTTGTGTTGGACTAGCCCTTTTATTGGACTCCGACCTTTATATCATCTCAAAGCCCCCTAAGGAACTTCTCTCTCACTCAATGTTTGATTAAAATAACTTCATTTCATTAAAAACCTGCTCTAAGGACTTTTTTTTCTTATCCCCAGTTACCTCGGCATAAATATCCATAGTTGTCTGAATATCCTTATGCCCCATGATCGACTGAATAACCTTGATATTGACATCCGCTTCACACAATCTTGCGCAAAATGTATGTCTTAAATGGTGGCAGGAGAACTGAGGCAAAATAACTGCCTCCCTCTTTTCGTTTACAGCTCTGACTTCTTCCATTGCATTATGCTTTTCAATCACTCTGCGCAAATTTCTGTTGATAGACTCTGGAACATACAATTCGCGGAATCTGTTGCAAAAGATAAAGCCTGACATATCATCAACAGCAGATATACAAAACGTTCCTTCTTCCTCCTGCCTTGCTTTTTCCTCAATAAAAGCTGCATATACAGTGTCAACCATCGGGATAGTCCTTATCCCTGATGCAGTTTTTGGCATATTGATTACCCACTTACTATCCGTCGGATTTCTTCTTCCTGCAAAATAATACAGGGAATGGTTTATATCAATGGTTCTGTTGTCCATATCAATATCTTCCCATCTCAAACCAACCAGCTCACCAATTCTACATCCCGTTCCGACCATTACCGTAAATAAAGGCTTCCACTTATTATACTCCGGCATCTCATCCAAATAAGACAAAAATTCTCTCTGCTGCTCCAATGTCAAAGCATGTCTTACATAAGAACCGCTACTTTGCGTTTTCTTATTCAACTGCTGTATAACACCATCAGCCGGATTGGCTCGGATAATATTATCCCTTACTGCCATTTCAAGCGCAGGTCTTATCAATCTCTGAATGTACTGGACGGTTCCTACATGAAGCCCCAAATCACAAATCAGATGATTGTAGAAAAACAAAATATCACTGTACTTGATTTCTCCAATCTTTTTCCTGCCAAATTCGCCCCGGATATATCTATCATAAACCTCTAAATAGTTAGCTCTAGTAGATACCCTCAATTCACTTTTTGTTGACATATAACGGTCAAACATAAAATTCAGATCCGCTGTTCCTGCTACATAGGAATCAATACCATCTAACTGATCCTTCTTTAGTTGCTCCTCCTTTTCCCGAAGTGTCGGCAAGTCCTTCGCATAAATATATCTCCGCTTACCAAAAGGATTAGTATATGCGTACAAATACATTTCCTTTGAATCGCTGTACGATTCCCCTTTCCGAAGCACTCTGCCTTTCTTGTCTTTTCGTGATGCCATGTATGCATTCCTCCTTTCATTGTCAAGGAGAGAATCAATCAGTATTTTTCGTTATCCAAGATAATTGAAACACCTTTCTGCACCACTTGAGTAACAGTCATCTCAGAAGAATCCGCATATTTTTTTAATTTCTCATAGTCCTCTGGCTTCATTCTGACGCTGACAACCTTTTCTTTTGTAACGTCAGCCTTTGGTCTTCCTGCTTTCGCCATTGCGCATCCCTCCTTATGACTATTATATTTTTGTCATACAAAAATGTCAAGTGAAAATTCTCGCTATTCGACTTTGAAGCCCTCTAAATATTTTTCAAAGATTTCACAATTTACCAACACCGTTTTTCCCGGCTTATAAATCGCTTTAGCTTCTTTTGCCAGCTTCATAAAACTGGATTTACACATTCCATAATAATCAGCCCCATCTTCATAGCGGCGAAACTTTTTCCACTCTTTTACAATTGTCACCGTTTCACTCATAGTTCTGCTCCTTTCGCTGTACTTTGGCATTATCTGCCAATAAGAAAGTATCTGCTTTCAAATACGCTCTTATTGACAGACAAATTTTCAAAAAACACATACGAGTGACAGCTCATTACACTGTCCACATCGGTATCGCACCGTCATTCCAAACTGACCGGAAAAACCGGAAGTATCATTATCAAAGATATGCCTCATTGCCTCATGTAACTGCTACACTTTTTGCCAGACATTCATCGCTCACTGCCTTA
>CAJTSD010000042.1 GCA_910578795.1 uncultured Lachnospiraceae bacterium
TCCTACATGTGGTAATACAAAATATTCTCTTGACTTTTTGACTCCCCAATATCTGTTATCCTCTCCTCCTATATGGATCACGTTATTTGAATCTTCTACAATGTCATATTGATATAACGCATTGCTTTCTTCATCCACTAGATAAACCTTTGTGCCAATCGTTTCATAACACCTTGCAAATTTTAGGTTTTTTTGTCCAAATCCTTTTCTAATCACGGAATTCGTACAGTAGTCATATTCCAAGATGTCACTGTTTCCATATGGAAACATCAGTAATTTACTATCCTTCTCTATTAGTGCCTCACTGTGAAACACAAAATTTTCCACTTGAGGCTTATACACCTTCATGGTATCCGCATCTATTTCATATTCATATATCTGCTTGCTTTTTTCTAATAGCAACAACAATTTGTTTTCATAATCCACTATGTGGTAATTATATGAACGGGAGCAGAACAAAGGCTCCGATGGGATATCAATGATTTTCTCCACTTCATATGTAGTCCTGTTTATCATAATCAGCTTATTACTGTTTAACTGTATAAACCAAATTGCTCCTTCTTTTATGCACAATGTTATCGGCAGGAACATCGTGTCAATAGCTCTTGTTATAGAATCAGACTCATAAAGTACGGGCTTTCCTGCTGCCTTATATAACTGCACCACTGAGCTCCAGTCCCCATAATAAGCGTCTGATATGGCAATTGCCCTATGCAAATCTGCACTTTCATCCAAAATACCGATACATTCTTCCTGATATTGTCTTCGTACTTCTTTATACTGCTCTTCTAAGGCTGGAAGCATAGACTGAATTGTGCTCAGCTCCAACGGGTGCGGACGCCACCACAGGACAATCTCCGGATGCTCCTTAAAAATCCGAAATACCCACTTCATTTTTTCTATGTGTTTTTCACGTCCTGACAGCATATTGCTCACACTGGTATTATATAAAATCACCTTTTTCCCCTGAATAACCTCTTTCCAATTATCCGGGAAAATATTATCTGTCCCCATGAGTATCTATCCCTTCACCTGTTTTATTGCCGCGTTCATCCACCCATCCAATCTGTTTCGCAGGCACCCCTGCCATCAGCGCATAGTCCGGAACATCCTTTGTTACCACTGCTCCCGCAGCAATCATTGCGCACCTGCCAATCGTATGACCGCACACAACCGTTGCATTGGCGCCAATACTGGCGCCTTCCCTGATTAATGTCCTTTTATAACCTGCTGCTCCCTTTGGATATTTTGCCCTTGGCGTTAAATCATTCGTAAAAACCATAGATGGTCCACAAAATACATAATCCTCCAATTCAACACCTTCATATATGGAAACATTATTCTGAACCTTAACGCCATTTCCAATTTTTACATTATTGGATACATTCACGTTCTGTCCAAAAGAACAGTTTTCCCCAATTCTTGCCCCTTTTTGGATATGGCAGAAATGCCATATCTTTGTACCATTACCGATTTCCACATCATCATCTATGTAGCTGCTCTCATGCACAAAATAATCTGCCATTTTCTACCCCTTTATATATTTTTTTACCACACCAGTCACCAGCAAAATTTCTTCCTCCGTCATATAAGGATGAAACGGTAAGGACAAAACAATGTCCGAAAGCATATTCGCAACAGGATAGCCCTTATCATCATATTCATTCCCCGCAAAAGCCTGCTGTCGATGCATCGGTTTTTGATAATACACTGCGCTTGGTATGCCTTGTTCCTTTAAGTATGACTGTAATCCATTTCTTACCGCTTTTTCGGGTAACTGAATCGTATACTGCGCCCAGCTTGAATAAAATCCTTCCTTTATAAAAGGTGTCTGCACAACATCCGCTAACTGTCCCGTGTATTCAGCGGCAATGCGCTGCATCCAATCCAGCTCCTTTTCCATAAAGACAGGAAATTTCGCCAACAGCACCGCAGCCTGCAGCGTATCAAGCCGGGAGTTCATGCCGATTCTAACATTATCATATTTCGAGCTACCCTTTCCGTGCACGCGGTAAGACCGCAGTAACGCTGCCCACTCATCATTATCCGTAAAGATTGCACCACCGTCTCCATAGCATCCAAGCGGCTTAGCCGGAAAAAAGCTGGTGGTAGAAATATCCCCGAAAGAGCATGCCTTTTTTTCACCAATCCTTCCCCCAAATCCCTGTGCTGCATCTTCAAGGATAAACATATGGTATTGTTCTGCTATTCTTCTTAACTTTCCATAGTCCGCCGGCTGACCAAATAAGTCAACTGCAACAATTGCTTTTGGCGTCAATCTGCCTTCCTGTACAGTTTTCCGAATCACAGTTTCTAATGAGTCGCCGTCAATGTTATAAGTATCCGGCTCAATATCCACAAAAACCGGCACTGCATTTACCGCCGACACAACTTCCCCACTCGAAAAAAATGTAAAATCCGGAACGAATACCGCATCCCCTTCACCAATATTCCATGCCATCAGTGCAAGCTGCAGTGCATCTGTACCGTTTGCACAGGTCACGCAATGCTTTGTTCCTGCGTAATCTGCCAAAAGCTCCTCTAATTCGACAACCTCCCTGCCCTGAATAAAGTCGGCATGGCATATTACTTCCTGTATTTTTGAATCAATGTTCTCTTTTAAATACTGATATTGTCTTTTTAAATCACGGAATTCCATTAATAATCCCTCTTTTTACAATTGTTCTATTGAAAACGTCCCACGAAGTCTGTAGTTGCGCATTCCGTAAGAGGAAGCTTTATGCTTCTTCCTTCCGTAGAAGATTTATAAATTGCCAACACAAGCTCCAATGCCTTTTTTCCATCCATCGCAGTTATGTATGGCTGTCTGTCATGTTTTATCGCATTAATGACATCCGCATATAGCGGCGTATGCCCATATCCATATACATTGGGCGGATTCTCATGAAACCTGGCTTTGACTTCATCCGGATTATCAAGCAAATCTGAAAATCTCCATTCTTCAATCACATTCACAGACTGTCCGCCTGCCTTCACCGTACCTTTTTCCCCAAATATGTATAGTGTTTCCTCAAGATTTTTGGGATAAATATCGGTTGTACCCTCCACAATCCCATAACTGCCATTCTTAAACTTAATCAGGGCAATCCCCAAGTCCTCTGCCTCAATGTAGCTGTGATTTAATTTATCTGTCATACCGACAACCTCTTCAATCTCGCTCCCCATCATCCACCGAAGCAAGTCAATATTGTGGATGCACTGGTTCATCAGTGCGCCACCATCCTGCTCCCATGTGCCTCTCCATGAAGCCCTGTCATAATACTCATGATCACGACACCACCTGATATGTGCCGTTCCGTAAAAAAGCTTTCCAAAACGGTTCATGTCAACCGCTTCTCTGATAATCTGCACTGATTTGTTAAACCGATTCTGATGGCATGCGCTGACTTTTACATGGTGTTTAATCGATGCCGCAATAATGTCATCCGCATCCTTAATGGATAGCGCAATCGGCTTCTCAATAATGCAGTGAATTCCTCTCTCAATACAGTCAAGCGCAATCGGCGCATGCTTCCCGCTTTCTGTGCAGACCGCCACAAGTTCAGGCTTCTCCTTTTCAAGCATTTCAATATAATCGGTATACTGTTTTACCCCATCTCCAAGTTTAAACTTCAACGCCTTATCCGCCATACACGCAGAATCAATATCACAGACTGCCACAATTTCCAAACCATTGTTTTGTGCCGCAGCAATGTGATTTGGTGAAATCCTTCCGCAGCCAATTAACGCATATCTCATATCTCTTCTCCCTTATTTCTCTATTTGGTTCATTATTTTAATTAATCTTTTACATAAATTCCTGTAGTCATATTTACGAAGTTCCTTTTTATCGGGATTATGCTTTATTTGTTCTGTCTGTACAAATTCTTTATATAATCTGCATATATAATCATATAACTTATCATAATCCCTTTCTTTATGAGCTTCTTCGTAAGCAATCCCCAAGTCTGCTTTTCTGATAATATCTGCTAATTCGCTATGCTCTATATCTCCCATAATCACAGCCACTATAGGCTTATTGGCAGCCATATATTCCAGTGCCTTCCCCGTTATATAACCGCCTTCATTATCTTTATAATCATGTGATGCCACAAGTAAAACATCTGACTGCTGCTGGAGTTGTAATGACTCCTTATGCGACAGTTTTCCATGTGCGACACAATTTTTACCAAGCCCGTATTTTTGTGCCTGGCATTTGAAAATTTCATATGCAGAAGCATTTCCCGCAAAATGAAACGCTATCATATTCTCATCTATTTCTCCCCGATTCACCGCATCCATGATGCATTTGAAAAACACTGACAGATTTACAAGCCCTCCATACATGGATCCCGTATAGGTAAATACCAGCTTAGGCGTATCAAGCCGCTTTGTGCTTAAAGCATATCTATCGGACACATCATACCCATTTGTCAGACAGTGCACTTTTTTTCTGTATTTTAAAGGCACTCTTTTGCATATTCCCTTTGACACACCTAAAATACAATCCGCATTGCTCCAAATCTGCTTCTCAAATATTTTCGCAATCCATCCTACATAAGAAGGTGTAAATTTATAACGATAGACTGCATCACGAATATCGAATATCCAGGGTATCTCCTTATGATATTTATGGTAATGCCATCCCGCAAACAGAGCAAACGCATCCCCATATGACGTAATCACGTAATCAAACCCCTGGCATCGTTTCAAAAAATTTTTTATGTCAGAAAACAAATCATATTGTTTCAAAAGACCGACTATATAGTCCATGCTTCCAAGAATAGGATACGCTGTTTCAAACGTATAAAATTCTACATTTCCTGTTTTTGGATTAATCCTGTAACGGTTTTCCAAATTATCAAACCGCTTTTTTTTGTAAGGCTGAATCATTTCGCTATACCATTTATAAAATCTTTTATATAAATCAGATGGATCTGCATAATATACTTTGATGCCTTCCGTATCCCTTATCAGGATCTCATCTTCTATTTCCAAATTTTTCTTTTCTGCAATTACCTGTACTTTATATCCGCTTTTTGTTAGATACTTTGCCAGTTTGCTCGTCCTGACAGCAGCAATTGTATTATCCGGTGCAAAATAATTGCATATCAATAATATTTTCTTTTGCATATCCCCACCTGTTATAAATAATCTTCTCTTCTTGCATTCAGCACTTTATCAATCTTAGGTGAACCAATTCCAAGAATTTTATTGCCCCAATATGTCTTGGCAGCCTCACTATGATCCTTTGTCGCATCCAAAAGCACTTTAATATACACCTGCTTCATGTCCTCTGACTGGACAACTACTTTATCTGCATGAAACACACCCGGAGTTGTACAAAAATGCTTCATTGCCTCTATTTTGGAATGTTCCTCCGGTTTCATTTCATCCAAAATAAAGTATGGTATATAAATAAGTTTTTCCGTAAATTTTTTAAGATTATCAGAGAAAAAAAAAGGATGCACGCTTGTTACAAGATTTAATGCATCATACGGGTTGTGAATATAAATCATATCCGGACGATGCACCTCAAAGTCAAATTCATCATACTTCGTAACCGGAACATCATCCGGATACCGGTCGCCTTCATAGTGCATTTCGCGAAAGCTTCCGTCAGGATTTTTATCATAATATGGTATCGGAATAACATACGCATCACAATTCGGATCCTCATTTGCTGCTTTCCACACACTCTCCAAGCTGTCCCACATACTTGCCTTGTACGGAAGAAAAACAGCTTCTGTGCTGGTTGGAACATCGTTTTTTATACTGTTTTCTGTCTTAATCAGTTTTTGCCGTAACAGCTTGTATACTTTATTTGCATTGATTTCTTTTTTTTCTGCCATATCTGTATGAATCTGATAAACCAGCTCACAGTACTCTTCCAGTAATAATACAGTCGGATGACCTTCCCCTTCCGTTTCTTCAATCAGGGTGCCTATTGCAATTCCGCCATTTTGACAATCCTCCAAGAGCTCCATCGCAGAATGCACGCTGCCTTGTTCGATATACTGTTTTATTTGGTCATGTGCCTCTTCAATCTGTTTAAGCAGTTCTTTCGTCTGCTGTTTCTGCACTTTTCTCATGTTCTGCTCCCAGTTATACATAAATTATTCGGAATTTAGTAATTCTTGGAACACGTCTTTTGTGTCCTTAGAAGTACTTAATTTTATATTTATCATAAGGATTAGCCGAGCGTTTCCGCCTGCAAATTCAACAACGTTGGATTTTGCTTCGCTCCGCATAAGGCTGCGGTCTTGGCATACCGGAAAATCATCATAGGATGACTTAGATAATGCCGTTGTTTGCCTTTGTGGTCAGACATACTGCTGCCCACGATATTATTAACATACGTTCCTGAGATCCTGATTGATGTATTGTAGCAGCGGCATTCTTGTGGATACCGCCGATACAATACACCGGGTAAAATCTTTCAGGGCAAATTCATGCTGACTATGCCACAAAGGATTTATTCTCAGACTCGTATGATTTAACCGATTTCTGTCTTAAAATTTTTTGTTTTTACTTTTTGGGTATTATATTTATGTTCAATATTTTTTGCCCCATTTAAGGAAATTGCGGCCTGATACCCACAGTTCGGACAGCAAAAAGCATCCAATTGTCTTTCTCCCTGTGCACCGCAGCAGGAACATATTCCTCCTGTTCCTTTGGAATTCATCTCTACAAGTTCAATGGAATGAAGACGGCATTTATATGACAGCCGTTCCCTAATATATCCGTTAAAGCTTCTTGTCAGTTTTCTGTTTGCTGACTTTGACGGAAGCTTCGTCTTTTTTATTGTCACTGGTTTTGTAATGACAATCCGTTCCGGTTTTTCTACCGCGAACATCCTGTTAATCTCCGTATTGATAAATGTCTGTGTCTTTGCCCGTTCCTTTTCTTTCCATCTGTCATATTTTTCCGTTCCAAGATTGTTGGATTTTATCATGTCTGCCTTTTCCCTGTTACCGGATTTCCTGCTTTTTTGGTATTCCACACGCATTTTCGCGCGTTCCCTGTTCTTTTCTGTCAGGCGATCTGTTTCCAAAGAAGTCATATTTCCAAGCGACTGTCCGTAAACATGTCCGTTTGACAATGTAAACATGTCCTGATAGCCTATATGAATATAAACCGTATTTCTATAATCCTCGTGCTTTCTTATTTTTGTTTCCACGGGAAGTGCAAGGGCGGCATAATCTTTTTTAATACAAATCCGTATCTGCCTGTCACATATACGGTCATCCTTTATCGGAAGCGGTATTCTTTGCCCTGCTGTCCTTGAAGCAATATAGAGTGCACTATCTCTGTATGTATATCCGGAAGGCGCTATACTGAAACAATCGCTGTTATCTGTCTTTGGTCCTGTCAGATATTTTCTTGTTAATCTACACAGAAGATTATTCAAACGCTTCACATCAATATCAAGACCTTGTGCCTTTTTCGGCATTTCATAATTCTCATGGCAAAGCACCGCCGCATATATTTTGTCAAGCTTTAAAACAGTCCTTAAATAAATCCTGTCCTCTTCACTCAGATTCTCATTTGCCGCAATCAGCGTACCGATTCTATTTTTGAGCATTCCCCACATGCCTTTAATATCAGCAACTGCCTCGATAATGGCAGGATCAAAATATGCAGATGGCAATCCAAGCTGCGATCTGATACCACTGTGGCGCACCTCACTCATAACGTCAAACACTGGAGTAAGTCTTCCAAGGCTTTTGATACCGGAATACCTCTTATATGTATAATTTTTCACCTTACTGTAATCCGAGGCAATTCCTCTTAAAAACTCTATTGTACTTTCCGGCAGTATCTCACTATACTGCCAAACAGTCTTTGTAATCGTATTGCCTGTGGACATCGCTACCACCTTTTAAGAACAATCTGTCCTTCTATACAATTATTTCGCAGATTTCCTTAATCTGCGATAAAAAATTACACAATTTTGTGTCTACATAATATTGTATCGGTATTAGTTTATCATGAATTAAGTTAAATAGCAAATATTTTTTGAAAAATCACCGCATAATGTCATGGAAATTTATGGCAAAAAAACATATTATTTTGTAAATATAAAGCTTTTTTCAGGCTTTATGGTCAAATTTAGGGTCAAAAATTTTATTGCAGAAGTAAGAATTCAAGCGCCATGCCTGCATAGGACATAAAACATCAATATAGGAATTGTTTTTTAGGATTTTATGGTCAGATTTATGGTCATTTAGATTAAGAAAAGCTTTGTATACCGGAAGTTCTGACTGTTTTATTGCAGATTAAGGAAATCTGCGAAGTATTTCATTATATAAAAAGCAAAAAAACAGGTTCTTGCTCTGCCTCTCGTTCGCAGTCAAAACCTGTTTTTCTTTTTCATATCATTAAAAATTTTATAGCAATCCGATTCTATAGCAACACAATTTCCATTCCAATCTCCATCCTACCGCGCACCCTTATCATACGGAATTCCTTCCGCCTTCGGTGCCTGCGAGTTCTTCGATGTCAGCGCCAAAATAATCATCGACGCGATAAACGGCATCATGTTATAAATATTCTGCGACAAATGCAGATTGGACAATGCCGTCGCGTCCGCGATATTCGCAAGTGACTTAAAAATCGCAAAGAACACCGCCGCCCCTGCAATCCGGAACGGTTTCCACTGTCCGAAAATCATAACGGCAAGTGCAAGGAAGCCAAAGCCCGTCACACCGACTTCGAAATTCCATATTGAAACGGAAGGCACGATATATGCAAAGCCGCCCAAACCGCCCAAGAATCCTGAAATCATAACGCCCACATAACGCCATTTGTATACATTAACGCCGACCGAATCGGCTGCCTGCGGATGCTCGCCGCACGAGCGCAGACGCAGACCATATTTGGTCTTATACAAAAAGATATAGGATACAATCAAAAGCACGATTCCGATAATCAGGAAAATATTGTAGGTCAGCGGACCTGCCGTAAAGATAAATGCATTGTTCGCGTAGGAGAGCTTGGACGATGCCGCGCCGTTTCCTCCGCTTGCCGCGTTGTTGTACGCCTTTACGATTACCATTGCCGCCGCTGTCGCAAGCATGTTTAATGCCGTACCGCCGATGGTCTGATCCGCCTTGAGCGTAATTGCGGAAAAACCAAGCAGGAGCGAATAAATCATACCCGCTAGCGCACTGACCAAAACGGAAAGCACCACGAGCATCGCCGGAGAAAGCGTTCCGCCAAAAATGGTAAGCACCAAAATACCAGCAAGACTACCGATTACCATAATTCCCTCAAGCGCAATGTTGATAACGCCGCTGCGCTCCGAGAACATGCCGCCGAGCGCCACAAGCATCAATACCACTGCATAAAGTAACGTATATTTTAAAAGCAGGAACATTATGCATCCGCCCCCTTTCCCTTTCCCTTTCCTTTTCCGTTCGCATCTGTTTTCGATACCGTCCCAGCATTTGCATCCGACACGTCTTTCTTCTTCGACGCAATCAAATTCATCACAAATCCCTTAAACAGCATGACAAACGCGCAAAGGTAAATAATGACCGCAATAATCACATCTGCGATTTCCGGCTGGAAATACTTTGTCGGCAAATACCCGCCGCCCACGGTAATGTGGGATACAAACAGCGCCGCAAAAATCACGCCGATCGGGTTACTGAGCGCAAGGAGCGCTACCGGAATCCCGTTAAAGCCCATTGCAGGCAGCGCCGTGCTCACCTGCGGGTTCCACTCCGCAACGCCCGAAAGGTAATACAGTCCCGCGCCAATCCCCGAAAGCGCACCCGCAATCGTCATGGAAAGCACGATGTTTTTCTTATCGTTAATGCCCGCATACTTTGCCGCGTCCTTATTATGTCCGCAGGCTTTGAGCTCATAGCCAAAGGTCGTCTTGTTAATCACGATATACATGATAATCGCAATGATAATTGCAATAAAAATCGCAATCGTCGTCGATTTTGTCTTAAAAATCCCGTTCAGTCCCAAATCCGGTATCACGGACTGCGGCGATGCACTCCGAATCGTGAAGGTTTTCGTGGTCTTTAAGTCATACATGCTGCCGATAACGCCCTTGTAAATAATCTCATTGACCGCATAAAGCCCAATCCAGTTAAACATAATCGCCGTGATAACCTCATTCACGTTAAAATATGCCTTAAACAGTCCCGGTATCGCGCCCCACACCGCACCAAACAGCATTGCCGCAAGCAGGCACAGCCACCAGGGTGCATGGAGCACAAGCGCAAAATACAGTGCACCGAGCGCACCAAGCGTGTACTGTCCTGCCGCACCGATATTAAACAGTCCTGTCTTAAAGGCAAATGCTACCGACAGTCCTGTCATAATCAACGGCGCTGTCTGTGCAAGCACGCTGCCAAGCCCCTTAGGCATCATGAAAAATCCGCCTTTTACAATTCTGGTAAAGCCGTCAATCGCCTGCTCCGCGTTAATACAATACAAAATCAGCAGTCCGACAAGCAGTCCAACCGCAATACAAATCAGCGATGCCAAAACGGACATCAGACCTGATGAAAAATTTACTTTGTTCGAGGAAAAATCTACTTTTTTCTTATTCACACGCATCACCTCTTTTCCTTAGTTTAGCTCAGCCGGCACATCGTCCTTTTTCGCGCCTGCCATATAAAGTCCAAGCTCCTCGACCGTCGTCTTGTCCGGATACAATTGTCCCACGATTTCTCCCTCGTACATGACAAGAATGCGGTCGGAAACATTCATCACCTCGTCAAGCTCCAAGGATACCAAAAGCACCGCTTTCCCCTTGTCGCGCTGCGCCACAAGCTGGCTGTGGATATACTCAATCGCCCCCACGTCCAAACCTCTTGTCGGCTGCACTGCCACAAGCAAATCTGGATTTTTGTCAATCTCACGGGCAATAATCGCCTTCTGCTGATTGCCGCCCGACATGCTGCGCGCAACTGTAACCGGTCCCTGACCGCTGCGCACGTCATACTGATTGATTAACCGCTCGGCAAACGCCCGCACGGCGCCCTGCCTGATAAAACCGCCCTTTTGAAATTCCGTATCCCAGTAACGCTGCAACACCATGTTCTGCTCTAATGTATAGTCCAAAACAAGACCATGCTTATGACGGTCCTCCGGAATATGGCTGATGCCGTCCTTTGAACGCTCTCTGATACTTGCGTTTGTGATATCTTTTCCGTCAAAGAGGATTTTGCCCTCTGTCATTTTCTCCAATCCAGTCAATGCGTGTACAAACTCCGTCTGTCCATTGCCGTCGATCCCTGCAATACAGACAATCTCACCACGTCTGACGTTAAACGAAACGTTTTTCACCGCGTTATTTTTGTGCATCTTGCTCGGCACTGTCATATGTTCAATCTTTAAAACGGTTTCCGTGGGCTTTGCAGGCTGCTTATCTACCTTAAAATTGACGTTTCTACCCACCATCATCTTGGAAAGCGCTTCCTTCGTGGTGTCTTTTATGTCAACCGTTCCAATATATTTGCCTTTTCGAAGAATCGTGCAGCGGTCAGCCGTTTCCATAATCTCATTGAGCTTATGCGTGATAAAGAGAATGGATTTTCCCTCTTTTGCAAGGTTTTTCATAATCTTCATCAGTTCCTCAATCTCCTGCGGCGTCAGCACCGCCGTCGGCTCGTCGAAAATCAGGATTTCATTATCGCGGTAGAGCATCTTTAAGATTTCCGTACGCTGCTGCATTCCGACCGTAATATCGGAAATCAAGGCATCGGGGTCAACTTTAAGCCCGTATTTGTCACTTAGCGCCACCACCTTTTCCCGCGCGCCCTTTTTGCTGAGGAACAGCCCTTTTGTCGGCTCAACGCCAAGGATAATATTATCCAGCACGGAAAAACACTCCACCAGTTTAAAATGCTGATGCACCATGCCGATGTTCAGGGCATTTGCGTCATTCGGGTTATTAATTTTTACTTCCTTGCCATTTTTCTTAATCATGCCGCTCGTAGGCTGATACAACCCGAAGAGAATACTCATCAGGGTCGACTTTCCCGCACCATTCTCACCCAAAAGCGCATGAATCTCACCCTTTTTTAATTGGAGGGTAACATTATCATTCGCCTTAATGCCGGGAAATTCCTTTGTGATGTTCAACATCTCGATAATGTAATCATTATTTCCCATATCGACCAAACCTTTCTCAATTAAGTACAACCGGTTTCCGCTGTTGCTTTTCAATTTGTAGAAAATCTGTAGAAATTTTGTAGAAAAAAAGGGGAAAGGTAAAATGCCTTTCCCCTCTATCACTATTTTAATATTTTTTTAAGAATAAGTCAATCTTGACTCGTCAATCTTGACTCGTCAATCATGATTAGTCAATATAAGAAACCGTAACGCCCTCGCTAACTTCCGGCTGTGTCTCTGTATCATTGGAAATTGTGATAGAACCGTCCTTAATTCCTGCAAGAAGCTCCTCATACTCGTCCTGTGTAAAGGTTTCAAATGCCCATGAAGCACCGTCTGTCGGAAGACCAAGATAATCGCCGTCTGCAAGACCAAGGTTCTCTACCTGTCCGCCAAAGCTGTCCCAGTTTCCTGCAAAGCAACCTTCCAGCTTGTCTACAACGGTTGCCGTAAGACCCTTCATTGCAGAAGTAAGTACAGGGTTGTAATCATTGCCCTCACCTACGGAATACTGGTCAACGTCAACACCGATAATCATGCCGTCATAGTTCAATGCTGCCTCAAGTGCAGAGGTGTAGATACCGCCGCCGCATGCAAATACGATTTCCGTACCCTCTGAGTACCAGCTCTCCATCTTTGCCGTGATGTTTGCATCACCGTAGAACTGTCCGCCGTATGTATACTTCACTTCTACATCGACACCAAGCTCCTGTGCCGCCGCGTCAATACCCTGAACATAACCGTAGCCGTAACGGATAACCGCGGGCACTGCCATACCGCCAAGGAAGCCAAGCTTTGTGTAGCCGTCCTTTACTGCCGCATAGCCTGCAAGATAACCTGCCTGCTCCTCGCTGAAGGTACAAGCATAAGCATTTGACTCAATCGGAGCTGTCATATCGCCCTCGGAAACGTCAACTGCGATAAAGTTTACGTCAGGATACGTTGTCTGAACCTCTGAAAGTGTTTCACCGAATAAGTAGCCGGGAAGTACAACAACCGTTGCGCCCTCTGCAACTGCAAGGTCGATTTGGTTGATACGCTCTTCCGTGCTGTCCTCTGTCGGCTGATAATAAGTATACTCAATGCCGTTTGCATCGCCAAACTGCACTACGCCTTCCCATGTTGCCTGATTGAATGACTCGTCGTCAATGGTTCCGACGTCTGTAACAAGTGCAATTTTTCCGTCTGCTACTGTTGTATCCGCAGGTGCCTGTGTCTCTGCAGGTGCCTGTGTCTCTGCAGGCGCTGCTGTTTCAGCAGGTGCCTGTGTTTCCGCGGGCGCTGCTGCCGGTGCGTCGTTTGCAGGCGCATCATTTGATGAATTGCCGCATGCTGCTAAAGAAACAACCATAGCAGATGCCAATACAAGTGACAATACTTTCTTCTTCATAAATAAATCCTCCATTCTTAACAAGGTCTGCAAATTTGTGCCTTGACACAAATTTACCGTTCTCCTCATTGTAACATCATGACTTTTTACCGGCATAGTGCACGGCAAAAGACCAATTACCACCTCACTATATCATATCCGACATAAAATAGCAATATCCGTTATTTTTTTAACGTGTATACAGTTCAGCCATGCAAAATCGAATATACAAAATGATGTTGGGAGCTTGCTCACATAAGGCAGTTTGGATATTCAATTTTATAGGGCGGACGCCCGACATGAAATAAGTTGCCGGAAACAGCCTGAATAACTGGTCAAATTGTACAAACCGACAACTTATGAATGGCTGAACCATTACGTATATGGACTTTCCCGATAGATAATGTCCTCGCGCGCGGGACCGTTGCTCACAAGCGTAATCGGATACCCTATCTGCTCCTCGATAAACTCCACATACTTGCGGCAGTTTTCCGGCAGCTCGTCGTACTTTTTAATTCCCCTGATGTCGCATTTCCAGCCCGGAAGCGTTGTCAGCACAGGCTTTGCCTTGGAAAGCTTTGCCGTAACAGGGAACTGCGTCGTCACCTCGCCGTCAATCTCATATCCCGTACATACGGGAATTTCGTCAAGATACCCTAACACGTCAAGCACCGTAAAGCATACATCTGTTGTTCCCTGCAGGCGGCAGCCGTATTTCGACGCCACGCAGTCAAACCAGCCCATACGTCTTGGACGTCCGGTCGTTGCGCCGTACTCTCCGCCGTCGCCTCCGCGTCTCCTAAGCTCATCCGCCTCTTCTCCGAAAATTTCCGAAACAAACGCGCCCGCACCGACTGCCGACGAATATGCCTTGCAGACCGTGTAAATTTTCTTGATTTCATAGGGCGGAATGCCCGCGCCGATTGCGCCGTATGCCGCAAGCGTTGAGGACGACGTTACCATCGGGTAAATGCCGTGGTCAGGGTCCTTTAACGTGCCAAGCTGCCCCTCCAAAAGAATATTCTTTCCTGCCTTAATCGCCTCGTCAAGATATGCCGAAACATCACATACAAACGGGGCAATCAAATCCCTGTATCCGATCAGCGTTTCAAACAGCTCCTTCGCGTCAATTGCCGGCTTGTGATACAGATGCTCCAAAATGACATTCTTCTGCTCCGCAACCCGCTCAATTTTTTCCTTTAAAAGCGTCTCGTCAAACAGTTCACTGACCTGAAATCCGATTTTTGCATATTTATCCGAATAAAAAGGTGCAATGCCCGACTTTGTCGAACCAAACGACTTTCCGCCAAGACGCTCCTCCTCATACTGGTCAAACAGAATATGGTAAGGCATCACAATCTGCGCCCTGTCCGAAACCAAAATTTTGGGCATAGGCACATCCCTGTCCGTAATGGATTTGATCTCTTCCATTAAAATAGGAATGTTCAATGCAACACCGTTTCCGATAATACTGGTTGTGTGATTGTAAAATACGCCGGACGGAAGTGTGTGGAGTGCAAATTTTCCGTAGTTGTTTACGATTGTGTGACCTGCATTTGCACCGCCCTGAAAACGGATGATAATGTCTGCTTCCTGTGCAAGCATATCCGTAATCTTGCCTTTTCCCTCATCGCCCCAGTTTGCTCCTACTACTGCCTTTACCATTCAAAACCCTCCAGTTCTTAACCATCGTTAATCCGCGTTTCCACGCCGTCTATAATCATACACCGTTTTTTCACTTTAGTAAAGAGCATGAAAAATGAATTTTTCATGCGGCAAATTTGTGCAATGACACAAATTCGCAAGCTGTGATCCACATGACTATACGTTTATCTCCGCCTTCACTCCAAGCTCTGCCTTATTTGCCTCAAGCACAGGCTTTACCACTTTTTCAAGGAACTTATCCACCTGAACCGGGGCGCGTCCCACATACTTTGACGGATCCATTGTCGCCTGCAGCTGTTCCAGCGTCAGGTTAAACTCTTTATCCGCCGCAATCAGCTCCAAAAGATTGTTCTCCTTGCCCTCCACCTTGACATTCTTTCCTGCCTCCATAGAGAGCGTACGGATTTTCTCATGCAGCTCCTGACGGTTTCCGCCGTTTTTCACCGCGTCCATCATAATGTTTTCCGTCGCCATAAACGGCAGCTCCGCAAGCATATGCTTTGTAATCACCTTGTCGTACACCACAAGCCCGTCCACGACATTCAGGCACAAATCTAAAATGCCGTCCACCGCAAGAAATCCTTCCGGAATAGACAAACGTTTATTCGCCGAATCGTCAAGCGTACGCTCAAACCACTGTGTCGCCGATGTAATCGCCGGATTCAGCGCGTCAATCATCACATACCGCGAAAGTGAGGCAATGCGCTCGGAACGCATCGGATTGCGCTTATATGCCATTGCCGACGAACCAATCTGACTTTTCTCAAACGGTTCCTCGACTTCCTTTAAATGTTGTAACAATCTGATGTCATTCGACATCTTGTGCGCGCTTGCCGCAATACCTGCAAGGATATTTGCCACTCTTGTATCCACTTTTCTGGAATACGTCTGCCCCGATACCGCATAGCACTCCGCAAAGCCCATTTTTTTCGCAATCATCGGGTCAATCTTATCAATCGTTTCATTATCGCCGTTAAACAGCTCCAAAAAGCTTGCCTGCGTGCCCGTCGTTCCCTTGGATCCAAGCAGCTTTAAGCTGCCCGAAACGTACTCCAAATCCTCCAAATCCATCAAAAACTCCTGTATCCAAAGCGTCGCACGCTTTCCCACCGTCGTCGGCTGCGCCGGCTGAAAATGCGTAAACGCAAGCGTCGGCAAGTTTTTGTATTTGTCCGCAAACTTCGCAAGCTCGGCAATCACGTTCACAAGCTTTTTATGCACCAGTTTCAGCGCCTCGTTCATCACGATAATGTCCGTGTTGTCGCCGACATAGCACGAGGTCGCACCCAAATGAATAATGCCCGCCGCCTTGGGACACTGCTGCCCGTATGCATATACATGGCTCATGACATCATGGCGCACCAGTTTTTCCCGCTCTCTTGCCACCTCATAATTAATATCCTCAGCGTGCGCCTTGAGCTCGTCAATCTGCTCCTGCGTAATCACAGGCTTGCCGTTCTCCGAAAGCCCAAGCTCCATTTCCGTTTCCGCAAGCGCAATCCAAAGCTTACGCCACGTCTTGAATTTCATGTCCTGCGAAAAAATATACTGCATCTCCTTGCTTGCATACCGCTCCGAAAGAGGGCTCGTGTATCTGTCTGTGCTCATATCCCTAACTCCTTTTATAACATATGTTATTTTACCTAAATTCTCATTTACGTATCATATTGTCCGCGGATATCCTCTGTCGGCGGCGCAATCGGATAGTTCCCGTTAAAGCAGCCCGTACAAATTGGCAGACCGTTTACCATTCCCCGCAGCCGCTCCATATCCAAATATCCAAGCGAATCCGCACCAATCAGTTCCCGGATTTCCTCAACCGAGCGATTGTATGCAATCAGCTGCTCCCGTGCCGGAACATCGGTTCCAAAATAGCACGGCCACAAAAACGGCGGCGAGCTGATGCGCACATGCACCTGGCTTGCACCCGCCTCCCGCAGCATTCTTACAATCCGGTCTGACGTCGTTCCGCGCACAATCGAATCATCGATCATAATTACGCGCTTGCCGTCCACCGCCTCCTTTAAAACATTGAGCTTGACCTTCACGCTCGATTCCCGGCTGCTTTGCTTTGGTTTAATAAAGGTCCTGCCCACATAGCCGTTTTTGACAAACGCCGTCCCGTAAGGGATACCGGACTGCAGCGAATAGCCAAGCGCCGCCGCGTTTCCTGACTCAGGCACACCCACCACCAAATCCGCCTCCACCGGCGAATCCATCGCAAGAAACCGCCCGGCATGGATCCGCGACGCGTACACGCTCACACCGTCAATATGACTGTCCGGTCTTGCAAAATAAATGTATTCAAAAATACACCGCGCCTCCTGCTCCTTTGGCAGCGCGCGCGACAAATCCGACACAATGCTGCCGTCCGGCGTTATCGTCACCGTTTCGCCTGGCAGCACATCACGCACAAATTCCGCGCCAATCGTGTCAAGCGCACATGTTTCCGACGTGATAATATAGCTGTTTTCCCGCTTTCCAATGCAAAGCGGCTTAAATCCAAACGGGTCGCGCGCGCCAATCAGCTTGCGCGGACTCATCACCACAAGCGAATACGCGCCCTCAAGCTTCTGACACGCCCTGTTGACCGCGTCCTCCACGGTCTTTGTGTTCAGCCGCTCCCTTGCAATGTGATACGCAATCACTTCCGAATCAATGGTCGTCTGAAAAATTGCCCCCGTATACTCCAAATCCTGGCGCAGCTTCGCCGCGTTAATCAAATTCCCGTTATGCGCAAGCGCAAGCGTACCCTTCACGTAATTCAGCACCAGCGGCTGCGCATTCTCGCGTGTGGACGCCCCCGCCGTCGAATACCGCACATGACCGACACCGATGTCGCCTTTCATCTGCTCTAAGTGCTCCGGCTCAAACACTTCATTGACAAGCCCCATTCCCTTGTGGGACGTAACCCTTCCCCTTGGACCGCTCGTCTTGCTCACGGCAATGCCACAGCTCTCCTGTCCTCTGTGCTGCAGGGCAAACAGACCGTAATAAACCGTAGAGGCGACATCGTTTCCGTCAAAATCATAAATGCCGAAAACGCCACACTCCTCCTTGAGTCCCGTTTCTTCCAACCGTGTATCTATCGTTTCATCATACATTGTCCTGTACATTGTAGTTGCTCCCGCTTACGCAAAATCCCTGCCGGTAAGCAGTGCAAACGCTTCCTTATATTTATTCACCGTCTTTGTCACAACCTCCTCCGGCAGCAGGTAATCACTGTCCGGATTTGCCTTGAGCCAGTCTCTTACGAACTGCTTGTCAAACGACGGCTGTCCCTTTCCAGCCTCATATCCTTCTAACGGCCAAAAACGGGAGCTGTCCGGCGTGAGCATCTCGTCGCCGAGCACGACATTGCCGTTCTCGTCCAACCCAAACTCAAACTTGGTATCCGCGATAATAATGCCCTTGCTATATGCATAATCCGCACACTTTTTATAAAGCGCAAGCGTAGCGTCCTTAATCTTTGCGGCGTACTCGGCGCCATGTCCGGGGAATTTTGCTTCCAGCACTTCAATGCTTTTCTCAAAAGAAATATTTTCGTCATGCAGCCCAAGTTCCGCCTTTGTGCTTGGCGTATAAATCGGCTCCGGAAGCTTTTCGGATTCCTTTAAGCCCTCAGGAAGCCTGATGCCGCAAACCGTACCGTCCTTCTGATAGCTTGCCCAGCCGCTGCCCGTAATAAAACCACGCACAATGCACTCAATCGGCAGCATCTCAAGCTTCCTGCACATCATGCTGTTCCCGTCAAATCGTTCGTTTTGGAAAAACTCAGGCATGTCCTTTACGTCCACGGAAAGCATATGATTTGGCACAACGTCCTTTGTAAAGTCAAACCAAAACTTGGACATCTGCGTAAGTATTGCGCCCTTTTTGGCAATTTTATTCTTTAAAATCACGTCAAATGCCGATATTCTGTCGGTCGCCACGATAATCAGACTGTCTCCATTGTCATAAACCTCACGTACCTTACCCTCTTTGATTGGTGTAAATTCCTGCATTTTTTCCTCCATTCCGTTGAATGCGAACTCTTGTTCGATACAAACTCAAACTTTTTCCTAAAAATAAAATCAGCTGCGGTCATTTTATGCGCATCAGCGCACAACTGCAAAATGACCACAACTGTATCATACATAGTCTTTTCTTTTTATGCAAGTGCTTTTTCGTAATCCGACACCAAATCCAGGATTTTTTCCGCATATTCCGGATATTGTTCAACGATATCCTGCACCTCCCCCTGCGCGTCCTGCGCGGCTTTTGCATTATACTCCATCTGTTTTCTAAGCTTTTGACGCCGGATAATCAGGTTATGACGGATTTCTACCATCTCCTTACTATCAATCAAAGCCTGCGCCTGATGGAGCCATCTGCTTGGATCCTGGATTCTGCAGCGCTGGAGCAGCTCTACTAATGCTTTCTGATTTTCGTCCATATCCTCCTGCATCTTCTTTTCTTCTTCCCGCCTGTTGGTTTCCTCGATATACTTATCCCAAAGCTTTTTGAGTTCTACCGAGCTGTCCACCTCGTACTTTACATAAAGATATTCCAAAAGATTCGTATTGTTTACATAACGTATCTTAACCGTATTCTGTAAAAGCACAAGCTTATTAATCGCTTTTTCCACCTTCACAAGCTCCCTTTGGGAATCGTGGAACTTAACATACACAAACGTAAGCGCCGCCGCCGAAATCACAACTGCGATCGCATAACCTAATGTCACGTCAAGATCCATCCACATGCCAATAAAGGAAAGCAGTAAAATCAAAAACAGCATGGAGCTGACACAGATCACCGTAATCCCCTTCATATTCTTCTGCGAATTGATCAGTTCGTTTCGTCTGAAATAATAAGCATGACGTTCTCCATCCAGTCTGCCCAAATCCTTCTTCACAATCACCTGATATTCTTCCGCCTCCTTGAGCTTGTGATATCCGTCAGGCATATATTGCTCAATGCGCTCCATATGATTAAACTCCGACTCCGGCATAATCCCTTTTCGTTCCTCAAGTTTTTCCTTATTGCCCTCAAGCTCCACAATTTTCTTCGCATATCCCTTGAGCTTCTCCTTAAGCTCCGGCGAAAGCGCCTCAACCTCCTCGATATCCGTAAGATACGATGTCACCAGATTATATTCTCCGCCCAGTATGTCAAGCTCTTCGGATGCGTCTGACATCTGCGCCAAACACGCTTTAATATATTCCTCCCGCTGCAGGCTGTCATGCATATCCACACTGTCACGATTTAAACCTGCATCTCCCCATTCTCCGTCATATTCATATTCATCGTTCTCTCTTACAAAAAAACGCTTTATTTTCTCCAGTAATCCCATTGGAAACTCCCCCTATACTTTATCATTCCTTTGTTTGGTGCCTGTAATCTTTTTTTAGCTGCTCAATCAGCTCTCCCATGCGTTTGTGATAGACTTCCCTGTCAATCGAACTCCGTAATTCCGTAATCTCCGTGACAAGCTGACGCTCTTTGGAATCCTCCCACTTTTCCTGTGCCGCCAGTAAAAGCTCATCCGCCCGTGAAAAATCCTGCTCCCATTCAGGATTTTCTCTTTTAAAGCTGCCAAATGCATAATCCGAAAGAGACATTTTCTTAGCGAGTATGTATGCAAGCCTTGTCTGACTGTCCGGATTTAACGTATAGGAACGGTAATAAAGCCCTGCCGCCTCTTCATACGCAAAATCCATCGCATAGATTGATGCCATATTATAATACATCAGCGCTTTTCCCGTATAATCCGCTGCGGAAAGATAATCCACAAGTTCCGAGTAAATGGATAATGCCTGCCGGAATCTGCCTTGCTGATATAAATATTCCGCGCGCTTTTTGTACCGCTGCGTCGTGGTAAGCGATGACTGCTCTTTTAAAATGCGCTCTATACGTTTTACCGTTCCCGCATCATACATGCCTGTCCGCTCAAGAATCGTGGTCACAAATGCTGACACGGAAACATGTTTTCTAACATAGACATCCAGCTCATCCGCAAGCTCGGCAAGTCCACATTCCTTCCGGATCCACGTTACAAGCTCGGCTGACACCACCGAATCATCAAGAAGATGCACACGTTCCAAAAAATAATAGCATAATTCTTCTATAGAATAAAGTGAAATATCCAAAAACTTTACATAAAACGGATTTTGGGCATATTTTCCAACGCATAGACATACGTTATTCATCAGCTTATAACCTCCAGCGGCAGACATTCCCTCCATATTCTGCCCGTAGACGGGAAGAACTCTCCAAAGCCCTTGTCTGTTATTTCTATCTGAACAGCCTGTGAGTCTTCCATAAAAAATCGAAGCCCCACCCTGTTTGTCTTGTTTCCACGCACCTTTAGACCCTCCAGCGATATCTTCGCAAGCCGCGTCTTGCTTCCGTCAACAGGGGCAATATTTAAAGTAAAGGTGTTATTTTTTGTCAGCAGCACATCAAATTCCCGCTTTGCATCATACCAGTTCGTACCTGCATCAAGAATCGGAAAGTATATTTCCTCCTGTCCTCTGTCACAGAACATTCCAATATTGGCACGCAGTTTGTCATCTGACAGATAGACATAGGATGTGGAAAGCGTTGATGTAAATACCTTTTCCCTCGCACCATAGCATGCCCCCTTGCTAAACAGGTTGTTTCCCTGAAACACCCGTCGTTCACGGCACAAATAGCGCAGGGATTCCTTACACCATTCTCTTGAAAAATAATCCCCTAATAAAAATACAGATGTTATGTTATGTTTCCCGCACTGTGCCTTTGCAATTTCCAGCAGCTCTGCATCAAGCTGCCTGTAAAACGCATCTTTCGCGGCAGGCTGTTTTTGTGATAAGTCAGCTGGCTTCATTTCCGGAAACAGCTCAGATTCAATAAAACAGGCAACCGGATTTGTTTTTCGGTTCATCGTCAGCAGATAGCTTTTGACACCGTCGCTGCGGTAGTCATACAAAAGCACATCATGAATCCACATTTCACCCGGCTGATGAATCATGTACTGGAAAAAGCAGTCTTCATGACTGAGGAAATACAACCGTTTATCCTTCAAGCCCGCCTGTTCTGCCGCTTTTTTCACGTTTTCCATTAGCTGGCTGCCCATATCACGCATCGTAAAAGCAACGGCTTCAATATCTTCTGTCCTAACATGCACCGATAAAAGAGCAAGTGTTTTTTTAATAAACACCGCAAGCAAAGCATCTGCTGTCATATCCTCTTCTTCGGTCTTCACTGATACATTATTTTTTGCCAAAAGCACCAAGTCCTCCACAAGGGTTCCCTTTCTGTCAGAAGCATCTTTTAACGCCTCCGCCCCAATACTCCATGCACCAGCTGCATCCGTATTGTGTCTTCTACATAAAACAGTGGGAATGTTATACTGCTCCTCCCCCATTACAAGACTCATTGTATCAGGCATACTTTGATCTTCCCGGCAATAACTAATCTGTGAATAGTCATTCCCCAGGTCAAAGCCTACTACTGCCTTATTCCTTTTTAAAATGTCTGTTAGCATTCTTACCCGTACTCCCCTTTTATAATACCCTGAAAAGCTCCCTCGAACAGAAATCCTGATACATATACTCTTCAAGCGCGTCGGTCGCTGTTATCTCCTCCTGCATGCCGATGCTCACAAGCATATCATTCAAAATTCCAAAACGGTCTCCCTCCTGACCGTCCACCTTGCCGTCATTGTATAATGTATCGCTGTGCGTAATGTGTTCTTGCACCACTTCACCGTCTTCAGAACACAGCTCCGTAATATAATACTGCACTGCCTCACCATGAAAAATCTGAAACATACTCACATGGATTCCGTCATACATCTCGCGCATTTGTGCAGTTTCATAACGCTCATGATCCTCTGTATGATTACGTGTTTCATCAACCGGATCCTGTCCGAAAATGTCATTATACTGATTACTGTAGTCTGTACCGTAAGCATAGTGAATATAGACAGGGGTTCCGGGAATTGTACGGTATTCCACAAACGTGCAGTTTTTGATATAATGCAGCTGTGGCGCATATGGAACAAGTTTTTTATAAAACGGAAAATAAATGTCATCGTGCAAAAGTTCACCAAGCATGTCAGCCACAAGCTCCGGTTGGATTTCATTCAAAATTTCCGGATTCTCAGACCAAAACTTCAGTAATGCCAGCTTACACACCCTTGTAGCGGCAAGTCCCGTTCCAAACTCCTGATAAAGCCTGTCAAACACTGCCGGTTCGACAATTGCCTCTGCCACAAAGTATTCATATGCCGTGTCAATTAAAATCTCATTCACAAGCAGAATATCATGGTTTGGATAGTCGGCATACTCGAGCAGAATCTCATCCCGTTCTGCCAGTGACACTCCCGTATACTTTGTCTGCTTTAAAATCCGGTGCATGATGCTGCCGGTGTCCAGTTCCAGCTCATGTGCTGACTTCCACAATTTTTTGAGGGAAACCACCCTTCCCTCATAATTACGCACGAGATACCGCAGGATATTTTCATCATATTTCATATTCTTATAGATGTAATATGCCACATTGACAAGAAATTCGTCATATTCGTACTCACGGCTGATAATACGCTTGCTTATCAGCCGTGCCACCGCCTTTGGCGAGGCACCCGACACGCCATACGTCTTAATCCAGTAATACGCCTTCTCAAACATGCCTCTTGAAACCATATATCGTATAAACTCGGCACGCTCCCCCGAATCCATACCATCCGGCAGCATTTCCTCAAGAAAGACATCAAGCTCACCAATCATGTCATTATCATAATAAAAATTTAACAGCTTTGTACGGATTTCCCGTTTAAAGCTCTCCACTACCTGCTCAGACTCTGCAAGATTTTTAAACCGTTTCACATTATCAGGCGTAATTGTAACATAATTTTTATCAACCTCACACAGGTAAATATCAAAGCTAAGCCGTCCCTGCATATACCCGCTGATGCAGGAAAGCTGCTTTTCAGGAGCCATCAGCTGCTTATTTTCATAATGGATACTTTTTGTAAAGCGGCAACCGTTCTCGTCCTGCAAAAACAGCTTGTACTCACTTCCATAAATCGGTATCATGGAGATATTATCCGCCACAGGATAAATACTTTCGCCGTTCACTTTCTCGTGAATGACGACAATGCTTTTAACTTTCGGATTATCAACATAAATGCGATGCATAAATAAAAGCGGCGCAAACGCATATGCTGTTTCCTCCGTTATCATCTGCTCAACCAAAACATTTTTATATAAATAAGCAAGATTTTCATTAATATGCCCTAACCGCACCTGCTCCAATACAAAACGCTCGATTGCAATGCGGTAGCTTGGCTCCAAATCCGGATATTTCTCCCTGTTTTTGATGATATAAGCATACAAGAAGGCATTTAACTCATAATCCAGTGTACTCTGATATGCAAAATACATCAGGACCATTTTGGGGATTTCCAACGACTTTTCCTGAATGTCGCCATACTTGTCCAGTTCCAGGGACATCATATAATACTCATACAGTTTCGTGACACGCACCGCATACTCGACGCCAAGCGCATACCAGCAATAGTAATCACCGCTCCTCTTGTCACCCAAAATCAGCATGTGACAGATGGACGCAATCGTCTGAGGTGATTTATACGTATAGTATACCTCATACAAAGTCCTTAACAGAAGATTGGAATATGTGTCCTTGCGTGTTTCGAGATACTGTATCTGCTCAATCAGTTCCGGCATAAGCTGCTGATTTTTTGCGCCAAACCAAAGTACTTTTTCCTCAAAATCCCCAAGCTTAATTAAAAACGTGGGATTTTCCTGTAACAGCAACACTGCCTCGCAGAACATCAGCGGACTGGTACAACCATTGTCATACATCTGCTCAATAAATTTCCAGCGCAGCTCACAATCCATTAACAGCTCTTCCTTTAACTGTAAAAGAAACCATGCAAGCTGCCATTTTCCGGGACTGTCCTCATATGCCCCCTCAAGCTGTCCGCACACACGTTCAATATACTCCTTGTCCTGATTTAAAAATGTGGAAAGATATAAATAATATCCCTTCGTTTCCTCCGAAGCATTCTCATTTACAAGACGGCTCTCTAAATTATCAAGATACCATTTTGCCTCGTTAATGCGCTCCTTCTCCAAAAGCAGATGTGTATGATAGAGCATAAACAGAACATTATCCTCGTCAAGCTCACTGAGCATATCCGAATTTTCTTCCAGTACCGCTACCCACTCATACCTTGTCTTTACTTCAAAAAGCATACCTACATATGCCTTTATCATGTTGCATAACATCTGTTTTTCTTTTCTGTCCCTATCCCGCTTTCCTGGTTCATCCTCCATAATAATGTCAAACGGGACAGTGTAGTCATTACAGGCATCGCGCAACATAATGCTGCCACTGTTCACACCGTTGTGCAGTTTTGCCGCATCGACATATATAATTAAATTACACTTGTCATTTTCAAAATCACAGCTTTTAAGCACTTCCCTGTCAGTGCTTAAAAAATCTCCCTCCACACTGATTTTTAAAAAGCTATATCCCCATCCGCTTCTTGTAACCACAACCTGCCTTTGTGTACTGTCCTGCACATCCTCCAGCAGAACCCCTTCAATGTCAAAGTGATATACAATCGGCGTCTTTTTGCTGATTTCTATTAGAAATTCCTCTACATTCTGCTCATTTCCCTCATTCTTTGAAAGTCCCACGTAGGAGAGCCATGCGTTTTTGTCACTTCTGTGAAAAAGTGAAGAAAAATCGGAAGAATAGAAAAGCTTCACTGCCTCATTCCAGTTTGTCTGCGCAAGATTTGTAAAATGGAACATGTTCTTAATGTTCCCTATTGAACTCACAAGCTGTGGTTTCTGGACATTAATTTTGTAAGGAATTGTATATTCCTTACAGTTGCTGATAATGTCAAACTCACCCTTTATTGTATTTCCGGCTTCTGCCGCCAGTGCATCAAAGCAATAGCCAATCTCGGACTCTTTTCCCCGGAACTCCACATCCGACAGGCGCATTCTAGTGTCTGATGAATAAATCCGCCCCTCCGCCAAGCTCCAGTCCGCATAGATGTAAAAGCTCCCCTCAAGCATCTCCCCTGCCCTTACATTCAGTTCCATATTCTCACAGGAAAATTCAAGATAACGCTGATGTCTGCCGTTTTCCCCCATTTGTTCACTTCCTTAAAAAAAGTCATATATTGATAGTATACAATATTTGTTGACATAAGTTAAGGGGATTTTTTAAATTTTTACAAAAAACAGTAACAGTTCAGCCTTCGGCTTCCTGTTACAAGCATCAAGCCATGCAAAACCACTTTGTGGTGGCTTGATGCATCTCTGCCTCTACACTGTTTCACGGACTTTGCAGTAAATGCAAAGTCCTGGGTTGAACTGTTACAAAAACAAAACAGCAGCATTTCAACCCCTGTCAAAATGCTGCCATTCCATAAACTGATTAAACTTCCACAATCCATCCCTTCGGCGCTTCAATGCGTCCCATCTGAATACCGGTAAGCGTATCGTAAAGCTTTTTGGTAACAGGTCCCATCTCGTCCATTCCTGCCGGAAGACATATTTCTTTTCCATGATCCACGATCTTTCCGACTGGTGAAATCACTGCCGCCGTACCGCAAAGACCGCACTCTGCAAAATCCTTCACCTCTTCAAGAAGCACCTCGCGCTCCTCCACTTCCAAACCAAGGTATTCCTTTGCCACAACCATCAGCGAGCGGCGTGTAATTGACGGAAGAATGCTGTCAGACTTCGGCGTAACCACCTTATTGTCCTTTGTTACAAAAAGGAAGTTTGCACCGCCCGTTTCCTCTACCTTTGTGCGCGTTGCAGGATCAAGATACATATTCTCATCAAATCCTTCATTGTGGGCAGAAACAATCGCATGAAGACTCATCGCATAATTTAAACCCGCCTTGATATGACCCGTACCGTGCGGCGCTGCACGGTCAAAATCACTCACCCTGATCGTAAGCGGCTTTGCACCGCCCTTAAAATACGGACCAACCGGTGTACAGAACACCCTGAACTGATATTCTCCCGCTGGCTTTACGCCGATAACTGGATCAGATCCGAACATATACGGTCTTACATACAAGGTTGCTCCCGAACCATAAGGAGGTACATATGACTCATTTGCCTTGACAACCTGTTTCACTGCCTCCACAAAGCGTCCTGCCGGAAGCGGCGGCATCTCAAGACGTACACAGCTGTCATGCATTCTCTGCTCATTTAAATCCGGACGGAACACGACCGTCTTCCCATCCTGCGTCGTATATGCCTTCAGCCCCTCAAAGCAAGTCTGTGCATACTGCAAAACGCCTGCGCACTCGCTCAGGACAATATTGGCGTCCTCTGTCAGACCGCCCGCATCCCATGCGCCGTCCTTAAAATTTGTAACATATCTCTTTTCCGTCTGTCTGTAGCCGAAGCCAAGGCTTGACCAATCCAAATCCTTCTTCTCCATATTTCATATCTCCTTTTTCCAAATGGTAAGAATACTATTTTAAGAATACCTGTATCTTCTTAATTTTTTATTATAGCACTAAAATCCATAAAAGCAATATTTATATTTCATGGTTTTACAGTGCGTTTTCGATATTGGAGAAAATAATATTCCAAATCAAAATACGTCTGCTCCTCACTGTCAGCCACAAGCTTCCACTCAGGCAATTCGTCAAGCTTCGGAAAATATGCGTCTGCCTCATATTCATAGTCAATTTTCGTAATATGTGCCGTATCGCAGTACGGCAGAAGCTGCCGGTACACAGTTTCCCCGCCTGCAATAAATATATCATCGCTTTGATACTTTTTGAGCTCTTCCAAAAGCTCCTCCACACAGTGAACCACCATCGCTCCCTTGACCACATAATTCTTATTGGAGGACAATATAATATTGGTTCTGTTTTTCAGAGGCTGCTTCTGCGGAAGACTTTCCAACGTCCTGCGCCCCATCACTACCACTTTCCCCTGCGTCATCTCCATGAACATCTTTTGGTCACGCGGAATCTTCACCAAAAGCGCATTCTTATTTCCAATTGCCCAATTCCTGTCCACTGCTGCAATTACATTCATACCTCTCTCCTCATTACCTCACTAAAACCGCCCGCAACTACAAGCCCACAGCCTCCCGGGAATCAGAAGAACGCCCATTTTGGGCGTTCTTCACCGTGAAACTTAGATTTACTTAGCCGGTGTCTTTTGTCGGCTTAGAAAATCTTTTCACGGTTCCCACTTGTCAGCAAGCGCATTCACTTGATCCGCAAACTTTGCCAAATCCTTGTTTGCCCGACCCTCATTCTTGTAAATAATGCCGATAAGCCTCTGACCTGCCGCAATAAGTCTTGCAAATACATCGGATGCCGTGCGCGCACGTTTCTTGAGTACAACCGGAGCCGCCTCGTATTCAATAGCATTCGTTATTAAATCAACCCTTGTTCCCGAATAAGGCGCATATGCATTATGACCATACTCATCATGCAGGCAGTCCGCAAACAAACTGCATGTTGTATCCTCGCCATGTACAATAAATACCCTCTCCGGCTTTTTGGAGAAGGCGTTCACCCACTCAAGCAGTCCGCCCTTGTCCGCGTGTCCGCTCAGTCCCGGAAGCTGACCAATCTCGGCACGTACTTCCACTTCCTCACCAAAAAGCTTTACCTCTCCCGCGCCCTCTATTAACGCACGTCCTAATGTACCCGCCGCCTGATAACCGACAAAAAGAATGGTACATTCCGGTCTCCACAAATTATGTTTTAAGTGGTGCCTGATACGGCCTGCCTCACACATGCCGCTCGCCGATATGATTACCTTCGGCGTTTCGTCAAAGTTAATCAGCTTTGACTCTTCGCTTGTGATTGCAAGCTTTAATCCCGGGAAATTCAAAGGATTAATCCCTCTTCTTACAAGCTCCATCGCCTCCTCGTCAAAGCAGGTGTAAATATTCTTCTGGAATACGCCCGTTGCCTCCACCGCAAGCGGACTGTCCACATAGACCTCAAATCTCGGAAAATCAGGCACAAGGTTATCTTCCTTAATTTTTCTTAGGAAATACAGCATTTCCTGCGTTCTCCCGACTGCAAACGAAGGAATGACTACGTTTCCGCCTCTTTTAAAAGTCTTGTTAATCACTTCCGCAAGATCCGTGACATATTCCGGCTTTTCGCCTGTGGCGTGATAACGGTTGCCATAGGTAGCCTCCATGACCACATAATCTGCCTCCTGCGTATAAATCGGGTCTTTGATTAACGGTTGGTTTTTGTTCCCGATATCACCCGAAAATACAATCTTTTTTGACACACCGTCCTCATTCAGCCACACTTCGATGCTGGAAGAACCAAGCAGATGCCCTACATCCGTAAACCGTATGGAAATCCCGTCACTGATTTCCACGATTGCATTGTATGCACATGGCACAATACAACGGATTACCCCGTCCGCATCTTCCATTGTATATGCCGGCTCCACTGCCTGTATCCCGGAACTTCTTTTCGCCTTTCGGTTTTTCCACTCTGCCTCCTGCATCTGAATGTGTGCACAGTCACGCAGCATGATCGAACACAAATCTGCCGACGCTTCTGTCGTAAATACCCGCCCTCGAAAACCTTTTGCATACAAAAGCGGCAGGTTTCCGGAATGGTCAACATGCGCATGTGTCAAAAACACATAATCAATCAAAGACTCATCTACAGGAATTTCGCAGCACTCAAAAGGATTTGCCCCCTGCTGCATTCCGCAGTCCACAAGAATATTTTTTCCACAAGCATTCAAATAGTGGCAGCTCCCCGTCACCTGATGATCTGCGCCTACAAAAGTCAGTTTCATAGAAATTCCTCCTTTACCGCTAAATTATTATATCTGTTTCTATATTTTATCATATATCTCTTAAAAAGTATTTGAAAATATAGATTTTTTTTACAAATTCATGTTATTATTATATAAAATCAAAAAAAATCTGAAAATAAGAAGAGAGGGCAAGCATTTTGGATAAACAATACACACTGAATAAAAACCTTATTATGGTTCCCATACCTGAGGAAAAAAATACAGTTCGTTTTTTTCTTCCGAACGGTGTATGGACAAATTTTGATACGGGGAAAGAATACATGGGTGGGAACTATATAGAAGAGCCTGTTTTATCACCCAACGCCATGCTATTCGTGCGGGAAAATACTGTTCTCATCGAAAATGCAGGAGCTGCGCCTAATGAAAGCTGCGAACTGCGTGTATATGCACTCCGTAACAACATACGTGTAGATGCTGATGTATACGGCGCTTCTGCAGAGCCTTTGCTTTGTGTTTCGTTCAAGCGAAGCGGACACAGCATTCACATTGCATCGGACGGTGTAAAGCCCTATACGGTCCGCATGATTAATATGTATGCCAAAAGTGTCGCAAACGGCTTAATTCTGATAGACGGAAACGATTCCATCATAACACCCGATGCATGGGCATGCACTATGGAGATTGTGTTTTAAGATTTGGTTCCTGCGAAAAAACAATCCGGCAAACAAATAAACATACAAAAAACCCTTGAAAAATCAAGGGTTTTAAAGAGCGATAGACGGGGCTCGAACCCGTATAACACTCTGTTTGCACAAATCCCCAAATATGGGGAAAGTTTATAAAGTCCTTTAAATTACCGTGTTTCTCTATACATTTTATTGTATGGACTATTCATTTATTTACACAATTATACAATAAAATATATGGGTATGCAACACGAAATGCAACATGGATTTTGAATAACAAGGCAGTTTGTTGACTGCCTTGTTATTTTATTTGTTACTCGTTTTCCTGTTTGTCAATATTTGCTGCGTCAGTCATGCCCTCGCCGATTATGTATGCGATCAGTGTGCCGCCTGCCATGATAAGCGCCGTAACCTGCACCGCAGTATTTTCCGGTACCTGTGCAATGGTCATAATCGGTGTAGCAAACCCTATTACTGCCATCCAAAACTTCCTACTCGTTAATTTCTTTGCCCAGTTAATATTTTTCATATAGTCAGTTCTCCTTTCTCATAAAAGCATCAGTAATGGGGCTGTCGCTTTAACGAATAAAAATTCGTGAAGCGACAGCTTCATTTTTGC
>CAJTSD010000043.1 GCA_910578795.1 uncultured Lachnospiraceae bacterium
TACTATAATTATATTAAATGATGATTTTGTCTCATTAAATATGCAATTTACAGGAGGTATTTCTTATGGTACAGCTTATTGTTGGACAAAAAGGCAAGGGTAAAACAAAAATCATTTTGGACATGGTTAACAAGGAAATTGCAACGGTGTCAGGTAACATTGTTTATCTTGATAAGGGCAATGACCATATGTATGAGTTAAATAACAAAGTCCGGCTCATAAACGTAAAGGATTATGGAGTTTCCAATGCTGATGAATTTATAGGCTTTATTCGCGGCATCGTTTCTCAGGATCATGATTTAGAGCATATCTATTTGGATGGATTTTTAAAAATTTCATGTCTTGAGGGAGCGCAGGACAGGGTAGAGGAAATATTTGCAAAGCTTGACCGTATCAGTGATGCATATGGCTTCAAGATTATAGCCAGCATTTCTATTGATGAGGCAGAGCTTCCGGAAAGTTTAAAATCAAAGGTAGTTGTATCATTATAGAAATATTTTAAAAATAAAAAGCCTCGGGAAACTCCGGGGCTTTTATTAAGGAGATTTGCTTGTGGCAGGAGAGAATCGGCAGGGTGTGAGGCAAAAACAGCATAGTAAATCAGGAAGGACGATGAACAGGATTGAGCTGTTAATCTTTGGCGCAATGACTGTTTATATTATTGTGGTCATTGTAATGTATTTCAACTCTGATCCAATCATGGGCTATTCCGTACAGATGGGCTCGTTGTCCGTATCAAAAACATATACGGGCATTGCGCTGCGGGATGAGGAACTCATTAAATCCCCTTATACGGGCTACATTAATTACTATGTCAGGGAAGGAGAGCGTGTATCTTCACGGGACACAGTATATTCCATTGATGAAAGCGGCAAGCTCGCTACATTGTTAAATTCGGGTGAGCTTGGCGAAAACAAATATACAGATGAAGAGCTTTCTGAGTTTAGGGCGGATGTCATACAATATGACAGTACTTTTGACTGTAAGGATTTCAGCTCCGTATATGATTTTAAGTATAATCTTGAGGGAGCTGTTGTAAAGCTTGTCAATATTGGTATGTATGAGAGCATGGATACGCTCAGTCAGTCAAGCCTTGGCGGGATGGTATCACTGTGCCCTGTCGGTAAATCCGGTTATGTCGTATATAATACGGACGGATATGAAAATCTCACACCGGAAGAGATGAACATGGAGTTGTTTGACCGTTCTGCATATGAGCGTAACAGGATTAATAATAATGACTTGATAGAGAAAAACAGCGTGGTAGGAAAACTTGTTACCAATGAAAACTGGTCCTTGATCATACCAATCGAAAAGGATCGGGCGGCGGAGATTGAAGAGGAAGAATATGTCAAGGTGAAGTTTATTAAAACACAGGAAACTTCATGGGGAGAAGTTACCATTCATCATTTGGCGGATGGGGACTATGCACAGCTTTCCTTCACCAATTCCTGCAAGACCTTTTGTGCGGATCGGTTTATTGATATTGAGCTTGTTGTCAGTGATAAACGGGGACTGAAAATTCCAAAATCGGCAATTGCGGAAAAAGAGTTTTTTATCATTCCTGCGGAATATATGAGCAAGGGCGGGGAACGCGGAAACTATGGCGTTACAAAGGAATCCTATAATGAGGAGGGCGAACTGACTTATCGTTTTGTCGAAACTACGGTTTATAATTCCAATGAGGAAGAATTTTATGTGGACAACTCTGATTTGAGTGTCGGAGAATACGTCTGTAAACCGGATTCCACAGATAAAATGGCGGTCAGCAAGTCGGGAACGCTGAAAGGCGTCTACAATATGAATAAAGGTTATGCTGATTTTAAGCAGATTACGATTCTTGATGAAAACGATGAATATGCGATTGTCAGCTCCAATACACAGTATGGACTGACTGTTTATGACAGGATTGTTCTTGACGCCGCAAGTGTGAATACGGATGATTTTATATATCATAAGCAATAATTTTTAATGGGGGAGGAATAAAGATGGCTGAGTATGGAATCAAGGAAAATATAAAGGCAGTGGAGGAACAGATTACTGCCGTATGCGAGAAATCGGGACGCGAACGAAAGGATGTGACACTGATTGCAGTCAGCAAGACAAAGCCCGTAGAGATGCTTCAGGAAGCATATGATTGCGGCTGTCGTGATTTTGGGGAGAATAAGGTGCAGGAGCTTATGGATAAATATGAGCTGCTTCCCAAGGATATCCGATGGCATATGATTGGTCATTTACAACGCAATAAGGTAAAATATATTGTGGATAAGGTTTTTTTAATACACAGCGTGGACTCTTTGAAACTTGCGGAGGAAATCAGCAAAGAAGCTGTTAAGAAAAATGTGGAGGTTTCCATTTTAATCGAAGTAAATGTGGCAAACGAAGATACCAAATTTGGAACAACCTGCGAGGAAGTCCTTCCGTTGGTCAGGGAAATCGCTAAATTACCCAATATTTTGATAAAAGGATTGATGACAATTGCGCCTTATGTCGAAGATGAAGAACAAAATAGACGTTATTTTCAGAAATTAAAGAAAATTTCAGTTGACATTATGAAGGAAAACGTTGATAATGTATATATGGAAATATTATCCATGGGGATGACTGGGGATTATCGTACGGCAGTGTCAGAAGGAGCCACTTACGTGCGTGTTGGAACCGGTATCTTTGGAGTGAGGCCGACAATGCTGAAGGGAGAGGAAATATAATTATGGGAGTAACAGACAAGTTATTAAATTTCATGCATCTTAATAATGAAGAAGATTATTATGATGATGATTATTACGATGAAGGAGAAGTTATTGCAAATACAGTAAGAAAGCCGGCACCTGCAATGCGTGACAATGATTATGATGAGCCAGTTGAAAAAACGTCAAGGAGAACCTCACAGAAGGTAACACCCATCAGACCTGTGAAGAAGGCGCAGGGAAGCGGCATGGAGGTTTGTGTGATAAAACCTTCAAGCGTGGAAGACGCAAGAGAAATTACGGAGACACTTTTGGACAACCGTGCAGTCGTCCTGAATTTGGAAGGGCTGAATTTGGAAATTTCTCAGAGAATTATAGATTTTGCATCGGGTTCTACTTATGCAATTAACGGAAATCTACAGATGATTTCGAACTATATCTTTATTATCACACCTGCAAGTGTTGATATTTCTGGAGATTTTCAGGGTGTTTTATCAAGTACCTTTAGTGTACCGATTTCTCATAATACACTTTAAGCTTTGGATGCAAAAGATTTACTTCCCACTTTCGATCATTAAGGGGTGGGAAGTTTTTTATTATGATATTCCATCTGAAAAGGAGGTAATTATGTCACAAAGATTAACAATCAACCAAAATAATAACCCGATTTATGATATTGTGTATGAACAGGACTTTAACAGTCTTGCGGGTGAACTTGATGCCTTTGACATTAAAAACAAAAAGCTTTGTATTATCACAGATTCAAAGGTAAACAGTTTCTATTCCGATGAAATCTGTTCCCTCTTAAAGGATAAATGCAAAAAGCTTATCATATATGTATTTCCTAGCGGGGAGCAGAGTAAGAATTTGGATACGGTAAAGAATATCTATGAATTTTTAATACAAAATAAGTTTGACCGTAAAGATATGCTTCTTGCGCTTGGCGGCGGAGTCGTCGGCGATATGGCTGGATTTGCAGCGGCGACTTATCTTCGGGGAATTGACTTTGTACAGATACCAACCACGCTCTTGGCGCAGGTAGACAGCAGTATTGGCGGAAAAACAGGAGTAGACTTGGACCAGTATAAAAATATGGTCGGTGCATTTTATATGCCAAAGCTTGTGTATATGAATGTGTCAACGCTCAAAACGCTTGATGACAGGCAATATTATTCAGGCATGGGAGAGGTTTTAAAGCATGGGCTTATTAAGAGTGCAAGCTTTTATGAATGGATTATTGATCATATGTATGAGATCCATGAGCGTGATTTAGAAACGCTTGAGGAGATGGTATATAAAAGCTGCAACTGTAAAAAAATTGTTGTCGAGAAGGATCCGACAGAGAAGGGTGAACGTGCAATTTTAAACTTTGGTCACACGATTGGTCATGCAATTGAAAAAGCAAAGAACTTTGAACTGACGCACGGTGAATGCGTTGCTCTTGGATGCGTTGCAGCCGCGTACATTTCATGGAACAGGAATTTGCTCACAAAGGAAGAATATTATGAGATTCGGGATATGTTTGTGCCCTTTAATCTGCCAATATCAATTGACAAAATAGATCCGGAAGAGGTTTTGGCACTTACCACCTCTGATAAAAAGGTGGAAGGTGATCACATAAAATTTATCCTCTTAAAGAAGGTTGGGAAAGCAGTCATTGATACGACTGTCACAAAAGATGAGATTATGACAGGAATTCATGAAATTTATTTTTCTGAAGAGGATTGGGATGAATAAGAAAAAAGTAATTTTGTTTATTGTGGATTTTGTGTTAGCCGCACTTTTGATTGCGGCTGATCAGATATCAAAGTATTTTGCCGTACTTAGGCTGAAAAATCAGTCACCTTATTCGGTTATAGACGGTGTTTTTGAGTTTCATTACCTTGAAAACAGAGGCGCGGCATTTGGCATGCTACAGGGACAGAAATTTTTCTTTATCTTTATTGCGGCAGTGATTCTTGGTATTATTGTTTATGTGCTTTGGAAAGCGCCCTATCAAAAGATGTATATTAAACTCCATATTACACTTGTGTTTATTGCAAGCGGTGCAATCGGAAATTTGATTGACAGAGTACGGTATGACTATGTTGTTGATTTTTTATATTTCAGTCTGATTAATTTTCCGGTCTTTAATGTGGCGGATATCTATGTGACCCTTGCCGCATTTTCCCTTGCAATCCTCCTTATATTTGTATATAAGGAATCTGATTTGGAATTTCTTACCTTTCGGACAAAAAAGTTTCGTGATCTGAAATAAGGGGGTCTGGAAGTCTTTATGGATGCAAATGAGGTTGTTTTTGAGGCAGTTATGGAGATGGAAGGGGAGCGCATTGATAAGTGCATCAGTAATTATTTGAATGCTCTTTCAAGAAGTTATATACAAAAGATTATTAAGGACGGAAACGTGCTGGTAAATGATATTGTTGTCAAGGCAAACTACAGGGTAAGAGTGGATGACAAGGTTCAATTTATGATTCCCAAATCTGTGGAGCCTGATATTTTGGCACAGGATATTGCATTGGACATACTCTACGAAGATCAGGATTTGCTTATTGTCAATAAACCCAAAAACATGGTAGTGCACCCTGCGCCCGGACATTATGAGGGGACGCTTGTAAATGCCGTCCTGTATCATTGTCATGGTGCGCTTTCGGGTATTAACGGCGTTATGCGTCCTGGGGTTGTTCATCGGATTGATAAGGATACGACAGGTTCGTTGATTATCTGTAAAAATGATAAAACACACAATGCCATTGCGGCGCTTTTAAAGACGCATGATATTACAAGGACGTACCGGGCAATTGTTTTTGGGGTAGTAAAGGAAGATGAGGGAACGATATCCGCACCAATCGGGCGCCATCCTACAGACCGGAAAAAAATGGCAGTCAATGAAAAAAACGGAAAGCATGCGGTTACACACTACAAGGTTTTAGAGCGCTTTTCTGGTTATACTTATGTGGAATGCCGGCTTGAAACCGGAAGGACGCATCAGATCCGCGTGCATATGGCAAGTATCGGTCATCCGCTGCTTGGTGATTCGACTTATACAAACCAAAAGGCTCCATATAAACTGGAAGGGCAGACGCTTCATGCCATGACGATTGGGTTTGTGCATCCAGAGTTCAATAAATATATGGAATTTGAGGCTCCGCTTCCAGAATACTTTATAAAACTGTTGGAAACTTTGAGATTAAAATAGAACGAACAAGATTTTTATGAAACGCACAATATTGCACTTTATGAATGGGAGAGTGTTGGTATTGTGCGTTATTTTACGTTTTGTATCTGTATAAAGTGAAAATACTGTAAAAAAATATAATCTAATTATAAAATAAAATTGAATTTTTATAAATTAGTGATATAATAAATACTTAGGAAAACTGTCGGTGCTTATGTAGATTCAAGATGAAATTGATATGTTTTGTGATTGACAGTATGGAGAATAATATGACACAACATTATACAAGAGAACGTGCTGTTGAAAAGCTTCTCGAAAGCTATAAAGCATATTATAACATCAAGCTGTCTGATGAAACTCAAAAACCATTAAAGGCAGTTTGTGAGTTTTTTGAACATTCCGAAAAATTTGTCCTCTCAAGGAAGGCGGAGCTTTGGTCTGCCGACTGCGAGGAATTTATTTATCTGTATGAAACGCAGCATCTCACAAAAGAGCTTTTTGAAAAATGCAGAGATTTTGCAAAAGAGGATGGTTTGAACAGGGCAAACATAGGACCAGGGCATATGTATACCTATATTACACCGGTGTTTGTGTGTGATACCTGTGACGAGGCTGCAAAAAAAGCGGTAAAACGGTGCCGCATCTACAAAAGCTTTCAATTTTCCCTGCACGGTTGGATGGACTTTCATGTTGCCGTTTATGAGGTTTCCAGTAATACGATTTTCACAAACGCAGCCGGAAGATGTGTTGGGAAAGTTTTGAAAAATGTTTTATTTCAAAAGAAAAGGAGATGTTTTTAATGAACACATTGGTATTATTACTTATTTGTATTGCCATTTTGGTTGGCGGCTATATCTTCTATGGAAGATGGCTTTGCCAGCAGTGGGGTGTAGGTGAAAGTAAAGAAGAAACACCCGCGCACACCATGTCAGATGGCGTTGATTATGTTCCGGCGAAAGCTCCCGTGTTAATGGGACATCATTTTTCTTCCATTGCCGGTGCGGGACCGATTACAGGTCCAATCGGTGCAGCGATGTTTGGCTGGCTGCCTGTTACCCTTTGGGTATTAGTCGGAGGTATTTTCTTTGGCGGTGTACATGATTTTGGTGCGCTTTTTGCATCCATCCGCCACAAAGGACAGTCAATTGGTGAAATTATATCTACCAATATGAGCCGCCGTGCCAAAAGATTGTTTATTATCTTTGCATACCTTACACTCATTCTTGTCGTTGCAGCATTTGCTTCCATTGTTGCTTCAACCTTCGGCGCTACTTATGACGACGGTGTATTAAATGTGGCGGTAAGTGCCTCGAATGCATCCGTAGCGATGGTGTCACTTTTGTTTATTGTAATTGCCATTATATTTGGTTTTTGCGTATACCGCCGCAATACGCCGATGCTGATATCAACTGTTTTAGGGGTTTTGGCAATCGTGCTTTGTATGGCTATCGGTATGAATTACCATCCAATTTATCTCTCATCAAAGGCATGGATGATTGTCGTCGGTATTTATATTGCAATCGCATCCGTAACACCAGTATGGATCTTGCTTCAGCCGCGTGATTACCTGAGCTCCTTCTTGCTTTATGCGATGCTGATTGTTGCATTTATCGGTGTTGTCGGTGCACATCCCAACATTGATCCAGAGCTTTTCCCTGCATTTGCGGGGTTTGCGGTTGATAATGGGAATGGTATGCAGTATCTTTTCCCGATCTTATTTACAACGGTTGCGTGCGGTGCCATTTCAGGGTTCCATTCCCTTGTTTCATCTGGTACGACATCAAAGCAGCTGGATAAGGAAACAGATGCAAAGCCAATCGCATATGGCGGCATGCTTCTTGAGTGTGTGCTGGCAATTCTTACATTATGTGCGATTGCATATGCAAGACAGACAGGTCATACTGCAGGAGCAACGGACATCTTTGCAGGTGGAATTGCCGCAATGGTGGCAGCAATTCCCGGTCTTGCGGGACTTGAAAATATCCTCTATACACTTTTAATCCTTACATATTCCGCATTCTGTCTGACTTCTTTGGATACTGCCACACGTTTGGCGCGTTTCATGTTCCAGGAATTTTGGCTGGAGCCGGGACAGACCGTGGGAGATATCAAGGACGGATGGAAGAAGGTTATGGTAAATCCCTATTTTGCCACAATCATTACGGTTATTTTGGGAATCGCGCTTGGTATGACAGGCTACAGTAAGATTTGGGGACTGTTTGGCGCAGCAAACCAGCTTCTTGCAGGTCTTGGACTTCTTGCAGTTGCTACATGGCTTGGAAACGTTGGAAAGAACAACAAAATGTTTTTGTTCCCGATGGCGTTCATGATGGTTGTTACAATCTGTTCATTAATTCTTACCGTAAAAAATCAGATTGGACTGATTACGGCAGGCAGTACGGATTGGGGACCTTGGGCGCAGACAATTTTAGGTATCTTGTTGATTGTTCTTGCAATTATTCTTGTGATTGAAGGAATTCAGACACTCACCAGAAAGAAGAAAACAGCATAAAATAGGATGATAAAGACTTCATAAGCGAAATTGGGTTTATGAAGTCTTTGTAGTTGGATCTCATTTTGTGATTTTTGGCATTTTTGCTATAAAATATTGCTATTTTTTGTTGTTAATAGTATAATATACATAAAATATAAAATTGTTTTATATCAGAAGCAAATAGGAAAGGCGGAATTTATATGAATACAATTATTACAATAGGACGGCAATTTGGTTCAGGAGGACACGAAATCGGGGAAAAACTGGCAAACTATTATGGCATTAAATGTTTTGATAAGGAATTGCTTTCCCGGGCAGCAAAGGAGAGTGGCTTCTGTGAGGAAATGCTGAAAAACCATGATGAGCGTCCGACAAATTCGTTTCTCTATAATTTAGTTATGGATACATATACCTTTGGCTACAATTCATCTTCGTTTGTCGATATGCCAATCAGTCATAAGGTATTTATGGCACAATTCGATACGATAAAGAAGATTGCGGAGGAAGAACCGTGTGTCATTGTTGGTCGTTGTGCGGATTATGCTTTACAGGAATACAAAAATTGTCTTCATCTTTTTATTCATGCAAATGAGGATGCCAAAATTGAGCGCATTATGAAAAAATATGAAATTACCGCTGATAAAGCACGCGAAATGATGATCAAGAAGGACAGACAGCGCCAAAGCTACTACAATTATTATTCCACGAAGAAATGGGGGCGCTCAGACAGCTATGATCTTTCTATTAACAGCAGCATTTTGGGCGTTGAAGGAACGGTTAAGCTGATTATTCAGTATATTGAGGATTTTGAGTCTAAAAATAAGCAATGATATGTTTGGTTGTCAACAAACTCCCTTGTTTTAATGAGGGAGTTTTTATGTTAGGAAGTTGTTGTGGTGGAGTAAGATATATTTATTCGCAAAAGAATAGTTTAACGAATAGTTGGCTGAGCATTTTCATGCTTATGGTGATGTCATTTAAGCGGCTCTTATTGGCTTGCCAGTCAACTATTCGTTAAACTATGGGGAGATATAATTTGCTGATGTACGTATTTATATTTAAAAACAGGCGCCTGGTGTTTTTGATTTTATTGGGCGCCTGTTTTACTTATTATTATATTTTATTGTTTGTGTTTCGGTTTCTTTTGTTTCGGTTTCTGTTATTGATGTTGTTTGCTCCTTCACGGTTGTTGATGTGTACTTTGTTGTTTGGTCTTTCATGATTGACTGTTTGTACTTTGTTGTTTGGCTCCTTTGGTTTGATGAGGATTCTGTCAATTTGCTCAAATGGTTTTTTGGCATCCTCTGAAAAATCTATTAGTTCATTTGTATCGACATCAATATATAGCAGTCTTAAATATTTACAGGTTTCAGAGGGAATCTTCTTGTTTTGTAGCCGTAGTTCTATGAGTGATTTCATAAAAGCAAACAAAACTGCAAAAATAGGAACGCCGGCAATCATTCCAAAAATTCCCCAAATTCCACCAAACAAAGTAATTGCGAATATTACCCAAAAGCTTGATAATCCTGTGGAACTGCCCAATATTTTAGGACCAATAATATTCCCGTCAACCTGTTGGAGAATAATTACGAAAATCAGGAAGTAAAATGCCTGCAAAGGGTTGACAAATAATATTAACAATATAGAAGGAACTGCTCCCAAAAATGGTCCGAAAAACGGAATGATATTTGTCACACCGATAATTACACTAATCAAAACACAAAATGGTGTTCCAAGAAGGCTTGTTCCAATGAAACAAATTAATCCGATTATAATAGAATCCATAATCTTGCCTACAAAGAATCCGCCAAATGTTTTATTTGCAAACCGTACATTGCTGATAAGCCGATTTGCTGTTTCCGTTGATAAAAAAGCATATACTACTTTTTTTGCCTGTGCTGCAAATACTTCTTTGCTGGACAATATATATACGGAAATAATAAAACCTATAATTAAATTCCAAAATTCCTTTAACACAGAAACAACGCTCATTGAAATTGTCATAATTAGACTGTTGAGCTGAGGCATAAGTTTGGAGTTGACAAATACTTCAACATCTGCAAAATATGTGTTAATCAGGTCTGTCACATTTTTTTCGATTACAGGATTATTTTCAAGCAGTTGGGATATCCATGCTGTTAAGGTATCAACATAGCTTGGAAACTGATCGATGATTGTATTGATACTGTTTCCAATCTGTGGAATTACAATGGAAAAAAAGGAATATATTGCCATAATAACAATAAATAAAGTTATTACAATAGAAACTGTTCTGCGCTGCGATTTTTTATGATTAATGTTTAACTTTTTAAACACCGGCTTTACAATCCGACGTTCCGTCGCATTTACAATAGGTGTCATCAAATATCCGAGTATCATCCCATCAATAATCGGCATCAGTATCACAAATAATTTTGTAATTCTTGCCGTAAGATTGTCCAAATGGAATATGACATAATAACTGATAATTCCACCTAGAACAACGAAAAAAGCTGTAAGTCCCCATTTGATGTATACTTTATTATCTTTCATACTAAATAAAATGCTCTCCTTACCGAAAAAATATTGGAATTTTGAAAAAAATGTTATAATATGATTATATCACATTATTTCAAATAATGACACAATAATTTAAGTGAGGCTTAAAAAGTGGAAAAAAATAATAATAAAAATTACCATGATGAACAAAATAAAAAAAACATCCTGCATTTAAGGGAGCTTTTGGATACGCTTCCTCCCTTCTGTGCGCAGTTTTTCAGAGGAATACAGGAATATACTTCAAGCAGAACAAGAATTGCGTATGCGTATGATATCCGGATATTTTTTGAGTACCTCCATGAGAGCAATCCGGTATTTCATAAAATGCCGATTAACGAATATCCTCTTGAACTTCTTGACCAAATCACGCGGCTTGATATTGAAGAATATTTGGATTATTGTTCTTATTATATAAAAGATGGCAAAGAATACATGAATGATGAACGGGGAAAGTCAAGAAAGCTTGCATCATTGCGGAGCTTTTACAATTATTTTTTCAGGAATGAAATGATTGAAAAAAATCCTGCTGCACTTGTCAAGATGCCAAAACTGCACGAAAAAGAGATTGTTCGGCTTGATCCTGATGAGGTAGCAATTCTTTTGGATACTGTGGAAACAGGTGAAAAGCTTACCAAAAAACAAATGCAGTATCATGAAAAAAATAAGCTGCGGGATGTTGCACTACTCACACTGCTCCTTGGAACGGGAATTCGTGTTTCGGAGTGCGTAGGAATTGATATTCAGGATATCGACTTTAAGAATAATGGAATTAAAATTCGCCGCAAGGGCGGTTATGAAACGGTTGTTTACTTTGGCAATGAAGTTCTAACCGCGCTTACGGACTACCTTGAGAAACGTGAAAATATGTCGCCTGTAGAAGGTCATGAAAACGCTTTGTTTTTATCCATGCAGAACAGGCGAATTACAGTGCGGGCTGTCGAAAATCTTGTAAAAAAATATGCACTTCCGGTTACGAATTTAAAAAAGATAACACCGCATAAACTAAGAAGCACTTATGGCACTGCTCTCTACCGCGAAACGAATGATATTTATCTTGTTGCGGATGTCCTTGGACATAAGGACGTAAATACCACTAGAAAGCATTATGCGGCTTTAGAGGAGGACAAACGACGCAGGGCGGCGAAAGCAGTTACACTTCGGGAAAAGCGTTGATAAGAGCGTTTAATAACCTTTCTGCGCAGGGGTGGCGGAATAATAAGGAATAATCAGGCTGCTCCCTGATAGGATATGATCGGATTTTATGGAATTCATTGTCTTTATTTCATTCACATATTCCTGAACATTTTTATAATGATCTGTATCAATATGTTCTTTTGCAATTGACCAAAGTGTATCCCCTTTAGATACTTCAATACTTTTATAATATTTGTATTTGGCAGTATGTTGCAAATCGCTTGCCTGTGTGGAAATGGATATTACAAATACGGAGAGCAATATAACTGCCATGACTGACAGAATGGTCATAAAGATATTTCTTTGGACCTGAAGCTGACGTCTGCGCCTGTTCATGGAATTTGTGGAATAACGTTTTTTCATAGCATAACCCTCCTGTTTATAATAAAAGAAAATTGATAAAAGAACAAATATTCCGAATATAGTTTCCGAACATTATTTCCGAACAACTGTTTAAAAGTATTATAACGAACGGTCGTTTGCTTGTCAATATGTTTCTCCTAAATTTTCCGAACTTTTTTTCGGAATATATGTTTGACTTTTTTGGAATATATGGTATTATAGAAAAAAAGGAGGCATTACACTATGGCATATGGAAAAATAACTGCAAAGCAGAAAGAGATTTTAGAGTTTATTAAGTCAGAAATCCTGAAAAAGGGTTATCCGCCCGCTGTAAGGGAAATCTGCGAGGCTGTAAGCCTGAAATCAACTTCATCTGTCCACTCACACTTAGAGACACTTGAGAAGAACGGATACATAAGAAGAGATCCGACAAAGCCGCGTGCAATTGAAATTATGGATGACAGTTTTCAGATGGTGCGACATGAAATGACAAGCCTTCCGATTATAGGAACGGTTGCGGCAGGTCTTCCGATTTTAGCGGAACAAAATATTGAAGGCTATTTTCCTATCCCTACCGATATGGTTCCAAAGGGAGAATCTTTTGTTTTGCATGTAAAAGGTGACAGCATGATCAATGCAGGCATTTTTAATGGTGACAGCATTTTTGTGACTGCCTGCAATACTGCGTCAAATGGAGATACTGTTGTGGCTCTTGTAGATGATTCTGCCACTGTTAAGACTTATTATAAGGAAGATGGACATTACAGGCTTCAGCCTGAAAATGACAATATGGAACCCATTATTCTTGATAATGTAGAGATTCTTGGCAAGGTTTATGGTGTATTCAGACTATATAGTTAGACGGATAAGTTTATAAGAAGGATAAAACCGCTGAAAAACTTGTAGAACCAAGTTTTTCAGCGGTTTTCCACTACCCGATTGCATTCAGTTCATTTAGGTCCATATGTTTGCCATCACGCCACATATGCTCCAAGTCATAGAAATCACGGCTTTCCGGATCAAAAATATGGACAAGGATATCATGATAATCCATAAGGATCCAATTTGCAGTATGATATCCTTCTATATTTTTAGGGACGATCTTTCCGGCAGCAAGTTTTTCCTCTACATTGTCACAAAGCGCTTGTATTTGGCTTCTGTTTGTGCCGTTAGTTATGATAAAATAATCTGCAATGACTGAAATCTCGCTGATATCAATTATTTGTATATTTTCTGCTTTTTTATCTTCTAACGCATCAATGATAAGCTTAAGCGTACTCTTTAATTCACAGTTATTCATATTATGTGCATCTCTCCTTTTATATTTTTCTATAACTTTCATACGTTGTCTGTGTCATTGTATCAACAGGAGCATTTTTTCCATCAAGATATTTGAGTGTGTTTGACAAAATTTTTTCCATTGTCTTGTCGATATCTTCAAAGGCAAGCTTACGTATCAGATCAAGCTCTTTCACTGGCTTTCTTGACGGCTCGATATAATCCGCGATAAAAATAATTTTCTCAAGCAATGACATGTTTGGACGTCCCGTAGTATGCCAGGTAATTGCGTGTAAAATATCCTCATCTTTTATTCCGAATTTTTTTCCTGCAATATGTGCACCGACCTTTCCATGAAGCAGGTAAGGGTGCTCTGCTTCCATAGCGCTACAGGAAAGATTGTTTTTTTCACAGATATGAAGTTTTTTCTCATCACTCATGCACTTTGCACAGTCGTGTAAAAGACCTGCAAGATATGCTCTTTTTACAAGATTTGCATTTGAAGTATCTGCATTATATTTCATGGCAAGCGCTGCCGCAGTGTATGCTACGCCAAGCGTATGCTGATACCGATCTTTTGTCAGGTGTTTTTTCAAATATTTTTTAATCTTTTTCATAATATAACCGCTCCTGTTGTATATAATTTGCAACTTCTATCGGAACATCATCTGCAATGGAGCGTTGCTCTTTTACTTTTGTTCTGATATCTGTTGATGAGATATTTATTTTCGGTATATCAAGGTAAATAATATCTGCCCCTAAACTTTGTAGTTGCTGTCCTTTTTGCTTAATTTCGTTTAGATTATAATCATTCCTCACTGCGCATGCTATTTTTGCAAGCGAAAAAATCTGCTTCGGGTTTTTCCATTTTTCAATCTGAAAAAGAGAGTCAGCTCCCATAATAAAAAAGTAACAGGTATTCGGGTTTTTCTCCGTAAGGTATTTTAATGTTTCACTTGTATAGCTGTTTCCTGCTCTGTTCGCCTCTACAAGTGATAATTCAAATTGCGGATAGCTTGCTATGGCAAGGCGAACCATATCAATACGATTTTTGACTGTAAGCACATTTTTTTTCATATAGGAATTTCCACTTGGCAGAAACAAAACTTTGTCAAGTGCAAGCAGTTCATATGCTGTTTTTGCCAAAATAAGATGTCCATTGTGAATTGGATTAAATGTACCACCCATAATACCTGTCTTTATGCAGCCTTCCATGAAAGCCTCCATTCTTACAAATCAATTATGCCTTTGGTAAAATGATTTTCGGATTGTTCTTAAAAGGCTTATACAATACGATTTTCTTTCCGATTACCTGTACGACCTGTGAATGTGTACGTTCCGCAATTATGTTTGCTATTTCATTCGGATCGTCAATACAGTTTTTTAATACGCCAATTTTAACAAGCTCATGTGTATTAAATACTTCCGAAATGGCTTCAACATTTTCAGGGGTAACGGATGCTTTGCCAATTTGAAACACCGGATCAATATTCATCGCAAGTCCTTTTAAGTAAGACCTTTGTTTACTTGTCATTTTATCTCCTTTCATTTTCATGAGAAGTGTTCAATGTCATTCCTTATAGTAATTAAACGCTAACCCATACATGCGTACGGTAGCGCCCTCTTCAATTCCAAGCGCTTCAAGCTCGTCCAAAATACCATTATCTTTAAGGAACCTTTGGAAGAACTGAAACCCTTTTTCGGAGTCAAGATTGGTATAACCAAGCATTTTTTCAATGCGGGGACCTTCCACTACATATTCGTCATTTTTCGTGTCATATTCAACCGTATATGGTTCATTCGATGTCACAATGTCAACATCCGGATTGAATTCCGGTTCAAATACCGTTGGCGGTTCATTGATTTCAGAAAGCATTGAGTTTACATAATATAACAGCGATTTTACGCCTTCACCTGACACGGCGGATATCGGAAACACTTTCATTCCTTTGGGTTCAAATTCTTCTTTGATTTTCTGCACGGCATCTGTGCCACTTCCGTCATCGAAAATCGCGTCAATCTTATTTGCCGCAATTACTTGCGGTCTGTGGGCAATGTCTGCATTGTAGGCTTCCAACTCCTTGTTAATTGCATAAATGTCCGCAATCGGATTCCTGCCCTCTGTTGATGCAGCGTCAACCAAGTGAATCAAAACCTTTGTCCGCTCAATGTGGCGCAAAAACTCATGCCCAAGTCCAACACCCTCGGAAGCTCCCTCAATTAAACCGGGAATATCGGCAATCACAAATCCTTTGCCGTCTTCCAAATCAACAACACCCAAGTTGGGATTCAGCGTTGTAAAGTGATAATTTGCAATTTTGGGGCGTGCATTTGTTACCCGGGAAAGGAACGTTGATTTTCCGACATTTGGAAAACCGACAAGCCCGACATCTGCAATGACTTTCAACTCAAGAAAAAGGTTCAGTTCCTTTGCAGGCTGTCCCGGCTGTGCGTATTTTGGCGCCTGCATGGTGGATGTGGCGTAATGCTGATTGCCGTTTCCGCCCTTGCCTCCGCTCAATATTACCTGCCTTCGATTTTCGCCTGACATGTCCGCAATTATCTTTCCGGATTCAAGCTCCTTAATCACGGTTCCCTGTGGTATTTTGATAACAATATCATTTCCGTTTTTCCCGCGGCAGTTGCGTGTTCCGCCATTTTCACCGTCCTGTGCGCAATATTTCCGAATATGTCTGAAATCCGTAAGTGTATTTAATCCTTCGTCAACCTCAAAAATGACGCTGCCGCCAGTGCCGCCGTCACCGCCGTCGGGACCGCCGTTTGGCACATATTTTTCGCGTCGGAACGACACATGCCCGTCGCCGCCCTTTCCGCTTCTGATATATATTTTTGCCCTATCTGCAAACATTAATCACCCTCCATGTAAGTTGTTGCAATCAAGTTGGGAAGAGTCATCTTTCCCTACTCGCCGTGCGACCCGTGCACCACGTCAATAGCATAGTTCCCCTCACAGGTCTGTGCATAAAAAGGCTTCAGGTAGCAATCCTGAAGCCTTTTGTGCATCGTGTATGTCGACCTATTTCTCTTCTACAGGATAAACAGAAGCCTGCTTCCGATCACGACCCTTTCTCTCAAATCTGAGCACACCGTCTACCAATGCAAACAATGTGTCGTCACCGCCTCTGCCAACATTGATACCCGGATGGATTTTTGTTCCGCGCTGTCTGTATAAAATGTTACCAGCCTTAACGAACTGACCGTCCGCTCTCTTTGCACCTAATCTTTTCGACTCGGAATCCCTGCCGTTCTTTGTAGAACCAACTCCCTTTTTATGAGCAAAAAACTGAAGATCCAAATTCATCATTGTTGTTGCCTCCCTTCTCACTACTTACAAATTTGTCAGTTAAAAATTCTCTGATTTTTTAACTGAATTCCTCAACCATAAGCTTGAAATAGCTTTTTTTGTTTTGTTTTCCGTAATTTTTTTCAATGTCTTTTAAACCCAAAACCATTGTATCCAGCAAAAGTATCGTCTTGTCGTTGATTTCGTTTGGAAAATGGCATTCAATCATGCCATTCTTTGTCGTTACATCCATTCTTTCATTGGCAAACTTTTCAATCGCATTGAGCGTATTGATGACCAAAACGGAAATGGAAGCACATACAATATCACTTCCCGACGCAGCATATCCTGCATGACCGGTACACCGAAAGCCTTTATAGCTGTTATTGGATTTATAAATTACGACTGTAGTCATATATTTTACGAAACAACATCTTAAATTAAGCGTTGATTTTATCAATCTTAACCTGAGTGTATGCTTGTCTATGACCGTTTTTCTTGTGATAGCCTGTCTTTCTCTTATACTTGTAGACGATAATTTTCCTGCCTCTGCCCTGCTCCATAACGGTAGCCGAAACAGTTGCGCCGGAAATCGCCGCGCCCACTTTAAGAGAATCATCGCTGACAGCAATCACTTCGTCAAACGTTACAGTGTTTCCTACTTCTGCGTCAAGCTTTTCTACTTTAATCACATCTCCTTCAGAAACCTTGTACTGCTTTCCACCTGTTGCAATAATTGCGTACATATTGCACCTCCTAAATAATTACTCGCTAACTTTGGTGGTATGTTTCAATACACTTTAACCTCGTTATGCGGCATACTCATAAATAATAGCATTGCTGTCAGGAATTGTCAATAGTTTTTTGCCTGACTCAATAAGCTTTTTATCCGAAAACCCACTGCATTCCATCTTGCCCATATGGTAAGCTGTGTGTTTTTTGCCGCCGCATACGCCTGTGCAATCTGTCATTTTACCGCCGACGCTCTAATCGCCATTTGTTCATATAACGATTTCGTCGTCTTTTTCCGGGTGATTTCCACGAGTCCGAGCGCGGTTATATCGATTACATTAGTCAAAACACGGTCTTGCTTTGCAAGTGCGCGCAGTCCCTGCAAAAGTGACAGATCCTTTTGTCTGTCTTCCATATTAATAAAATCAACCAAAATCATGCCGCTAAGGTTTCGGAGGCGTATCTGCCGCATAATCTCGCCTGCCGCCTCCATATTAATCTGATAAATATATGCGGCGTTGTCCTTTTTGGTGATATTTTTGCCGGAATTGACATCAATCACATACATCGCCTCCGTCTTTTCAATCACTAGATAAGCGCCGGATTTCAGCCATACCTTTCGGGAAAGCAGTTCATCAAGCTGCGTTTCTACGCGGTAAAGCTTTGGCAATGGATAGTCATTATCCTGATACAGAAAAAGTTTCGTAAGCTGCTCCGGCATATAAAGCGATACAAAATTCTTTAACTCCTCATAAAGCCTCTTACTATCCGTAACAATCTGCTGGTATTTATTTCTCTCATCACGCATATTGGTCAGGTAAGGTGGCGGGGACTGCCATATGCGGCTATAGCATGTCCTGTGCATGCCTTCTTCAAGCAGTGTGGACATTTTTTTGGATAGATCCGCAATTTCCTCCGTGACAGGCTGCAATCTGCTTTGCGGTTCCTGTGCTTCTTCGTTGGTATTTTCTGTTTTCAAAAGCGATGCCGCATTGGTACGCACTACGACGCCGTAGGAGCAATCGGGCGGAATGGCGGCGCGAAGCTGCTCTTTCTCCAATTTCGAACATTTGTTGGACACGCCTTTATAGGTATTGGCATTTGATACTACACTATATTTCCCCGCAAGGGATAAATTCATCGTAAATACAGGATCTTTCGTGCGCACTGCTTCTTTTTCAAGCTGCACGAGGATTTCGTCGCCTGCCAGTATCCTGCCATCATATTTGCGATTCGTGATAATCGGAAGATGGCCGGAAACGATGGGGAGATACCCTTTTTTGCCCGGCGCATAATCAATAAATGTTGCATTAATCTGCTTTGCGACATTGACGACCTTTGCAACAAAAATATCACCGATTTTCGCTGTATCAGGCGTTTGGTCAATCGGTGAAAAGCTGACAGCTTCCATTTTATTTGTCCTTGTATCCCACAAAAAGGAAAGAACGCCTGACTTGTATTCGGTCAGGACATAGCGTATCTCTTCCATTAATAATCACTCCCTATAAATCCAAGCGGTTCAAGTCGGATTTCCTTTGGTGTGCCTGCATTGAGATAGGTTTCCTCTCTTGTTATCAGCAGCGCATATTCATCAAATTCCGCATTGTTTTGCTCATAAAGCGTTTGTACGACCAAAGAGGGCTTTATGTTCCCAGCGCTGCTTGCGTCAACGACAAGCGTTACGGTATTTAGCGCGTCGTCAAAGGAGCAGGTGAATAAAAACGGTTTCATGTCAAACGTTGTTTCGCCCTTTTTTGTCTGTTTTGTGACAACGATTTTGGATTGACCAAAAAAGTCAGCAATGACTGCACTGGTCAAAAAACGTGGTTCATACCCTTTTCGGAATGCAATCGTATAGCGCGCCGCAGCAACGCTTGCCATCGCGTTTTTGGCATGATCGGGAAGGAGTCTTGCCTCCAAAATCTGAATGCCGTCCACCATTTGGGCGTTTAGCGCATTGACAAACTCCCTGGCGCTTGTAAGGGAATTGACCTCGATATCCATATACTCGCCATTGCTCTCTAGTCCAAGTCCGAGCGGCGCCGCAAAAGACATAATCTGATGCGGGCTAAAGCCTGCCGAATATGCAATATCAATGCCCGCCCTCCGGATTGCTTTCTGAAAATAACGCATGACATCAAGGTGCCCGATAAACCGCAGCTCGCCATGCTTTGAAAATTTTACTCTTAATTTCATATTTTCTCCTTTTGGGGAAGTGTGCCCATGTGCTATGTCATAGAAGACAATTCCTTTTTCCGTGCATTCAATGTCTTACGTAATTCCTTTACTCTGACCTTTAAATTTTTATCATCAATCCGCCTTAAAGCACTGCTGTAAAGTTGAATAGACTTTATAGCGTCCAGCTTTGAATAGATATTTTTTAAAATCAAAAACAGTTCATCATCTGCAATGATAGCGGAAAGCGTACCATACTGGTTGGCAATTGATGCGGCTTGTATTGTTTCATATTTCATAAAAAAGCGCTGCTACATAGGTTTCGTCCTTAGCAAAAAGCTCCTTCTGTTTATTCAGCCAGTAAAACAGCATGGTCTTGTTGTTATTGAGCGCTGCTACAATCTTTATGAAACACAAATCCCGCACCCAAACTGTGCCGCGCCGCATGCGTTGCACTGTTCCTTGCAGTTCTTTGTCACCTTTTCTTCGAGCGCGTTCTGCCATTCACGTAGTAAAAATGCCTTTGTCACACCGCAGTCGATAAAATCCCACGGGAAAATTTCGTCAAGTCCGCGCTCCCTCGTCGTGTAAAACGCCGTATCAATCCCGCATTCTGCAAAGGTTTCCATCCACACATCATGCTTGTAATATTCGCCCCATGCATCAAAAATACACCCCTTTTGGTATGCTTTTAAAATCGGCTCGCAAAGCCTTCTGTCGCCGCGCGCAAGAATACCCTCCATAACGCTCGCCTCAGCTTCATGCCAGTTATACTTAATGCTCTTTTGGTTGAGCTGTTCCATAATGGCGCGCTTTGTGGCGTATGCTTTTTCCAAAAACTGCTCTTTCGTACACTGCGGTGCCCACTGGAACGGCGTAAAGGGCTTTGGCACAAAAAAGGAGGTGCTTGCCACAATCTGTACCCTTCCGCTACGCTTTTCCTTTGGCACTGTATCATAATAAGCCATTGCAATCTTATCCGAAAGCACTGCAATTCCTCTGATATCCTCATCTGTTTCAGTAGGAAGTCCGAGCATGAAGTACAATTTCACCCTGTTCCAGCCGCCTTCAAAGGCAAGCGTTGCTCCTTTTAAAATGACTTCCTCGGTCAGTCCTTTGTTAATCACATTCCGAAGCCGCTGGCTTCCCGCTTCGGGTGCAAAGGTCAGACTGCTCTTTTTTATATCCTGAACCTTCTCCATAACATCAAGTGAAAAGGCGTCAATTCTAAGGGAAGGCAACGAAATATTGACTTTTTTTTCATTGCAGCTTTCAATTAAGAAGTTCACAAGCTCCTCAAGCTGCGAATAGTCGCTGGAGCTTAAGGAACTGAGTGAAATTTCCTCATAGCCCGTGTTTGCAAGCATTTTTATGGCATATTCCTTGAGCATTTCCACATCGCGCTCCCGCACGGGGCGGTAAAGCTGTCCTGCCTGACAAAAACGGCATCCCCGGATACAGCCGCGCTGAATTTCAAGCACTACCCTGTCCTGTGTGCACTTGATAAACGGCACAACTGGCTTTTCGGGATACGTTGTGTTTGTTATATCCTTAACAATCTCTTTGGTTATCGTCCTTGGAACGCCGTTGACTGTCGGGGTAAACGCCGCGATTGTGCCATCTTCCTTGTATGCCACCTCGTAAAACTGTGGCACATACAGACCGGGAATCTGCGCTGCCCTTAGCAGAAAATCCTTTCGGGAACAGCCCTCTTTTTTGCACACCTTATATAAATCAAGCAGTGGTCTATACTGTGTTTCACCCTCTCCGATATAAAAGATGTCAAAAAAATCCGCAATCGGCTCCGGGTTATACGCACACGGTCCGCCGCCAATGACTATGGGGCAATCCCAGTCCCTATCGCACGCATGGAACGGTATTTTTGACAAATCCAGGATTTGCAGGATATTTGTGTAACACATTTCATACTGTATGGTAATGCCCAAAAAGTCAAACGTTTTTATCGGCTCCTGTGACTCTAGGGCAAACAGCGCAATATCCTGCCCGCGCATGACGCTGTCCAAATCCGTCCAGGGCGAGTACACGCGCTCACACCATGTATCCTCATAACGGTTGAGCATATCATACAAAATCTGAATGCCAAGATGGGACATGCCGATTTCGTACACGTCGGGAAAGCACATCGCAAACCGGATATCCACGCGTTCCTTATCCTTCATCACGCTGTTGACCTCATTGCCGATATATCGTGCAGGCTTTTCTACCTTTAACAAAATATCATCGCTTAACGCTAGTTTTCTCATCATCTTTTATCCTTTTACTTTTCCGCATTTTGCGAATTTGTGCAAAGGCACAAATTTGCCGGTTGAAAAATCTCTGATTTTTCAACCTATAAGCTTCCCTTTGTGGAAAGCACATCACTGATTCGTTCGTCATAGGAAACTGCCATGTCAAGCGCCTTTGCAAATGCCTTAAAAACCGCCTCAATCATATGGTGGCTGTTCTCCCCGCTAAGCATTCTGATATGGATATTCATTGCCGCACTGTAGGAAACGGCATAGAAAAATTCCTTGACAAGTGCGGTATCAAAATCGCCCGTCAGTTCACTTGGAAACTGGCAGTCAAACTGCAAATACGGTCTTCCACACAAATCAACAGCACACAGTGCAAGCGCGTCGTCCATCGGAAGGATAAAATATCCGTAGCGCCGAATGCCTTTTTTGTCGCCGACCGCGTCCTTGATTGCCGTTCCAAGTACAATGCCCGTATCTTCCACCGTGTGGTGTCCGTCTACGTCCAAATCGCCCTTCACCGACACGGCAAGGTCAAAAAAGCCATGCTTTGCAAACCCTTCCAGCATATGGTTGAAAAATCCAATACCCGTGTCAATTTGCGATTTGCCTTCCCCGTCAAGCGCTATTTTTATGGAAATATCTGTTTCCTTTGTTGTTCTTTTGAGTTCTGCTGTCCTGCCCATAGCACCTTCGCCCTTTCCTTGTTATACATTGTTAAAATTTTTACTTTTCCTCAAAACGCACACGAATGGAGTTTGCGTGTGCCGTAAGTCCCTCTTTTGTCGCAAACAGCTCAATATCCTGATGTACTTTTTCTAAAGCCTCTCTTGAATAAGAAATAATGCTCGATTTTTTCACGTAATCATCGACATTGAGCGGTGAAAAAAACTTTGCCGTGCCGTTTGTCGGGAGCACATGGTTTGGTCCGGCATAGTAATCTCCCAAAGGCTCTGAGGAGTATTCCCCAAGAAAAATTGCCCCCGCATTCCGAATCCGTGTCATGGTGTCGAACGGATTTTTGGTTAATATTTCAAGGTGCTCCGATGCAATCTCATTTGCGGCATCAATCGCCATTTCCATATCCTGCGCCACAAGGATATAGCCGTAATTATTAAGGGATTCCTGTATAATTGCCTTTCGTTCCAAGACTTCGACAAATTTATCCACCTCATCGGAAACCTTTTTGGCAAGCTCAGTGCTTGTTGTGATTAAAATTGCCGACGCAAGCTCGTCGTGTTCAGCCTGTGAAAGCAAATCCGCTGCCACATAACGCGGTGTCGCACTCTCGTCCGCGAGCACAAGAATTTCGGAAGGTCCTGCAATGGAATCAATGCTGACATGACCATAAACCGCCCGTTTTGCAAGCGCGACAAAAATGTTTCCGGGACCGACAATCTTGTCAACCTTCGGGATACATTCCGTACCATAAGCAAGCGCTGCAATTGCCTGCGCGCCGCCAACCTTATAAATCGTGTCAACGCCTGCAATGTCTGCTGCGACAAGCGTTGCGGGGTTGACCTTGCCGTCCGCACCCGCAGGCGTTGTCATGATAATGTTTGGAACGCCCGCCACCTTTGCCGGAATCACGTTCATCAGTGTTGTTGACGGATATGCCGCCTTTCCGCCGGGCACATATACGCCAACCGTCTGCATAGGCGTAATTTTCTGACCGAGAATGGTTCCGTCCTCTTTTGCGTCAAACCAACTGTTACGCTTCTGTTTTTCATGGTATGTACGGATATTTGCCGCCGACGTTTTCATTACGTTTATGAACTGCTCGTCCACCTGTGTGTATGCCTCGTCAATCTCCGCTCTTGTAACCATAAAATTCTCTTTTGTCGTTAAACATTTATCAAACTTGAGGGAATATTCAAAAATTGCCTCTTCCTTGCGGGTTTTTACGTTTTCAATAATGTCCGCAACCGTTTTTTCATAATCGCCATAATCGTTTGTGCTTCTCTTTAAAAGATTTTCCAAAAGATTTTGCTTTGTTTCCTTTGTCAGATTTACAATTCTCATAATTATAATTCCTCCTTGAGTGCCTGTAATAAGTTCCGGATTCTGTCAGCTTCCATTTTCAGGCTTACCTGATTGACAATCATGCGTGCAGAAAGCGGGCAAATAACCTCTAAAACCTCAAGTCCGTTCTCCTTTAACGTGGATCCTGTTTCTACAATGTCCACAATCACGTCGCTCAAATCAACAATCGGTCCGAGCTCTACAGATCCGTTTAGCTTGATAATATCCACTGTCTGATGCTTCTGATTATAGAAATAATCTTTTGCAATTTTAGGATACTTGCTTGCCACCCGAATCATTTCATGGTGTTGTAACAGCTCTTTTGCCGAAGCAGGTCCGCAAACGCACATACGGCACTTTCCAAACCCTAAATCAAGCACCTCATACACCTTTCTGTTTTCTTCCATAATCGTATCGCTGCCTACAACACCGATGTCGGCAGCTCCGTACTCTACATATGTAGGAACATCCGAAGCCTTTGCCAAAAAGAATTTAAGCTTTTGCTCCTCGTTTACAAAAATCAGCTTTCGGGACTCCTTATCCTTCATCTCCTCACAAGTGATTCCGATTTTTTCAAGCAGCTCCAATGTCTTATTTGCAAGCCGTCCTTTTCCAAGCGCAAAAGTCAGGTATCTTACATCATTTGCCGTACTGTTCATTTCCTTGTCCATGCCTTTCTAAAATTTAATATCAGAGGATTATATATATACAATCCGTTCAAAACCATTTTCTTGCGCAAATTCCGTATAACGCTTTTTCTCCTGCGTAAGCTTTAGCAAAACAACGTCATATCCCTGTTCGCGGTATGCCTTTGCCTCAATGATTGCCGCCGCAATATCCCCTTCATACACCAACAAGATATTTTTGTTCTCCAAAGCAGGGCACCGCTTCTGCCTTGTGAGCGCAGCTACCAAGTCGTCTATGATAACAACAAACCCTGTTGCAGGTGACGGTTTCCCAAATTTCTCCAAAAGCCTGTCATAGCGTCCGCCCTTTGCAATCGCACTGCCCGTCTGATAGGTGTAGGCATTGAAAATAACGCCCGTATAATAATGATACTTGCTTACCATTGCAAGGTCAAAGGAAACATATTGTTCAACGCCGTAAGTCTGCAAAATCCCGTAAATTTCCTTTAACCGCTCAATTGCTTTTTTAGAACGTTCGTTCCCTGCACACGCAAGCGCATCCTCCAGTATTTCATAAGAGCCGAAAAAGCTGCTCACCCGAAGGAGCGCGTCGCGCACGTCATCAGAAATCGGCTGATGCTCTAAAAGCTCCTGCGCACCGAACTCATTCCTGCTTGAGATAAAGCTGCGCAGCTCTAATTCCGTTTCCATGTCAAGTCCTGCCTGTTCGCAAAGCCCCTTAAAAAAGTCCACTTGCCCTACGGACACCTGAAACTCGGTCAGACCTGCATTTAAGAGCGCTTCCACAAGCATTGCAATCATCTCGGCATCCGCAGCAGGCGATGCATCTCCAATCAGCTCCGCGCCCATCTGCGTTGTTTCCTTAAGTTTGCCTTGCAGATTATCAGTGTTGATAAAATTGTTTCCTGCGTAGCAAAACCGCAGCGGAATGGTTTCGTCCATAAAATATTTTGCGGCACAGCGCGCGATGGAAGGGGTAAAATCCGGTCTGAGCACAAGTGTGTTTCCCTCTTTATCAAAAAATTTGTATAACTCCTTTGACGGTGTCGTTCCGATTTCACGGCTGAATACGTCAAAAAACTCAAACGTCGGTGTCTGAATATCCTGATAGCCAAAGCGATGGAGCTTTTCACCAAAAAGACGTTGTATATTTTGTTTATTAGCATATTCCTTCCCGTAAATATCCCGCACGCCCTCGGGCGTATGTACCAGTCGTTTTCCTTTAAAATCCATAGGTTCCTCCAAATTGTTTTCTGAATTGTCTTGCCACTCTTGCTTCGTGGCTTTGATGCTTTAACGCGCTACTTTGCTAATTAATTAGTGCGACATATAATCGAAGTATACATGCTTTCCCCTTCCGTGTCAACTGTTCTCATTTAAATCGAGTTGTATCATTTCAAGGTATGGCACCATCTGTCCGCCCTTTGCCGAAAAAAAGTATTCTGACCGAAGCTCGTCAAGGCGGAAGCTCTTCCTGCCGCCCTGCTCCATTCTGTCCCAAAATCGGTTCAGCTCCCGAATGCTCAGATAGTACATGATATCTTTAGATGTATAATAAAGCAGGAAAAACGCAATCCCCTGCTGTTTCTCAAAATCCCGCATAAACGCGACCTGGTGCGGATGAATGTTTTGCAGTGCAAACGTGTCAACTGCGCATTCCTTCGCGTCAAAGCACACGGGGATTCCCTGCACGGCGCCGATGTAGTCAACCGTACTTTTTTGGTCAAAGTAGGCAAGCGTGATGTGGCGTGTTTCTTTGTCTATTGTAATCGGCGTTATCGGCGTCGGTACCTTTTGAATCAGTGCAAGACCGCCTTCCCGGTATTTTTCATTTGTCATGTTTATCATTTCCTCGAGAAGCGAGCCGCGAAGCCCCCTCGAATTCCAAGTCGCCATTGTTACCTGCAAACCTCGTTTCTGCCGCCTGGGCGGTCTGTCATCAATTGCGCAAAGAGCTTTGGAACGTTACAGGTCAGCGTCCGTTCCGAGAGCTCTGCAAAGCGTTCGTCATCGTTTTTTGGAAAAACAAGCTTATAGGCATGGAGCAGCTGATTTCTGACATTCATGTCATAAAATGCCGCGTTTATCCGTGCCGTGCCGTACTTTTGGTCGCCGATAATCGGAACCCCCAACGCGTGAAGCTGTGCCCTGATTTGATGCGTTTTTCCTGTAAAAAGCTGCACCTCCAACAGTGTTATCTCGCCGTTTTTTGTAAGTATCGTTTCTACTGTGCGAAATGCTGTGTCGATGTAGGCAGCATCTTTTTTCAGAGGACTTGGAAGGTCCGCTTCTTTTTGGTAAATTGTCACTTTGTTTGTTTTTTTATTTTTGCATAGCCAGCCGTTTTTTCTTGTGTCAAGCATAACCTGTCCGGCAACAAGCGTGTAGTAGTATTTTTGCAGCGACTTATCCTTGACAATTTTGCTTAAATACCTGCTGCCCGCCAGTGTCTTACCGCACACCAAAAGCCCTGATGTATTCCGGTCCAAGCGGTTGCACACCGAGGGTTTAAACGTACAAAGCGTCTTCGCTGACAAAAACTTTGTTTCCAAAAGATATCCAATCAGCCACTCGTTGACGCTTAAATCCGCAGCCTGTGCCTTTTGCGAAAGCAGACCCGGGGGCTTATTGAGAACGAGCACATCTGCATTTTCAAATACAATTTCAATACCGCTTAGAGTATCATACGCCTGCTGATACTGCATCAGCAGGGCTGACTGTTCTGCCGTTTTCGCTTTGCCGCCGAACTTCGCATATGTTTCCTCCGCCAAAAACAGTGTTACCTCGTCGCCTTCCTGCAAAAGCTCGTTTCCCGCTACCTTTTTTTGATTCAGGACAATATTTTTTTTGCGCATCATTTTATATAAAAAACTATCTTGTGCTTCCTTGAGATGACGCTTGAGAAACTTATCCAAACGCTGTCCCGCGTTGTCTTTGTCAACCCTAAGTACAATCATACTGCTGCTTCCCTTCCGAAAGTTCCTTTCAAAATCATAGCGAAATATCGCATAAAAGCGTAAGGATTTCGTCCTCCCTGCCGTTTGCCTCTAGTGCCTCAAGCTGCGCGGTCCTGTCCATAAATTTCTGCCGTTCCCGAAAGATTTTTACGGTAATTCCTTTGAGGGCGTTTTGGCTGAGCATGTCCTTGATATGTTTTTCGCAAGCGTCTGTATCGCAGGTATCAAATTCCGTAAATCCAATCAGGTTTGCACCGCGTACAGCAAAGCAATTGACAGCAAAATTTTTTTTGTAAGAGGTCAGGTACATACTGTAGATTGCTTTTACGGTTTTAATATGCTGAGAGAGCTCCTCATAGAGCGGCTGCGAAAATGTCGGGATGCGCAGATACATGATGACGGAAACAAGGCTTTTACTGGATGGTAAAAGTCCAAGCACTGCCACTATGGTCAGTAAGTTTTCTTTTGTCCCCGTGGAAATCCAGCCAAGCGCAAACACGGCAATCGAAATGCCAAAATATAAAACGGTCCAAAGAATGACGCGTTTGCGTTCATACGTCGGATAATTGTATTCCCCTTTGTTTGGCTTTTGTCTTTTCATTGTTTTCTCCTATTTCATATAACGCATTGCTTTTAAGATGATTTCATGCGGGACCATCTTCGCAAGCAGCTCAAAACCCTTGATTACCCTGCCGTATACGGAACGCTCTTTTTTCTTATAAGAATCCGCAATCGCTTTGCGGACCACCTTGTCCGCCTTGGCAATTGCAAGCTTTTTAATCGCAAGCGTGCTGCCGTTTTGCTCGGCAATGTCAAAAAACGGTGTATCCACCGGACCGGGACATACTGCAGTTACATAAATCCTGCGCGGTGCAAGTTCTCTTGCAAGAGCCCTCGAAAAACTGTAGACATAAGATTTTGTTGCAGCATATACTGCAAAATCAGGCTGCGGAAGAAATGCCGCACTTGAAGCAAGCTGGATAATCCGGCTGTTTTTTCGCATATAAGGAATACATATATGCGTCATTTCCGTAAGCGCGTGGCAGTTTACATCAATCATTCCCAAAAGCTCCTCACATTTTCCCTCGGAAAAATCCCCCATAATGCCATATCCGGCACAATTTACAAGCATCCGTATCACAGGTTTTTCGCTGCTTATAAGTGTTCTTAAGCGATCCATATGGGAAGGATTTGTTAAATCCATGTCAAGGATTCTTGTGGTGTGCTCCATATATTGCGCCACCTCAAGCATTTCTTTTTTTCTGCGGGCAATCAGCCATATTTCATCAATGCTGTGAAAGACTTCGTCAAGCTGCAAGGCAAATTCCAAGCCCATTCCTGAAGATGCTCCCGTAATTACAATAATATTCATGTATCCGTTTCCTTTCCGTTTGGTTGATCATGATTAGTTTTGGCTTTTTATGGCTGGTAATATACGTATCTGCATTAAAATTTTCTAATTTTTACCATGTACATATACTATTTTTTAACCTTTTTATGTGTATTGCGTATTGTTTTCTTTTTTATTGTTTTCTTTACACTGCTTTTTGCATTTGCTGAGCTTGTACCGTTCTTTCCATAGACCGATTTTTCACCGGAAAGCCTTCGCGGACGGATCAGGCACTTTTTGTCAAATCCGATTAAATCTTCTCTTCCTGCCGCCTTCAGCGCCTCTAGCACAAGGTTATAATTTTTCGGATTGCGGTATTGTATCAATGCCCGTTGCATTGCTTTCTCATGCGGATTTTTGCAGACATACACTTTTTTCATGTCAACCGGGTTAATTCCCGTATAATACATAACGGTAGACATTGTAGATGGTGTCGGATAAAAATCCTGTACCTGTTCCGGCATATATCCGATATCCCGCAGATATTCCGCCAGCTCTACTGCTTCTTTTAACGTAGAGCCTGGATGCGAGGACATCAAATATGGAACAAGGAACTGATTTTTCCCAATCTTTTGATTGAGTCTGCGATACTTCTGGGTAAATGCTTCGTATACCGCATTTTCAGGTTTGCCCATTTTTGACAGGACCGCATCGCAGATATGCTCTGGCGCAACCTTTAGCTGTCCGCTGATATGATGCTCCACAAGCTCCCGAAAAAATGTGTTATCTTTATCTAACAAAAGATAGTCAAACCGTATTCCTGAACGCACAAATACTTTTTTTACATTTGGCAGTGCCCTCAGCGTTCTTAAAAGTGACAGATAATCAGAGTGGTCTACCTCCAAATTGGGACAGGGTTTTGGAAACAGGCACTGTCGATGTTTGCATACGCCTGCCGTCATCTGTTTTTGGCAGGACGGCTTACGGAAATTTGCAGTTGGACCGCCTACATCATGGATATATCCCTTAAAATTATGATCCTGAATTATCTGTTTTGCCTCATTTACAATTGATGCATGACTGCGTACCTGTACTGTGCGACCCTGATGAAACGTTAGCGCACAAAAATTACAACCGCCAAAGCATCCACGATTGCTAATCAGCGAAAACTGAATTTCCGAAATC
>CAJTSD010000044.1 GCA_910578795.1 uncultured Lachnospiraceae bacterium
TTTCTTTGCAGAAACTAATTCCTGTGATAATTCTGCGGATGATTTGGTTCTTAAATCCTCAACATACTTATTAGTTTTCATTTACTGCACCGCCTTCCAAATCTGCTTTAGAAACGATCTTGCACTTACAAGGAAGCTTGTGTGTTGCAAGACGTAACGCTTCTTTTGCCACATCCTCAGCCACTCCGCTGATCTCAAACATTACACGACCGGGTTTTACAACCGCTACCCAGTATTCCAGCGTTCCCTTACCGGAACCCATTCGCGTTTCAGCCGGCTTTGCCGTTACAGGCTTATCCGGAAAAATTTTAATCCATACTTTACCGCCACGCTTAATATAACGTGTCATGGCAATACGGGCTGCCTCTATCTGATTTGATTTAATCCAACACGGCTCCGTTGCAATGATACCGTACTCACCGTAAGTAATTGTGTTACCTCTCGTAGCCTTACCTCTCATTGTACCTCGGAACTGTTTACGATGCTTTACTCTTTTTGGCATTAACATTATTTATCGCTCCCTTCCTTGTTTCCCTTTGTAGGAAGTACTTCGCCCTTGTAGATCCAAACCTTTACGCCCAGCTTACCGTAGGTTGTATCTGCTTCTGCGAAACCATAATCAATATCTGCTCTAAGTGTCTGAAGAGGAATTGTACCCTCACTGTAAAATTCTGTACGAGCCATATCTGCTCCACCAAGGCGTCCTGAAACGGCTGTCTTGATACCCATAGCGCCGGCCTTCATGGTTCTGCCCATGCATGACTTCATCGCACGTCTGAATGACACACGGTTCTCAAGCTGCTGTGCAATATTCTCAGCAACTAACTGTGCATCTCTATCCGGTCTCTTAATTTCCTTGATATCAACAAGTACATTCTTTCCCGTAAGCTTCTGAAGCTCTTTCTTTGTCACCTCTATTTCAGCGCCACCCTTACCAATGACAACACCAGGCTTTGCCGTAAATACGATAACCTTCACTCTGTCAGATGCTCTTTCAATTTCAATCTTTGAAATACCTGCACTAAATAACTTCTTCTTTAAAAACTTTCTGATATTATAATCTTCCACTAAGCAGTCAGCGAAATCAGCCTCAGCATACCATTTTGAATCCCAATCTTTAATAATACCGACTCTCAGTCCATGAGGATTAACTTTCTGTCCCATTTTTTTCCTCCTATCTCTCATCGAGCACAATTGTTATGTGGCTCATTCTCTTTTCGATTCTGTAAGCTCTGCCCTGCGCCCTCGGTCTTATCCGCTTCATTGTCGGTCCCTTATTTGCATAGCACTCCGCAATATAAAGATTTTCAGCATTCATACCGTTGTTATTCTCAGCATTTGCAATTGCCGACTCCAAAAGCTTCTTAATAATGCTTGAAGCGTATCTCGGACTGTACTCCAAAACAGCCAATGCGGTCTGTACGTCCTTACCTCTGATGGCATCTAATACGAAGCAAGCTTTCTGAACTGAAACTCTGGCATAAGAGAGCTTTGCTGACGGTCTGGTTTCTCTATTTTCTGCATTTCTCTTTCTTTTATAACTTGTTCTGCTATATTTTTCCTTAGCCACGGTTGAACCTCCTCTCAACTAACTATTTCACCTTTGATTTCTTTTCGTCCTTACCATGTCCTCTGTAAGTTCTGGTTGCAACGAATTCACCAAGCTTATGTCCAACCATATCTTCCGTTACATATACAGGCACATGCTTTCTTCCGTCGTGAACTGCAATCGTATGACCTACAAATGAAGGGAAAATTGTAGAACGACGTGACCATGTCTTAATTACTGATTTACTTCCTGACGCATTCATTGCATCAACCTTCTTTAAAAGGCTTGCGTCTGCGAAAGGTCCCTTTTTTAATGATCTAGCCATTAGCTATTCCTCCTTATTTAATCGTCAGGCGATTTCCCTATTTAATCGCCTTGCCATCTCTTCTTCTTACAATAAGCTTGTTGGATGCCTTCTTGCTCTTTCTTGTCTTAAGACCAAGTGCAGGCTTGCCCCAAGGCGTTGATGGACCAGGTCTTCCGATACCAGTCTTACCTTCACCACCACCATGCGGATGGTCGTTCGGGTTCATAACAGAACCGCGAACCGTAGGTCTGATACCCATATGACGCTTACGTCCTGCTTTACCGATTTTAATAAGGTTGTGATCGCCATTGCCAACGACACCGATTGATGCCCTGCAAACGATAGGAACCATTCTCATTTCACCTGAAGGAAGACGGAGTGTTGCATACTTGCCTTCCTTAGCCATAAGCTGTGCACTGTTACCTGCCGAACGCACAAGCTGTCCGCCCTTACCAGGATGAAGCTCAACATTGTGTACCATTGTACCGACAGGAATTTCAGACAGCGGCAAGCAATTGCCAACTCTGATTTCTGCCTCAGGTCCGTTCATAACTTTCATTCCGTCCGTAAGTCCTTCCGGAGCAAGGATATATGCCTTTTGACCATCCTCATAGCAGATTAACGCAATATTTGCAGAACGGTTCGGATCATACTCAATACCGATAACCTTTGCACTGATACCGTCCTTATTTCTCTTGAAATCAATAATTCTGTATTTCTGTCTGTTTCCACCACCCTGGTGTCTTACAGTAATCTTACCTTGATTGTTACGACCTGCATGCTTCTTTTTTGATACGCACAGTGACTTTTCCGGAGTTGTCTTTGTAATCTCAGAAAAATCAGAACCGGTCATATTTCTTCTCGAAGGTGTATATGGGTTATATGTCTTAATTCCCATGATTGTTTCTCCTTTTCTAAATTTATTATCACACTTTTTATTGTGTATAGTTTTTATTGCCGCTTACCCAATTTTATAATCCTGTAAATATTTCAATGTCCTTGCTGTCTTCTGTAAGCTGTACAATTGCCTTTTTCGTCTTCGCCGTTTTGCCGACAACCGATCCGCGTCTCTTTTTCTTGCCGATCAGATTCATCGTGTTTACCTTGGCAACTTTTGTGCCTTCAAACATCTTCTCAACCGCTTCCTTAATCTGAGACTTATTTGCTTCGGTATGAACTAAGAATGTATATTTCTTATCACCCATGCCAGCCATACTCTTTTCTGTAATGACCGGTTTCAGGATTACGTCATAATATTTAATATCTGCCATTATGCGTACACCTCCTCAATCGTCTTTGCAGCATCCTTTGTGAGGATTACCGTACCGCCCTTCATAATGTCATAAACATTGATTGTGTTTGTTAATGCTGTCTGTACATTGGGAAGATTTCTTGCCGACAGAACAACCTTCTCATCATTTTCATTGATGACAACATATGCTTTTGCCACATTTAAGTTGTCTATAACAGCCTTGAAATTCCTTGTCTTAATTTCATCGAACTTAAGCTCATCAATTACAATCAGCTTGTTCTCCTGAACCCTGCTTGTGAGCGCTGACTTTAATGCAGCCCTCTTCTCTTTCTTATTCATCTTGAATGAATAATCTCTCGGAACGGGAGCGAATACCACACCGCCGCCTTTCCACTGGGGAGCTCTTGTAGAACCCTGTCTTGCATGACCGGTTCCCTTTTGTCTCCAAGGTTTTCTTCCACCGCCAGATACTTCGGAACGTGTCTTTGCTTTCTGAGTACCCTGACGCTTATTTGCAAGCTGCTGAACCACTGCCATGTGTACCAAGTGTTCATTTACTTCCACACCGAAGACAGCGTCGCTTAAGTCGATTGTATCAACTTCCTTGCCTTCCATATTATAAACAGATACTTTTGCCATCTGTATGGTCCTCCTTTCGTCCGCCTGTTATGCGAACCACTTTTTACGCTTCTACTCTAGTAGTTTCCTTGAGTGTCACCAATGCTTTCTTTGGTCCGGGTACGGAGCCCTTAACCAAAAGCAGGTTCTTCTCTGCATCTACTCTTATAACTTCAAGGTTCTGAACTGTTACCTTAACGCAGCCCATATGTCCAGGCATTCCCTTACCTTTAAACACGCGGCTCGGTGAAGAACATGCACCGTTTGAACCCTGATGACGATGGAACTTGGAACCATGTGCCATCGGTCCTCTGTGCTGTCCGTGTCTCTTAATCGCACCCTGGAACCCTTTTCCCTTAGAAATCGCAGAAGCATCAACTTTATCTCCAGCCGCAAAGATATCAGCCTTAATCTCGCTTCCCAATGCATATTCCTCTGCATTTTCAAATTTAAACTCTCTTAAAAACCTCTTAGAAGAAACGCCTGCCTTTTCAAAGTGACCTTTGAGCGCCTTGTTCACGCCATGTCTGTGGATAACTTCCTTCTTTCCACCCTTATCTCTGTTGACAATCCTGTCCTTCTTGTCTACAAAACCAACCTGAACCGCCTTGTAGCCATCATTTTCCACTGTCTTAACCTGTGTTACCACACAAGGACCAGCCTGAAGCACAGTTACGGGAATTAACGAACCGTCTTCATTGAAGATTTGAGTCATTCCGACTTTTGTAGCTAGTATAGCTTTCTTCATTTCCTTACCTCCATTTTGATTTGTAACAGCCCAGTCCTTTATGTCCCAATTAAAATCCATACAAAACACCTGAACCATTACATCATTTCTACAGCGGAGCGCCATTATTAACGCTCATACTAGTAGAAGGCTTACTTGTTTTTCATTTTAATATCAATATAAACACCAGCCGGCATCTCCAATCTCTGCAATGCATCCATTGTCTTGGGTGTCGGCGCGATGATATCGATCAGCCTCTTATGCGTTCTCTGTTCGAACTGCTCTCTCGAATCCTTATACTTGTGAACCGCTCTTAAAATCGTTACTACCTCTTTCTTTGTAGGAAGGGGCACCGGTCCGCTCACCTGTGATCCGTTCTTCTTTACTGTTTCGATAATTTTTTTGGCAGATGCATCAACCAACTGATGATCATAAGCTTTTAATGTAATTCTCATTACCTGACTTGCCATAAAAAAAGTCGCCTCCTTTTCGCACTTTTTATTCATAAGTACGACAAGCGGTGACTGTACACTCTCCCGTGTGTGTCATGCCCTTTATCGCAGAACGCACTCGCGTTTCCCCTGCTGCAATCCTCACATCGTTTAATTATTTGGTACAGTGACTTGTCGCCAGTTTCCTAACTTGACATTCGCTCCGCGGAAAACCTGCCGTTACTTTCATACCGGCAGCAACCTCACGTTTCATCGCTATCATGCCACAGCAATTAGTAGTATATCGTAGCAAAAACGCTTTTGCAAGTGTTTTTTTGATTTTTATTGTTTTTTTTTGTGTACAATGGTATATTTACAATTTCCGATGTTTCCATTGTATCATAAGGTCCGTTTATAGTATACTGTCAGTAAAGATTTATAATTTTGGACTGTTACCAATTTATTTTACATTTATTTACAGAAGGGATACATTGTTTATGTGGATTGCAGACAATTGGAACGACTACGAAGTACTTGATACCTCTTCAGGAGAAAAACTGGAACGTTGGGGAAACTATATCCTTGTGCGTCCCGACCCTCAGGTAATTTGGAATACTCCGAAAAAAGCAAACGGCTGGAGAAAACCAAACGGTCATTATCACCGAAGTACGAAAGGCGGCGGCGAATGGGAATTTTTCAGGCTTCCCGAAGAATGGAGTATTTTATATGAAGGGAAAAATATGCTTGGGTTGACATTTCACCTAAAGCCCTTCAGCTTTAAGCACACCGGGCTTTTTCCGGAACAGGCAGCAAACTGGGATTGGTTTTCTTCTATTATAAAAGACACACTTAAGAAACACCCTGAACGGACAATCAAGGTGCTCAATCTCTTTGCGTACACGGGCGGCGCGACCTTAAGCGCAGCAGCAGCGGGAGCATCTGTCACACATGTGGATGCCGCAAAGGGCATGGTCGCATGGGCGAAAGAAAACGCGGCTTCATCAGGACTTAGTAATGCGCCAATTCGTTGGCTTGTCGACGACTGCGTAAAATTTGTCGAGCGCGAAATCCGCCGCGGAAACCAATACGATGCAATTATTATGGATCCACCCTCCTACGGAAGAGGTCCCAAAGGCGAGGTTTGGAAAATCGAAGAATCCGTTTTTCCCTTTCTTGAACTTACCGCGAACATTTTAAGTGATCATCCGTTGTTTTTCCTGATAAATTCCTATACAACAGGTCTGCAGCCCGCTGTTCTTCACTATATGATGCAGACAGTTCTTGTACCAAAATTCGGCGGACAAGTGGAAGCATCAGAAATCGGACTCCCCGTATCGTCAAACGGCTTGATTTTACCCTGTGGCGCCAGCGGAAGATGGATTCGAAAATAACTAATGTATATTCCATAAAAAATATGATGTACGCAGGAAAATCCGGTACATCATATTTTTGAACTATTACATTCTATTTAATAATAATAGGAATTAGAAAACGCCGCTATCATACCGCCAAGACCTATCATCAAAACAAACCAAAGAACAACCCATATCAACGTCCATACAAGCACTGCCTTAAAATAGTTTGACTTACTCTTCTTCGTACCGCTGCCAAATGCCCATACAAACATCATAATAATATTGACACAAGGTATTGTCATCAAAAGAATCGAAAGCATCCAGTCCCCAAAGCTAACCGGCTCCTCCAAGTCCGTATTCGCCTGGTAAGCCTGCTGCGGATACGGCTGGTTATAGGATTGCTGCGCCTGCGGATTGGGCTGATAATACTGATTATAGGGCTGCTGCGGGTTGTTGCTGTCAAACCCTTGACCTTGCGCCTGCTGCGGATATGACTGCTGTTGCGGCTGTGCTTGATCAAAGTTTTGATTTCCCTGACCATACAGATTATTGTTGTCCATATTTTTCCTATCTCCTCCCAAAATGTTACGTAAAATTTACGCTTCTGTCTTATAATAACACAAAACACCACTCTTTTGCAACCAATATCGACATCTTTGCGTATTCTTCACCACAGTTCAGCCTTTCATTTTCCGCAAGAACCTTGAAATCAAATTATTCCGGTAGAACACAAGCGGCGGACTTCCGGGGAAAAAATTTTTCATCCGATAAAGATAAATGGCAAATGTAACCAATACAACCACTACAAGCAGAATCTTAATATACCCCGACATGCGCCCGCGCACATACCGTTCAACAAAAAAAACAATTAGGAACAGAATCCATAATGGCGCTGCAGGATTGAGATTCATTCCCCGTTTGATTTGCCCTGTCAGAATATAAAACACTGCCCTTGTCATGCCGCATCCTGCGCATGGAAAACCTGTCACAATCAAAAACGGACAATACGCATGGAAAATGGTTCTTACAACCAAATTATATATGGCAAACGCAATGACTGCAGGATAAAATGTCTTGATATCCTTTCTCAACCGTTTTAACATCTATGGATTTTCCTCCTCCTAATCTTCGTTTTTTAACCCGTCAATATCATGCGCACATGCATACGCCCTTGAAAAATTAAAGTGCCGGAATCCAAGCAGTCCCTTTATCTCATCCTGGTAATCCTTAATTTTCCACTCCTTATATTTTCCGTTCAATTCACCGTACTCGCCAATAAAATTGAAATTCGCCTCCACCAATGCCGGCGCCGCGTCCAGCGACAGCCTTGTCTTAATATAATACGTATCAACATTTTTGCAGGTTGCGCTCATTGCAATATTATATTTCGCAATCCAGTAATCAGGATGCGCGGCAGAAAAGGCAATCCAGCATACGGATACTGCCACAAGCGCATATTGAAACAGCTTAAATTTCGGACAAAAAATGCAGCGGATTACACCCCCCATCACAATTGCAATCACCGCAAGCCCCCATAGTGCAAGTACTCTCGTAAAGGTAAGATGATATATTTTAATGTACATCAGTAAGCGGAACAATCCGGAAACTTCCATAATATATGTGCATCCGCAAATGATACAAAGCACTGATTTCAACACCCTGCCCGTTTCAAAATATGCAAGCATACAAAGCACCAGCACCACGTTTATCAGGCACACAAACACAAGCTGGAAAAATCCGCTTCTCGCATACTCCGCATAAGTATAGCCTTGCGGAAGCTTCATCTGTCCCATAAATAGCCCGAAAATCTGCACACCTGAAAACACAAGATAAATTGCACATACAAGCACGCTGACGGTCACCGCAATGTACGTGTCAAAGCCCTTTTCTTTCCTGACAGTCATATCGTCAACGGCTTTGATTTCCGGCTCCTCATTGCAGTAGCAAAACAACGCATAAGACACAAGGAACATGACAGCTGCCCCAAATGCCGCCGAAGTCATATGATAAAGAAAGTCGGCAAAGTGAATTTCGATTTGGAATGACAGCACATCACTGACAAGATTATAAAACACAATGTCCGCACTGCCAAGCAGCATCAGCAGAACGCAGATAAGCGGAAGTGAGATGACAAGACCGATTGACACGCATACAAGAATGCGCTTTCTCTCCGCACTGCGTCTGTCATCATGCAAACCGCCCTGCAGCCGTTTTAACTTTTTAGATGCCCCCTTGTCGTAAAACGGGGTAAGCAGTCGGCTAAGGATTCCGATTCCAAGCAAAAACAGTCCCTTTAAGTGCGCGGCAATGCTCCACCCTGACACATCATGCCATGTCTGCAAAACCAACACACCAAGTATCATAAGCAACATCGATTTATTGAAAAAAATAAGCACTTCTGAATCCGTCATGCAGTTTAACACACCTAAAATCAACACAGCCGCCACCAAAAAGCGTCTGTACCAGGATGCCTTACCCCAAAGACTGCGTTCTCTTGCGCAACTCTCCGTATACTCTCTCGTATAGTAACCAAAATACAAGAGGGTTGCGCCGACGAAAAAAGGGTAGGTAACACCCGACGCATTCCGATACAGGCAGAAGGTATAAAACAGCGCATAGAGCGCGCTTCCCATCCCTAGATGCCGCAGCCGTTTTGCCTCTTTTTCAAGCTTTTTAATATTGTCCATTGTCTTCTCTCCCTTCATTTGTACTGTTTTTGTCCGTTGTTTCGTCAGGAACATACTCTAAAATATCACCCGGCTGACAGTTCAATGCTTTGCATATGGCATCAAGCGTTGCAAGGCGCACTGCTTTTGCCTTATTGTTTTTTAAAATAGAGAGATTTGCAAGGGTAATATCCACGTCGCCCGCAAGTTCCGTAAGTCCGACCTTGCGCTTTGCCATCATTACATCAAGATTTATCATTATTGCCATGTTTCGCCTCCACACTGCCTAATCTGTCAGATTGTTAAATCATTTTCAAGCTTATAATCCACTGCCTTGTCAAACACAAACGCAAGTACTTTACTGAACAGTCCTGCGATGACAAAAACAAGAACGAGCACAAGCATCGCGGCAGTTGTATACAAAACTGCACGCAGCAGACAGACTGCTGCAATGATAAAACTATATGTGCCCATGCGCTGCAGACTTACTACGTTTTCCCGCACAAAACAGTCATTTTTTAATACGGTGCGAAACATTTTCCGAAGTTCGCCTAAAATCAGCACCGCAAGAATGCCAAGGACAAAATATATGCTTACGATTTCTAAGTACCTGCCCTCAAAATCCTCAAAGTGAAAATATGATGTCACACATTTCACGAGCCACGGCAGTGTGAGCGTTACAACAATGCCTGCAAAAAACATGATGTCGAGCAGGTATTTTGTAATTACTGCCACTGTTTCCTTTTTCATGCTGCCCCTCCATTCCGAAATCAATTTCCTGTGATTTCCTTTTGACTTTTTCCTATCATAGCACTTTCAATATTGTTTTGCAATACTTTTTTATCGAATTTCAATAAATTTTTATTGTTATTGTAATGTTTGATTTCTTAATACAAAAAACACATTTTGCAGATATTACGCAAAATGTGTTTTTTAATGAAAAATGTCTATTCACTCACAGAACCCTTGTCAGAAAACATGATTCGCTTTGAGCACGCCAATCAGGATGACCACAATAAACGCAATCACGCAAAGAATAATGAACCGATCCACAGACCGGATGGAAATGTCCGGAAGGCGGTCGTAAATTCCTTCAAATATACTGCCTCCCGACGGATTCTTTGTCTGCTTCTCCTCTTCCTGCACGGTTTCCGGTGCCGTATCTTCTGTCGTTTCCTGCACAGTTTCCGGTGCCGTATCTTCTGTCGTTTCCTGCACGGTTTCCGGTTCGCTCTTCTGCTTTTCTTCCATAACGGTCAAATCCCTTTCTTACAGTCTGCAAATCATTCTTTTTTCATGCACCGCCTTATTTCTTCTGCAAATACTTTCTCAAGTCAAGTGCAACTGCAATCACAATTACAAGACCTTGTGCGATGTATGTATAAGCCGGGTCAACACCGAGGAACTGAAGACAAATCTTCAAAATCTCGAACACCAGTACGCCAATCAAAATACCGCCGACACGTCCGACACCACCGTTTGCAGATACGCCGCCGATGGTACATGCTGCGATTGCCTCAAGCTCATAGCCGTTACCTGTTGCTGTTGACGCACCGCCTGCCTTAGCGCCTACCAAAAAGCCTGCCAGCGCATACATGCAGCCTGCCAAAACATAAATGCGGATCAGGGAAGCCTTTACATTAACGCCTGCAACCTGTGCAGCGCTTTCGTTTCCACCGATTGCATACATATATTTACCATGACGAGTCTTATTATACAGGAACCAAAAATAAACACCTACAACAACCGCAAAAATCATCAGGTAAGGAATCGGACCCAAAGAACCGCTTGCCACCTTCAGATAGCTGCTCTTATAACCGCCCATCGGCTGGTTATTGGTAATCAGGGAGCAAAGTCCGTAAATAATCGTCTGCATACCCAGTGTCGCAATAAAGGGAGGAACCTTCAGCGAAGAAACCACAACACCATTGACGCCGCCAAAGCAGCCCATGATAGCAACGACGATGATCAATGCTACCGGCCACGGAATATTTGGCATCCACGGGAGCATACGTGCAGAATAGTCCAGGCTCTGCAGCAGCATCGCTGAAAGACACGCCGCCAAACCAACCGCACGTCCTGCGGACAAATCCGTACCTTTTGTAATCAGACAGCCTGAAACGCCGCAGGCAATGATGAATCTGGGAGATACATTTACTACCAAATTCTTGAAATTGTTTATCTTAAAAAAGTTCTTGGTTGTAAGTCCTGTCAGTAAAGCGAGTAAAATAATCAAAATGATAATCGCATTGTTGGATATGAATTTTTTAAAATTAAAAGATTTTTGCATGATAATGATCCCCCTCCTTATTCAAACTGCGTTGCAAACGCCATGATGTTTTCCTGATTTGCCTCATCTCCATTCACAAATCCGGTTACACGGCCGTCGCACATAACCATAATACGGTCTGACATACCGATTAGCTCACTCATCTCCGAAGAAATCATGATGATGCTCTTCCCCTGTTTTGCCATCTCGGCAATGATACAGTAAATCTCATACTTGGCGCCAACGTCGATTCCGCGCGTAGGCTCATCCATGATAAAAACATCCGGATTATTGGCAAGCCAGCGACTAATCAGCACCTTCTGCTGGTTTCCGCCGGAAAGCGACTGAATTTGTGTTTTTGAGGACGGCGTCTTGATGGAAAGCTTTGCGACGTTCTCCTGCACAAGCTTTTCAATCTTCGCGTCGTCCAGCATAACCCCGCCAATCAAATACTGATTTAAAGAGGCAATGGAAACATTATCCGCAATGGACAGCACACCCAAAATTCCCGTGGCGCGCCGATCCTCGGTCAGCATCGCAATGCCGTTATTAATCGCGTCCTTAGGCTGCGTAATTTTAATTTCCGTCCCGTTATAGGTAATCTTACCTGTGGTATGGCACCGAAGCCCAAACAGCCCTTCCATCAGTTCCGTACGCTGTGCTCCTACCAATCCTGCCACGCCGAGGATTTCGCCTTTACGCAACTGGAATGAAACATGCCGGAAGCTCTTTGGATTGATGGACGTAAAATCCTCCACCTCAAAAACCACTTCCCCGGGCTTATTCTCACGTGTCGGATACAATTCCGAAAGCTCACGACCAACCATCTTGGTAATGATAAAATCCGTGGTCAGTTCTTTCGCCGACCATGTACCGATATACTGACCATCTCTCATAATGGTAACTTCATCGCTGATGCGCAGGATTTCATCCATTTTGTGGCTAATGTAGACAATGGAAACACCCTTGCTGCGCAATTCGTTGATAATGGTAAACAGCGCCTCCACCTCTGCGGCGGTCAAAGACGAAGTCGGTTCATCCAAAATCAAAACCTTACAATCCGCAGAAACCGCCTTTGCAATCTCAACAAGCTGCATCTGCGAAACGGAAAGCGTCCCCAGCTTTGCCTTGGGATCATAATCCAAGTGAACCTCTTTCAGCACTCTTGCAGCATCCTCATACATTTTATCATGATCGATCACTGACAGCGGCCCGATTTTCTTCAGCGGATACCGCCCGACGTAAATGTTCTCTCCGATACTTCTTTCCGGAATCGGCTGCAATTCCTGATGCACCATTGCGATACCACGGTTCAGCGCATCGAGAGGTCCTTTAATCTCTACCTTCTGCCCCTCATAGATGACTTCTCCTTCATCCATGTGGTAAATGCCGAACATACATTTCATAAGGGTGGATTTGCCGGCGCCATTCTCCCCCATTAAAGCATGGACCGTTCCCGGACGCAGCCTTAACTGAGCGCCGCCCAGTGCCCTGACACCCGGAAATGTCTTTACGACATCATGCATTTCCAAACGATATTCTGACAATTTGATAACCCCCTTTGCCTTAAAAATATTTTAATCTGTAATCGAGTAGGGGAATGACCTTATCCCCTACTCGCCGCGCGCCCCATGCGCCGCCTCAGCGGCATACTTCCTCTGCATGGGGCTGTGCATAAAAGAAGTGCGTGCGCCAAATGCACACGCACTTCCCAATGATTTCATTCTATGATTCGATTGCGATTACTGGAAATCTGCTACGTTATCCGGAGTAACCTTTACATAGTCAACATAGATAGACTGCTCGCCTGACGCATAAGTCTTGCCGCCTAACAGTTCTTCCATAGCTGCAACTGCACCTTCTGCCTGTCCCTGTGCATCGTTCAGAACAGTACCTGTCATGTTGCCTGCTGCCACTTCGTTCAAAGCTGCATCCAAAGCATCAACACCTACTAAATAGATGTCTTCATTTACAGTACGTCCTGCTGCCTGAATTGCCTGCAAAGCGCCGATTGCCATGTCGTCATTGTTACAGAAAACAACTTCGATTTCATCACCAAACTGTGCTAAATCGTTCTGTGCGATTTCCTGTCCCTTGTTACGGTCCCAGTCACCACGCTGTAAGTCAAGCTGCTCTACTTCCATACCTGCATCTGTCAATGCCTTTACAGAGAACTCTGTACGATACTGTGCGTCAACGTTCTCCGGATCACCCTGGATCATGATGTAGGAAATCTTGCCGTCGCCGTTGATGTCGCCCTTGTTCTCGGTATCCAAAATCAACTCGCCCTGCATTGTTCCTGACTGACGTGCATCACATCCTACGTATACAAGCTTTTCATATGCGCTCATCTGCTCTGCCGTCGGCTCACGGTTAATAAGTACTGTAGGAACGTCTGCATCCTTTACGGTTGCAATAATCTGATCTGCTGCCGAAGTCATAACCGGATTGATAATCAATGCATCAACGCCCTGTGCGATGAAGTTGTTAATCTGGTTATTCTGCTCTGCCTGATCGTTCTTACCGTCCATAAATGTTACGGTGTAGCCTTTGCCTTCCAAAATTTCCTGCAAAGCGTTACGATATGTTGTCATAAACGCATCGTCAAATTTGTAAATGCAGACGCCGACTGTGCCGCCCTCTCCTGTTGTCTCAGCTACAGTTGCAGCAACAGACTCTGCTTCTGTCTGTGCCGGCTCCTGAGCCGCCTGTGTCTCAGCGGGTGCCGGTGTTGCCGGTGCAGGCGCTGCTGCCGGCTCCGAATTGCTGTTTCCGCATGCTGTCATGGATACCATCATCATGGATGCCATTGCGACTGCAATTACTTTTTTGGATAATCTCATAGTTATAAATCCTCCCTTTTTTCTGCCTTTTCGGCGATTTTGCCATTTTTTACCTCATTATGCTATCTCTTTTGCGCATAATGACTACTGACAAAATCCATTGTAGCGGATTTAACATCATAATTCCATAAAAAATTCTTGGAATATTTATTGATTTTCTTCGATATTGTTCGCCAATATTTCCTGTGATGCCCAGTAATACTTCGCATCCATGAGCGGATACTTCGCAGGCGGGGCTTCCCCAAGCGCACAGCTTGCCGCTAATGCCACGATGGCGCCGGCATAAACCTCCTTGTTTGCGGAAACCGTTCCCAAAAGACTTCCGTTTGCAAGCGCCTCCAAGCCCTGCGTTGTTCCGTCAATTCCGACAACATTGACCCCTGTCACATGCGCGCGCTCCAAGGCATCAATCGCCCCTAACGCCATATCGTCATTGTTGCTGATCACCAGTTCGATTGTATCCGGATACTCTAAAAGCCATTGTTCCATCAGTGCGGAACCCTGACTGCGCTCCCAGTTTGCAATTCCTCCCGTAATTTTCTCAACAGGCACCCCGCCGTCCTTGAGTGTCTGAACGGACCACTCCGTACGGATTAGCGAGTCCTGATGGCTTGTTTCCCCCTCAAGCATCACATAGCTGACCATGCCGTCACCGTTTCTGTCAATCGCCTTTGGATGCTTTTTATAGAAATCAACCACCATCTCACCCTGTAACACCGCCGATTCCTTCGCATCCACCCCGACATAATAAAGCTGGTCCCAACGGTTCATATCCTCCTCAACCGGCTGACGGTTGAAAAAAACCACCGGTACGCCTGCCGTCATGGCACGGTCAATGATAACCGACGCGTCCATGCGGTCCACCAAATTGATGCATAGTACATCACAATTTAAGGAAATAAACCGTTCCACCTGGTTATTTTGGGTATTTTGGCTTCCCTTGGCGTCCTGAATGTCGAGCGTCACTTTAATGCCGTTTTCCCGCTCATACTCTTTGGCTTTTTCTTCCAAAATATTGCAAAGGTTGGTGATAAACGTGTCGTCGCCCCGATACAGACTGATTCCGATACGCAAAGAGGTTTTCTCTTCTTCTTTTCTGCCGCTCTGACAGGACGTCATAACCATGCTGATACAGACCAGCAACAGCAGTGTCAGCCACAGCTTTTTCCAATCCCTCATTTTTCGCGCTCCTTTTTTGAACATATGTTTCTTATTCCATTGGAAACAGCAGCTTTTCATAATCCGGTTCCCGCAGGTTTTCCTTTTCAATATAATAAATATCTGCCGTAACGGGAATGCTGTCCGCCCGTTCCAGCACCTGAACTGCCGCACGCACACTCAGATAGCCGATGCTGAAGTCATCTGTCACGCAGACGCCGGAAATCCGTCCGCTGTCCAAATTGTTCAAAATCGGTACCGTGTTTCCCCTGCCGTAAATCCCACAGACATGCTCCATCGCATTTGGATTTTCCACGAGAATGTTTGACACTTCCGTTAGAATTTCCGGATTTTCCGCCAATAGAACGACTTTTTCCCCGACTCCCAAGGCACCCATTGCCGTCCGAAGCACCGCCTCCGGCTCCCACGCAGTGACGAACATCGTACGCCCTTCTTTGGAAAATGCCGCGTCGGCACCCTTTAAAAACAGGCGGTCACTGCCGCTTTGTCCTGCTGAATCGGTCAATATCCACACAGGGCAGTCCGCCGGAATATCGTTTTGCATTTCATTCGCAAGCAGCTTTCCCATCTGTTCATAATCAATCACAATGGTTCCGGCTCCAGGGTTCTCCATAATCTTTGGTTGTAGGTAAACCACCGGAACAGCCATCGCTTTGCCCATAACACGCTCTTCATCTACCGGCACGACAATCAGCGCATCTGCGCCGTCCTGCTGTTCCCGGTCCATCAGCTCCATCTGCTGTCCGGCGTCCGATTTATCGTACAGCGTAATAAAATGGACGTCAACGTTAAATTCCTTTGCCGCCTGGTCTATGCCCTTACGGAAATTACTGTAATTGTCGCTGCGCGCATCTTCTATAATCACCGCAATCTGATGGATTTCCCGCTCCGGCTCCCGAATAATCAAATCCGTGGAACACATGAGAAAAAGCACCGTTAAAAATGCGACGTATAAAAATACAATCCACTTTCCACCTTTTCCAATCATTCCCGCTCCTTTACTGTTCACTTCGTTTTAATAACAGGTAAAAATTAAGTCCTGACCGAACAGTGACCATTTTTTTCAATTTCCGCATAAACCCGCACCGGAAGACGTATCGTAATCGTCGTCCCCTCGTCCGGTTCCGACCAGATTGACAGTCCGTAATCGTCCCCAAAATACAACTTTATCCGTTCCATCACATTTTTTACGCCAATTCCAGAACCCCGTTTGGAGGAAACATGATGTTCCTCTCCCAAAAGCTCCTCTACCTGTTTTTCCGTCATTCCTAAACCATTGTCGCGGACCAAAAAACGCAGCTCCTCTTCCTTTCGGTACACCTCCACGCGGATTTCACCATCGCCGTCCATAAATTCCATTCCATGATAAATGGCATTTTCCACAAGCGGCTGCAACGTCAGCTTCAGGCTGACCAAATTCAGGACGTCCTCGTTTGCCTCGATTTTGTATTCAAATTTATTTTTAAACCGCATCTGCTGAATCATCAGATAATTTCGCACATGCTCCAGCTCGTCCTTCACCGTGATAATGCTTTTGCCTTTGCTTAGGCTGATGCGGAAAAACCGTGCGAGCGCCGTAACGACCTTAACTGCCTCCTGCTTTTGCTCGTTTTCAATCATCCATACAATAATATCCAGCGTATTATAAAGAAAATGCGGGTTAATCTGCGATTGCAGAATGTCAAACTCGTTTCTGCGCTTGGATTCATGTTCTGCAACAATATCTTCCATCAGCTCCTTAATCCGCTTTGCCATATCACCGATTGACCTGCCCAAATGCCTGATTTCATAGGAGCCTCCCATGTAGACCTCCGTGTCCAGCTCTCCCGCCTCGATGGCATTGACTGATTTCTCCAGTTTCTGAATCGGAATCGTAATCCTCGAAGAAATGTAGGTATTAATCAGAATCAGAACCAGCAGAAAAGCCGCCAGCACAAACACCAGAAAAAGCCGCATCTTCAAATTATTCAAAGACAGCCCCTTTTCAGGCGTCACGCTCAAAAGCTTCCAGCCTGTATATCCCACCGACTTTACATTAATATCACGCCATTCCCCGTCATACTGTTCCCGGTAGCTGCCATCCTGATAGTCTGCTGCAACGGCAATATTCTCCGCCGCCTGTCCGGTTGCGATAAGCTGCATTTTAGGGTGGTAGATTAATTCCCCGTCATTGCCCAGCATATACAAGTATCCCTGATTTCCAAGCGTAATGTTTTCCAAAATCTGCGCCAAACTGTTATACCGGATGTCAATCAGCAAAATTCCCTGCTCGGTCGATGTGCCGTACGTAATTTCGACTGCACGGGTCAATGTAATTACCCATCGGTACTGGTTCTCATTATTATCAAAAATATACTGCACATGCGGTGTTGTAAAATGCAGGTTTTCCGTCCGCGCAAGCGTGTTGCCAAACCATTCCTCCTGCGTCACATCAAGCCCGGTCTTTAGACGTGCCGCAGGCACAGACTCCAAAAGCGCTCCGTCTTTAGACAATAGCGCAATGTTTGCAATGCTGTCCTTATTATTGTCATAGAGCAGCGTAATCCGGCTGTTGAGCGACTCCTCTCCCAAATCGGCATTTTTGATGACGCCATAATAAAGGCTGTCCGACAGCTTCATAATCGTGCGCAGGTAGGAGTCCACCGAACGGTTAATCTGCCCTAAAACCGCCTGGTTTTCGTCTTGGACGGCAAGTGTGAGTTGGCGGGACATCTGCAGATATAGAATTACCCCAATCAACAGGATAATTGCCAGTGCGCTGACTGTAAAATAGATAAAAATCATTGACCGGATACTGTTCTTTTTTCCCTGTCCTACCGGTAAATCCTGTTCCATAGCGCTCCTTTCTACTGACCGCTCTCCTGTGTTCCCCGATACTTTGTCGGTGAGACGCCGAAGCGCTTTTTAAACACGTAGCTGAAATAATTCTGCTCCTGATACCCTACTTTTTGGGCTATCATATAGGTCTTGTCGTCCGTTTCGTTTAACAGCTCCACTGCCTTTTTGAGCCGGAGCTCCGTCAGATAGTTGACATAACTTTGTCCGGTTTCTTTTTTAAATACCGTTGAAAAATAAGCCGGACTCATATGCAGGTGGCGGCACAGCGTTTCCACTGACAGCTCCGAATCCGCATAATGCTCCCTGATATATGTTTTTGCCTCTTCAATAACCTTCCGCGTTGTATTGTCACGTTCCCGGTTCAGCGCTTCGTTCATGCGGCATGCCACAGGAATAATCTTGTCCGCAAATTCCGCTTTGTTGCAAATCCCCTCCAAAATCACTTTATACTGCTCTTTTGAGTCAAACATCACATCAATGTCCAAATTGTACTGCTGCATAATCCGAAACAGGCAGTTGGCGATAGACAGCATATAAATCTGATATTGCCTTGAATGGACTTTCGCGTCCTCCATGCAGGAGGATAGGTTGCGCACCATTGCTTCAATCGTTTCACGGGAACCGAATTTGATTGCCGTCGTCAGCTCCTCCTCGTCCTTTGCCTGAAACTGTAAGGTTCCCCGATTGACAGGCTCCACGTCATTGATATAAATAGGTTTTCCTTCGCCCACAATCGCGCGGTATCCCAATGCATCGACTGCTGTCTGATAAGAACTGCCGATGTCCTGAAGCGCATCACAGCTTCGTCCCACGCCGACTGTAATCGCAATTTCAAGCAAACGCCTGCTTTCCCTGCAAATATCGCCAAACAGATTCATTAATCCTGTCTGGGTATTATTTTCGTCAATTGCCGCTATCACGGTAATCCCTTCCAGGGAGGCAAAAATCGCAAAACGGCAGTATGTCTTAAGGCTGTCCTCCACTAATCCGCGCACGGAAATGGGAATCAGTTCCTGATGCATGGACAGCGCTTTTGTTTCCTCGCATTCTACCTGTTCCACATGGATAACCGCCGCCAGCCACTTGCGCGCGTCCAAAATGTCAATCTCATACTCCCGCAGTCTTGACACGACTGCCGTCATGTCCGTCGTGCGGTTTACCAGATTATTTAGAAACAGTTCCCGCAAAATGGGAAGGCTTCCTAAATAATGCTCCCGCAGGGTATTGATATTGCGCCGCTGTTCAATTTCCTTGTCCAGGCTGTCGCGTATTCTTTTTAAAATGACGGCAAGCTCCTCTCCGTTGACGGGTTTTAGGATATATTCGGTCACTTCCAGTTTGATTGCCTGCTTTGCGTACTCGAAATCATCATAGCCGGAAAAGATTAAAATCTTCATGGATGGGTGTTTTTCGCGGATCCGCGCCGTCAGTGTTAAACCGTCCATATAAGGCATACGGATGTCTGTGATGACGACATCGGGCTCAAGCTGCTCCAGTTTCTCCAGCGCCTCTTCCCCATTCTCTGCGTCGCCTACGACCACAAATCCCAGTTTTTCCCAGTCCATTTTGCGGATAATCGCTTTACGGACCTCCTCTTCATCGTCCACCAGCATAATACGGTACGGAGTCATGTTCTGTTCCTGCCTTTCTGTTTTTGTACGCGGCACGCCGCATCGACGGTTTCTGTTTTCGCCACGGTTGTCATAATTTTTAATATTATATATAATATATCTTATTTTTTTTGTTTTTTCAATGAAATCTCTGTTGGCGCATTTTCAAATCTGCCTGATTGTCACAAAATCTTCCGAATTGTTTTCCTGTTGTATAAAAAACAAAGCAACCTTTTATGCTATAATAAAAGAAAACAAACTGGATGAATTTACGATGACAGGTTGCGAGGAGCGATCTTCCATGCTGATTTATTTATGCGATGATTCCAAGAGTGATATTCTGCGGCTAAAGCATTATCTGAACGGGTATGCCAAGCAACGGCAAATGAATTTTGAGTTGATTTCTTTTTCTTCCGGCGAAGAACTGCTTGCCGTGTTTACACAGGCGGTCCTCAGACCCGAACTGGTTTTTTAGATATCTTTATGGAGAAAATGAGCGGTATGGAGGCGGCAAGGCAGTTGCGGCAAAGGGACTATCAGGGGGGATTTATTTTTACGACTTCCTCGCCAGGGCACACAATGGACAGCTATGAGGTGAATGCGTTATATTATCTGCAAAATCCTTACGACCGCCGTCACTTTGAAAACGCTATGTTGCGCTGCGGCTCCCTGCTGCAAAAGGCAAAGCCACAATTCACATTTCTTCAAAGAAAAAAAGAAGTGTCCATACCATATGATGATATTATCTTTTTTGAAACCGGAAAATCACACACGGTTGCCCTGCATACGGTGACAGGTATTTATTCCCTGAATTACACACTCACGCATGTTGTGGAGTGTTTGAAAGATACGTATTATTTCCTTTCCGTGGGACGCAGTTTTTTGATTAACATTCATCACGTATCCGGACAGATTGGCAACGACCTTTCCATGTCCGACGGCTCTATTGTTCAAGTTCCTTTGCGCAAACAGAGCGAAATCCTTACTGCTGTTTTTGCTGATGACTAACTGCACGGCTTGCGTTTTTGCTGTTGTTTTATCATTCGTTCTTAGAAGGCATCGCTCCAAATTACGTTATTATCAGCGGCGGTGATTTTGAAGGTTACGGTTTTGATGCCGCTATAGCCTTTTTGGGGAATACCCGTTACAGTTACGGTGGCTTTTCCCGGTTTTGTGCTGTTGGTGTAGCGGACGGTGTACGCGTCTGCAGGAATCTGTTCCCCTGTGCCGGTTCGATGATGAGCGTCCCCATGCCGACAGCATCCGTGTTTTTTGTTCTGACAGTATAGTCTTTGCCCTGTGCGAGGGTTGTTTTACCAACTTTTACGGTGAGATTTGCCAAGTCAGTTTCAAGTTTTGTATTTGGTTCCGTATTCTGATACGGGTAGCTTTTTGCAAGCCCCGTCACCTTTGCGCTGTTTAAAAGCAGCGTGCCCTTGGGCTTGACATGAAATTTACGCGTGATGCTGCCCGTGTAGTTTCCGGTTCCGCTTATGGCAATGTCGTAGCTGTCCGCCAAGGCTGACGTGATGTTTGCGTCATAGGAAAGGATATAGTCTTTCTTTTCCTTTAGTTTTTTTCCGTTCCATGTGACGGTTACCTGCGGTTTCAGTTTTTTGCCTGTTGCAATGGCAGTCGATACGGTAACAGAAACGGCGTTTTGCGTATCCTTACCAAGGTCAATTCTTTCTATTATAAAAGTCTGTGTCGCCTTTCCTTTGTAGTTTCCTTTGCCTAATACGGTAATCTGCGCGATGCCTGCATTTTTGTTGTTTTTGTAAGAAATCGTATATTCCGTTTTTTCCTGTAAAATCTCTCCTTCAGATACCTGTACGTATAAAAAACAAAGAAAAGAATTTTTTGTCCATTTTTTGTCCATCTTGTGTTTTCCTTGCTTTCTGCTTATAAAAATAGTAAAATATAATTATATACAATCGTAACCAAAAACATATTAACGGATGTGCTGTTTCAAATATTTTATAATCAGAGAAGGAGATTCTGTTATGGGAGTTGGAAGAATAACATCAATGAACAGTATGTCAGGCATGTGGAGAACTACGAAAGGTTCAGCAGATGTAAAAAGTAAAAACATTCAAAATGAAATCAAAGATTTACAACAGCAGATGCAGAAAATATCTTCAAATGAGAAACTTTCTGTAGATGAAAAAGCAAATGAACGTAAAAAGCAGCAAAGAGAACTATCCAGTCTGAATACGGAGCTGCAACGACATCAGGAGGCATTTCTCCAGTCACAAAAGAGAGAAATGCAAATAACAGAACTACAAAAAGACACGAAACCGGCAGGCAAAGAAAATATAACCGTCCAAACACAGACAGATGAAACTAGACAAAAGAACACCGTTGATATTGATAAAGAAACAGAGAAAGCAGAACGTTCTCAGGAAAAGATGCCCGCAGCCGCACCGGCAGACTTGTCTGCGCAACAGAACGGCAAACAGAGTACCGTTATCTTTAAAAGCGACGATGGTACTGTTATTTTAAAAGAAGAAAGGAATGCAGCACAAAAGCAGGCTGATGAGAAAAAAGAAGAACGCATTGCCAAAGAAACAACAAAAGCCATAGAGGATGCGCAGGAACCCGATACAGGTCTGTCTCAAAAAGCGATTCATGAAATTGTGTCAGCAGACGCTTCTGCACAGCAAACAGGACGTCGGGAAGCCGTTATCGCCAAAATCAGAAACGACATTACTGTTTTAAAGGGTGAAATGCATCAGGACGAAATGCGGGGCTTCAATACCGATAAGAAACAGGCGGAGCTTGAAAAACTGGAGAGAAAGGAAGAACAGGCAAGAACATTCCCATTTCCAGCTTCAGGGAAATCCGGCAGTGCAATGAAGGCAACACCAAAAACGAATGCTCCCGAAGCACGAAACAATTCGGAACATAACGTTATAAATCATATTGCTAATTTATCAAAAGAAGAAGAACAGGCATCACAGCAAAAATTTTCTGTTGTTTTGGGAAATTAAGGTATCCGAAAGGCGGAGCAGCGGACTTGTAAGTCACTGCCCCGCCTGCTTCATCTCCCTGCTCCATTTATTTAGCACCTCCCGTATCCCTTCCACAACTGTTTCCCACACCATACAAACATCTCCATAAAGGGTATTTATTTTTTCCATATCGCCACCTCTGCCCGCCAGTTCAAGCTGATAAAAATACCCGCCCAATTTGGACGCGCCAATCCCAAGCGCCTCTCCCTTCAATCCGTGACACGCGGCAATCCAGGCATCCCAAAGTGGACTGCATTCGTCCAAATCCCCGGCAAGCACATCGTTTTCCATAAAAACCGTTCTCTTTAGCAGATTGTCCCTGATATGTGCCAATTTCATCTGCTGCACTTGCTCCTGCCCAGCAAACAGCACAAGCAGTTCCCGATAAAAGTCCGCATCCATATCCGCATAGCGCAGCCCCTCCTGTGTCTGAATACCGCACTGCTCCAACTGTCCCATCCAGTTAGCTACATCTAATCCCATCTCCTTTTGTACCGGTTCTGTTTCCACTGCAGCCACCATTTCTCCATGCTCATGTACGGCAAAGCAATGATCTAGCATTCGTTCCAGTTTTTCTGGTGCAACAGGTTTCGTCAGATACCCTGTAAACCCTTCCGATAAATACATCTGCTCTGCCCCTCTTCCTGCGTTCGCCGTCAGCGCAATCGCCATCGTATCCCGATTTTTCCCGTCTGCTCACCTTCTGATTTGGCGAAGAGTTTCCAACCCGTCCCGCCCCGGCATCATATGATCGAGCAAAATCAAATCATATTTCCTGCGCTTACAAGCCTCCACGGCGGCAAAACCGTCCGGTTCCGTTTCCACCTGCGCTTTTGTACGTCTTAGTAAATGTTTCAGCACCTTCAGATTATTTGTATTATCATCCACCGCAAGAATTGTCTTTGTATGGAAATCCGGCAACTCTGAAAACTCCTCTTTATCGTGCACTTCCCATTCCCTAATCCCCTCTTCTTTTGCCTCAATCCACGGAAAAGTAACCGTAAACACACTTCCGCTCCCCGAAGCACTCTCCACCGTAAGTCATCCGTCCATCGCCTCCGTCAACTGTTTTACAATGGCAAGCCCAAGCCCCATGCCGCCCGTATTACTCCCACGCCCGAAATTCTCAAAAATCCGCGTCAACTCCTGCTTTTGAATGCCGATACCGCTGTCGCACACAGACAGCAAAAGCCACCTGCTTCCCTGCTCGTTTCGTGTTTCCACCCGTAAGCAGACAAAACCGCTGTCCGTATATTTGACTGCATTGGACAACAAATTGACGATTACCTGAAGAAGATGTGCAGCATCACTCAGCAAAGCCCTGTTTCCCGCTGCCACATTCTCCTTGTCCTCAACCGAAAATGCAAGCCCTTTCTTTTGTGCCTGCGGACACATTAACTCCTTTGCCCGTTCCAGCACTGCACAAAGCAAATACGGTTTACGCTCAACCGTAAGCGTTCCGCTCTCCAATCTTGACGCATCTAAAATCTCATCAATCAAAGACATCATATGCTCCCCCGCGCCCGACACTTCCTTTGCATAGCCCTTAATCCAGTCTTCCCCGCTCTCACGCCAAATCATCTCATTCATGCCAAGCATGGTATTCATCGGCGTGCGCAGTTCATGGCTGACACGCATCAAAAACTGCGTCTTTGCCTCATCCGCCTCTTTTAGCTTTTGCATTGTCAGCACCTGCTGCGTCTGATCGACAAACCACAGCATGCTTCCGTTCTTTTCACCGTGCTCAATAATATCCTCCATACGCAGTTCATATACGCTGTCCCCTATGTGCAGCAAATGCTCCTCTCCCTCCATAAGCCTGCAAATTTTTGCATAACTTCCAATACTGCTGTCCCTGCGGATATTCGGAAACAACTCGTCCATTTTGTGATTGACGAAAATAACCGTATACTCCCTGTCAAGAATAATCAGCCCCTCATTCCCATGATTAAACGCATTGTCAACTGCCGCATGAAGCGAGCCAAAATAGTGATAACGCACCATTGCAATCATCATGCAGAACATACAAAAGGTCATTGCAACCACAATCGGATTATAGCTTCCAAACAGTCCGAACCGCTTTAAAAACAACGTCCCCTCCAGCACACCGAGTCCGACTGCAATATATAAAATGCGTTTTTTCTGTAAGGGAGCGCTCTTTTTATAACGGACAAAACATAATAGCAGAATCGTAAAAATGACAAGATCCAAATGGATAAAATGAACATACCATAAAACGCCTCTACCCGCTTTAATCCTGTCGTACATCCCGTCCGTCAAAATCTCCATTGACGTATAAAAAAGCCTGTGATATTCCGCCGTAAAGACGCCAATCAGCACAAACGTATTGCACACCGCCCCCAGTACATATACCCATACCGGTATCGGAAATTTCACAAACTCCGAAACAAACCACAAAAGCGACACCCAAAGCCCCGCCTGTCCCAAATACTGCACACACAATCCCGAAAGCGCCTCCCCCAACCGTATCCGCATGGATGAGCTCCAAATAGATTCCGATGACAAAAAGCATTAGCAAAACCGCCGTAATATTTACCGCCTCTAAAAAAATAACATTCTCTCCGGTCCTTTCTACAGGAATTTCCTTTATTATAGCATTGTCGTTTTGGGATTGCAAAAAGACGCTCGTCCAATTCCTGGAGAGCGCCTTTTGTCAGACAAGTGGTAAACAATTTATTTACACAACCACTCCATTACCTGACATCAATCTGACACATTTTCATCGCCGCAAGCGCATTCTGATGACTTTCGGGCGTCACGCCCGCGCAGCACCGCTCCACAACGCTGATGTCAACTTCGGGGAGTGCCGCTTTGATTAAAAGCGCATTGGAAATAACACAGATGTCAGTACATAATCCGATTATCGTCACATGCTCAAGCGTTTCCATCGACTGTAAATACGCGGCAAGCTCCATTGAGCCAAAGGTCGGCTTATCAAATACCTTCATGCCGCCCGGACGCAGCGCCTCAAGCTTTTTGTCGAGCTGCCACCCGTCCGTTCCCTTGATACAGTGCGGCACGGGAAGCTTCTTTCCCTCCTGTGTGTCCAAATAATTGTCAAAATGTGTGTCCCTTGTAAAAACAACCTCACCGTCAAAGCCTTTTACCAGTTCGGCAACATTGTCAACAATCTGCACCGCCTCCTTTGTGCCAAGCGCACCGTCGATAAAATCTTTCTGCATATCCACCACCACAAGGACGTTCTTCGTATTCCCCATTGTTTCACAACCTTTCTGTATTCGTTTTTTTTATTCATTTTCACTATGGAACCGCTTTGTCAAAATGCTGATAATCCTTCAGGCTCTTCCACGTACCGCCCCACCGGAACCCGTGCTCCATAAAAAGCCGGTAGCACAAATCCTCTTTGTCGATTTTATAGGGAAACTCCTTACTGCGGTCGGCGTATTCGTCGCTCCCTTCCGGAAAGCTTTTAGTGCTTCCGTCAGCGTAAGAGCGCACGCATGGATTATAAAACGGATTAATGTCAATTGCCAATCCGAAACTATGCTTTGACAGATTATCAGAGCCTTCCACGGTCCGGTAATTAAAGCAGGACGTGTTGTTTGCCTGCATGGACAGCTCGTCGTCCCCGCCGTATTCGTCCACAAGCTTCATACGCTCAATCGGATATTGGTTCTCGTAAAGCTCCCGCATAATTGCAAGAATATCCTCTGCAATCGCCGCATTGACAATCAGCTCGCCCACATGCGTTTCACCGTCAAAACCGATATGCAGCACTTGGAGATAGCGCAAATCCTCCAATGCAATATCGTCATTCTCCACATAAGAGCAGCCGTTTATTCGTTCGTACAGTTCATCTGTTATCGGGCTTGTCGTAAAATAGGTTTCCGGATTTTTAATTTCTGACACTTGTGTCATATTTTCATGTGATTGTATCTCACTTTCCGATCCTGTTTGCGGTTGTGTTTCTTCCTGTAACTGTGTCTGTGTGGTATATTCCGTTTCTGACACTTGTGTCATAATTTCACTTACCGGTTCAACAGGCTCCTGTCCCAAAAAAGACTGCGTTTCTTCTGATGCTGGCGGCAGAAACAACGGCTCGTCATCGCCCGCCGCATAAATTGCAATACACACGCTCAGCAGCAACAGGGAAATAATAAGTATGATAATCACAATAAACTGCATTTTCCTGTTTTTGTTTTTCATTCCAAATCTGTCCTCCATCTTGCATACCCTTTTTCTATACCGAAAAAACGGATTCTGTTCCTACTGTTCCTAAGTATACTACAAAATGTGCAAAATGTCATGGATTTATTCAAGACGCTTTATCCAAATAAAATCATCAGTGACAGGAAAAGCCGCACAACCTCCTCAAGCGACAGCAGCAAATAGACATACGGTATCGGAAGACGCAGCACAAACGCCGCAAATAGTCCAAGCGGTACGCCGAACACCCACGTGCCTATGATGTCAACCCACATCACGTAATCCGTTTTTCCGCCGCTGCGGATAATTCCGCCTCCAAGTATCATATTGCATACTTTTACAGGCGCTAAGGCTGCAAATACCGTAAGGATTTTCACGCAAATGCCGCGCACCGTTTCGCTCACATTGTAAATCCGCACATAGCCCGGAGCAAGCATCATCAGCAATGCCGACAGCAACAATGCGCCAAACAGCCCATACCGCATCAGTCTTTTGGCGTCCGCATATGCCTTGTCATATTCCCTGTTTCCGAGTGATTTGCCAATCAGAATGCCTGCCGCCTGCGCCAGTCCGCTCAGCGCTCCGATGAGAATCCCCTGAACCGGACCCGTCATCGTCATTGCCGCACACGCGTCGGTGCCAATCCTTGCGTAAATTGCCGCATACACATTTTCGCCTGCACTCCATAGAAACTCACATACCAAAACGGGCACAAGTATTTTCATAAACTGCGTCATGCCCTGCCTGTCAGATTTTTCACAAACATTGTGCCGTATCCGGTACTTTACGCGACTGCCTAAAAGAAACAACAGCGTCAGGACACATGTGCCAGCTTGTGCAATCACGCTCGCAAGTGCCGCCCCCCGCACACCCATCGGCGAAAATCCAAAATTTCCGAAAATCAAACCATAATTCAACCCTGTATTGAGCGCCACCCCAAAAATTCCCGCAAACAATGAAAAAAAAGCATGTTCCATGCAGCGCAAAAGCACGGATACAATTGACGTAACTGCCATCGGAATAAAAGACCACGCGTAAATGCGCAAATAAACCGCCGCCGTTTCACACGTCTGTATCTCCTTTGTGTAAAGCGACATCAGCCCAAACGAAGCCGCCGCGCACAACAGCCAAAAGCCCGCCGCTATTGCAAGCGAAAGCTGCAAGCATCTGCGAACGCTGCTGCCAAACGCCCGCATATTGTTCTGTCCGATATACTGTGCCAGCATAATTCCTGCCGCAGCAGACACCGCGCCAAGCACCACCGAATAAATCCACGCAAACTTTCCGGCAATCCCAATGCCTGCAATGCTCACACTTCCAAGCTGCCCAATCATCACCTGGTCAATCATGCTAAATGAAGACTGGAGCAGCGACTGCAGTGCGACTGGAAGTGCAATATGCACTATGCTTTTTTGAAATTGAGCTTCTTCTGTTTTCCTTCGCATCATACATCCGCCACGCTTTCCCGCTCCACAAGCGAAACCGGTAGCGTCTGCACCGGATTAACTTCTTCCCCCGCCTTAAGCTTTTGCAGCGCCGCAACCGCCATTTTTGCGCGCTCTCCCACATCCTGCCCTACCGTTGTAAGGCGCGGATAGACACGTTCACAAAGTCCCATATTGTCAAAACCGACAAGCGAAATGTTCTTTGGAATTTGTATCCCTCGCTCCTGCAAAAAATGCATCAGCTCGATCGCATAGGTATCGGAAACGGCAAAGACCGCGGAATACTGCATTATCCTTGTTAAGTTTTTGACATAAAAAGCATGACGCTGCACCCCCGTAAACGGAACCTCCAAAAAATCCGCGCCTGCTTCTTTCATTCCCGCCCTGCACCCGTCCATGCGCTCCTTGTCCGTACAGATATTGTTGTCGGAAATGCACAAAACCTTTCTGTGCCCTTTTTGATACAGATAATTTCCCACCTGCAAACCGCCATCGTAATTGTCGATAATCAGATTGCAGATGCCTTTGTTTTCGGCAAAATATCCGTCATACACCACAAATGGAATGTGCATGTTTTCCCGCAGGCTCTTGTAATCGTTTTCGCAAAATCCAATCAGTACAAGTCCCTCCATATTCCACATGGACGCAAAGCGAATAATGTCGTTCCATTGCGTTGCAGCTCTTACCATCATAAAATATCCGGCATGTTCTAACATGAAAAGCAGTGCGTTTAAGGATGCCGCGATGAAAGCGTCCTCGAGCACCCTGTTTTCGTATTTTTCATGGCTGTTTACAACGACGCCCACAATGCGCGAATTGTTTTGCGACAGCAGAATGCCTGCCATGCTTGGAATGTATTGACGTTCTTCGAGCAACTCCTGCACACGTTTTACGGTTTCCTTTGAGAGTTTTTTTGTCTTTCCGTGAATGACGTTCGACACGGTTGCGGTGCTCAGTCCAAGCTCCTCGGCGATATCAACGATTCGTACGCGGTTTTGTTCCATTGCCCTTTCCTCCCCTGTGTGTTTTTTATCATTTTAACAGGTTTTGCTGATATTACAAAGGGTTAAACGCGTAACCTCCGCCAAAGAATGAACTCCTATTTTAGCTACTTTGTCATAAAAATGCGTTATTAATCTTTATACTTCACTCTCCAATTTAAAATTCACGTTCTCAATCTCCAAAGCATTTGCACCGTTTTGCCGTTCGTCCCTAAAATGCTAAACCTCATTTGCATCTGATTGTCATAAATAACAAAATTGGAAGCTGCGCCAGTCTGCCCTTAATCCAATTTTAGTACAAACAAACTGTTGTACGTTCCGGGCTTGTCTATCTGAATACCGAATACATCTGACAGCCCCACCTTCGGGTGCAAATGCACTGCGTCCGTATACTGCAATTTTTCTCCTTTTTCCAGTGGCAACGCATTGTTTTTGTTCTCCAAAAGCACACAGCTTTCCGCTGTTGACTGCCTCGCAAGCGCCTTATACCGCTCCATATCCGACATATGATGATTCATCAAAACCTCTTTTCCGCGCAACTGCCACATGAATCGTAAACGTCAAATCATACGCCTAGTCAGATTATAGATTTTCTGTCAAACTTTAAAAAACTAATAAAACGTAAGCGCCTAATTTCGGGGTGTATCCC
>CAJTSD010000045.1 GCA_910578795.1 uncultured Lachnospiraceae bacterium
CAGCAAAAATGAAGCTGTCGCTTCACGAATTTTTATTCGTTAAAGCGACAGCCCCTTTTTTATCAGAAATCTTTATTTTAATTACTTATTTGCCACCGCAGCCTTAATCTGCTCGGTGAGCATCGGTACGATCTTATTCAAATCGCCTACAACACCGTAGTCTGCTACATCAAAGATAGGAGCTGTTTCGTCTTTATTAATCGCAACGATGATGTCGGACTCTTCCATACCAGCCAAATGCTGAATAGCTCCGGAAATACCGATTGCAAAGTATACGTTCGGGCGAACCGTCTTACCGGTCTGTCCAACCTGCAAATCCTTGCTCTTCCAGCCTGCGTCAACAACTGCACGCGAGCAGCTTACCGTTCCGCCGATTGCCTCTGCCAAATCGTCAAGGAGCTTAAAGTTCTCAGGGCTTCCCACGCCACGTCCGCCGGATACCAAAATCTTAGCGTCCATAATGTCAACCGTGTCTGTGATATTCTTAACAATCTCAACAATCTCAACATACTTGCTGTCGGGCGTAAAGCCAGGATTAAACTCCTCGATAACAGCCTTTGCGCCTTCCTTTTTCTCAAGCTTCTGCATAACGCCGGGACGTACGGTTGCCATCTGCGGTCTGAAATCAGGACATGCAATGGTTGCGATTGTATTTCCGCCGAATGCGGGTCTTGTCATCAGAAGCTGGTTGTGCTTCTGCTCTTTTCCCGGTATCGGGTTAATCGGGAAATCGCCGATTTCAAGTGATGTACAGTCTGCCGTCAAGCCTGTATGAACTCTTGCGGAAACTCTCGGTCCTAAGTCACGTCCGATTGCGGTCGCGCCCACGAGTAAAATTTCCGGCTTATACTGATTGATTACAGATGCCAGCGCATGTGCATAAGGCTCTGTTCTGTATTCCTTTAATTCGGGATCATCTACAACGATAACCCTGTCTGCGCCGTAAGCTGCAAGCTCGTCTGCCAAGCCCTTTACGTCACTTCCGACTAATACTGCCGTTACCTCTGCTGATAATTTTTCTGCGAGTCTTTTTCCTTCGCCGATCAGTTCAAGGGCAATTCCGCTTACCTTGTTATCTACCTGCTGTGCGAAGACAAACACGCCTTTATATTCTTCTAAATTCATAATTATCCTCCAATCTTGCAAAGCCTGCGAATTTGTGCCTTGGCACAAATTTGCCCTGTAAAAAATTTATTTTTTACAGTACCTCCATTTATATAACATGCTTCTCTTTTAACTTGTTCATAATGTATTCTACGGACTCAGAAGCGTCTAAGTTCACCTTTTCGCCCTGTCCCTTACGAACCTTGTCAGATGCCCGCGCAATCTGTGTCGGGGAACCCTTCAAGCCAAGGTTGGAATCCTCTACATCCTTCAAGTCTGCTCTGCCCCATGTGGTAATCTCAGCCTTATAAGCATCAAAGATTCCGCCGGGTGTCATATAACGAGGCTCATTTAACTCTGCAAGTGCAGTGATTAAACAAGGCATCTTTGCCTTTAACACATGGTATCTGTCATCGTACTGACGTTCTACGATAACGCTGTCGCCTTCGATTTTGATATTCTGTGCGTAAGAGATTACGGGAATGCCAAGGTGCTCTGAAATCTGCGGTCCAACCTGCGCTGTATCACCGTCGATTGCCTGACGTCCTGTGATAATGAGGTCATACTCTAAATTTCTGATTGCGCCTGCAAGTGTCTGTGAGGTTGCCCATGTATCTGCACCGCCGAGCACTCTGTCCGTTACGAGAATCCCTTTGTCCGCGCCCATTGCAAGCGCCTCACGCAGCACTTCCTCAGCCTTAGGAAGTCCCATTGTAACAACTGTTACTTCTGCACCGTACTGATCCTTTAACCGCAATGCTGCCTCAAGACCTGCCTTGTCATCAGGGTTCATGATTGTCAGCATAGCTGCTCTATCAAGTGTACCGTCGGGATTGAACTTTACGCCACCCTTTGTATCCGGTACCTGTTTCACACATACTACAACTTTCATGTTTATTCTCCTTATATTTCTATTCTATTTTTTATTTATCCAGTCCGAAATGTGCTTCGCCCGTTGCGTACCAACGCGCTTTGGATTTAAAATCAGTCAAACTTTCCTGCAAGCAGGAAAGTCGCCTGCTTTCAAATTCAGCACATTTCTACTTTAACAGATTCGCGGATATAACCATCCGCTGAACTTCACTGGTACCTTCGTAAATCTCGGTAATCTTCGCATCTCTCATCATACGCTCAACTTCATACTCTCTCGTATAACCATAACCGCCGTGAAGCTGTACAGCCTTTGTGGTCACTTCCATAGCCATCTCTGCCGCGTAAAGCTTTGCCATAGCTGCCTCTACGTTGTAAGAGGTCTTGTGATCCTTCGTGTACTGATCCTTTGTACATGCAGCCTTGTATACCATATACTGTGCAGCCTGTGCCTTTGTCGCCATATCCGCAAGCTGGAACTGTGTATTTTGGAATGCTCCGATTGCACGTCCAAACTGCTTTCTCTCCTGAACATATGCGATGGTTCTGTCCAATGCGCCCTCGCCGATACCAAGCGCCTGTGCTGCGATACCGATACGTCCGCCGTCAAGTGTATGCATTGCGATACCAAAGCCCTTGCCCTGCTGACCGAGCATATTCTCCTTCGGAATGCGGCAGTCGGTAAAAATCAACTCATACGTTGAGGAACCGCGGATACCCATTTTCTTCTCTTTTGTACCGAATGTAAAGCCGGGTGTGCCCTTCTCTACGATAAATGCGGAAATTTCCTTTGTCATTCTTCCGCGCTTTTCAATCATGCCCGTAATCGCAAAAATAACATAAACGTCTGCTTCTTTTCCGTTCGTGATGAAAATCTTCGAGCCGTTTAATACCCACTCGTCACCCTCCAAAACAGCCTTTGTCTGCTGTCCCTGAGCGTCTGTACCAGCGCCTGGCTCTGTCAGACCGAAAGCGCCGATTTTCTTGCCGCTTGCAAGATCCGGTAAGTATTTCTGCTTCTGATCTTCTGTTCCGTATGTCAATATCGGATCACAGCAAAGTGATGTATGTGCCGATACAATAACTGCCGTTGTACCGCAAACCTTTGCCAATTCCTCAACGCAGATTGCATAGGTCAAAACATCACAGCCCTGTCCGCCGTACTCCTTGGGAATGGGAATGCCCATAAAGCCTGCCTTTGCCATTTTCGCAACAGTCTCTCTTGGGAACTCCTCTGTCTCGTCTACTTCGATTGCAAGAGGCTTTACCTCTTTTTCCGCGAACTCTCTGAACAGGGAGCGCGCCATTTCATGCTCTTTACTTAATGTAAAATCCATGTTACAAATCCTCCATTTTTTCCTTAATTCAACGTTGGAAGAACGCTGCCTAAAACGAACTTGTTCGTTTTGCGTTCTTTGGGTGTGAAGTTTTAGATTTTCTTAGTCTGCGTCTTTTGCTGACTTAGAAAATCTCTTCACACTATGCTCTTTATGCTATTTTTTAGAATAATCGTAGAAGCCTACGCCTGTCTTCTTTCCGAGCTTGCCTGCACGTACCATCTTTCTAAGAAGTGGCGACGGTGCATACTTGGAATCGCCTGTTTCTGCGTAGATAACCTCCATAATCGCAAGCACGATATCCAGTCCGATGTAATCGCCGAGCGCCAAAGGTCCCATTGGGTGGTTTGCGCCAAGCTGCATCGCCACATCAATATCCGCAACGCTTGCAACGCCTGCAGCGTATACGTTGATTGCCTCGTTAATCATCGGAATCAAAATTCTGTTTACAACAAAACCTGCCGCCTCGTTTACCTCAACCGGAGTCTTGCCGATTTCTGTTGCAATACCCTTAATCTTCTCCACCAAATCAGCCGGTGTGTTTGCGCCTGCGATAACCTCTACAAGCTTCATTCTGTCAGCCGGATTAAAGAAGTGCATACCAATCAGAGGACGGTCAAGCCCTGCGCCCATTTCTGTAATGGAAAGGGAAGATGTATTTGTCGCAAAGATACACTCAGGTTTTACAATCTCCTGCAATTCCTTGAAGGTTGTCTTCTTAATTTCCATTTTCTCAGGTGCTACCTCGATTACAAGGTCACAGTCTGTACAAATATCCTTTAAGCCTGTTGCAATCTTTGCCGCGATTGCGTCCGCTTTGTCCTGTGTGATTTTTTCCTTGCTTACAAGGAAGTTCAAATTCTTTAAAATCTTAGCCTTTCCGCCATCTGCGAACTCCTGCTTAATATCGCATAAGCAAACCTCATATCCGTCTGTCATTGCAAACGCCTGTGCGATTCCCGAACCCATTGTTCCTGCGCCGATAATTCCTACTTTCATGTTCCATATCCTCCTATATTATTTGTTTTGAAACGGTTCTTTTACTTTTTCTTTATTCTTGTCAAGGAAAAATGCCATGCCGTACTTCTGATCCTCTGTTTCAAAGCAGTCGCCAAAAAGCTTCTCCTCAATCACGATTGCCTTGTCCATATCCACGTCAAGCCCCTCATTGATTGCCTTCTTGCAGTTGCGAACGGCAATCGGCGCGTTCTTTGCGATACCGCCTGCCATCTTCTGTGCCTGCGCCAGTAGCTCCTCCGCCGGATAAACCGCATTTACAAGACCGATGCGCAGTGCCTCGTCCGCCTTAATATTTCTTGCCGTATAAATCATCTGTTTTGCCATGCCTGCGCCTACCAAACGTGCCAGTCTCTGCGTGCCGCCAAAGCCCGGTGTGATGCCAAGCCCCACCTCAGGCTGTCCGAATACCGCATTCTCCGCACAAATACGAATGTCACAGCTCATTGCAAGCTCACAGCCGCCGCCAAGTGCAAAGCCGTTTACTGCTGCAATCACAGGGATCGGGAATGTTTCAAGCTTGCGGAACACATCGTTTCCTTTCTTGCCGAACGCCTCGCCCTCTGCCTTCGTGAGCGTACTCATCTCGCCGATGTCCGCGCCTGCGACAAAGGATTTCGCGCCCGCGCCTGTCAAAATCAGGCAGCGCACCGCGTCAAGGTCTACTGCTTCAAGCGTCGCATTCAATTCATCAAGCACCTGTGAATTTAACGCGTTCAAAGCCTTCTCGCGGTTGATTGTAATCGTACCAACCGCGCCGTTTACTTCATATAAAATAAATTCCATGATACCTCTCCTTGTATTTAAGCCTCATATTTTTTAACAACTGTAGAGCAGCCCATGCCGCCGCCGATACAAAGCGTTGCAAGACCTGTCTTTGCGCCCTTTGCTTCCATCTCGTGGAGCAGTGTTACCAAGATACGGCAACCTGACGCTCCTACAGGGTGTCCAAGTGCGATTGCGCCGCCGTTCGGATTGAGCTGCTTGTCAACATCAATGCCCAAATCTCTTCCGACTGCAATCGACTGTGCCGCAAATGCCTCATTTGCCTCGATAATGTCAAAATCTTCAATTTTCATACCTGTCTTAGCAAGCACCTTCTTTGTTGCCGCTACAGGACCGATACCCATAACCTCCGGTCTTACGCCTGCAAGTGCACCTGCAACCCACTCAGCCATCGGAGTTACGCCGAGTTCTTTTGCCTTCTCCTCGCTCATGACAACGATTGCCGCTGCGCCGTCGTTAATGCCGGAAGCGTTTCCTGCCGTTACATACTTATCCTTGTTAATCGGACGAAGTTTTGCAAGACCTTCAATTGTAGAGCCTGCTCTTGGCCCTTCGTCAACCTTAAACTCAACGGTTTCTTTCTTTTTCTTTACCATAACCGGAACGATTTCCTTGTCGAATGCGCCTGATTTCTGTGCCGCTTCCGCCTTCTGCTGGCTCTTTAACGCGAACTCGTCAAGCTCTTCTCTTGTAATCTTCCACTCGTCGCAGATATTGTCTGCTGTCTGTATCATGTGATAGTCATTAAATGCATCCCAAAGTGCGTCCTTAATCATGGTGTCCACCAAAACGCCATTGTTCATTCTGTAACCGAACCGTGCATTGGGAAGTGCAAAAGGAGCCATAGACATATTTTCCATACCGCCTGCGACAACAACATCCGCGTCGCCTGCCAAAATCATCTGTGCAGCCATATTCACGCAATTCAGACCGGAACCGCATACAACATTGATTGTGACAGCGGGTGTCTCAATCGGAAGTCCTGCCTTGATTGCCGACTGGCGCGCCACGTTCTGTCCCTGACCTGCCTGAATAACACAACCCATATATACATGGTCTACCTTGTCAGGGGCTACTCCTGCTCTGTTTAAAGCTTCCTTGATTACGATAGAGCCCAACTCTGTCACGGGTGTCGTGCTGAGAGAGCCGCCCATAGTACCGATTGCCGTACGGCATGCGCCTGCTAATACGATTTTCTTTGCCATTGTCTTTTTCCTCCATTTTGATAACTATTGTTTCTTCGTTAAAATACCTTCGATTGTGTTTGTTATTTTTATCACAATCATTGCTTGTATTCTATCACATTGTTAAAAAAAAAGCAATCCCTAAATGCATATTTCCGACGCCATTCTTTCGTTGATTCCTCGCGCACTGCCTCGCTTCTGTTTGCACTCAAAAACCGTGCGATTTGGTAAAAATCAATCCATATTTCATTCCCATTTTCCCGGCGTTCTTCGTCAAAGATTAATTCCAGTCCCACATGCAGATGCACAGCGTCAATATTGTTCACATTCTCCTTATCACTGTACCCTGTATGCCCCATATAGCCGATAACATCACCCGCCGATACATAGTCGCCTTCTTTTAGTCCTTCCGCATAAGGACGGTTCTGCCTTAAATGCGCATAGTAGTAATAGCGTTTTTTGTCAAAACTGCGAATTCCGATACGCCAGCCGCCGTAACGGTTCCAGCCAAGCGCCTCCACATAACCGGACTCGCAGGCGATAATCGGCGTGCCAATCAGTCCCATCATGTCGTGACCCAAATGCTGCCTTTTATATCCAAATGACCGCGATACACCAAAATCATCATAATCCTGATATTGAAACCCTTTTGCAATCGGAGAAAATGCCTTCAGTCCGTACTTTTTCTCCATCTCTCCCTGTTCATTTTCTATTTCATACTCCCCTACCATCCCACCTAGTACAGCAGTGTAAGCCTCATAATAATAAGAAAAATACTGGTATTTTTCGGCAAGGCTCTCCTTTGTTTCCTCACCTGCCTCAAGCTTTGTTACCACTTCGCTTATATAGCCTTCTGATTTTTTACCAAATTCTCCTCCGCCCTTTACCGCGGCATAAGCAAGCAATGTAATCCAGTCCAAATGCGTTTTGCCTTCATAACTTTGCACATCCAAAAGACATGTCTTTTTCAACAGTTCAGCCGGTACATTAAAATCAACCCATTTAATGTTGCTGTCACCTGTCTGTGTGACAGGCACGCTCTTGCGCGAACCCTCATATCCATAAATCCCTGCTGCCAGCAAAAACACCGCCATAACAAGGCTGACAAAAATTAGATTTTTGTTATTTTTCATAGCAGTCCTCCCTGTCGTCCATCGCAATCTTATCTCTCTAATATATGAAAGGAAAGAACGTGACATGCACACAAAAAAAGCGTATGCCCTTTGTGATACAAAATCCCCTGCATACGCTTTTTCTATATTTCATTTTGATTTAAACTTCCGGCTCAATCAATCCGTAAGTATTTCCCTTTCTCTTGTAAACGACATTAACCTCTTCCGTTTCCGCATTGCAGAACACATAGAAATCATGTCCCAAAAGCTCCATCTGAACACATGCATCTTCCGGATACATCGGCTTAATATCAAACTTTTTGCTGCGGACAATTTTGATTTCATCATCATGCGCCTCATCCTTCTCCAGGAAATCCGTTCTTACGCTTGCCGCTCCTGCCTGCTGTTCCGCGCGGAACTTATTTTTATATTTCTTTAACTGTCTTTCAATCACTCCTGCTGCAAGGTCAATTGACACATACATGTCGTTGCTTACCTGCTCAGAGCGAATGATATTTCCTTTCATCGGAATTGTAACTTCAATCTTTTGTCGTTCCTTTTCGACACTTAATGTCGCCTGCACCTCCGTTTCGGGCGTAAAATATTTCTCAAGCTTGCCGATCTTGTCCTCAATTGCCGCCTTTAAACCCGGTGTCACGTCGATGTTCTTACCACTAATAATAAATTTCATTGTGTCCACATCCCTTCCGTTCATACTTAATAGCCCGTCAACATACCCGCTGCAAGCAACCGATATGCGACCCTCGCGGTATTCGTCAACTGTCTGTACAGACACGACCGCCTGACTCATTACTCGCGGGAATCAAAACTACGTTTCAATTGTATTTCAATTATAACATAACCATATATTTTTTCAATATATTTTCCAATTTATAAATAATTTTTTTCAATTCTTTTCTCTTTTTCATTTGTTTTCCCCCGTTCACCACTAGATATTTTCAACAAAACAAATATTCGATTTCAGCAACCCAATCTCCACAAGAAAATGTGTTCAATAGTGTGGATAATGTGGATAACTTGGTGCATAAGTCCATTTTCCGCCCTTTTTTATGTTTTTTTCTGTGGATATGTTGTGAACCTGTGGAAAATGACGGTTGTGTCATAAACTTTCTTTTTTCAGTTTTTGTGCACTTTTACACCAAAAAAATCAAAGCACAAAATAGAGGAACACATTCTGTTCTATTTTGTGTTCCTCTACTGTTATTATTCCGAATGATTTCCGAAAAACGCCTTTGCGTAAATCATATTTTAAGTAATTTAGAAGATTCTTCTCACTGTAAGAATATTTCTATATGTTGCACTAGAAACGATGATTCCTGTCTTTGATGTACTGGCATGTACAATCTGCCCATTACCCACGTAAAGACCTACGTGACCGGAATAACATACAATGTCGCCCGGCTGTGCGTTTGCCAGTCCGCCTACATCAGAACCCAAGCTTCTCATTGCTGATGAAGAATGCGGAAGGCTGACACCGAAGTTTGAATATACGCTCATTACAAAACCGGAACAGTCTGTACCGTTTGTAAGGCTTGAACCGCCATATACATAAGGATTGCCGACGAACTGCGTCGCATAGTTGATAACTTCCTTACCCATAGCGCTTCCTTCTGACGCCGCTGCGGTACTTTGTGCCGCTGCAATGGTACCTTGATTTGCCTCTGACCTTGCCGCCTGTTGTGCCGCTCTTGCAGATTCAGTGGCTGCTGCCGCCGCTCTTGCCTCTTCGCGCGCCTTAGCTTCTTTTGCAAGTCTAGCTTCTTCTTCCTCTTTTGATTCTGCATGTACAAAATCCGTTCTCAGGTTTACATAATCTCTCGACACGTAACCGTCGCCTTCCTCAATGGCAATTTTTACCCAGCCATCAAGCTCCTCGACAACAACCAGTTCCTCCTCAATGGGAACAAGTCCTAAAACTGCCGACTCCGTGCTTGCTTCCTGACGAACCTTTAAGGTTGTCGTATTGACAATTGCGTAGGTTGTGCCGACTTCCTTTGCGAGAGCTTCAGCTTCCTCACCTACAACGCAGAACTCACCTTTTACATAGCCTGTACAGTTTCCTGATGTAATCTTGTACCAGCCGTTTTCCTCTTCAATAAACTCACCGACAGACTTGTCATAAAGTTTACCGACAATCTCGCCTTCCTCACTCGGCATGTTTCTCACATTAACGTAATTGCTTACTCTTGCGATAACAAGACCGGAGAAATCCTGTGCCTCTTCCTCTACTGTTTCTGTAGCTTCCTCAGAGGTTTCTTCCTCGGTAACCTCCTCCGTCGTCTCAATATCAGCAGTTTCTGTTTCTACATCTTCGTAAGTATCCGTAGCGGAAAAGCCTGCACTTGTTCTCACGTCATCATCTGCCGTATCTGTTTCCGTAGCCTGCTCTGATTCTTCCGCTTCCTTTATTGCTTCTATCAGCGATTCCATTGTCTGAGTCGTTTCCGTCTCATAACCTTCGGTTTCTGCTGCATTTTCCTGCTCACTGTTCCCCTGAGTTTCTTCCTGTGTGGAAATCTCGGGAATTGTATCTGTTTCTATATCGGCAATTGTCTCAAGAACCTCCTGCATTACATCTGCAGATGCCTTAGACTTCACTGTCATGGGATTTACAAGAACTGCACTGACTGGCGTATCCGCCATTGCTACCTTTTCAGACGCAAGCAGTATATTATGCTGCAATCCTGACGCACTCTCAAGGTACGCAATATTTTGAATCACATCATCCTGAAGATCCTGTATCGTACTTCCCTGTTCGACCGCTGCACCGAAACCTGCTGACGGCATATCCGCCATATTGTGTAATTTTGTCTGAAGTGTCGGCACATCTGTTGTATTATGAATTTTTGCCTCAAGTGTCATTTGGTATCCGGAAAGTGCCATCGTACCGACAAGGGTACATGCCGCAATCCTAACGCCGCGCTTGTTCATGATTCATTCCTCCAACTGTGGTGTATAAGTTCGCATGGTGTACTGTATTTTATGTCAATTATTACAAATTTGTTACACCCTTGAAATAAATTATCATAAATTTTAGCGGTTGTCAAGCGTTGGTTTACCAATAAAAATTGATAATAAACTATCAATCCACGCGAATTTTCGTTCTTTCTCTTCGCTGTTTTTACAAATTTGTTACATATTTGTGTGTTTTTTCTCACATTACGTCACTTTTTTAATATTTTTTGTGCAATTATAATTTACATAACAAACAAAATCCTGTAACAATTATTTTATGAACTTTTTGTGAACTTTCTTTCAAATTTTATGCAAATAGCTCTGTACGGCGTTCACTGCGTTGGCTCCGTCCGCTACCGCCGTAATAATCTGCCGCATCGGTTTTAACCTTATGTCACCTGCCGCGTAAATCCCCCCACAGGAACTAATGCAGTCCTCGCCTGCTTTGATATAGCCGCGTTCGTCCAATTCCACAAGTCCCCGGAACAATTCCGTGTTTGGCACAATGCCTACCGCAATGAAAATTCCGTTAACCTCCAGCTCACTCGCCTGCTGTTTCTTCTTATGATATAACGTAATTTTTTCAACGGCATTTGTCCCGCAGATTTCGGTGACCTCACTGTCCCAAACCAATTCTACGTTCTCCTTTGCAAAAAGCTGTTCCTGTAAGCTTTTCACTGCCCTAAGTGTATCCCGTCTGTGAATGAGATAAACCTTCTTACAAAGCTTTGATAAGAAAATGGCATCCTCAACCGCCACATCACCGCCGCCGACTACTGCCACAGTCCTGTTTCTAAAAAATGCCCCGTCGCATGTGGCACAGTACGAAACGCCCATGCCCGAAAGCTTTTCCTCCCCGGGTACGCCAAGCATGGAATGGGTTGCGCCTGTTGCAAGAATCAAGGTCTTTGCCTCATAATCACCCTCATAACAATGCACGATTTTTTTATCGCCCTTATCCTCAACAGACTGCACTTCATCCGTAATAAATTCTGTTCCCAGCTTGTCCGCGTGCTCCCGGAATTTATCCGAAAGTCCGCCGCCTGTTTCCCCCATCAGTCCAAGATAGTTATCCACCTCATAGGTATTAAGCACCTGTCCGCCGCTAATCGGGCTTTGGTCAATAACCGCCAAGGAAAGTCCTGCCCTTGCCGCGTATATCGCCGCTCCTAATCCAGCAGGACCTGCCCCTAATATTAATACATCATACATTCTTTTTTCCTCCTCATTCTACTTCCGTTACAACACGATCAGGAATCCCTCTTACGTCCATCCACCGTCAAGCGTAATCACCTGCCCCACAAGATAGCCACTATCCGGTTCGCCGCACAGCATTCCCACAAGCTGCGCCACGTCCTCTGGCTTCCCTATCCGGTTCGCAGGAATTTCCTCAATCAGCTCTGCCTGCTCCTGCCTGCTCAGATGGCTGTTCATATCCGTATCAATCAGCCCGCAGGCAATCGCATTCACCTGAATATTACTCGGTGCAAGCTCCTTGGCAAGCGCTCTCGTAAACGCGTTCACACCGCCCTTCGACGCAGAATATGCAACCTCCATTGACGCGCCCACATTCCCCCAAACAGACGAGATATTTATTATTTTACCCTTTTTGCGCCGTATCATTTCAGGAACTGCATATTTGCACGTCAAGAAACATGAACTAAGGTTCGTATCAATGACCTCCTGCCACTGCGCATACGACATCTCCGTCAAAAGCCCCACATACGAAATGCCCGCATTGTTCACAAGCACGTCAAGATATGGAATATCCGCAAACAGCTTTGCAAGCCTTTCCTCATCGCAGACAGAAAAGCAGTATGTCCTACAGCTTATTCCAAATGTTTCCTCAAGCACATGCTTTGCATCAAGAAGCATTGCTTCATTTTTATGACACGTCAAAAACAAATCATATCCCCTGCGGGCAAGCTCCCATGCGATTGCTTTTCCGATGCCTCGCGACGCACCTGTTACCAATGCCGTTTTTCGTTCCATACCTCTATCCTTTTCCTAAATCTTTCAATCATTGATTTTTCTTATTTTTTTGATTCTTTTATAATAACATCCTTTTTCTTCAAAAATACTCTTACAATTTCCGCGTCAAAATGCTTTCCCGCCTCTTCCTGTATGATATCAAATGCCTTATCCAGCTCAAACGCTTCCTTATAAACCCGTTTTGACACCAGCGCGTCAAACACGTCCGCCACAGCCATAATGCGTGCGGCAAGCGGTATGTCCGTTCCCGCCTTTCCTTCCGGATAGCCGCTTCCGTCCCATTTTTCATGATGATAATACGCTACGTCCTTTGCAATCTGCTTCATTTCTGGCGTTGCGTTTTTCCCTAAAATATCCTCAACAATCATCCCCCCATAAGCAGCATGATTTTTCATAATCTCATATTCTTCCGGGGTAAACTTGCCAGGTTTATTCAAAATGACATCCGATATTTTAATTTTTCCCACATCATGCAGCGGTGATACCTTGGTGATAATATCAACATATTTGGGTGTGACAATATTGGAATACAAACGCATATGCAGCATTTCCTGCGCGATAATCGACACATACTTTGACACATTTTTCACATGGTCACCCGTATTTCCGTCCCTGCTCTCAATCAAAGATGCCATGCCCTCTATCACTTCCCACTGGAAGGTTTCCATCTTCTCCGCCTGATCCCTGATTTCCTCTGTTTGGACATTCACCTTATTTTCCAGTTCTTTTCGAAGCATCTCCAACTGCCGTCTGCGCCTGAAGGTATTGACCAGCGTAAAACCAATCCACATGACAAAAGCAATCACCCAAAGACAGACAAACACAAGATAAAGAATATACCATGTATTTTCCCACACATGTGCTTCTTTTTGAATCACATATTCTCCCTCTTGAAGAATCCTTGTTCCCTCCTCATTCAAAATCTGAATATGTACCGGATACATCCCATGTTTGAGGTTGGTAATCTGTATCGGCTCAATGTCATAGCTTGACACTGCCTTCACTTCATCGGTTACCCCATCGATATAAAATTTTGTCCTTACATCAGAAAGGGAATATTTTCTGATGGATGCCTTTACCGTAAAGGTCTTTACATTTGGCGGAACCGTAAACACACTATCTTCCCCGTTCAGCACTGTTCCGTCATTTAACGTGACGGATATTCCGAATTTATAGTCCTTTGATGTATCAGGTCCCTCTTCAGGAGCAAAGTAGCTTACCCCTTTGTTCCCGCAAAAGAAAATCCTGCCATCCTCTCCTATAAAATTCCATGCGTTTGACGTAATACTCTGCGTCAAGCCGTCATTATAATTTAAAAGTTTGTAATTGGTAATATTATTTTCCTTAAGCTTCCGTACATCTACCACATAAATTCCTGCGCTTGTCAGCACATATGCTTCATTGCCCTCAACTAATATGTCAAAATTATCATAATACGGAAAACTGTCCAAATGTGTTACCACGTCATTTTCCATATAGCACAAAGCATTACTTGCCACAACAAAAAAGCCCTTCTGATAAGGCACAAGCCTTAGAACGACATCTGCTGTCAGACCGTCTTCAATTCCTATATTTTTTATGATTTTATGATTCTTAAGTACATAAATGCCCGCGCCGTCCGTCGTGGCATACAAATATCCGTCCGTTCCCTCACAAAGACTTAATATCTGAGAATTTTCCAATCCGTCATCCTTTGTCACTGTTCCAATCACATGGTCATCATCTACAAAATTAATACCATCCGCAGTACCGACCGCAATTGTTCCATCGTGAAGTTCTGTCATGCATCGGAACCTGTCATCCGTTGCACCTCTGTTACTGTTCAGGGTATTAATATATCCCTTTTTCTTGACGGAAACCAATCCGTTTTTTCCATAGGTGCAAAACCACATTGTTCCCTGCGAATCCTTCATAATACTGCGGATACGAACCCCCTGCAATAAATCCGTAATCTCATTTTCTATTTGTCCGTAATGACCCTCTTTTACAATGACCAATCCATTATCCGTACCGCAGTAATAAGTGCCCTCATCCTCACAGACCACATTGACTCCAACCGCATCGATCCCCGACAAGGAAAACAAATCCAAAAACTTGCCTTTAGACAGTTTCATAACACCGCATCTTTGTGAGGCAAACCATATATTTCCCTCATAGTCTTCATGGATATCTACGACAGAAGCATCAAAACCGTCAAAATGCTGTGTGTAGAAACTCCAACCGCTCTCAGAAGATTCTTTCAAGTACCCGACACCATTGTCTGCGCAGATCCACACGCGCCCATCATCACAGGCTTTTATATCTCTTATATTAATAAAACCGCCCAGTTCTACCCTTCTGCTTGTCACAGACATGTTCTTAAAAATCCGAAATTCCTCAACATAGCTTTCCGACGTGCCGACAAGCAGATGTCCGTCTATCACGGACACACATGTATAATATGTATTTTTCAATCGCGGCTCTGCAACATACAAAAGTGTATCATCTTCAAGCACAAAAATATTGCCTGCATTGGTAACTCCTACCAGCTTATCACCAAGCATCGCAAGTGAGGTAGCATACATACCGCCTGATATTGTAACGATATCCGTAATTTTGTCTCCTTCAACCTGAATCCTGCACAAATTTCCTGTCGTTCCAACATAAACACTTCCATCTGGCGCTTCCATTATCGCTCTAGTGGAATTTGCCGGAAGTCCGTCATCGACTGAAAAGTTATGAAATTCGCCGTCCTCATACACAACAATACCACTGTCATTTGTACTAATCCAAAGCCGCCCCCTGCTGTCGGTCATCAGTGCATATACACCCGTAATGCCACTTACAAACTCAAATTCTTTTCCGTTATATTTTGTCAGACCTGCATAGCTGCCGATCCAAATATACCCATCCGCCGTTTCGGCAACTGCATTTGCTTCCGAATATGGCATGCCTGTCCTGCTGTCATAAACTGTTTCAACGTAATTTTCATCAAAATTTCTCTCAGGTACTTTATTGCCTATTTCCGCCGCATGGATATCTGACGAGAAACTGCCCGCAAAAAGCGCCGGCACCAAAAGAAGCACCGTAAGCACTTTTATAAAATCATTCTTCTCACGTTTAATTCCTCTATATTTCAGGATGAAGCTTATAATAATGTACGCCGTCACAATACAAACCGGTCTGTCTATAATATCAACAATTGCCTCACCGCCCAAACTGCAAATTACAGTACCCGCGCCATGCCACTCGAGCATATCAAAGAACACATCTCCCCAAAAATTTCCGCATTTCCCTCCATAGAAATGCAAGTTAAACGGAACTGACAGAATTACTGATACAATTGCCATTAAAAAACTTGACATAACTGCAGTATCCGGCTTTTCAAGATATCCTCTTTTGACGCAGACATAAAATAAAACGCCTGTCGCAGCATTGATAAGCGTATAAATCCATTCTCCATGTATCAATATGGAATAAATAATATTCCCAGCCATTCCTGCTATCACAGCCCCTACAGGTCCGGTAAAATATGCCGCCACACAGGTACCCACCACATCAAACCATATCGGTAGATTTAAGCTTACTGCAATCAATTTTCCCATTGTATTGATTATAATACAAAAAACAATCATTCCGATATTGCGCCGCAATGACCTGCTGTCCATAGTGCACCCCCCAAAAACCATCTTATTTATTATGATAACATTACTGATTACCCCACTGCAAGTACAATCGACATTTTTTGATGCATCTTAGCAGCAACGTTATTTTATGTGGTCGCCCCTTCTTATAGTGACTTTTTTCATAAATTATGGTACAATTCAATTTGTACATATGACTACGAAAGGAGACTCCAATATGAAAATAAGAAAAAGATATTCCGATGCTGCCATCACATCCATTTCGAGATTAATGAATATGACGTATGATCCGTCCAACGGAGAATTAAATAATATCCACCGCCGTCTAATCAGCGGAAGGGAGGAATTTGAACAGGCTGTTACCAAAACCTTGGACGCTGTTATCCGTATGAGCTCCATGGATTTGACTTTGGAAACGAATGTTGCAACTGTTGAGCAAATCAACACTTCAATTTCGGACGCGGTTGATACGATCAGCAAATCGTCCGAATCCACGGCAGGCATTGCTTCCGAAGTATCAAAAGCACACGAAAACCTGACGTCCACAATTATTGAGGTTTCCGATGAATCCACGAAAGTAATGGAAGATATCAACAACTGCGAAAAAGAACTTACTTCGATCTCAAAGTTGTCCACCTCCGCCATTTCCACCGCAACGGAGATGAAAACAGACATTTATGGGCTGCTTGATATCATTCAGCATATGAATGACGTCGTCACTGCAATCAACTCTATTTCCTCACAGACGAACCTGCTGGCATTAAACGCTTCCATAGAAGCTGCCCGTGCAGGAGAGGCAGGCAAAGGTTTTGCCGTTGTCGCGGAGGAAATCCGTCAGCTTGCGGATCAGACAAAGTCCCTGACCGGAAATATGGGCGCTTTTATCGCCAGCATTCAGGAGGCTTCCAAAAAAAGTTCTGACAGTGTTGATACAACCGTCGCAGAGCTGGAACATATTAACAATAATATTCAAAATGTTTGGAAAATTACGGGGAACAACCGTACCAGCATGGAACACATTGCCGATTCCGTTTCTTCTCTCGCCGCGGTCAGTGAAGAAATCAGCAGTTCCATGAATGAGTTGGATCATCAGATGCAGGATGTGAACCAAGAATGCCAAAGCCTCAAGGAAAACACAGCTTCTTTGGCAATTTCCAGCCATTCGATTGCAGAGCTTGTGGAACCTTCTAAGGCGATTGAAAAGCATTTGGACGAATCCACAAAGATTATGGGAAATATGGCACGCGATGCCTTTTATATGCTGGATAATCAGGTGATGCTAAGCTGTTTAAACAGCGCCGTCAGCGCCCATCAGAATTGGCTCAACACCTTAAAGACGATTGCGCAGACAGGCGAATTAAAGCCTTTGCAGACAGATTGTACGAAATGCGGTTTTGGTCACTTCTACTATGCCTTTCAGCCTGTAAACGCAAAGGTAATCGGTCTTTGGAACGGTCTTGACCAAAAACATAAAACCTTCCATTCCTATGGTACGCAGATGATTGCAGCCGTCCGCTCCGGTCACTTGGGCGAATTGCCGCAGATTTATGAAAAAGCGGAAGCTTATTCCAAGGAACTGCTTGCGGATTTCCAAAAGCTGATTCAAATCATTGATTCCTTGACCAAGGAGCAGGTTCGGATATTTGAGTAATAGATACCTATATGGCTACCCGTTTTTTGAATCGGGCAGCCATAAACTTTTTATAGTTCATCAATCGTTTCCGTAATCTCCATCGCATAAAGCCGTTTTGCAGGAGCATACACCGCAGCGGTACTTGATGCCAAAACAAACGACACAATCAAAGCAATCTGTCCAACCGGAATGTTCCACGACGCATAGAAAAAATGTGCGGTAATCAGAAAATCGTACATATATTTGCTTAGAGGAAGCCCGACCACGAAACCCACGGCACAGCCACAACACGCGTAGGTAAACGTTTCAGCGGCAACCATCTTCACCACCTGCCGCGCACTCATTCCAATTGCGCGCATCGCACCGTACTGGTTGATTCTTGCGGATACGCTCATGGAAATGCTGTTCATAATATTCAGCAGTGCAATCAGAGCAATAATAATCAAAAAGCCATAAACAAATGTCATAAACGCATAATACATTGCCTGAATGCTTTCCTCCCGACGGTCGCGGAATACATACTTTGACGAGAGCCTGCGAATTTGAGCAACTGCCTTGTCACTCTCATTGATTGACCGGCTTGTCATCTGCACGTCAATCAATGCGTAATCGGTAATCCCCGTAAGACGCGTAAACAACTCCTCCGTCATAATCACCGTAATTTTTCCGTCATTGCTCCCATCATTGCTGAACGGACTGTATTTCAGCATCCCCACAACCGAAAGCGTTTCCCCGTTCACGTCCAATTCGTCGCCGATTTCCAATGGCATTCCCCTGTCCCAAATGACAAGCACATTGCGGCTGTCTTCATACATCTTTTTCAGCCGGCTGCCTTTTCTAAGGTCATGATCCTTTTCAAGCAAGTCAAGCTGATAATTATCATAGGACATCAGTTCGACCGTCTGCGGCGCGCCGTCAATCACTGTGGAAACATCCTTTAAGACGCGTCTTCCAAACGCGTGTTTGACACCTTCCACCCCCTTGATTTTGTCCAAAAGCGACGCTTCTATGGTATTGCTATAGTCCGCACTCCCTATGTCAAGGTCAGGTGAAGACGCTTTTTGCGGCAGCAGACAATCCATAAACGCCACCAAAACCGAAAAACAAAGGAACAGGACAATGCTAATCGCAAACGAACCGGTCAGCAGCAAAAGATTTTTTCTTGCCGATACCGCGTGATGAATGCCAAGCGCGATTTCTACCTTTCCCATACGCAGATTGACCGCACGCTTTACCTGTTTTGCATCCGCCGCATTCCCTGACACCGCCGCAACGGGCGATACCCTTGCCGCACGTTTCGCGGGGGACTGCGCCGCCAAAAATACTGTAACAACACCGATGATAGCGCCACTTGCAATGCCAGTTGGGCTGGTGACAAAAACAGGAATATTGGACACCTCGCCGCCAACCAAATATTTCAATCCCACATTCACGCCCCACGTCGTCACAACGCCAAGCGCCACGCCAATTGGGACAGCAGTTTTACACCAGCTCAGCGCCTCTAACCGCACAAAACGGATAATTTGGCTTTTGCTTGCGCCGATACAACGCAGCATTCCGAAAAACTGCAGCCGCTGGGCAACATTGCTGTTCATGCTGCCCGAAATCATCAATACCCCCGCTGTCAGAATCAGCAGAAACAAAAGCCCCACAATCGGATAAACATTTTTGATATAATCCTTATTCGTGATTCCGTTTGATGCCATTAAAATCGTATGCATTCCAATGTCACTGTCCGCAAGCCCATACTGCTCCTTAATTTGCGCGAGCGCCTTTCGCAGATTCGTATGCTTTGCAAACCGGATATAATACTGCGGCGCCGTCGGCTCGCCGTTTTCCCTGCAGATTCTGCGAAACGTACTGATGTTCACAAACGCGCCAACCTGATTTTCCTTCACAGGCAAAGCCGCCGTCACCCCGCCATTGGAGCTCACATACTTCCCGTTCCCACTAATCCGAAAACCCGCTACGTAAAACGTGTAATCCCCCGCAGGCGTGTTTAACGTAATCATATCGCCTTTGTCAACGCCCAAAAGTTCCTGTGCATTTTCCGTAAGAATTACTGCATCTTCTTGCGTCACTTGTGCGTCCGCATCGAAAAAGTGCATGATATCACTAATAAACATCTGTTCGATTCCGCAGATTGCTGTCTGCGCGCCCTGAATGTAATAGTCTTTACTCATTTGCAGATGTTCGTCAAGATTGGCGACATCATACCAGGACGAAGCCGCAACGTCCTCGCGCGCCGCAATGCTCTGCGCCTCGTCCTCCTTGATGCCGCTGATATAAATATGCCAATACCCGCCCTTATCGATTGTGTTTACTGTTTCCATGCGCGCCACCGCCTCCACCAGTGAAAAAATCGCTGTCACTAAAAAGACGGAAAGCACAATACAAATCCTAATCATTTTATCTTGCTTTTTACGAACACGCGCCGCAAGCGGGATTAAACTCAAATAGCTTTTCATTCACGGCACCTCCCAAAGTCGGTCAGCACACCGTCTGACACCTGCAGCACCCGGTCCGCAGTCTGCGCAATGCTTCGGTTGTGTGTAATCATAATGATTGTCTGCTCGTATTTCCTCGATGCTTCTTTCAACAACGCAATCACTTCACTGCTGTTTTGCGTGTCCAAATTTCCCGTAGGTTCGTCTGCCAAAATGAGCGCCGGACGCGTAATCAGCGCACGCCCAATCGCAACCCTCTGCTGCTGCCCGCCCGACAGCTGGCTTGGCAGGTGGTGGCGGCGCTCCTTTAAATTCAACACCTCCAACAATTCCTCCAAGTATTTGCGCTTCGGTTTTTGATAATCAAGCAACAGCGGAAAAATCATGTTCTGCTCCACCGTCAGCTCCGGTATCAGGTTAAACGCCTGAAAAATAAACCCGATATTCCTGCGGCGAAATATCGTCAGCTCCCGCTCCTTCATGGAAAACGTATCGTTCCCGTCAATAAACACCTTACCCGAGGTCGGCGTGTCCAACGCGCCAAGCATATTTAAGAGCGTACTCTTCCCGGAACCCGACTCCCCGACCACTGTCACAAATTCGCCCTTTGGAACCGAAAAACTGACATTTTTCAAGGCTCTGACGGCTGTTTCACCGCTGCCGTACGTTTTGGAAATTGATTGTACTTCCAATAAATCCATATTCATAATACCTCATTCTTTCCATGTGAAGCATTTCTCTTTTTAATCCCGCGTTTTTCTAATCGACGGGAAAAAGTTATGCTTCACATTACTGATATTGAAAGTATCTCACTTCCACCTTACCGCAAAATGAATTTTAGACTACAATTTTGTAGGAATCAAGGGAAATCACACTATTGAAAATAAAGAAATCCCCCGAAAACAAAGCTTCGGGGGTAGATATACTGTATTGAAATTGTCGTATCATTATCTCTTTGAGAACTGCGGTGCACGACGAGCTGCCTTCAAACCGTACTTCTTTCTCTCCTTCATACGAGGATCTCTCGTCAAGAAGCCTTCTTTCTTAAGCGTCGGTCTGTAATCTGCATCTGCCTGCAACAACGCTCTTGAAATACCATGTCTGATTGCGCCAGCCTGTCCTGTATAGCCGCCGCCTTTTACATTGACAAGGATATCAAATTTATCCGTTGTATCTGTTGCAGCCAAAGGCTGACGAACGATAACCTTTAAGGTTTCTAATCCGAAATAATCATCAATATCTCTTTTATTGATTGTAATATTGCCTGTACCGGGTGTCAAATAAACTCTAGCGATCGATTTTTTTCTTCTGCCTGTGCCATAATATCTTGAAGCATTTGCTGCCTTTGCCATTTTCATTTCCTCCTTTATTTATCAACGCTGATTAAAATGTAAGTGTTTCAGGCTTCTGAGCTGCATGTTTGTGCTCAGGTCCTGCATAAACAAAAAGTTTCTTATACATTTCACGTCCTAAAGGTCCCTTCGGGAGCATTCCCTTAACAGCGTGCTCGATAACCTCTTCCGGTTTCTTTGCCAGCTTTTCTTTCAAGGTTGTCTCCTTCATACCGCCAACATAGTCGGAATGCTTATAATAAATCTTCTGCTCTAATTTTTTACCGGTTACGGCAACCTTCTCCGCGTTAATCACGATTACATAATCACCTGTATCCATATGAGGAGTAAAAATTGGCTTATTCTTTCCTCTTAATATACTTGCAATTTCCGATGCCAAACGTCCTAATGTCATTCCTGTAGCATCTACTACATACCACTTTCTATCAATTGTAGCTGGGCTAGCCATAAATGTTTTCATTATGTTACCTCCATATATTCAGCCTGTCGGCTCTCCTTTGACGTATATTCCCGCATGACTCCAAAACACGGAATGTCCGGACCGTATCTAAAAATCCGCAGGTCAACTAGATACAACCGCGTCGACAGGATTATCAAACATCGGGGCTATGATATTTGCCTAATCGCACGTCGCCACATTGAAATATTATATTACAGGGGCGTTTGCGTGTCAACACTTTTTCCATAATTTTTCACATCCCAAATCAGCTTCTCCCACTCGTCTTCATGCTCAACATAATACAAGGGGCAAAGCTTTTCGCAGCTGTCATAATGACGCAGGATATCTTCCGCATCCAAATCATACTCCCGAATCAGCCATGCCAGCATATAAACCAGCGTGTCGTATGTATCCTGCTCAAAGGAACCGTCTTCATTCAAATAGCAGCATTCAATGGAAATCGAATCGTTATTTCTTCCACGCACCGCATACGCCTCCTCATCCAAAGGAATACATTGAATAATTTCTCCCTCACAGCCAATAATAAAATGTGCGCTCGCGGCGCGCTCATGTGTTTCGCTAAGGCTTTCAAAATAACTTCTGTTCTGCGCGGCAGTCGTTTTGGGATTTGCAGTGTAATGTACAAAAATGTTTTTAACAACAGCAAGCTTTGTTCCGGGACGGTTATATTCGCTGATACTCAAAAAATCCTCCCGTATTTCAGGTTTCCCCATTTTACTGCCGTCTGTCAGACCTTCTCCAAAAACATCCTGTTTCTGCACCTCAGACGCTTTTTGTCCGGCATGCTTTGTTCCTTGCAAATCCCGATACAGAAGGCTTATCATGAAAAAAAGCGCCACACATAATGCCAAAAGCAGCGTTACCGTCATACATCTGAATATCCGCAATCTGCGCTGCCTTGCCCTGCGGCGTTTTAAAGCCGCCGCATTTGCGCGTGCCCTGTTACGGCTCTGTGGCATTTGATCCGTCACCAACGTTACAATCTGCACATTTGATCGGTTTCTGACAGACGTTCTGCCCTGACTGCCTTGCCTTGTCCGTGCCTGACTGCGGCTTTTTGCAGTCCTTGGTTTAGACGGTTCCAAAACCTGCCATAACTCCAAATCCCGTTTCCTACATGCCTGATAATCCATTGTACTCCCCCTATTTTAAAGCAATCTTTCTTGTATATAAAACTCCCTACTATTTATTAGACGAATTAAAAGCAGAAAAAGTTTCAAATTTTGACAAAAATTATGAAATAATTATATGATATCACCCTCTAAAATTTCTCTAAAAGGAAGATTACAGGCATTCAAAAAACGCAGACCTCGCAGCCTGCGTTCAAAGAATTTCATTTCCTATTCCAAAAACTCATACCCAATCAGCGTAAGCCCGCATGCCGGAAGTGTCGGACCTGCTTTTTGGCGGTCGCACGCGTTTAAAATATCTGCCACTGCTTCGGGCGCAAGCGTTCCCCTTCCCGCCTCCATAAGCGTTCCCGCAATAATACGGACCATATTATATAAGAAACCCGAACCCGTAATCCGTATGCAAATCAAATCCCCCGTTTTTTCCACACAAATATCATATATCGTCCGCACCGTCGTTTCCACTACGGTCTTTGTACTGCAAAAGCTTTTAAAATCGTGCTCTCCTACAAGATATGACGCTGCCTGCCGCATTTTCTCCACATCAAGCTTTACATAAGTAAAATGAGAGTATAGCCTGTATACCGGCATTGGGAATGCACAGTTTAAAATTTTATACTCATATGTTTTTCTGCTGTTTTGATGTCTTGGATGAAAATCAGGAGCAACCTGCATCGAAGATTGTATCCGGATATCTTTCGGAAGCCTTTGGTTCAGCGCATATGATATTTTATCGGCAGGAATCCTGGCAGATGTATCAAAAACCGCTATATTGCCAAGCGCATGTACTCCCGTATCCGTACGCGATGCCCCAATCACCTTTATTTCTTCCTGAAATAGCGCACCCAGCGTTTCGTTTAGGACAGACTCTATCGTTACCACATTTGGCTGAATCTGCCAGCCGTGATAATTTGTCCCATCATATGCCACCTTAAGCATTACTCTTTTCATATCAAAGCACCGCCCGTTATCCCAACCAATGCAAACAAAAACGACCCCATCTGCCCTGCCGCCACGCCAATTACGAGATAGCACAAAACAACCGCATACGCAATAAAATCCCTACGCGCATAGCGAAGCGGTTTCATCTTTGTTCGATGCTCTCCTCCGCGGTAACAACGTGCTTCCATCGCCATAGCCAAATCATTTGCACGCCGGAATGCCGATATAAAAAGCGGCACTAGAAGCGGCACTAGCCCCTTCGCCTTCTTGATAATATTTCCACTGTCAAAATCCGCGCATCGCGCAAGCTGAGCTTTCATAATTTTATCCGTTTCCTCCATAAGAATCGGAATAAAGCGAAGGGCAATCGACATCATCATTGCAATCTCATGCACCGGAACCTTTATCCTGTTTAATGGATGAAGCATTTTTTCAAGACCGTCCGTGAGCTGGTTTGGAGTCGTCGTAAGCGTCATAATGGACGAACCAATTATCAAAAAACTAAGCCTGATTGCAAGAAGTACTGCCAGCTTAAGCCCCTCCTTCGTAATCTTTAGTTTCCATATTGTAACCAGCGGCTCACCCGGTGTCAGAAACAGATTAAACACAACTGTTATCAGTAGTAAGAACACAATTGCCTTCATTCCCTTGACCATGAATTTAAAAGGCACCTTTGATAAATTTATCACAAGCATTAGAAATATCGCTGCCACGAAATATCCTGCCACTCCGTCAAATACAAAAAGTGATATAATAAACAATATGGTAGAACCAAGCTTCACCCGCGGGTCCAGTCTATGTATGACAGAATCAGCCTGATAGTACTGCCCAAGTGTAATATCTCTGAGCATCGTCCGTCACCCGTTTCCCTTTCCTGCCGCTGCAAGACGTGCAAAATACTGTTTTATCTCATCTTTTGCCTCGTCAATTGTCGTCACATCATCGCTTATATCATAACCGTGCGCCTGTAGTTCCCTCATAATATATGTCACCTGTGGCGCCGCAAGACCGATTTGTTCCAGTTCTGCATAATGGCGAAACACTTCTCTTGGCGCATCATCATACAAAATGCACCCTTTATTCATCACAATAATCCTGTCTACATACCGTGCCACATCATCCATGCTGTGTGATACCAAAATGACAGTAATTCCGGTTTCTTTCTTGAGCTTTGATATTTGATCCAAAATTTCATCCCTTCCTTTGGGATCAAGCCCTGCCGTTGGCTCATCCAGCACAAGCACCTGTGGTTTCATGGCTAGGACACCTGCAATTGCCACTCGTCTCTTCTGTCCTCCTGACAAATCAAAAGGCGACTGATAAAAGTATTCGTCATCCAAACCCACCAATTTCAAAGCCTCATAAGCTCTAAGCTCTATTTCCTTTTTGGTCAATCCTAAATTTTTGGGTCCAAAGCATACATCTGTAAACACATCCGTTTCAAAAAGCTGGTGTTCCGGATATTGAAACACAAGCCCTACCTTGCTACGCAGCTTCTTTTTATCATAGTCCGTATCGTCAATGTCTTCCCCATTAAAATAAATATTCCCGCTTGTCGCTTTCATCAGACCGTTTAAATGCTGCACAAGCGTCGATTTTCCGGATCCAGTATGACCGATAATTCCAATAAACTGTCCATCAGGAATTACCAAATTAATATTATTTAATGCCCTTAACGGCGTTCCCGTATCCTGTCCGTAAATGTGATTTACCTTGTCTAAAATGATTGGCATCCTTTTTATCTCCTAATCTCAAAATAGCGCATTGACACAACTATCCAGCGCTTCTCGAAACTCCTCTTTTGTCAGCACGCCTTCGGGTATCGGAAATCCCTCCTGTCTTAACTCATGCGCAAGCAAAGTTACCTGCGGCACATCCAGTCTGAGCTCCTTCAAACGCTCTACCTTGGAAAAGACCTCCCGCGGTGTTCCCTGTAATGTGATTTTTCCCTTGTCCATCACAAAAACCTTATCTGCATAAATGACCTCTTCCATATAGTGCGTAATTAATATCACTGTAATGCGTTCCACATCATTCAAAGCACGCGCGGCACGAATGACCTCCTTACGTCCTCTTGGATCAAGCATCGCAGTCGGCTCGTCAAGTATAATGCATTTCGGGTGCATTGCAATTACACCCGCAATGGATACACGCTGTTTTTGTCCTCCTGACAACTTATTGGGTGAATACTTCCGAAACTCATACATTCCAACAGCTTTTAAGCTCTCATCCACACGTTCCCATATTTCCTTTGTGGGCACCCCCATATTTTCAGGTCCAAATCCTACGTCCTCCTCCACAACCTGACCAATAATCTGATTATCGGGATTTTGAAATACCATCCCTGCAGTCTGTCTGATTTCCCATATATATTCATCCTTCTGCGTGTCCTTACCATCAACCCACACCGTCCCTTCTGTGGGGTACAGTATGGCATTGAGGTGCTTTGCAAGTGTGGATTTACCCGAGCCATTATGACCTAAAATAGCGACAAAGTCACCCTGATTAATATCCAAATTAACATTATCTACTGCTGTTGTAATTCCCTCGACATTGCCTTCCTCATCCCGTCTGATGTACTCAAATATTAAGTCCTTGACCTTGATAATTCCCATGTTAAAACCTCATTCAGCTGCCAATTTTCCGTATGAAACCTTTACGATTACGCTATTCCCATATTACTTATCGCCATCCTGCATCTTTTGCTGCATAAAGGCTTTATATAACTTACGCCTTTGAAGCATTTCTTTATGCTCCCGGTCCTGTGCAATCTGCCGTTTAATGTTTTCCGCAATCCATATCGCCCTGATTTTATCAAGAATTTCCTCTTCCTTGCTCTTCCCAGGCGGATTCATTCTGTCAGCATATTCCTTACCGTGCATCTGTGTCTGCTGTTTTCTTCGCTTACTATCCCTATAATCCTTATCCCACTTCTCAATCTTTTCGCGCTCACTCGCCATTTCCCTTTGCTTTTTATAGCTGTCACGCGTCGTTGTACTTGTGGCAAATATTTTTGCCGGTCGTTGCGGCTTGGGCGGCATCTGATAGAAATAAGCTGCATTTGCCATCATCTGTCGGCTTTGCATTTTTCCCGCAGTATCTGTGGAGATATTTTGTTTGTTTTCAGGAACATATGGATGATTCATCAGATACTCATACGCTCCCTGAAGCTTGATGTAATACTCCTTCGTATCTCCTGACGGATTGGCATCCGGATGGTAAAGCTTCGCCTTATACCGATATGCCCTTTTAATCTGCTCGTCAGATGCATCTTCTCTGATTCCAAGAAAATAGCAGGCTTCTTTTCTTGTCATATCTATCCCCCATTCTTACAAAACCGTCCGCAGGTATCCGTTTAATAATGATTCAGAAATACAAAATCTTGATTTTGAACCTTCTATACTTCTGAATCATTACCTTTACAATCCAGTTTTATACAAAAACGCCCCCAAAATATGGGAGCGCATTTCGTACAAAATACAATTATTCTCTGCTCTTATACAAGCTCAAGAACTACCTGCATAGCGCCGTCACCCTTACGCTGACCAACCTTGATTATTCTTGTATAACCACCGTTACGTCCAACATACTTAGGTGCGATTTCATCAAACAGCTTCGCTACAAGGTCGATTTCCTTTGTATTTCTCTTTTTTCCTGCATTTTTCTCGGGAACCTCTGTTACAGAGTATAATACCTTAAGCATCTTTCTTCTTGCATGAAGTCTTGAAGGCAGATCCTTCTTGATTTCCTTCTCTACTTCATCAAAAACAGTGACCTTCTTGCCGTCCTTTACTTCCTTTACTCTCTTGCCGTCCTTATCTTTCCTGGGAACCTTAGCCGTAACCTTAACCATTTCATAGTTATCCTTTTCCTTTACCGCTAACGCAATCAGTCCTTCGACAATCTTCTTTACTTCTTTTGCCCTTGCCTCTGTCGTGATGATTCTTCCATTTTTGCTTGCAATTAAAGCAGTCACCTGACCTCTGAGCAATGCCTTTCTCTGACTTGATGTTCTTCCGAGTTTTCTATAACCTGCCATAATTGGCTCCTTTCTTTACGAGGAACTTCACCTGCACTTTGTACAGGCTACCCTCATTGGTGGAACAAATGACAACGCTCTTTGGACTTACTTATCAAATGTCATTAATAAATTCCATCTCTGAGCACAAATGCGAACGCTTTGGGATTACCGCATCTGCGATTGTATAATACATACATATCTTAAATTTGCGGCTAAATTATTCCTCCATCGGATTAAGCTGCAAACCTAACTCCTTTAACTTCGCCAACACTTCGTCTAAAGACTTACGTCCCAAATTACGAACCTTCATCATATCTTCTGAAGTCTTATTGGTCAGCTCCTCAACCGTATTGATTCCGGCTCTCTTGAGGCAGTTGTATGAACGCACTGACAGCTCAAGCTCATCAATGCTCATCTCAAGAACTTTTTCCTTCTCATCATCTTCCTTTTCGTTAATCACGACAGCGCCCGTCCCAAGCTCTGAAAGATTAATGAAAAGCTTCAAATGCTCACTCAACACCTTTGCCGCAAGGCTTACCGCCTCATCAGGCTCAAGTGTCGCGTTTGTATATACATCCAATGTCAATTTATCGTAGTCAGTAACCTGACCAACACGGGTATTTTCTACGGTAACATTTACTCTCTCTACAGGAGTATAGATTGAATCAACGGCAATGACACCGATTGGCAAATCCTCGCTCTTATTCTTATCGGCGCTGATATAGCCTCTTCCCTTTGTAATCAGTATTTCCATGTACAGTTTGCTGTCCTTACCGCCATTTAACGTAGCGATAACCTGATCCGGATTCATAATCTCAATATCCTGATCCACCTGAATATCAGATGCCCTGACAACACCTTCACCCTCAAAATCAATAACTGCCTTCTTAACTTCATCAGTTTCGCTGCTGTTTTTAATTGCCAGACTTTTCAGGTTCATTATGATTTCCGTCACATCCTCCTTCACGCCGGGGATGGAACTAAACTCATGTAATACACCATCAATCTTAACCTGGCTCACAGCCGCGCCGGGTAGGGAAGCAAGCATAATTCTTCTAAGAGAATTACCCAGTGTGATTCCATAACCTCTCTCTAAAGGTTCTACTACAAACTTACCATACCTTTTGTCTTCAGAGATTTCTGCCACTTCAATATTTGGACTGTCAAAATCAAATGCCAACACTGTAAATACCCTCCTTTAATGAATGTGATGAATATGATTAAAAATCAAACAAAAAGTGCAACAATAGAAAGTACGCGCCGCGCACTTCCTACTGTTAAATTCACATCAGCTG